>CAYTZG010000004.1:122817-124067 GCA_964442435.1 uncultured Bacteroidaceae bacterium | reverse complement strand
CTGAAACTGCCGGTGCACTACGACCTGTCGTCCATCATCAGCAATCCGGAATACAATCCGTTGGATCCGGACGTCAAAACCAAACACGCGCTGGCCAATTATAACGCGGAGGATAAAAAGGCGTTCAAGCATCAGATTCAGGATTATACGCTGCGGCAGAATATCAACTTCATGAACGTGCGCAAGGAGCGGACGAACGCAGACCGGGCGCCTATGTTCTGGGATATAGAGAACTTCAATGTGTCGTATGCCTATTCGAGCACGTTGCGCCGCAACGAGGACATGGAGTACGACAACCAGTTCATCCACAAGGGGAGCATCGGCTACAACTATTCCACGTCTTCCAAATTCTTCGAGCCGTTTGCCAAAACCAAGTTGGCGCAGAAGAAGGGCTGGGCGATCCTGACGGATTTCAATTTTAACTATGTGCCCAACCAGTTTACGTTCGGCATGGATTTGCAGCGCGACTTCACGGCCACCAAATTGCGCAACAAGACGCCGGAATGGGACATTCTGCTGAATCCGACCTATTACAAGCAATTCAATTGGAACCGTTATTATACGTTCGGCTACGACATCACGAAATCCATTTCGCTTAAGTATTCGGCCAACGCCAACGCGTTTTTGGAAGAGCCGCTCGGCCTCATCGACACGCGCGACAAAAAGGATTCCATTTGGAGCAGTTTCCTGACGGGCGGCAAATTGCGTAATTTCGACCAGGCCGTCAACATTACGTACAAATTGCCGATTAACAAAATCCCGCTCTTGGATTGGGTGAACGCCAATGTCGGTTATGCGACGACTTACCGCTGGGAAGCCGGCGCGTTGGCCATTCAAGACCGCTTGGGCAATACGATAGCGAACAACATGAACCTCAATGCGACGGGCAATGTCAATCTCGTGGGGCTTTATAATAAGGTACCGTTCCTGAAGAAAATCAACCAGCCGAGCCGCAACAAATCGCGGCGCAACAACGGTCGGAGCAATTCGGCCATGGGAAGCGGGGAGGACAACCGCGTCAAGGTGGATAAGGCCACGGTATGGGAAACGACCTACAAGGGCGCGTTACGCTTTTTGATGATGGTGCGGGACGCGAGCGTCACTTGGTCGCGCAACGAGGGTACGACGATACCGGGCTTTATGCTGGAACCGGATATTTTCGGCGTCAACCTCAAGCATCAGGCGCCTGGCGCGGCCTTCGCGCTGTTCGGTGCCCAGGGCGACATTTTGGAGAAGGCGGCCGCGCAAGG
>CAYTZG010000004.1:81228-122717 GCA_964442435.1 uncultured Bacteroidaceae bacterium | reverse complement strand
CTATTACCCCTATGGCTACAAGTCCAATTCGCAGGATGTCATGCTGACGGCCCTGTTGGCCGCCTACACGGGCGCCGACCCCCATACGATGTCGCTGTCCACGCTTACCCGTTTCCCGTTGCCGAACTGGACGCTGTCTTACAGCGGTTTGACCAAGATAAAGGCCATGCGGAAGATATTCAAGAACTTTACGCTCTCCCATGCCTATACGTCCTCTTACAGCATCGGTTCCTACACGAACAACGTGCTGTACGACCTGTCGATGGACCATCCGAGCCGTATGGACGACAACATGAATTTCATCTCGCAGTATATCTTCGACGGCGTGGTGCTGAGCGAGCAGTTCGCCCCCTTGCTCAAGGTCGCCTTTACGTTGAAAAACGATTTCAGCTTCAATTTCGAGTACCGGCAGAGCCGTCAGATAGGTTTGAGCTTCGTCAACAATCAGATTACGGAGGTAAGCAGCAGCGCGTGGGTGGTGGGCGCGGGCTACCGCATCAAGAACGTCGGCTTCAAGGTCAATTCCGGCGGGTCGTCCAAGCGTAAGATTACGAGCGACATCGTGTTGAAGGCCGATGTCTCCGTCCGCGACACCAAGACGGTTTTGCGACGCATAGACCAAAACGTCAGCACGCCCTCGGCCGGTTCGTTGGTCACCTCCATCAACGTTTACGCCGAATACGAACTGACCAAGCAATTGTCGGCGAAAGTGTTCTACGATATGACCATCAACAAGCCGCATATCGCCAACCTGTTCTACAACCATACGGGCAAGGGCGGCATCAGCATCATTTATAAGTTGGTGAATTAAACGAAAAATCGTACCTTTGACGCGATAGGTGCCGCGCGCACAACGGATTAGAAACGAAACGGAATTTATAACAAATTAAATATTAAAATATTATGACTTTTCCTGAAAATCTCAAGTACACGGAAGATTCCGAATGGATCAAGGTGGACGGCGACGTTGCCTATGTAGGTATCACCGATTTCGCTCAGAAAGAATTGGGCGACATGGTATTCGTAGATATCGATACCGTCGGCGAAACGATTGAAGGTGGCGAACGCTTCGGCAGCATCGAGGCTGTCAAGACGGTAGCCGAACTGCTGTTGCCGGTCAAGGGCGAAATTCTGGAATTCAACAGCGCGTTGGAAGACGATCCCGCCGCGATTAACCGCGACGCCTATGCCAGCTGGATTGTCAAGATTAAAGTAGCCGATCCCGCTGCGGTAAACGGTCTGATGACGGCCGACCAATACAAGGCGCATATCGGTGCCTAATCCCGTTGGGAATAAATTCCGGTACCATCGGCCCTTCGCCTTGTCTCAACGCAGGGGGAAGGGCTTTTTTGTGAATTAATTTCAATACCTGTTATGTCGTTGAAGTGCGGTATAGTCGGATTGCCCAATGTCGGCAAGTCCACGTTGTTCAACTGCCTGTCGAGCGCGAAAGCGCAGGCGGCGAATTTCCCGTTTTGTACGATTGAACCCAATGTCGGCATGATTACGGTGCCGGACGAGCGGTTGCAGCATTTGGCCGAAATAGACCAGCCCAAGCGCGTGATTCCGGCCACGATGGAAATAGCCGATATCGCGGGTTTGGTCAAGGGCGCCAGCAAGGGCGAGGGTTTGGGCAACAAATTCCTGTCGCATATCCGCGAAACGGATGCGATTATCCATGTGCTGCGTTGCTTCGACGACGGCAACATCACGCATGTGGACGGTTCGGTGGACCCGATTCGCGACAAGGAAATCATCGATACCGAATTGCAGTTGAAAGACCTTGAAACGATAGAGTCGCGCTTGGGCAAGGTGGAGAAACAGGCGCAGTCGGGCGGCGACAAGAACGCGAAACGGCTGTTGGAAATCCTCAAACGCTATCAGGAAGTGCTGTTGCAAGGCAAGAGCGCGCGCACGGTGGAACTCGACAGCAAGGACGACCGGCGGTTGGCGCGCGAACTGTTCCTGCTGACCGACAAGCCGGTGTTGTATGTCTGCAATGTGGACGAGGCTTCGGCCGTAACGGGCAACCATTACGTGGAGGCGGTCAAGGCGGCCGTGGCGGGTGAGAACGCGCAGTGTCTGGTGGTGGCGGCCAAGATTGAATCCGAAATCGCCGAACTGGAGACCTATGAGGAAAAGGAAATGTTCCTGTCCGAATTGGGTTTGAAAGAATCGGGCGTGGCGCGTTTGATCAAGGCGGCCTATGCCTTGCTCGATTTGCAGACGTATTTTACGACGGGTCCCGACGAGAGCCGCGCCTGGACGTTTGTCCGCGGCACGAAAGCGCCGCAGGCGGCCGGCATCATCCACAGCGATTTCGAAAAAGGCTTTATCCGCGCCGAGGTTATCAAATACGACGATTACGTGCGTCTGCGTTCCGAGGCGGCCTGCAAGGAAGCCGGCCGTTTGAGCGTGGAGGGCAAGGATTATGTCGTGCAGGACGGCGATATCCTGCATTTCAGATTCAACGTATAAATCCGACGTGCCGGGGCTAATGCTGGTGATGCGCCTGCATCTCTTCTTCCGCTTCGGCAAAGAATTTCTCTATTTCCGCCCGCAACTGGGAGGGCGATACGTCGTAGGTGATTTCCCCGAATTGGCAGTAAGAGACGGAGCCCGTTTCCTCCGAAACGATGATGGCCAAGGCGTCCGATTGTTCGGTGACGCCGATGGCGGAACGGTGGCGCAGGCCTAATTGCGCCGAAACCTCTTTGTTGGCCGTAACCGGCAGGATGCAACGGGCGGCTATGATCTTGTTGTTTTCTACAATCATCGCGCCGTCGTGCAGCGGGCTGTTCTTGAAGAAGATGTTTTCGATGAGGGCGCTGGAAATCATGGCGTCCATGCGTTCGCCCGTGGTGACGACGGCCGGCAGCTTGTTCTGCTGCGTCAGGATAATCAGCGCGCCCGTTCGGCTCAGCGACATATGGATACAGGCCTGGATAATCTGGGTGATGTGCAACGGCCGCTTGCCCCAGGTTTTCATGAAGACGCGCTTGAGCAGTTTCTGTTCGCGCTGCTTGCGGATGGCGCCGGTGCTGAGCATGAACAGGAAGCGCCGCAACTCCGGTTGGAAAATGACGACGAGCCCCAGCAAGCCCATGCTGATGACGCGGTCAAGCAGTCCGGACACAATCGGCATCTCCAATGCGAGCGCGATTTGCCAGCACACATAAACGCCGATGATGCTCAACAGGATATTGAGCGCCGAAGTGCCCCTTACCAATCTGAACAGTTGGTAGGCACCAAACAGGATGATGGCGAGGTCTAAGGCTTGGTTCCAGGTAAAGTTTTCAATCCAGCTGAGGAACGGGTTCATGGCGCAATGGGTTAATAGGCGTTATATAAATTGAAAAGGCGGATGGCTTCCGCGGCGGCTTTTACATCATGCACGCGCAGGATATCGGCACCCTGTACGAGCGCGAGCGTGTTGACGCAGGTGGTGGCGTTGAGCATCCGTTCGGGCGACGACTGCAACGGTTTCCACAGCATGGACTTGCGCGACAGGCCGGCCAGGATGGGGCAGTCCAATATCTTGAAGCGGCTCAGTTGCGCCAGCAGTTGGTAGTTGTGTTCCACCGTCTTGCCGAAACCGAAGCCGGGGTCTATAATCAGGTCGTGGATGCCGGCCAGTCGCGCCTGCGCCGTCCGTTCGGAAAAGAAACGGAGCAGGTCGGCCGTGGCGTCGGCGTATTGCGGGGCGTCCTGCATACGGTCGGGACGGTCGGACGTGTGCATGAGCACGTAAGGCACTTGCAGGCGGCCGACGGTCTCGAACATCCGCGCGTCGAACAGCCCGCCCGAAATGTCGTTGATGATATGCGCGCCGTTTTCCACGCAGCGTTGGGCGATGTCGGCACGGTAGGTGTCGATGGAAACCGGCAGGTCGGGGAAGCGCCGCGCGATGCGGCGCAAGGGCTCGGCCAACCGCCGCCATTCTTCCTCTGCCGATGGCGCTTGGGAACCCGGTCGCGTGGAAACGGCGCCGAGATCCAAAATGTCCATGCCGTCGGCCAACATCCGTTCCACGCGGCGCAAGGCTTCGTCCGCGATTTCCGGTTCGGACATGCCCGTGCAGCGACTGTCGGCGAAAAAAGAGTCGGGGGTCAGGTTGAGGATGCCCATGACTTTCTGCGGATGCAAGGAATATACTTTTCCGCTGATAGTCAGAGTGTAGGGCATAGTCATTCAAGAGGTTTTTGTAAGTTGCAAACTTAGTATTATTTACGTACTTTTGCAAGGTAAAAATGCAATAAAATGGGGAAGCAGGGGAAGTCCGATACGGAAAAAGCCTATCGGGAAATCATGGCCGAGTGCCGTCGGCTCTATGCGGCCAAGATGAAGGACTACGGGCCGGCCTGGCGCATCTTGCGGCCGTCTTCGCTCACCGACCAGATTTTAATCAAGGCCCGCCGCATCCGGACGATACAGATTGAAAAGGATCAGAAGGTGGCGGACGGCATCCGGGAAGAATTCATCGGCATCATCAATTACGCCATCATCAGCATGATTCAGCTGGAATTCGGCTGGAGCGACACCATCGACATGAGCGTGGAGCAGGCGTTGGAACGCTACGACCATTATACGGAAGCCACGTACCGGCTCATGTGCGACAAAAACCACGATTACGGCGAGGCTTGGCGCGCGATGCGCGTCGATTCGCTGACCGACATCATCCTGATGAAACTCATGCGGGTCAAGCAAATCGAGGACAATGCCGGCAAGACCTGCGTTTCCGAGGGCTTGGAGGCCAATTACATGGATATGATGAATTACGCGATTTTCGCGCTCATCACGATGGCGGAGGAAGCGGCCGGTACGGTCGGAAGTCAGAAATAAAACGGTAGGCGGAGATGAAAATAACGGAAAATATATGGTCGTATGCGGGCATCGGCTGTTCGTTGGTGTTGGCCGGCTGCATCGCGGGCGTACTTGGCTACAGCCCGGTGTTCTTGAGTCTGTTGGCCCTGAATATCCTGTTGATTGTCCTCAACCGGCAAGGCTTTGGCCCCACGAGCGGCGCCGTCGTGCGGACACTCGTCGGCTGCGTGTTCATCTTTTCCGGTTATGTGAAAGGCGTGGACCCGCTCGGCACGCAGTTTGTCATCCACGACTATCTGGAAGCCTATCAGATGCCGTGGCTCGTTTCGCTGGCCCTGCCGCTGTCGTTCCTGCTCAATCTCGTGGAGTTCTGCGTCGGCGCTCTGCTGGTGTGCAACGTATGGACGAAATGGACGACTTGGCTCGCCGCGCTGATGATGGCGTTCTTTACGGTCGTGACGTTTTTCGACGCCATCGCCAATCCGGTGCCCGACTGCGGTTGCTTCGGCGAGGCCCTGATTCTCACGAATTGGCAGACGTTCTACAAAAACCTGGTGTTGGATGCGTTGGTGCTCGCGTTGATTTTCGCTTTGCCGAAACTGAAAAGGGGTTTCTGTTGCAAGGTGCAGGCGGGTATCGCGGCCGGCATCGTCTTGCTGTTCCTGGGTTTTGAAATCTACAACTACCGCCATCTGCCCGTTTCCAATTTTCTGGGCTGGAAAGACGGCCGCCGTATGTTGGTGGAGAATCCCGAGCCGGTGCGCTATTATCTTACCTATCGCGATAAGGAAACCGGCGCGTTGCAGGAATACCGCGACAAGGAAATCCCGTTTTCCGACACTGCCTGGAACAACCGTTGGGAATTCGTTTCGCGCCGCGACGAAGACCCGAATCCGCGTATCATCGAGGTCAGCCTCTTGGAGCGCGTGGACGACGAGGACGGCGGCTATGACGTGACCGATGAGGTCATCGGCCGCGAAGGCCTCCATTTTTTGGTCATCGTATATGATTGGGAGAAGGCGTCCGAAAAGACGCTGACCCGCATTTGGGCGAAGTTGGCCGAAGCCCGCGCCTTGGGCTACGGCTACGACCTGCTCGTGGCCACGGATTCCGAAACGCCCGTCAGCGATATGGAAGCGTTCAAGCAAAAGATGGGGGACGCGGATGTGGCCTATTATTTCGGCGATGATACGGGGCTCAAGAGCATGATACGCGCCAATCCCGGCGTCATTCTCATGGACGGCCCGGTGGTGGTCAAACGCTGGAACGGCCGCGATTTTCCCGATTTGGGAAGCCTCAAACACGAATAACATTACGAACCATTTAAAAACATCACGATTATGCGCAAGAAAATAGTTGCCGGCAACTGGAAGATGAACAAGAACTTTCAGGATGCGGAAGAATTGTTGGACGAATTGTCGGAACAGATAGAAAAGGGGCAGAAGTCTTCGAAAGTGGAGGTCATCGTTTGCCCGCCCAGCCTTTATACGGAAATGGCGTTGGATTTGTCGCATTCCGAAGACGAAGAACGTCTGTTCGGCGTTGGGGCGCAGGATGTGAGCGAACACGGGCAAGGCGCTTATACGGGCGAGATTTCGGCCGATATGCTGAGTTCGATGGGCGTGGAATATTGCATCGTAGGGCATTCCGAACGCCGTAAGTATTTCAAGGAAACCGACGAACAGGTGGCCGCCAAGGTGGACAAACTGTTGGCCGAGGGCATCACGCCGATTGTCTGCGTGGGCGAATTGCTGGAAGACCGCGAGGGCGGCTGTCATTTCGACGTTATCCGCACGCAGGTTGAAAAAGGGCTGTTCGGCCTTAAACAGCTGGATTTCGTCAAGGTCATCATCGCCTACGAACCGGTTTGGGCCATCGGCACGGGCAAGACGGCCACGCCCGACCAGGCGCAGGAAGTCCATGCGTTTATCCGCGGCCTTGTGGAAAAAAAATACGGCAAGGAAGTGGCGCGCAACCTGTCGATTCTCTATGGCGGCAGCTGCAATGCCAAGAATGCGGCCGAACTCTTCGCGCAGAACGATGTGGACGGCGGTCTGATCGGCGGCGCGGCCTTGAAAGCCGAAGATTTCGTTACGATTATCAACTCGTTCAAATAATGTATGGGTTACTATAAAAGGGTATTCACACATACACTCGTTTCGCCCGAATCGGATCTGTTCGTATCCGATTTGGGCGATTTGGGTTTTGAGAGCTTTGAGCAGGAAGCCGGCGCGCTTATCGGTTATTGGCCGGAGACGGCCGGTAAACCGGAAGAGGCGGACGCGGCCATCGCGGACGTGATGGCGCAATACGGCCATGTGCAGGCAGGCGGCTGGGAGAAGATGCCGGACGTCAACTGGAATCAGGCTTGGGAAAGCCATTACGCGCCGGTGCAAATCGGTGATTTCTGCTTCGTGCACGCGCCCTTCCATACCGAACGTCCGGCCGTCCGGCATTTTGTGGAAATAGAGCCCAAGATGTCGTTCGGCACGGCGCACCACCCGACCACGGCCCTGATGATAGAATTCATCGCCGAGCACGATTGGCACGGCAAGCAGGTGGTGGATATGGGTTGCGGCACGGGCATCCTGGGCATACTGGCCGCCAAGGAAGGCGCGGCGGCCGTCTCGGCCGTTGACTACGACGACTGGGCCTGTGCCAACGCGCGCGAGAATGTGGCGCGCAACGGGCTGGCCGACCGCATCACGGTAACGCAGGGCAGTAGCGAACAGTTGGCCGGCCGCCGCGTGGAGGCGATATTGGCCAATATCAACCGCAATATCCTGTTGAACCATCTGCCGGCCTATGCCGAAGCCATGCAGGCGGGCGGCCGGTTGTTCCTGAGCGGTTTTTATGAAAGCGACGTGCCCGTTTTGCGCGAAAGGGCCGAGGCGTTGGGCTTTGCGCTCAAAGCCCAAAAGACGCGCGAGGCCTGGACGGCCTTGGCGTTCCAGTACCGATAACCGATAGCGGTATGAAAACAAGACTTTTCTTCTGTATAGGTATTCTTTGGTGGCTGTTGGCGGGCCTCGCCGGCCTGACCGACCCCGCGTGTCCTTCCGCCGCGCACGCGCAACGGAAGGATGCCGCGCCCATCGACTTCCAGTCCGAAATCGAGACGGCCGCCGCCTTGCAGAAGTGGGTCGATGCCGACCCCAACCTGTCTAAGGAGGTCAAGCGCCAAATGACCACCTTTATTGCGGGCTATGCGCTGTATGCGCCTAAGATGGGCGCGGAAACGGCCGGTCAGGTCAGTCGGATTTGCGCCTTGGCGCAGGCGCAGCAATACCGCTTCTATCCGGATGTGTATATATTTCTGAAAGCCCAGTGGTATGCCGATACGGCGCATTACGCTTGGACCGGCGATTGGCTCGGCTCGGTCGAACAAACGTTGGAACAGCATAAAATCCGCGATTTCTCGCGTTTGACCGAACGCACGTTGGCGCTTTTGAGCGAACGGCAGTTGGCGGCTTCCACACGCGCCACGTGGACGGTAGTGGAGGGGCAGCCCGTTTGGGACGCGGAGGCGGGTACGCGCGGCGTGTTCCATTACGACAACCTCACGCTTCGCTGTACGGCCTACAATGACAGCAGTGTTATCTATTCGGCGAGCGGCGATTACGACCCGTTGGCTCAAACGTTTCAAGGTGAAGCGGGTACGGTCGATTGGCGGCGGATAGGCCCCTCGGGCGGCCGGATATTCGCTAATATATACGATTACCGGCTTAACCTCAATTCCAACCGTTACGAAACCGATTCGGCGGTATTCTATCATACCGAACTCTATCCCGACCCCATCCCGGGGCGTTTCGTCGAGAAACTCTCGGTGTTGACGGCCGCCGAAGCGGCCACCTATCCACAGTTCCAATCGGGTGGGGAACGCCTGTCTCTGCCCGACTTCTTTCCGGGCTTGGACATCGAAGCCCCCTATGTGCAGCAAGGCGCACGCATGGTGTTCGGTACCGACGACCAGCCGGCGCGGCTGACGGTCCGTCAGGATGAAAAGGTGGTCGGTGTCGTGGAAGCGGCGCGTATCGTCTATAAAGATGAAAAATTGCAGTCGTCCATGGCTTCATGGCGGATTTACCTCGGTGAAAGCGACTCGCTGTATCATCAAACCAGCGAGATGCGTTACGATATCCCGCAGCAGGTCTTCACGTTCGCGCATTCCAAATTGTTCGCGTTCGAAATGCCGGCCCTGAGCACGTATCATCAGATAGATTTGACTTTCGAGAATATACAGTGGTATCCGCAGCAGGGGCGCGTGACGTTCGGCATCTTGCGTGTGCCGGAAAGGGAGGGCGTGGTACGTGTAACGTCCGTACAGGCCTATGAAGAGGCCGAATTGGAGGAGGTCATGCAGGGAATGCCCTACAATCCGCTGTATCGGCTCAAACAGGCCGCCGACTATTACGGTTCCAATCTGATAGGGCTTGACAATTTGGCTTCGGATTGGGGCATGGATCAAACGATGCTCTCCCAATGGATGTTGCGTCTGGCCTCTTTCGGCTTTCTTACGTACCGTCCCAAGGAAAAGGAAATCGAACTGTTGCCGAAACTCTATCTGTATCTGGCGGTTTCGGCCGAAAAGTCCGATTACGACCGTATCGAGATATTGGCTTCGGGCAAGGCTTGGGTCAAGGCCGAGATGCGGACCGACAGCCTGTTGATTGCGATGCAGGAAGTCAAGGAAGTCATCTTGAGCCCCAAACAGCGCGTCTATTTCCGTCCGAATGCAGGGAAATTGTCGGTGGGGCGCAACCGTTCGCTGTATTTTGACGGTATCCTGCACGCCGGTACGTTCGATTTCGATGTAACGGACGCGCGTTTCTCCTACGAGGATTTTACGGTGGAAATCGGATTGGTCGATACGTTGTTGTTCTCGGTGCCGGGTAAGGTGGATGAATACGGGATGCGGCAGGAAGTGAAAGTCAGTACGTTGATTCACAGCTTGTCGGGTTTGCTATACATTGACAGCAACGTGAACAAGGGCGGACGTCTGGATTGTCCGGATTATCCGATTTTCGAGAGTACGATACCGTCATACGTCTATTATGACGATGAATATATACAGGGTGGCGCCTATCTTTCCGACAGCTTCTATTTTCAGGTGGAACCGTTCCGTCTGCTACGGCTCAATACATTTTCGGTAGACAGTATCCATTTCGACGGCACGTTGGTTTCAGCCGGCATATTCCCCGACATAGACGAACGTTTGGTTGTGATGCCCGATTTTTCGTTGGGCTTCAAGACCGTTTCGCCGGAGGACGGTTGGCCGGTTTACGGCGGACAGGCGCACTTTACCGACAGTTTACGTTTGGATAAGAAAGGCTTGGTGGGCAAAGGCCGTTTCGATTTCCTGGCCTCGCAAACCCATTCGCGCGCCATGTATTTCCGCCCCAAAGATATGAATATGATTGCCGAGCGGTTCGAGCAGGATATGACGAAATATCCGGTGTCCGGCAGTATCACCTATCCGTATCTGCGGGCCGACAGCGTGCGGGGCTTTTACGAAGCGGAAACGGCGCAACTGCGTCTGACATCCACCAATCGACATTCGCTTTATCCGTATTACGAGCCTTGGCGTTTTGACGGCACCTATGCGTTCTCGGCCGATGGTACGGAAGCCGACGGTGAGATGGTTTTCGGGCAGGATGCGCGGATAAAATCGGCCGATTGGCATTGGGAAGACCATCTGTTCGTGGCCGACGAAGCCGACTTCCAGTTGGGCGGTCGCGCCGGCGGGCGGGATGCCTACCTGCTTGCGAAAGGGGTGGGTATAGCCGCCGATGTGGAGGCCAAGATGTTGCAGATGCAGGCTTCCGGTTCGGACACGCCCGATGAGCCCATTTCCGTCCGCATGCCGGTGCAGGCTTATGAGGCCGAGGCCTACTATCTGCAGTGGTCGTGGGCGGACGAACAGTTGTTTTTGGAACAACAGGCCGAGCCGATTGTTTTGGATGATTTGGCATCGGAGGCGGCCGGCCTTGATTCGGCAGGTTTGACGTTGCACGCCACGGCCAAATCGCAGGCGGATTTGAGATTCAATGCGTTGAATACCACACTTTACTACAAAGATACGCTGATGGTTTGCGAGGGCGTTTTTGGACTATCGGTAGCCGACGCTTACTGGATGCCGGCCGAAAACCGCGTTACCGTTTTGCCGAATGGCCGTTTGGAACCATTTGAAAACGCATTGTTGTATTTTTCGGAAGACTATCCGGCCTACGAATTCCATCAGGTGAACGGGCGCATAGAATCGGCCTGGCGTTATGAGGCTGACGGGTGGTATACATACATCGCCCCCGGCGTGGAACCGCAACCCATTCATTTCGACCGCATCCATGTCCGTAGTTCGGACAGTACATCCGAAGCCATTGCGGATTTGGACGAGGAATACCTGTTCTTGGATGAGGGCTTCGAGTTTTCGGGCAAGGTGACGGCTTCGGCCAAGGTGGCCGCCGAACGCGAAAGTTCGGATTTGTATTTCGACGGCATGGCCGGGCTGCGTTACCGGTTGGCGGACGAGACGGAGGTCGAAAATGACGATTGGCTTACCACCGCTTTCAAGTTTCAGGCTTATTTGAACCCGGAAGCCGTATTGATACCGGTTACGGACCGCACGAAGAACGGCCGCGGCCGCGCCATGCGGGCCGGTTTCTTTTCCGCCTCGGACGGCCGGCCGCATTTCGTGTTTATGGAACCGGTACTGTCTGGCGAGAAACCCATTGCCGATGCCGAGGGCTTTCTATGCTATTCGCCCGAAGACAAGGCTTATCTGATATTGGACAGCAACGACAACGAGGTGTTGGCCTACGATTTGACCGAGGGCGAGTCGTCGGCCACGGGTGAGTTGCAGTTGGATTTGCGGACCGATGAGATGAAGACGGCGTTTTATGGGCAACTGTTCCAAGAGGGTACGTCCGACGACGATTTATTCATGCAGGTGGTCTGGAAACTGGATTTCTTTTTCAATCCCGCTTTGTTCAAGCGGATGGCCGACGAACTCAACAAGAACACAAGCCTGATGGCCGGAAATCTGGCCGATAATCCGATGTTCGACGTCTTTGTGCAGGAAACGATGTCGAAACAGGAAGCCACGGCCCTTCGGAATGAAGTGCAGGGCTACGGCGGTATCAGCCGCATACCGGCCGCTTGGCAGAAAGGCTTGGTATTCTCCAATCTCGGCTTCGAATGGGATCCGCGGACGTCTTCCTACCGTTCCACCGGAACGGGCGAACTGTTGGCGGTGGGACCGCACCGGGTCAACAAAAAGATGAAGATTTACGCCCAAATCAGCCGTGGCCGCCGTGGCGACGTCTTGAATATATACATAGAAGGTTCGCGCTACAATTGGTATTATTTCAATTATGCAGACCATGTCTTGCAAGTGCTTTCCTCCGACCAGGGCTTCAACGAGGCGGTAGACAAAATCAAGCCCGGCAAGCGGCGCAAGGGAAAATTCCAATACACGCTGTCTACAATGCGAAAAAAGAATATCTTTGTAACGGAGTTTGAAGATTACGGCGGCGCATACGAAGAGGACGACGTACCGGAAACGGGCTTGGACGATGCGGCCGGCGAGGATTACGACGGCTACGACGGTTACGAGGATTGGTCGGACGAGGGGGAAGATGTCGAACAAGGAGAGGACGAACCGGCCGGTGAAGACGGGGCGGATGAATATGAGTCATCGGAAGAAAACGTTTATTCGGATGAAGATGACTATTATTGGGATGATGACGATACAGAGGAAGAATAACGATAAGAAAAACAACGACCTATGTGGCATATGATATTGGGCGTGGTAATCGCCTACCTGTTGGGCAGTATCTCTTTTGCGGTGTGGATCGGCCGTATTTTCTATAAGGTCGATGTGCGGGAGCATGGCAGCGGCAATGCCGGCACCACGAATACGATCCGCGTGTTGGGCTGGAAGCCGGGCTTGTTCGTCTTGCTGTTGGATGCGTTCAAGGGATGGTTGGCCATTCATATCGGCGACGGCCTGATGCCGGACTGCTTGGCCGGCTGGCAGGAATACTACGATGTGTTGTTGGCCGTCAGCGTCCTGCTCGGGCATATTTTCCCGCTGTTTACGGGCTTCAAGGGCGGCAAGGGCGTGGCCACGATGGTCGGTATCGTGATAGCCTTGTATCCGGAAGCCTTCCTCGGCGCGTTCGCCGTCTTTATGCTCGTCTTCCTGTTGACGCACTACGTTTCGTTGGCCTCCATACTGGCCGCTATCGTCTTCCCGATTTTAGACATTTTCGTATTCCATCAGGAACACGTGGTGCTCATGATATTCGCCATTCTCGTGCCGCTGTTGATTATCGTGACGCACCGTAAGAACATCGGCCGTCTGTTGAGGGGCGAAGAGAGCAAAATGTATATCTGGAAAAAATCCTAACGCGCCTGCCGCGTGTAGGGCACGGTATCCAACGCACAGAAATCTTTCTGAAGCCATTTGAAGTAACCGGCCATGCCGACCATGGCGGCGTTGTCGGTCGTATAGGAGAACGGCGGCAGGAACGTGCGCCAGCCGCGTTCGCGCCCGCAGGCCTCTATGCGGCTTCGGAGCAGCGAATTGGCCGAAACCCCGCCGCCTATGGCGATGTCTTTGATGCCGTGTTGTTCCGCCGCTTTGATTAATTTGTCCAACAGCGTATCCACCACGGCCTGTTGGATGCAGGCGCAGAGGTCGGCTTGGTTTTCGGCGATGAAATTCGGATTCTGCGCCAAGTGGTCGCGTACTAAATAGAGAAACGAGGTCTTGAGCCCGCTGAAACTGTAATTCAATTCCGGAATGCGCGGTTTGGCCAAACGGAACGCCTTGGGATTGCCCGTCTGCGCCAAGCGGTCGATGACCGGGCCGCCGGGATAGGGCAGCCCCATGATTTTGGCCGCCTTGTCGATGGTTTCGCCGGCCGCATCGTCTATCGTCGTGCCCAACGTTTCGAAATGGAACGGGCTGCATACTTTCAGAATCTGCGTATGGCCGCCCGAAACCAACAGGCAGAGATACGGAAACGCCGGCACGTCCTTGTGCTCGCCGGGTTGTTGAAGGAAATGCGCCAACACGTGCGCTTCCAAATGGTTGACCGCCACCATCGGGCAGCCCAACGCCCAAGCCATGCTCTTGGCGAAAGACACGCCGACGAGCAACGAACCCAACAGGCCGGGGCCGCTCGTAAACGCGATGGCGTCCAAGTCCGAAGCCTTGACGCCGGCCGATTTCAAGGCCGAGTCCACCACCGGTACGATGTTCTCCTGATGCGCGCGCGAAGCCAGTTCCGGCACCACACCGCCGTACATCTCATGCACTTTCTGCCCCGCAATCATATTGGAAAGCACGCGGTCGTTCTCCAAAACGGCCGCCGACGTATCGTCGCACGAAGATTCTATGGCAAGGATAAGGGCCATGCGGTTCTATAAAAAATCGTATCTTTGTATTTTATGTCGCCGAACGGCTACGGATGCGCAAATGATTGTCGTACCGTGCTCCCGGCTAAATAAGGATTGCAAAGGTAAGGAAATTGAAAAGAATATTAAAATATGGGGGCGTCTGGCTCAAACGAATCGGCGGATTCCTGTTGATATTCGTATTGGTGCTTTCCGGTTTCCTGCATTCCGTATGGTTTCAGTCGGCCGCGGGCCGTTATGCGGGCGATTTCTGCAGCCGTTGGTCGGGGCTGGACGTCCATGTCGGCCAATTGCAGTTCAGCCTGTTCAAAAAGGCCGTCAGGGTCTGTGATTTCCGCGTTTTGGATAAACAGGGCGAACCGATGGTCGAGGCCGAGTCGGTGTATCTGTCCCTGCGCAATTATGTGTTCAAAGGCGTCGATATCGCGGTGCTTTCCGTACAGCGGCCGCGTATCCATATCGTCCGCCGGTCGGCCGACAGCGTTTCGGATTTCAAGGCCTTGCTCACGCAGTTGGGCACGCTCAAAAAGAACAAAGACAAGCGGAACGTGACTTCCATCCGGCGGTTGCGCGTGGATGAAGGGCTGTTCGTCTATGACAACCGTCCCCAACCGGTGCGCGGCGACGGCCGTATCGATTTCAAGCATATCGAGGTGCCGGTTTTCAATGCGCGCATCCGCAACCTGCATGTCTTTGACCGTCATGTCTGCGCCCGCATACAGGCGCTTTCGGCACGCGAAAAGTGCGGGCTCGACGTGCGGCATCTGAGCGGCTGGGTCGGTTTCTCCCCCGACCGCTTGGTGTTGCGGGATTTGGATTTGGAAACGGCCGATTCCCATATCAAGGGACAACTGCAGTTTAACTACGATTGTCCGCGGGCGTTCCGGGATTTCGCCCATGCCGTCCGCATGGAGGCCGATGTGGCGAAGGGTTCGCGCTTGGCCACGCAGGATTTGGGCTATTTCGCCAAACCGTTGCAGACCTATCGGCAAACCGTTTTGCTGTCCGGTCAGGTCAGCGGTTCGCTCAGCGATATCGCCGTCCGTAATTTGGTCGTGCGTTTCGGGCGGGAGAGCCGGCTTGAGGCCGATATCCGTTGGCGTGGTTTTCCGGCTTTGCGGGGCGGCGACATCGATTTGCATCTGACGGAACTCAACGTTACGCGTCGCGACCTGCTCGGCATAGAGGATTTCGCTTCGGGCCGCATTTCGTTGCCGGCTTCGTTGGACGCCTTGGATTATGCCATGCTGCGGGGCGATTTCAAGGGCGACTTGGAAAAATTCGACACCCGTTTGGCGCTCCGCACGAACTTGGGCGATGTGAACGTGGATGTCCGTTCGCAGGATTCGGTGGCGGAATCGCAGTTGAAGGGCGTGTTGACGGCCTCCGCGCTCAATGTGGGGCTTTTGACGGGGCGTTCGGATTTAATCGGCACCGTGGATGCCGATTTGCAGGTGGCGGTCACGGGCGCGCATTTCGATGAAATGCGTTACGAATTGGACGGCCGGCTGTTCAACCTGAGTCTGAAAGGCCATCCCATCGATACCGTCCTGCTGAACGGTCAGATTCGGAAAAATTATTTCCACGGTTCGGTCATCGGTACGGATGCGAACCTCAATTTCAATTTCGACGGTCTGTTGGATTACGAACAGGCGGAGCCGGTTTCCCGCTACGTGTTGGATGTGCATAAAATCGATCTGCAGGCCTTGGGCTTCGTGGACGACCCGCAGCCTTTCATCGTGAGCGGGCAGGTCTCCACCGACTATGTGGGCCATGGTCTGGATGATTTGCTGGGTAATCTGGCTATCCGTAATCTGCAGTTGGAACGGAACGGCTATACGTTTTATCTGCCGAGCCTCCAATTGGCCACGCACGAGACGGATTCGCTGCATAAAACCACGGAAGTCACGTCCGATTTCCTGCGGCTGACGCTCAGCGGAAATTATACCATCACCCGCATACCGTCCCTTTACAAAGATGTGTTGCACGCCTATCTGCCAGGCTTGTTCGAAGGCAAATCCGGTAAATCCAAAGAAGTCCCCAAGTTCGATTTAAGTCTGATGCTGTCCGCCTATCGCTACGACGGTCAGATCTATGGCATCAACCGGCTGTTGGAATTGTTCGCGCCGGCCCTTCAGTTGGACGACAGCACGCGGTTGACCCTGCATTACGATGCGGCCGCCCCGGCTTGCGATTTGCAATTGGATAGCCGTTACATCGGTTTCAAGAATATCCTCTTTACCGATGGCAACTTGCGTATTCAAACGGATGCGGCCACGCACACGCGTTTGGCGGCCTCCGTGGCGGCTTCCGCCATCTACCTGAACGACAGCCTTTCACTCCATAATTTCCAAACGGAGGTTGCGTTGGATAGCGGCCGCCGCATCGATTGGCAACTCGGCTGGCTCAATCCGTCCGACAGCGCGGGCACCGTCAAGTCGTCCGGTTATTTGGGCGCCACCGTGGATTTGTCCGACCGCCATGTGCTGCGGCTGCATTTCGATACCTCGTATTTCGTGTTCGCGGGAAATCCCTGGCAAATCTATCCGGACGCTTCGTGGCTTTGGCGGAAAGGCGAGATGCGTTTTCAGAACGTGGGCGTCCATGCGTTGAAGGCCTCCGAATCCATATTGTTGAACGGCCGTTGGGCGGCCGATACGGCGGCCACGCTCAATCTGGCGTTCCGCTCGTTCGATATGGCCTATCTGTCGCCGTTCACGCGTCAGGTGGGTATGGAGGTGGCCGGCAAGATCAACGGTTCGTTGCAGGTGCGCGACCCCAGGCAGAGTTTCAATCTCGTATCGGACATCGAGATAGAGGGCCTGGCACTCAATGGCGGGGCCTACGGCAAAGGCTTGCTGAAAGCCGTGTTCAACCGCGAAAGCCGCCGCATCAACGGCCAGTTGACGATTGGCCCCGATACGGTACCCTATCCGCTTTTGAGCGTGAGCGGTTATTATGATTTGAGTCAGAAAACGGTGGATTTCCGAGGTAAGTTGAGAAGACTGCCCGTGCATTTCCTGAGCGGCTATTTCCGCAGTTTCGCTTCGGATCTGGCGGGCGATATGGACGGCACGTTGCGCATTTCGGGGCCGGTCAAACAGATGAAATGGGACTTGCAGGCGGAAAGCCGCAACCTCGCGATGACGATTAAAATCCTGCAGACACGTTATCAGTTCGGAAATTTCGCGTTGCGGTTGACGGAAGACGAAATCCGCTTCAACAACTCCCGGATGCGGGATGTGCAATACGGCACGCAGGGACGTATGGGCGGGTTGATCCGTCACCATTATTTCAAGGACATGGCCTTGGAACTGCGGCTGGATTTCGAAAAATTCCTGGTGTTGAACACCAATCCGAGCAAGGACGTGCTGTATTCCGGCCGCGTGTTCGCCACCGGGCGCATCGACATCACCGGGCCGACGAACGAACTCTATATCGCCGTCAAGGGGCGGACGGAGGAAGACTCCCATATCGATTTCGACCTTTCTTCCTCCTCAGGGGCTTCTTCTTCCAATTTCATCCGTTTCGAATCGGATAGGCCGGTGGACATAGACCCGTTGAAGGCGTTCTATGCCCGCCGTCAGCAAAAAGTAAGGCGGCGCGGACATCTGACGCTGGAATTGGCGTTGGAGGTAACGCCCCAGCTGGCGGTCGGGCTCGATATCCGCAATACGACGATCAACGGCCTGTTGGATGCGACGGGCGAGGGCAACCTGCGTCTGTTGGTCGATTCGCGCGGTACGCAATTGTTCGGCACCTACCGCATTTTGGACGGGATGTTCGATTTCTCGATGATGGATTTGATCAACAAACGCTTCAAACTCAAAGAAGGCGGGAGTATCGTTTGGACGGGGCCGATTACGGACGCGCGTGTGGATGTGGAAGCGGTATATACAACGCGGACGAGCCTTTATCCGGTCTTGGCTTCCGCCGGTTCCTCGCTCATAGACGAGAGCAACCTGCGCAAGAAAGTCGGCGTGGAAAGCATCATCGAATTGAACGGCAACCTGATGAATCCGGACATCAGTTTCGATATCAATCTGCCGAACGTGGAGGCGGATATCCAAGACCTGTTCTTCAGCTATGTCAACAAGGAGGACGAAGACGAAATGATACGGCAGACGTTTTCGCTGCTGATGCTCAACAGTTTCATGTCCGTCGGCAATGACCAGGGCGGTGCCATGGCGGGCGGCAACGCGTTGGTGTCTTCATCGGAATTGTTGTTCAACCAGTTCAACAACTTCCTGTCCCGCCTGTCGACGAACTTCAATGTCGGCATGAACTATACGCCGGCCAGCGAGATGAACGAGTCGGAGTTTCAGGTCATGCTGTCGGGGCAGTTGTTCGACGACCGCCTGTCGATAGACGGCAATATCGGTGTTTCGGAAAAGGATGCCCGGGCCGCCGCCTCGGTCGTGGGCGACGTCAATATCGAATGGAAATTCACGGAGCAGTTGCGCCTCAAGGCCTTCAACCGTTCGAACGAAAAGAGCCTGAACCAGCCCGACAATACCTATACGCAGGGGTTGGGCGTCATCTTCCGCCGCGATTTCAATACGGGCAAGGAATTGTTCTCGCGTATCGGCCCCACGAAAGAAGAACGCAGGAAACAGCGCGAAGAGAAGAAAGCGCGTAAACAGGCGGAGAAAAAATAATTACCGGACGGTTCTGCCGATGCGGTTCCAACGGATTTTCCTGAAACCCTTGCCGTCTTTGTTCCACGACATCCATACCCAGAACGCTTTGCCCACGATATGGTCTTCGGGCACGAAGCCCCAATAGCGCGAGTCGGCCGAGTTGTGTCGGTTGTCGCCCATCGCCCAGTAGTAATTCATGCCGAACGTATAGTAAAGGCAGGGTTGGGTGTCCACATAAAAACGGCCGTCCTTTTCAGTCAGCGTATGGCCCTCGTAGGTGGTGATGAGCCGCCGGTAGAGCGCGATGTTGTCCGCCGTCAGCAAGACCGAATCGCCCTTGCGCGGCACGTAAACCGGGCCGTATTGGTCGATGTTCCACGCAAAATGCGTCGGGTCGAACGGAAACAACTGGTTGTCGGTCACGCCGGCCGGCATAAGGTCGATTTCGGCGGTCAGACGGCCGTCCGCATCGATGGCCGCCGCCATCCCGCGCGTCAACGGCACCCGACCGTAATTCGGATTGAAAAGCTGTTTCAAATCGTCGCCCGAAACGCCGAGTTGCAGCCATTCCTGCCGCGCCAACAGCCACGGTTGCGGCAGAATGCGGTAATTCTGTTCCAGTTGGAGCGGGTCTTCGGCGCGTTGGCCGTTGACATAGGTCTGTCCGTCGCGCAGTTCCACCGTGTCGCCGCCCACGGCGATGCACCGTTTCACAAAACTCTCACGCCGGTCCACGGGGCGGTACACGATGTTGCCAAAGCGGTTCTTGTCGCGCCATACCGCCTCGCGCCCCACCTGTTTCACCAACGTATAATAGCTGACATTGCTTTGATAAACCGTCGATACGGTATCGCCGTCAGGAAAGTTGAACACGATGACGTCGTTGCGCTTCACTTCGGAAAAGCCCGGAAAACGGTAATAGGGCAACTGTATGCCGGACACGAACGACGGCTTGTCTTTCGTCAGCGGCATCGTGTGCAACACGAACGGAAACGCGACCGGCGTGTTGGGCAGGCGCGGCCCGTAGTGAATCTTGCTGACGAACAGGAAGTCGCCCACCTGCAGGCTCTTTTCCATAGAGGAGGACGGAATGACATAGCCTTTGAAATAAAAGCCGTGTATGATCAAGGCCACCGCCAGGGCGAAGCAGAGCGTGTCTATCCATTCCCGTGTCGGCGTCTTGGGAAACGGCGGCAACAGGGCCGGGTTCTCAAAACGCAACTGCCGTTTACGGGCCAAGTAGGGAAAGAAAACGAAGGGGACGGCCGCCGCCAGAAAGCAGTCGAGCAAGCCGTAGCGTTTGTAACCGTAAGCCGTCTCAATGCAGAGAATCCAAAATACGAAGCAGTTGATAAACGGTAAAAACAGGAAAGGAAAATAGAGATACCATCTTCGGCCCGTTATTTTAATCCAAAGCCATTCGGCGTAAAACGGCACGAACAGCCAGTAAGGATTGCGGCCGCTGTCCTTGAACGCCGCCCACAGGCTGACGGCCAGCAGGGCCTTGTAGATAACGAGCAGCAGTATCAGGCAGAGCATGGAAATCAGGCTTTCTTATCCGATTTGGCCAGTACTTCGTCAATCATGCCGTAGGCCAAGGCTTCCTCCGCCGTCATCCAGTAATCCCGGTCGGCATCCTGATAAATCTTGTCGTAGGCCTGACCGCTGTGCTGTGCCAGAATATCGTAAAGTTCCTTCTTCAGTTTCAGAATCTCCCGCGCCGTGATTTCGATGTCCGAGGCCTGGCCTTCGGCACCGCCCATCGGCTGGTGAATCAGAATGCGCGCGTGCGGCAGGGCCGTGCGTTTGCCTTTCTGACCGGCGCAGAGCAATACCGCGCCCATGGAGGCGGCCATGCCCGTACAAATCGTGGCCACGTCCGGCGAAACGTACTGCATCGTGTCGTAGATGCCCAAGCCCGCATATACCGAACCGCCCGGCGTGTTGAGGTAAATCTGGATGTCTTTCTGCGAATCCACCGAATCCAGAAACAGCAACTGCGCCTGGATGATGTTGGCCACCTGGTCGTCGATGGGCACGCCGAGGAAAATGATGCGGTCCATCATCAGGCGCGAGAAAACGTCCATCTGCGCCACGTTCAATTGGCGTTCCTCGATAATCGTCGGCGAAACGTAATAGGCTTTGGCCTGCGCGGCCGTCACGGCATCGAACGTCAAACTGTTGATGCCGCGGTGGCCGATGGCGTATTTTCTAAATTCGTTGTAATCCATAATTATTTACCGGGGTTCAACAACGCGACGAATTCGTCATACGAAACCGCCTTGTCGTTCTGTTTGACCTTTTCGAGGAAGAGCGCGATCATCTTTTCGTCCATCATGGCGTCGTAAACGCGCTTGATTTCCTCCTGGTTCTGCATCATGCTGTCGATGACGCGGTCGATGCGCTTGTTCGTCTCCTCGTCCTGCGTCTGTACCGGGAAGTATTGCGAGAGCACGCGTTCGCGGTAGAACGCCCGCAGGTCTTCCGGCTTGATGTCGATGTTGTTGTCCTTGATCAGACGGCTTTCAATCAACTGCCATTTGATGGAGTTGGCGTACATCGGGAATTCCTTTTCCACGATTTCCGGCGTCAGCGCGGCCTCGCCCGGCTTGCGGTTCGTGTCGCCTTGCAGAATCCAGCGTTTCAGGAATTCTTCGGGCAACGCCATTTCCGTTTTTTCCACAAGCAGGTCGATGACGTCGTTCATGAACTTGCGGTCGGTGTCGCGGCTGTAGAACTGTTTGGCCTCATTGCGGATGGCGTCCTTGAAACCGGCTTCGTCCTTGATGTCGGCCGAGGGATAAACCTTTTTGTATAAGTCTTCGTTCAGTTCGGCCGGTTCGATGTGGCTGACGCTTTCAATCGTAAAGCGGAAGTCGCCTTCCAACTTTTCGGCCTCCTCTTTCGAGATATGCAGCATGGCGGCGAGGTCGGTCGCGTTCTTGAACGCTTTCTGAACCGGGAAATCCACGGCGTCACCCACCGACTTGCCGATGAATTTCTTTTGAATCGTCTTCAGACCGAGCGTGTTGATGGCAATCGACGTCTTGGTGTTTAGGCCGCCTTCCTTCAGGTTGCCGTCTTCGCCGAGCTGGACGAGTTCCCCGCCCAACAGGTCTTCTTCGGCCGCCTTTTCGGGGCTCGTCAGCTGACCGTAGCGGCGACGGATGTCGTCCGCGTATTTGTCCACCATCGCGTCGTCGATTTTGATCTGATAGCGCGTGGCCGTCAGTTTGCCGAGATCCAGTTTGAATTCGGGCGCGAGGCCGATTTCAAACCAGAACACGAATTTGTCGGGGTTTTCGAAATCCGCCACCGTCTCTTCGTCCCTGGCCGAAATGGGCTGACCCAAAATATCCAATTTCTCGTCCGCGATATATTGCTGCAACTTGTTGGAAATAATCTTGTTGACTTCTTCGGCCAAAATGGCTTTACCGTACATTTTCTTGACCAGTCCGGCCGGCACCATGCCCGCGCGGAAACCGTTCAGTTGTACTTTCTTGCGGTACGCTTTGAGTTCATCGGCCACGGCCGTCTGATAATCGGCCGGTTCCAGCTCGATTTTGATGTAAGCGTTGTGCTGCGTTGCGTTTTCTCTGCTGATATTCATGTGAAACCTAATTTTTCAATCAAGGGGGCAAAAGTACGAAATTTTTACGGAAATACAATTTGTCGTTTTGCTAAAAAAATCTTAAATTCGCAGGTTATTCTATAAGTATGGAAAAACAACACGGACAGCGCGTTTTGGGGCGCAAAGGAGGCTTGTGGCTGCCGGTCGTCCTCGTGGGGTTGGCCGGTTCATTCGGCTTGCTTTCCGCCCAGACGATAGAACGGGAGGTATTGTCTTCCGGGGGCGAGGCTCAGCGTCAGACATTGGGAACGGGCGGCGAACCCTGCCTGATGACGTGGACGATAGGCGAGCCCATCGGCGAGACCTATGCGGGCTCCAAAAAGATTATAAGCCAAGGCTTTTTACAGGGCAAAGGGTTTATCCGCGATACCATCGACATGGATACGGCCTGGACGCCTTTGGCGGTGGAGGCGGAACAAATGGTGGAAATCATCTGTTATCCGAACCCGACGCAAGGGCCGTTGCAGGTCGTGCTCAATCCGGTAGGTCCGGCCGGCGTCGTGGCGGATATCGTGTTGACGGATATGCAAGGCCGGCGGCTGTACCGCGGCTCGGCCGGGCGGTTGCCATGGCAGGAAACGTTGGATTTGTCGGCTTATCCGGCCGGCACCTATCTGCTGGGCCTGACGTTGCGTTTGGCACCGGAGGGCGTCGCGCGCCAAACGGAGACGGTCCGCGTCAAAACGTATAAGATTATCAAAAATTAAAAGCGATATTTTTTCTCATTTTAACGGTGGTTACGGATATGGAGAAACGAATTGGAAGAAATTGGCTGAGGTGGTTGTGTGTCGGATTGTTGTGTCTGTTTGGCGTAGGGAACTGCGTCCTGCGGGCGGAAGGCGTACCGGCCGCCATTAAATACCAGGCGGTGCTACGCGATGTGGAAGGCGAGCCGATGGTGGAACGGGCGGGTTTGGCCGTTCGGATTACGTTGCGGCAGGGTTCACCGGCCGGCACGATTCTCTATCAGGAAACGCATACCGATAAGGCGACCGATGCTTTCGGGCTGTTGCAGTTGGAAATCGGGCGCGGTCTGGTTTCCAATGCGGGCCGCGGCAGTTTGGCCGAGGTGCCTTGGGCGAACAGTCCGATATACGCGCAGGTGGAAATCCAGGCCGATGACAACGGCTATACGATGATGGGGGCGTCCGAACTGCTTGCGGTACCTTATGCGCTCTATGCCGGCGGCGCGGGTGTGGAATTCGATTTGGATGATGGTTATTTGCCCAAATACGATGTTGAAAAAAGGGGATTGGTTAATTCCAACATCTATCAATACAACGATAAAATCATATTCTCTTTTGCCGGCGGTGAGGACTATGCGTTTCCGACGACACGCGGAAAGGAAGGCGAGGTCTTGACGTTGACGGACGGCAACGGTACGTTGGGTTGGCGTTCCGGCGGCGGTGGCGGCGGAGGCGGCGTGGATTGCCCGGATTGTGATGACATGGGGTTCGTTTATTGGGATAAACTGAACAAGGAGTTGAAAACGGCTGACATGTATTACGATGACATGACCGGTGACATCTATGTCGATGGGGTCGAGTTCGTCAGTCGGGAATCAACGCGTTTGGAGGGCAATGTAGAGATTAACGCGCGTGTGTCGGGTGACAATAACCTTCAGTATAGCGATTTGCCTAAGTACAACGTATGGGTAGGCGGCGCGGACAGTAAAAGCCGTCCGTATGTGTTGGGGGAAGGGGTTACCATCGACAGTACCCAAAAGGATAAGCCCGTCTTGAATTTCGGTGGCGGGCATGCGGCTTGGGACTCCCGGATAGAGGGGGATGCCTATTATATATATACAAAGGATGAGCAGGACAAAAACGTGTTGGTGGGGGTCGGTACCGGCGATACGCCTAAAGCCCGCTTCCATATGCAGGGCGGTTCGTTCCTTTTGTCCGGCGATGCATCGGACGGTTTTACCGACAATGTGGATTGGACGGCCGGCAATCATTTGTATTGGCATAGCGGCAAAGGCGCGTTGCGCATGGGAAAGTTCGATCAGGATATGTCCGGCTTATGGCATGTCGATAACTTGGCGGAAGGCTCCATCGCTTTGGGGACGAACGCAGATGCGAATGAATCGGATAATGTGGCCATAGGACGGGATGCCAAAGCGGTGGCGGGAAATACCATGGTTTTCGGGCGGAATGTACGGGCGGATGCTGCAAAAGCCTTGGCTTTGGGAACGAATCTCAAGGTATCCGGCGAGAGTGCCATCGGTATAGGCGTCGGTTATTCCGAGAATTTGAGCGCGCCGACATTTCTCGTTAAAGGAGAGCGGGGCATCGGTTTGGGATATAATGTGGTCAATTGGGCTGATGGCGCGATTGCCATCGGTCAGAACAACAAGATTGACGAGGATGAAAAGAATAACATTGTGTTGGGAATTGGCAATAACAGCCAGCGGACTAAGGACGGACTCGGTGGGGATAATGTTATCATCGGTTCGCTTAACGAAACCTATCCTAGTTCTGGGATATTTCCGGCACAAGGCAATATTTTGATAGGTAAGGAGCTAAAGACGGAGGATAGCGAGTTGACCATTAGTTTGGGGGGCAAAAATACCCTGAAAGGAAGTGGAAGCATCGCGATAGGACAATCCAATACAATAGAGATGGGCAATGTGCAGTGGATGGGTATGTGTATAGGGAACAAGAATGAGATAACCCTGCCGTTCGCGCAGACTACGGATGGATTTGGGCCGGTAGTGTTTGGTTATGGCCTGAAAAATGGAGGGGCGGATCGCGGCGTGATATTTGGGCGGTACAATGCGGCGGCGAACAATTTTGTGGACGGCAGTGCGATGGCCTTGGTCGTGGGGGTCGGTTCGTCCGCGGCTACACCGAATCGTAAGAATGCGTTGGAACTTTCGGAAAAAGGAGAGTTGCGGGTGCCGGGAACCGTTTATTGCAATGGCACCGGAACCTATTCCGACAGTACGCTGAAAACCGATATCCAACCTTTGGACGCCGATTTCTCGGTCTTGCAGGCTTTGCAGCCTGTACGCTATCGTTTCAAGGCCGATGAGAAACAGACCTTGCAGTTCGGCTTTATCGCACAGGAAGTGGAAGCCTATTTCCCGCACCTCGTGCAAACGGACCGAAAGGGTATCAAGAGCCTCAATTATACCGGCCTGTTGCCCGTCTTGTGGCAATATACGCAACGTTTGGAACAAACCGTCCAAACGCAGGCCGCCGAAATAGACCGGCTTAAAACCGAAGTGGAATCCCTGAAGGCCGATGTAGAGGCCATCAAGGCCGCCATGGGCATGGGCGAATAACTGATATAGCGAAGCAGACATGATGGAAACCAGTTCCGATAACGTAATCGATGTCCGGCAGTTGGACGTCTATCAAAAAAACTATCTGATTCTGTCGCAGGTCAACCTGTCGATGCGGCGCGGCGAATTCGTCTATCTCATCGGCAAGACCGGCACGGGCAAGAGTTCGCTTTTGCGGACACTCTATGCCGACCTTCCGGTACAGGCGGGCGAGGTGGAAGTCTGCGGTTACCGCTTGGAAACTTTGCGCGACAAGGAAATTCCGTATCTGCGGCGTCAAATCGGCATCGTGTTTCAGGATTTTCAACTGCTCATGGACCGCAACATCCACGACAACCTGATGTTCGTGCTCAAGGCCACGGCCTGGAAAGACAAGGATGCGATGGAACAGCGCATCGAAGAGGTGCTGGACAAGGTCGGACTCAAGACGCAGGCCTACAAAATGCCGTACCGGCTTTCGGGCGGCGAACAGCAACGCGTGGCCATCGCACGGGCTTTGCTCAACAATCCGGAGCTGATTTTGGCCGACGAGCCGACGGGGAACTTAGACCCCGGCACGTCGGAGGAAATCATGAAACTGCTGGTGGAAATCAGCAAGGGCGGTTGCGCCGTCCTGTTGGCCACGCACGACTTTCTGATGATCAGCAAATTCCCGTCCCGAATCCTTATGTGTGCGGACGGCCGGATACAAGAAGAAGCTTTTTAGAAGATAAAACAGTTTTTAGCGATAAAAATCCCATTATATGAAACAGCATTTCGACCTGTCTTTGGATAAAATACAGTTGGCCAATCTGTCCGGCTCCCTGCAACGGGAATGGCTCTGTACGGGCGAGGACGGCTGCTATGCGTCCTCCACGGTGGCGGGTTGCCATACGCGCAAGTACCACGGGCTGTATGTGGCGCCGCAACCGAATCTGGGGCAAGACAACTATGTGTTGCTCGCGCAGATGCAGGAAACCGTCCGTCAGCACGGCAAGGCGTTCCATCTCGGCGTGACGCGCTATGGCGATGTCTATGAACCCAAAGGGCACAAGTATCTGGAAAAATTCGCACTGATGCCGCATCCGTGCTGGTGGTATCGCGTGGGGGGCGTGTTGTTGCGCAAGGAATTGCTGATGCACAAGCGGCTCAACCGGCTTTTTATCGCCTATACGTTGGAAGAGGCGCATTCGCCCACCATTTTGGAATTAAAGCCGTTCTGCGTGTTCCGCCGCCAGCACGAGGTGTTGCGGCGGCCGGCCAAGGCCTGCGAGCAGGTGCAGATTCTGCCGTCCGGCATCAAATTGCGGCTCTACGACGATTATTCGGATTTGTTCATCGAGGGAATGCACGGGCTCGGCTTTGAGGAAAGGCCGGACTGGTACTACGATATCACGTATTGGCAGGAGGAGCAACGCGGCTATCCGTTCAAGGAAGATTGGTTTACGCCCGGCCTGTTCCGTATGCCGATACAGGTGGGCGAAACGGTCTATGTGACGGCCGGTGTGACTTCGTTCGGTGAGCAGCCTACCTTGCACGATTTCGCCAAGGCCTTCGAAGAGGGCCGGCGGCAGGCGCAGCCGGCCGACAGTGCGTTGCATTGCCTGGAGAATGCGGCGGCCGACCTTATCGTGCGGCGGCAGGGCCGGACGCAGATTATGGCGGGCTATCCTTGGTTCGGGCCGTGGGGGCGCGATACGTTCATCGCGTTGCCGGGGCTCACGTTATCCACCAAGCGGTTCGAGACGGCCGAAGCCGTTTTGGACGGTATGCTGGCCGACCGGCAGGGCGCGTTGTTCCCCAATGTGGGCACGGGCAACGAGGCCGCCTACAATTCGGTGGACGCGCCGCTGTGGTTCGTCCATGCCGTTCAACGCTACATGATGGCCGTGTCGGAACAAGAGCGGCCGCGCATTTGGCAAAAGTACGGCGCGGCGGTCATGGCCGTTGTGGACGGTTTCGCTTCGGGCAGCCATGCGGGCATCGGTCTTGGCCAAGACGGCCTGGTGTATGCCGCCCAGCCGGGCAAGGCGCTGACATGGATGGATGCGGTGGTGGACGGCCGTCCGATAACGCCGCGCGCCGGTGCCCCCGTCGAAATCAACGCGCTTTGGTACAACGCCCTCTGTTTCATTGCCGACAGTCTCAAACAATACGATGCGGCGGGCGCGGCCGGATTTCTGGCGCGTTGGGAACAGCCGATGGCCGAGTTCCCCGAGCGTTTCAAGGCCGCTTTCTGGAGCAAGCAATACGGCTATTTGGCCGATGTGGTGTCGGACGGTCAGGGCGACTTCTCGCTCCGTCCCAATCAAATCATCGCGGCCGCCTTGCCGTATAAGGCCATCAGCAATAAAATCTGCCAGTTGGTGGTGGAACACGTCCGGCAGGTGCTGCTGACGCCGCGCGGCTTGCGCACGTTGGCCCCGATGGACAGCCGCTTCGAAGGCGTTTACGAAGGCGACCAGCCCACGCGTGACGCCCGTTACCATCAGGGCATCGTTTGGGTGTGGCTGTTGGAACCGTTTGCCGAGGCTTGTATGGCCGTTTACGGCGAGCAGGCACGGCCGATGCTGGAGAAGATATGGCAGCAGTTCGAACCGGCTTTGGGCGAACTCTGCATGGGCACCGTGTCCGAGATATACGACGGCAACCCGCCGCATGCGCCGCGCGGCGCCGTTTCGCAGGCGTGGAGCGTGGCCGCCCTTTTACGAATCAATGAAATGTTGCAGTCATGAGAGTATTGATGTTCGGGTGGGAATTCCCGCCCCATATCACGGGCGGTTTGGGAACGGCGTGTTACGGTATGTGCCGGGGCTTGCTTGCGCAGGGCGTGGAGGTCATCTTCACGGCCCCCAAACTGTATGGTGACGAAGACCAGGGCGTGGCGCGCATGGTGTCGGCCGACCAGGTGGAGGTGGATTTACGTCACCCGATGTACGAATCGTGGTGGAAGAACCTGACCTATATCCAAATCGGCGCCAACCTCATTCCGTATGTTGGTCTGGACGACTATTTGTCGTTGCACAACCGCACGGAAAGCGGCAGCCGGCAGGCGGGGGAGTTTTCGGGCAAGCGCCGGTTCACGTTTTCGGGTCAGTATAAACAAAACCTGATGGAAGAGGTGGAACGCTACGCGATGGTGGCTTCCACGGTGGCTTCCCAACAGCAGTTCGACGTTATCCATGCCCACGACTGGCTTACCTATATGGCCGGTATCGCGGCCAAGCGCGTAAGCGGCAAACCCTTGGTCATCCACGTGCACGCCACCGAATTCGACCGCACGGGCGAGAACGTCAACACGCGCGTGTTCGACATCGAACGGCGCGGTATGCTGGCGGCCGACCGCATCATCACGGTCAGCAACTATACGCGCGACATCGTCATCCACCGTTACGGCATTCCGGCCGAAAAGGTGCATACGGTCTATAACGCCGTGGAACCGTCGGCCGCAGAGCCCGAGGCCATGGCGCAACCGGCGGTGGCTACGCGCGCCAAACGCGGCAAGGCCGCGCCCAAACGCAAAATCGTCACGTTCCTCGGCCGCGTCACCTATCAGAAAGGGCCGGAATATTTCGTAGAGGCCGCGCGTCTGATTCTGCAGCGCGACCCGAGCGTGCATTTCGTCATGGCCGGTTCGGGCGATATGTTCAACCGCATCGTGGAGCGGGTGGCCGCCCTGCAACTCGGTTCGCATTTCCATTTCGCGGGCTTCCTCAAAGGCCCGGAGGTGGATAGGATGTTCCGCATGAGCGATGTTTATGTCATGCCTTCGGTATCGGAGCCTTTCGGTATTTCGCCCTTGGAGGCCATGCGCTCCAACGTGCCGGTCGTCATATCCAAGCAGTCGGGCGTATCCGAGATTCTCGAACACGCGCTCAAAATCGACTTTTGGGATGTGGACGCCATGGCCGATGCCATCTACGGGCTGTTGCACTACCCGCCGCTTTCGGCCATGTTCCGCCGTTACGGCGCCGAGGAGGTGGATCGGCTCAAATGGGAAAACGCCGCCAAACATCTCCTGCAGGTTTACGAAATGGCCGTGCATGACAGATAATCCGGTTCAACATTAAGACAAGATAAAAGAGAAAGTTATGAAAAAGATAACCTTAATATTTAAAGTACATCAGCCGTTCCGCTTGCGGAAATACCGTTTTTTCGACATAGGCGAGAATCACGACTATTACGATGACTATCAGAATAAGTACGCGCTGAAGCGTTTTGCCGAGCAGTCCTACAACAAGGCCAACGCCTTGATGAAAGACGCCTTGGCGCGTTATCCCAAGCGGTTTGCGTTCTCGTTCGCGTTTTCGGGTACGGCCATGGATCAGATGCAGTGGTATGCGCCCGAATTGCTGGGCGATTTCCAAGCCTTGGCCGCCCATAAGGAAGTCGAATTTTTGGCCGAACCCTATTCCTGCTCATTGGGCTCGTTGATTTCGCGTAATTTCTTCTGCTCGCAGGTGGAGGCGCAACGCAAGAAATTGCGGGCAGTTTTCAAGAAAACGCCGTCGGTGCTGTTGAACACCGATTTGATATATAGCGATGAAATCGGCCAATGGGCTACCGAAATGAAGTTCAAGGGCATGGTGGCCGAAGGCGCGCGCCATATCTTGGGTTGGAAGAGCCCGCATTATCTCTACGCCCATCCCGAAACGGGCCTGCCGCTGTTGTTGCGCGACCCGGCGTTGAGCGAAAACCTTTCGCTGCGTTTCTCCGACCGGAATTGGGACCAGTGGCCCTATACCGTTGAGAAGTTCCTGCAGGCCGTGGATGCCGAAGCCGGCGACACGCAAATCGTGCTCTGCATCGACTATGCCGTATTGGGCGAGTTCCAGCCGGAGGAAAGCGGCATCTTCGCGTTCTTCTCCGCGCTCATCGACCAAGTGGCGCAGCGCAAGGACTATGCGTTCGTCACGCCTTCGCAACTCTGCAAACAGACGCCCGTGGGCGATTTGCACGTGCCCACGCCCATTTCGTGCGTGGACGAGGAACGCGACCTGACGGCCTGCTACGGCAACGATATGCAGCGTGACGCCGTGGCCAACCTGAAACGGATGTGGGCGGCCGTCGAAAAGACCAAAGACAAGGAAATCATCAAGGACTTCATGTATCTGACGGGTTCCGACCATCTGCATTTCATGAGTACGAAATGGTTTTCCGACACGCCTTCGCCGCGTTACCTGCGGCCCTACGACAGCCCTTACGACGGCTATATCAATTACATGAACGTTTTGTCCGACCTCTCGCAGCGTCTCGGACTGGATTAAAGCATTAAACAAGCATAGCAAGTATTTATGATGACAAAGAAAGCAGACAGTTATTTGTTCGAGACTTCCTGGGAAGTCTGCAACAAGGTGGGTGGTATATATACTGTTATATCGACGAAGGTCGGCAGTATGCAGCGGATGTTCGGCGACCGCTATTTCCTGATAGGCCCCGATGTGTGGAAAGACCGCGATAACCGCGAGTTCATCGAAGACAAGAAATTGTATGAGGGGTGGCGCGCCTATGCCGAAAGCCAGGGCGTTTCGTTCCGTGTCGGCCGTTGGAACACCGAGGGCAAGCCGGTGGTCGTACTCGTCGATTTTATGTCGCTCATCGCCCGTAAAGACGCGATTCTGTCCGATTTTTGGAACGATTTTCAGTTGGATTCGCTGTCCGGCCAATGGGATTATATCGAACCGGTGCTGTTCGGCTACGCCGCCGCGCGTGTCGTGGAAACGTTCTACAACTATACGGTCTTCCCGCAGGAAAAGGTCTATGCCCATTTCCATGAATGGATGACGGGCTCCGGCGTGCTCTACCTCAAGAAACAGGTGCCGGCCGTGGCCACCGTCTTTACGACGCACGCCACCGTCTTGGGCCGTTGCATCGCGGGCAACGCGCTACCGCTCTACGGCGCGTTGCAGACGTATAACGGCGAGGAGTTGTCGCATAAGTTCGGCGTCCGCGCCAAATTCTCGATGGAGAAACTGTCGGCCCTCCATGCCGACGCGTTCACGACCGTGAGCCGCATCACCGACCGCGAATGCCTGCAGTTCTTCGGCAAGGGCGTCGATAAGGTAACGCCCAACGGCTTTGAAGACCGTTTCGTGCCGCAGGGCGAGGCCTATGAAACCAAGCGGCGGGAAGCCCGTCAGGTGCTGCGCCGCGTAAGCGAGGCCTTGTTGAACGTGCCGGTGTCGGAAGATGCGTTCTTCGTACTCAACAGCGGCCGTTACGAATTCAAGAACAAGGGCATCGACCTCTATATCGACGCTTTGGCGCAGCTCAACCGCCGCCCTGACCTGAACCGTCAGGTCATCGCGTTTATCGCCGTGCCCTCCGGCCATGCCGGCGCCCGCGAGGATTTGCGGCAGCGTCTGCAACAGGAAGGCATCGCCGTGGGCGAGGCGCATACCGACGATTTCAGCACGCATTATCTGAGCGACAGCGAGCATGACCCGGTGTTGAACCGCCTCCGTCTGGACGATTTGCATAACCGGACCGAAGACAAGGTCAAGGTGATTTTCGTGCCTTGCTATTTGGATGGCACCGACGGTATCTTCAACCTGTCTTATTACGATTTTCTGACCGGCTTCGACGCTTCGGTGTTCCCGTCCTATTACGAACCGTGGGGCTACACGCCCTTGGAGAGCGCGGCCTTCTCTTTGCCCACGATGACCACCTCCGTGGCCGGTTTCGGGCTTTGGGTACAGGAAAGCGTGCGCGAGGCCCAGCAGGGTGTTGTGGTAGTGGATAGAAACGACAGCAACGACCCGGACGTCGTGGCGCGGATGGTGGAGCAACTCTGCCGTTGGACGGCCCTGTCGGCCGCCGATATGGCCGTATGCCGCAAGCAGGCCTATGCGGTTTCGCGTCAGGCCTTGTGGCAGAATTTGGTGGAAGAATACGCGACGGCCTACGACATGGCCGCCGACAAATGGAATAAAGACGCCACGCTGTTGAACAAGGAACTGCCGTTTACGTTGCAGAAACTCTCGGCGGTGCGTCCCATTCTGCCGCAATGGCGCAAGCTCATGATACGCGGCGTGTTGCCCGAAGCCCTGTCGGCTTTGGAACGCTTGGCTGAGAACCTCTGGTGGTCGTGGCAACCGGAAGGCACGGCGCTGTTCGAGTCGGTGGATCCCGGCCATTGGGAAGCCTGCGGCCACAATCCGGTGGCCTTGTTGGACGGCCTTTCCGCCCAGCGTATCAAGGCGCTTATGGCCGATACGGATTTTATGGCGCGATTGGCCAAGGTGTATGCGGATTTCGAAGCCTATATGGCCGAGGGGGCGCATAAGACGGGCCCCAAGGTGGCGTATTTCTCCATGGAGTTCGGTTTGCACGAAAGCCTGAAGATTTATTCGGGCGGTTTGGGCATTTTGGCCGGCGACTATCTCAAATCGGCCAGCGACAAGAACGTCGATATGGTGGGCATCGGTTTGCTCTACCGTTACGGCTATTTCCAACAGCGGCTCAACGCATTTGGCGAACAGCAGGCCGATTACATCCCGCAGGCCTTCTCCAAGTTGCCGATTCTGCCGGTACGCGATGAAGACGGCTTGTGGAAAACCGTGCAGATTTCGTTGCCGGGACGGCAGTTGACCGCCAAATTATGGTTGGTGAACGTAGGGCGCGTGCCGCTCTATCTGTTGGATACCGACATAGAGGAAAACACGCCGGCCGACCGCAGCATCACGCACCAGCTGTACGGCGGCGATTGGGAAAACCGTTTCAAACAGGAACTGTTGCTCGGTGTGGGCGGCGTGCGCGTATTGCGCTGCATGGGTCTGCATCCGGAGGTTTACCACTGCAACGAAGGCCACGGCGCGTTTATGGGGCTGGAACGGTTGCGGGAATATGTCGAAGACGAAAACCTGCCGTTCCTGCAGGCCGAAGAACTCGTGCGTTCGGCCACGCTCTTCACCACCCATACGCCGGTGCCGGCCGGTCACGATGCGTTCTCGGAAGACATCATGCGTACCTATATGTCGTCTTTCCCGGGACGTCTCAAAATCGAATGGGAACAGTTCATGGCCTTGGGGCAGAAAGACGACGAAAGCGCGGGCGACAAGTTCTCGATGAGTTTCCTGGCCGCCAATCTTTCGGAGGAAATCAACGGCGTGAGCCGGATTCACGGTCGGGTAAGCCGCGAAATCTTCGCGCCCATGTATCCGGGCTATTATCCTGAAGAACTGGAAAACATAGGTTATGTGACCAACGGCGTTCACTACCGCACGTGGGCGCATCCGCTTTGGCAACAGCTTTACGAAAAGCATTTCGGCGCGGATTTCGGCAAGGACGTCTCCAATGCCGATTGCTGGGCGCATATCCAAAACGTGCCGGACGAGGAAGTATGGCGGGTTCGGACGCAACTGCGCGCCCGTCTCATCGCCTTCGTCAAGGAACGTCTGCAGGCCGAGATGCCTTCGCGCGGCGACACGCCTCAGGAAATGGTCAAGGTGCTGTCTTCGCTCGACCCGTCGGCCCTGACGTTCGGTTTCGCGCGTCGTTTCGCCACCTATAAACGGGCTTACCTGCTGTTGAGCAACCTCGACCGTTTGGCCAAAATCGTAGGGCAGACAGGGCGTCCCGTGCAGTTCATCTTCGCGGGCAAGGCGCATCCGGCCGATAAGGCGGGTCAGGATTTGATCAAGCAGATTATAGAGGTATCGCGCCGTCCGGAGTTCCGTGGCAAAATCATCTTCATCGAGAACTACGACATCGACGTGGCCCGCTATCTCGTACAGGGCGTGGACGTATGGATCAATACGCCGACGCGTCCGTTGGAAGCCTCCGGTACGAGCGGCGAGAAAGCCATCATGAACGGTGTGCTGAACCTGAGCGTGTTGGACGGCTGGTGGGCGGAAGGTTACCGTCCCGGCGCCGGTTGGGCGTTGAAGGAGGAACAGACCTACGAGAACCCCGTTTATCAGAACCAGCTCGATGCCGAAACGATTTACGACCTTATCGAAAACGAAATCGTGCCGGCCTACTATGCCGAAAACGGTGCCATGAGCCCGCGTTGGATACAGTACATCAAGAACAACATCGCCCAAATCGCGCCGCATTTCACGATGCGCCGTCAGTTGGACGATTATTACAAACAGTATTACCATGCCTTGGCCGAACGCAGCCACCGGTTGTCGGCCGACCATTACCGGGAGGCGTCGGCGTTGGCGCTGTGGCGGCTCAATGTCATCAACCGTTGGGATGGCGTGCGTTGCGTGGACGTGCAGCTGCCTGAAACCTCACAGGGTCCGCTGGCCTTGGGCGAAGACGCCAACTTCGGCATCCGTCTGGATTTGGGCGGCCTCAAGCCCGAAGACATCGGCGTGGAAGTGATTTTCGGCAGCAAGGAAAACGATGTGGTGCGGAAGATTCTGTTTACGCAGGAACTGACGCCTACCGACGCGCGTTTCGACAATCCGGACGAAGTGAACTATACCGGCGTTTGGCCCGTGGATGTGTCCGGCGTGTACGATTATGCGTTCCGCATCTATCCCAAGCACCCGGGCCTGGTACACCGCCAGGACATCCGTCTGGTCAAATGGTTTTAAAGAAAGCTTAGTGTAATTGGCGGTCGATAGCGAGAACGGCCGCCAATACGCTTTGCCGTCCGTCGTTTTCTATCACGAAGTCGGCATAAGGCCGCCGTTGTTCGGCCGACCATTGGCGTGCGAGCCGCGCCTTTACCATATCTGCCGTTGCCCCGTCCCGCCGGCAGGCGCGTTGAATCTGAATCTCAACGGGGCATTCCACACTGATGATACGGTCCATCCGTTTGTAGAGGCCGCTTTCCAGCAATATGGCCGCTTCCACCACCGCATAGGGCGGGCGGCGGTTGGCCGTGCCGTCGCCTTGCGCCTGTTTCTCCAGCCAGGCGTCGCAGTCGGCGAATACCAACGGGTGCAGCAGGCCGTTCAAGGCCGCGAGCCGTTCAGGCTCAGGAAATACGATACGCGCCAAAGCGCGTGTGAAAGCAAGGAAAGAATCGGGGGAGAAATCCGGAGCGGCTTCAATCTCCGGAAACAGGGATAAGACTTGCGCCCGCACGTCCGCGCGCGCCAAAATCCGTTTGGAGGCCGTGTCGGCGCCGTACACGGGAATACCTAAAGCGGCAAAAATACGGGCTACCGTACTTTTGCCGCTTCCGATACCGCCGGTCAGGCCTACGCGTATCACAAAGGTCTATTTATTTGGTCTCCGTATTCAGCTGGTCGTTGATGCTGGAAGCGATGGCCGATTTCTCGAATTTCATCTTGACGTTATCGACATCCAACGTTACCGTGTTGTCTTGAATTTCGGCGATACGGCCGTGCAGACCGCCAATCGTCACCACTTTCTGACCTTTTTGCAGACTGTTGCGGAACTGCTGTTGTTCTTTGTTCCGTTTCATCTGCGGACGGATCAGGAAGAAATAGAAGATGACGATGATGATCAGAATCAGGAAAAGGTTCTGCCATAAGCCCGCTTTCGGCGCGGCCGCCGCTTGCAGTAAAATCGTGGAAAGGTTCATGATAAGGAGTTTTAGGGTTTATAAATCAGTGGTGCCGCCTTATATCAGACCGCGCCCGGTCTTTTTAATCATATGGCGGCTTTGGAGTTCCGCACTTAATTTGTGCAGCAACCCATTGACAAATATACGACTTTTTTCGGAACAAAAGCGTTTCGAAATCTCGATGTATTCGTTGAGCGTCACTTTGAGCGGGATGGACGGGAAGTTGACGAATTCGGCCACGGCCGTCTTGAGGATGATGAGCTCCATGACGGCGATGCGGTCGGCCTCCCAGTTCTCGGTCTGTTCCACAATCAGGGGTTCGTATTCGCTGCCGTGCAGCAACGTCTTTTCCAACAGCTGTTTGCCGAACGTGATTTCCGCGCTTTCGTCCTCGCCCGTGCGGGCGAAGTTGTCGGGAATCCAGCTGTCGTCGCCGGCTTCGGCTTCCTTGATGGAAGCATAGACCCAATAGGCCACGCTGTCGTAGTCGGCCGCCCAGATAATCGAACGGTCGTCGCAGAGCGAGCGGAAAACGGCATTGGGCACGACTTTCTTCTTATAGAGTTTCTGTAAGAACGTGCGGTCGTTTTCAAACGAACGGGGGGCGGCGACGTATTCTTGGTAGAAGGGCGCGGCCAGCACCTCGTCGTAAAGCGTCTTGAACAGGCTTTCCTGTTGGCTCCAGTTGAACTTGAACGCTTCGTTGGGGAGCGTGAAGCGCGGGCAGGCGGCTATTTGCCGGATGACTTCGTTCTGCGATAAATCGACGGGCGTCAACGCATCGGGCATCGGGATGAACTGCTTGCGGGCCAGTTCCGCGCGTTCGTGGAAATAGTCGGCCAAGGCGTTCAGGCAGGCGAGATGGTAGATGTAAAGCTCGTAAATCTGTTGCAGGTGAAACAGCATGTTCTTTTCACAGACCCGTCCGTTTTCCGTGCCGCCCTGATAAAACGCATAGAGCGACTGGATGACTTTTTCCCGTATGAAACGTCTGTTGAACATACCGATTTAGATGGATTGGATAAAGAGCGCGTGAATGTCGGCGCTGTCGGTCAATTCGGGGTGGAAACTGGCCGCCCACATATGGCCTTGTCTTACGAAAATGGGATGACCGTCGTACACGGCCAGCGTCTCCACTTCCGGCGAGGCGCATTCGATGCGCGGGGCGCGGATGAAAACGGCCGGCACCTGATGGTCGATGCCCTTGACGTCGATGTCGGTCACGAAACTGTTGATTTGCGAACCGTAGGCGTTGCGTTTCACCTTGATGTCCATCGCGCCGATGCGCAACTGGTCGCTGTTTTCGATGTCCTTGGCCAGCAGGATCATGCCGGCGCAGGTGCCGAAAACGGGCAGCTTGCGTTCCGTAATCTTGCGGCGCAGCGGAGAAAGAAGGTGGAACCATTCCAATTGCTTGCCCATGCTCGTGCTTTCGCCGCCGGGCAAAATCAGGCCTTCCACACGGTCGAGCGTCGCCTCGTCTTTGACCCAAAGGGCTTCATGCCCCAGGGACTGCACCATGCGGACGTGTTCTTCAATGGCACCTTGAATGCCCAAAACACCGATCGTTCTCATCTTCTTTCCCGTAGCTGAACCTAAAAACGGAGGTCTTACCAACCTCTCGTGGCGAATAATTGTTTCTCATCCAACTGGCGTACGTCGATGCCGTGCATGGGTTCACCCAGGTCTTCGGACAATACGGCCAATTTGTCGGGGTCGTTGTAGTGCGTCGTGGCTTCCACAATCGCTTTGGCCACCTTGGCGGGGTTGCTCGACTTGAAGATACCGGAACCTACGAATACGGATTCGGCACCCATCTGACGCATCAGCGCCGCATCGGCCGGCGTGGCCACGCCGCCCGCGGAGAAGTTGGGCACGGGCAGTTTGCCGGTTTCGGCTACCTCGCATACGAGTTCGTACGGCGCCTGCAGGTTCTTGGCTTCCGTCATCAATTCTTCTTTCGGCAACACTTGCAGACGGCGGATGCCCTGCATCAGCGCGCGCATATGGCGAACGGCCTCCACGATATTGCCGGTACCGGCTTCACCTTTCGTGCGGATCAGCGCGGCGCCTTCGCCGATGCGGCGCAGGGCCTCGCCCAGATTGCGGCAACCGCAGACGAACGGAATCTTGAAATCGTGTTTGTAGATGTGGAAGTCCTCGTCGGCCGGGGTCAGAACCTCGCTCTCGTCGATGAAGTCGATGCCCAAGGATTCGAGAATCTGCGCTTCGGCGAAGTGGCCGATGCGGCATTTGGCCATGACGGGAATGCTGACACAAGCCTTGATTTCCTTAATCATTTTCGGGTCGCTCATACGCGCTACACCCCCTTGGGCACGGATATCGGAAGGCACGCGCTCCAAAGCCATGACGGCGATGGCGCCGGCGTCTTCGGCAATCTTGGCCTGTTCGGGATTCGTGACGTCCATGATGACGCCGTTCTTCAGCATCTCGGCCAAACCGAGCTTGATCTTCCAATTCTGCGCTTTAGTTGCTTGGTCCATGTTAAAAGTTTATTACGGTTATTTAATCTGTTATTTATCAACTTGGTATGGCTGGCCTTCGGCGGGTTGCCCCGTGCCGGCCGACGGTAGCGCCGTCAGGCGGAAGGCTTTGGCCAAAAAACGTGCAAAGATACATTAAAAATTTGTTTTTTTTTACTACCTTTGCTTGCAAATTTTTCGGGAACGACCGAAGAGGGGAGAATTAAATAAAACAAAGCGAAATGGAAGATTTCGGAACTGGAAAAGAGGAAGTTTACAGTGAGGCGGTTCGGGCCGGCAAGCGGACTTATTTCATGGACGTGAAAGAGACCAAGGGCGGCGACCGCTATATCACCGTTACGGAGAGCAAGCGTCATTTCGACGAAGGCACGGGGCGTTTCGTTTACGAGAAGCACAAGATCTTTCTGTACCGGGAGGATTTCGATAATTTCCGGAAGGGCTTGGACCAGGCCATTCGGTTCGTGGAAACGGGCGAATACCCGGAACGGACGGAAGATGCCGACCGCCCGGCGGATCCGTTCGGTTTCGATGCGGATTTTTCGGAAACGTTGGGTTAGCCGTTACGGTATAACCAGACGAGCTGTCCTTTGTCAACGGGGCGGCTTTTGTTGTTTTAAGAAGAAAGGAAAACCATGGGAAAAATCATAGCCATCGCCAACCAGAAAGGCGGCGTGGGCAAGACGACGACCGCCATCAATCTGAGCGCGGCTCTGGCGGCCTTGGAGAAGAAGACGTTGCTCATCGACGCGGACCCGCAGGCCAACGCCACGTCGGGCTGCGGCTTCAATCCCGATTCGATACGGGAAAGCGTTTACGACTGTTTGGTCGAGCAGGCCGATCCTAAGAAGTTGATTCTCAAAACACCGACCAAAGACCTGTATCTGTTGCCCTCGCATATCGATTTGGTGGGCGCGGAGTTGGAACTCGTGGGCCTGCCGCAGCGGGAAACGATTTTGCGGCGTTGTTTGGAAACCGTGCGCGACGATTACGATTTCATCGTCGTGGACTGCTCGCCGTCCTTGGGGTTGATCACGACCAACGTGCTGACGGCTTCCGACTCGGTCATCGTACCCGTGCAGTGCCAGTACTATGCGTTGGAAGGCTTGACGAAACTGCTCAATACAATCCGCATCATCCAGAGCCGTTTCAATCCGGGCCTGCAGTTGGAAGGCCTGTTGCTGACGATGTACGATTCGCGCACGCGCCTGTCGAAGCAGGTGGTGGAGGAGGTGCGTTCGCATTTCCATCAGCTGGTGTTCGAGACGTTGATACACAATAACACGAAACTGGCCGAGGCGCCCAGCCACCGTGAGAACATTCTGGCTTACGACATCAACAGCGCGGGGGCCGTCAACTATTTGAACCTGGCCAAGGAAATCCTGCGGAAGGAAGAAGAGAAACAAGCGGCGGCGGAAGCGGCGGCCGCGCAAAAACAGGGAGATAAGATATGAGCGGAAAGAACAAGAGAAATGCGTTGGGACGCGGTTTGGACGCGCTGTTGGGAGACAGCGGTTTCGGTATCAACGCGCCCGATATGACGGCCGACAGCCATGTGTTGCCGCAGAAAGACGACCGGCAGACGCTGCGCCATGCCTACGAGGAGGCCGAACAGAGCGTTATCGGCGCCATAGCGGCCATCGACATAGATTTGATAGACGTCAATCCGCAACAGCCCAGAACGCAGTTCGACGAACAGGCCTTGCAGGAATTGTCAGACTCCATCAAAGAACACGGTATCATCCAGCCGCTGACGGTGCGCAAGCACGGCAAACGCTACCAGTTGATTTCGGGCGAACGGCGGTTGCGCGCCTCCAAGCGGGCGGGACTGACCGAAGTGCCTGTATATATCCGCATGGCCAATGAAAACGAGATGCTGGAGATGGGGTTGGTGGAGAACATCCAGCGTGAGGAATTGAACGCGATGGACATCGCGCTGTCATATCAAGCCTTGGCCGACGCCTATCAATACAGTCAGGACGAGGTAAGCAAGCGGGTCGGGAAAGACCGCAGTACCGTCACGAACTATATGCGCTTGTTGAAACTGCCGGCCGAAGTGCAGTTGGCGTTGAAGAACAACGAAATCAGCATGGGGCACGCGCGCGCCCTGTTGGCGGAGGAAAACCCGAAGAAACAGGTGGACTGGGTGCGCCGCATCAAGGAAAAAGGCCTTTCGGTACGCGCTGTGGAACAGGGCCTGCGTCAGGAGAAGCCCGCCCGTAAGGCAGGGGCGGAGGCCAAGCCGGTGTTGCCGGATTGGTGCGTGGAAGACAGCCGTAAGTTGGCCGAGAAGTTGGAAACGCCGGTGGAAGTGCGCAAGCAGAAGGGTGGAAAAGGCAGCGTGCAGATTCATTTTTCTTCCGAAAAGGAACTGCGGCAGATATTGAACCGACTCAATGCATAGCGGATTCCGGTTGTTGGTGACGGGCTTCGTATGGACGGTGGCGTGCGCCTCTTTGGGCGCGCAGGACCGTTATGCCGTCGATTGGCAGGAAGCCTGGCACGGCAGCGACCGCCTTTCCTTGCAACATACGGCTTTCGAACGGAGCGAGACGCCCATATCCGATGGCGTCGGCCATTGGTATTACGAAGACGTTTACGCTTGGGCGGGGGCTAAGCCGAAACCGGCCGCCGATACGTTGCCCCGGCCCAAGAACACCTTGACGGCCAAAGAGGCGCGCAAGGCCATGACGTTTGCCGAGCGCAACAGCGGCGCGTTCCG
>CAYTZG010000004.1:0-81128 GCA_964442435.1 uncultured Bacteroidaceae bacterium | reverse complement strand
TATGCGCATCTGTTCGATTTCAACGTCTCGCCCAATCTGGCCATGCGTCTGGAACCTTATGCCGCCCCCGCGCCCGAAGGTGCGGGCGGTGCGGTACCTTGGGACATGGGGTTCAGGCTTTGTATGAAATTTTAGGCTTTTTATGGAAAATACGGGGAGGCCCCTGCGTATCGCCCTGTTGGGCTACGGCCGCATGGGGCGGGAAATCGAGAAAGTGGCGTTGGCGCGGGGGCATGAAATCGTTTGCAGGATAGATTCGGAAGCGGATTTTGACGCGCAGGCCGAGGCTTGGCGGACGGCGGACATGGCCATCGAGTTTTCGGTGCCGGCGGCGGTGGTCGCCCATATTGAAAGGTGTATCGCGGCGGCCAAGCCCGTTGTGGTCGGCACCACGGCCTGGCAACACGAGGAAGCGCGCTTGCGTGCGCTCTGCACGGCGTCGGGTGGGGCGGTGGTCGCGGCCGCCAATTTCAGTGTCGGCGTCAACATCTTCCTGCAATTGGTCAAGCGGGCGGGCGAGTTGTTCCGTCAGCAGCCGCAGTATGGCGGCCATATTACCGAAACCCACCATATCCATAAGCTGGACGCGCCCAGCGGTACGGCCGTGAGCATGAACGCGGCCCTTGAGGCGGGCGGCTATCCGGTCGTATCCATCGCCTCCGAGCGGCGCGGCGAGGTGGTCGGCATTCACGATTTGGTTTTCGAGTCGGCGCAGGATGGCATCGAGATACGGCATGAGGCCAAGTCTCGGGCGGGATTCGCGTTGGGCGCCGTCGTGGCGGCCGAGTGGCTCCATGGCCGCAGCGGTTGGTACGGCATGGCCGATGTATTGGGATTCTAAAAGCGGGCAAAAAGAGATATGAGGAGGTTAAGGATGAAGTCGCGGTTGAAGCGGAAAGGCGTTTGGGCAGGTTTGGTATGGGTGCTGGGCATGGCCGTCGGACAGGCCGCGCCGCAGCCGCTTTTCAATGCCGACAGTCTGTTGGCGCAGATGACGTTGGAGGAGAAAATCGCCCAGATGATGGTGGTGCGTTGCGGCAGTGGCTACGACCCCGCCACGGTGCAGGATATGCAGGTCAAGATAGGCCGTTACGGTTACGGCGGGCTCTGTTTCTTCAAGGGCAACGCCTGGGATGTATATCGCGCCGTCCGCGCCTATCAGGCCATCGCCAAAATCCCGCTTTGGATCAGCATAGACGGCGAGTGGGGGCCGGCCATGCGGCTGACCGATGTGGCGGCGTTCCCGATGCAGCAGACGTTGGGCGCGATACAGGATACGGCTTGGATTGGCCGCATGGGGGAAGCCATCGGCTGGCAATGTCGGGAGCTGGGCATTTCGTGGAACTTCATCCCGGTGCTGGACGTCAATTCCAATCCGCGCAACCCCGTCATCAATATGCGTTCCTTCGGCGAAGACCCGCGCTGGGTGGCCGGCCACGGTGCGGCCTATGCGCGCGGGATGCGGTCGCAAGGCGTCGTCGGGTCACTCAAACATTTTCCCGGCCACGGCGATACCGAAAAGGACTCCCATTATACGTTGCCGGAAATCAAGCACGATGCGGCCTATATCGACAGTGTGGATTTGTTGCCGTTCCGCGCCCTGATGGCGGACGGCGCCGAGGCGGTCATGGTGGGGCACCTGCGCGTGCCGGCCATCGATGCCAAAGGGCCGGCCTCCCTCTCCAAGATATGGCTTAAAGACTATCTGCGCCGCCGTATGGGCTTCCGCGGGCTGACCGTGACCGACGGCCTGGAGATGAAAGGCGTGGCCGATGGCGTGAAATGGGGCAGCGGCGAAGTGGAGGTGCGGGCCGTGGAAGCGGGCGAAGACGTGTTGCTGTTGCCGGCCGCGCCGGAAGCCGCCATCAAGGCCCTGTCGCGGGCGGTGCGCAACGGGCGCGTTCCGGTGGCGACGATTGACTCGGCGGTGCGCCGTATCCTTGCGCTCAAGGCGGAGACGTTGGGCGCGTTTACCTTACGGGGTGGCGATACGGATGACTTCCGTCCCATGGCCTACGGTGACTCGGCGGTCTTGTTGCAGGCGTTGAACAACCCGCGGATAAAGGCCTTGCAGAACGAACTCTATGCCAGGGCCCTGACGGTGGTGGCGGATTCCGGCGGCCTGTTGCCGTTGCAAGCCGTCCGCTACCCGGCCAAGCTTTGTATCCATATCGGCGATTATGCGGGCGGGGCGGAGGCGCGTCAGGCCACCGGCGCATTGTCGTCGGACGGTTTCGGCCGTATGTTGGAACGCTATGCCGGTTTCGACCACTACTACATAGACAGACAGACGCCGGTCGATAGCCTGCGGGACTGGTTGGAACAATGGCGCCGCTATGATTTGGCCCTTATCGACTTGGGCGGGACGAGCCCTTATCTGAACCGCCGCTACGGCATTACGGACGCCACGTTGCAACTCCTGCGGTTGTTGCAGGATCTGCCGGGCGAAACGGTGCTGGCTTCGTTTGCGCCGCCCTATGCGTTGGCGCTGTTCGACACGCTGACGTTTTCGGCGGTGGTCTGCGGCTATGAGGATGTGCCGGCCGCGCGTACCGCCATGGCGCAACTGCTCTTCGGCGGCATCGCGGCGCAGGGCCGTCTGCCGGTGCGGGTGGGCGCGTGCTATCCGTTGGGAACGGGGCTCACCACCGAGGTCACGTCGCTGTCCTACGGCTTGCCGGAACAACTCGGCTTCAACAGTGCGGATTTCATCGTCATCGATTCGTTGGTGCGCCACGGCATCGACACGGCGGCCTATCCGGGCTGCCAAGTGTTGGTGGCCTATAAGGGCAAGGTGATTTACGACAAGAATTTCGGGCATTTCACCTATGAGGAAAAACAGCGGGTGGGCGACGACGACCTCTACGACCTCGCGTCGCTGACCAAAGTGCTGGCCACGACGGTGGCCTATATGCAACTCTACGACCGGGGCGTCTATCGCTTGGATCAGGCCGTTTCGCGCGCCGTGCCGCGCCTATTGCGGACCGACAAGCGTAACATCACGTTCCGGCGGCTGTTGGCGCATGAGTCGGGCTTGAAGCCCAGCCTGCTGACGTCACAGCCCGACAGCTATCCGAAGCGGGACTACCTGAGCGGGACGCGGGACGAGGACTATATATGGCCCGTGGCCGACAGCCTCTACCTGCACCGGCGCGCACGGCGCGAACTGCGCGAGGAGATGGACGGGATGCCGTTGGGGCGTCCGACCTACCAATACAGTGATTTGGGCTTCCAATATCTTTACGAGGCTTTCCGCTTTATGACGGACGAAGACTTGGAAGACTATGTGCAACGGCATTTCTACGATAGTTTGGGCTTGCGGCGTTTGACCTACCGGCCTTTGGATAAGTTCCCGCTGGCGCGTCTGGTGCCGACCGAGAACGATACGGCCTGGCGGCACCGCACGATTCGCGGCTATGTGCACGACCCGATGGTGGCCTTGTTCGGCGGGGCGGGCGGCTCGGCCGGGCTGTTCGGTACGGCGCACGATGTGGCCGTTATGGCGCAGATGCTATTGTGGAACGGCCAATATGGCGGGCACCGTTATATCGACAGCGCGACGGTGGCGTTGTTCAGCAGTTCGGATTTTTCTTCGGCCAAGAACCGGCGCGGCGGCGGCTTCGACAAGCGGCCTTTGGAGGCGGACGCGCCTTCACCCTGCGCGTTGTCGGCTTCGGCGGCGAGTTTCGGGCACAGCGGCTTTACGGGCACCTATTTTTGGGTCGATCCGGAAAAGGAAATCGTTTATGTGTTCCTGTCCAACCGCGTGCATCCTTATCCTACGCCCAATCTGTTGCTGAGGTTGAGCATACGGACGGACATTCAGGATTATATCTATCAGTTGTGGTTACGCGAAAACGCACCCGCCGATGTTGTCGGCGACGGCGCCGGTGACGCTGTGCAGGCAGTTGACCCGGTTTTGCAGGCGGAGTAGGCCGAGGAACGCGAAAATCAACGCTTCCTTATAATCGATGAGTTGCGGCTGGTCGGCATCGCAGACGAGTTGCGGGCAGGCCGCGCGGATGCGTTCCACGAGAAAGCGGTTGAACGCGCCGCCGCCCGTGATGAGCATACGGCCTTGCTGTCGGCAGACGTGTCCGATTTGCGCCGCGATATGTTCCACAAACGTGCGGAGCAGGTCGGCTTCGGTATAGCCTTGTTCTATATAATTAAGGTAGAGCGGTTGCTGAACGCGTTCGAACCACTCCCTGCCCAGCGATTTAGGCGGCGCTTGCCGGTAGAAGTCCAGGGCGTCGAGGGCCGTGCGCAGCGCGGCGATGTTGTGTCCGGCGGCGGCCTGTTCGCCGTTGCGGTCGAACGGCAGGCCGATGCGTTGCGCCAAAGGGTTCAGCACCATGTTGCAGGTCGTGATGTCGAACGCGATGCGGCGGCCGTTTTCTTCATACGAGATATTGGCGATGCCGCCTAAGTTGAGGCAATAGGTATATTGGCCGAACAGCAGTCGGTCGCCGATCGGCACCAAGGGCGCGCCCTCGCCGCCCAAAGCCACGTCCTTGTCGCGGAACTTGCAGACCACGGGCAAGCCGCAGGCCGCCGCCACGGCCGCCCCGCTGCCGATTTGCAGCGTCAGCCCTTTGTGCGGTTCGTGAAAGACCGTATGTCCGTGCATGGCCACGGCCTGTGCCGTCAAGCCGTGCTTCTGTATGAAATCGCGGATACTCTCGCCGACAAAACGGCCATATTCCACATCCAACAAGCTTAGTTCCAGTCCGGAAAGCCGGTGTGCGCCCGCCAGACGTTCGCGCCAAAGGTCGGGATAAGGTTGGCTTTCGGCGGCCTCGATATGGAATTTCAGGCCGTCGGCCGTTTCGAAAACAACGGAAACCAAGTCCAGGCCGTCTAACGAACTGCCGGACATCATGCCGATGATACGGTAGGGAAAAGCGATGCTCATAAGCCTTTGACGTGCGGTTTGCCGGCCACGAAGTCTTTGAGGTAGAACGGTACGAAATAAGCCGTGTCCTCAAATGCGCCCTCCATATAAGCGCGCGTTGCGGGAACGGCCATGTAGCGGGCGTTGGGCTCCCAGCCGGGCAGGAACAGCATATCGGGGCGTTGCCCCAGCACCGCGCGGCATTTTTCGGCGCCGTTGCCTAAGAAATAGAGTTTCTGTCCGGGCGAAACGAGATATTCCGCATAGGATTCGGGCGTCACGATATCGGCCTGCACGTCGCGCACGATGTCGCCCGCTCCCGTATAAAGGCCGGCATAGACTTCCATGCGGCCGGCATCGGTCATGGGGCAGAACAAGGCCTGCGCCACCGTGTCCGCGTCAAAACTGCGGGCGGCCTCCATGGCCAGCGCCTGCAACGGGCTTACGGCAATCAGCGGTTTGTCCAGCGCATAACACAGCCCCTTGGCGGAGGAAACGCCGATGCGCAGGCCGGTGTAGGAACCGGGCCCCTTGCTTACGGCAACGGCATCCACGCCGGCCGGCCGCAAACCGCTGTCCCGCATCACTTCGTCCACGAACGTGAGCAAAAGGGCGGCATGGTCGCGCGTGGCCGCCTTTTCACGGGCGGCCGCTACTTTTCCATTGCGGCACAAGGCTACGGAAAGCGTGTCGGTGGAGCTTTCCAGCAGCAGGATCGTCGGGCTTGTCATGACCAACTATAATTTGAGAGGATGCAAAATTAGCGTTTGCCGTGTTAGGGATTTTGGCGTTTTTGAAATTTTATCGACAAACGGCTGTTGGGAATCATGGAAAACTCTGTATATTTGTAAAGGTGTTCGACCATGGGGTTGAAACAGATAAATGTGTGAAAAACGGATAAATAACTATGGAAAGATTACGGATTCTGAGCCTGTCGCTGGTGGCGGCGGTTCTGTGTTTCGGGATGTCGGCCTGTCGGCAGCGCAACGCTGACGGCGAGAGTGTCAACCGGGGAACCGGGGTCGTGGTCGAACAAACGTATGAGGTAAAGGACTTCGAGGTGCTTCAACTCTCTTCTTTCATGTATGTGACGTTGCATCACGGCGATGCGCCCGCCCTGACCATCAAGGCCGACGAGGCGGTATTCCCGCTGTTGGGCGTGTCGAGCCGTCGCGGCCGTCTTTGGATAGGCGTGGACGACGAGGAAAGCTACGACCAGTTGCAGAACCGGAATATGCGCATCGATGTGGATATCACCTACACGAACCTGAAAGAACTCATGTGTACGGGGGCCGTCATGCTGACGCTCGCGGACACGTTGCGGAGCCCGAACCTTGAAATCGGCTTGTACGGCGCGTCGGTGTTGAGCGGCGCGGTGGCGGTCGAAGACAATCTGCAGGTAACGGTCATCGGCGCGTCGTCCTTGCAGTTGGCTTATCTGGAAGCGGGCCGCGTGGAATCGGAAGTAACGGGCGCTTCGTCGGTGGAACTGACCGGACAGGCCCGGTGGGCGGAACTCGCGTTCGTGGGTTCGTCCGTGTTCAAGGGCGAGGCCTGGGAAGTGGATTCGTTGACGATTTCGGTGCGCGGCGCCAGCACGGCCACGGTCAACGCCCGTCACGGCCTGTGGGCGGAAGCGCGCGGCGCCAGCAAGATTTTCTATCTCGGCGAGCCGGATACGTTGGAAATGACGACGACGGGAGCTTCGCGCATCCAGCAACGGTAAGCGCTCGGGAAAATAAATGGGGAAGGCATTTGCAATTATCCTAAAAATTATCTACTTTTGCGCTTCCTAAATTGAAAGGTCAGAATTATGGCAAAGAAGAATAAAGAAGCTCGCGTTCAGGTTATTCTGGAATGCACGGAGCACAAGGCATCGGGTATGCCCGGCACTTCGCGGTACATCACTACCAAGAACAAGAAGAACACGCCGGATCGGTTGGAGTTGAAGAAATACAATCCGATTCTGAAGAAAGTAACCGTTCACAGAGAAATTAAATAGTTGAAGCGTCATGGCAAAGAAAGTTGTTGCAACCCTGAAGACGTCTACCGGTAAGGATTTCGCCAAGGTAGTGAAAGTGGTCAAGTCTCCGAAAACGGGCGCTTACGCTTTCAAGGAGGAGATTATACCGAATGATAAAGTTAAGGAATATTTCGCGCAGAAATAAGACTCGACTTGTTATATTATAAAGGGTTTAATGTGTAAGAGAGCCGCATTGCGCGGCTCTCTTTTTTGTGTTTATGGGATTCTTTAGTTTATTCACCAAAGAGCGCTCCAAAGACGGGCAGGATACGGCGAATCTGGAAGCCGGGCTGAGTAAGACCAAGGAGAGCGTTTTCAAGAAAATCACGCGGGCGGTGGCCGGCAGGTCCAAGGTGGACGATGCCGTGCTGGACGAGATAGAGGAAGCGTTGGTGACGTCGGATGTGGGCGTGGAGACCACCGTCCGGATTATCGAACGTTTGGAGGCCCGCATCGCCAAGGAACATTACCTGAACGCCTCCGAGCTCAACCGCGTGTTGTGCGAGGAAGTGGAAGCCCTGTTGGCCGGCAGCGAGACGCCGGATTTCGCCGCCAAGGCCGAACGGAAACCCTATGTCATCATGGTGGTGGGCGTCAACGGCGTGGGCAAGACGACGACCATCGGCAAGTTGGCCTACAGGTTCAAGCAGGCCGGCGCTTCCGTCGTGTTGGGCGCGGCCGATACGTTCCGTGCGGCGGCCGTGGAACAGTTGCAGGCTTGGGGCGAACGGGCCGGCGTGCCGGTCGTGGCGCAGGCCATGGGGGCGGACCCGGCTTCGGTGGCTTTCGATACGCTCAAGTCGGCCGTGGCCCGGCAGGCCGATGTCGTCATCATCGATACGGCCGGCCGTCTGCACAATAAAATCAATCTGATGAACGAATTGTCCAAAATCAAGCAGGTCATGAAAAAGGTCGTGCCCGATGCGCCGCACGAGGTGCTGTTGGTTTTGGATGCCTCTACGGGGCAGAACGCCATCGAGCAGACGAAGCAGTTTACGGCCGCCACGGAGGTAACGGCCTTGGCCTTGACCAAACTGGACGGTACGGCCAAGGGCGGTGTCGCCATCGGGATTTCCGACCAGTTCCAAGTGCCGATACGCTATATAGGCGTGGGCGAGAAGATGGAAGACCTGCGCATTTTCGACAAGCACGAATTCGTACAATCGTTGTTCATGTAAGACCGGTTTATGGCTACGCTCAAACTCATCAGCTTAGGCTGCTCCAAAAATACCGTCGATTCGGAAGTCGTGCTCGCGCACGTGCTGCCCGCGCAGTGGACGTTGTTGCCTACCGAAAGCCCCCGGCATCCGGATGTGTTGCTCATCAATACCTGCGGTTTTATCGGCGACGCCAAGCAGGAATCCATCGATATGATTTTGCGCGCCTGTATGTTGAAAAGCAAGCGGCGCATACAGAAACTGTATGTCATGGGCTGTCTGGCGCAACGCTACGGACAGGAGTTGGCGGCCGAGATACCGGAAGTGGATGCTTGGTTCGGCGTGCGGGAGCCGGAAAAGGTCATCGCGGCCATCGTGGGCGAAGACGTGGCGGCGGCCGAGGGTTTCAATCCCGAACGGCGCGCCCTGACCACGCCCGCGCATTACGCCTACCTCAAGATTTCGGAGGGTTGCGACCGCCAATGCGCGTTCTGCGCCATTCCGTTGATTAGGGGCAAGCACGTTTCCCGCCCGATGGAAAGCCTGGTGAAAGAGGCGGAGGACTTGGCGCGTCAAGGCGTCAAGGAACTGATACTGGTGGCGCAGGACGTGACCTATTACGGGTTGGATATATACGGTTGCCAGCGCATCGCCGATTTGGTAAAGGCCTTGGCGCGGATAGAAGGCCTGCGTTGGATCCGTCTGCAATACCTTTATCCGCATTCGTTTCCGGAAGACCTGTTGGACTTGATGCACACCGAACCCAAGTTGTGCGCCTATATCGACATTCCGTTGCAGCATATCGCCACATCGGTGCTGCACGATATGCAACGCGCCACCGACAAGGAGAAAACGACGGCCTTGTTGCACAAACTCAAGGCGGCCTTGCCGGAAGCCGTATTCCGTACCACGCTGATTGTCGGCTTTCCGACGGAAACCGAAGCAGCCTTCGAGGAATTGAAATCGTTTGTGCGGAAATTCCGGTTCGACCGTTTGGGCGTGTTTACCTATTCCGAAGAGGAGGGAACGCCTGCGGCCGCCCTGCCGGATGCGGTGCCGGCCGAGGAGAAAGACCGCCGCGCCGATGAAATCATGCGGTTGCAGGAAGACATCTCGTTAAGTCTGAACGAAGCCCGCGTGGGCAAGGTGTTCGAGGTGATCATCGACCGCGAGGAGGGCGACTATTATATCGGGCGCACGCGCTACGATTCGCCGGAGGTGGACGATGAGGTGCTGATTTTGCGGGAAGAAGGGAAGTTGCAAATCGGCGGATTCTACGAGGTACGCATTACGGAGGCCGAAGTGCACGATTTGTACGGCCAAGTGGAGAAAGCCCGTTAGGGGCGGATATCGAACCCCAGCGACACCATGGGGTTGGCCATGATGCTTTCAGGCGCGTTATTCAGATTCCAGAGCAGTTGTAATTGCAGGGCGGCGTGTTCGCCCAAAGGTTGGTTGTAGCCGAAGCCGATAAGCGGATAGGGCATCCAGAATCTGGAAACGTTGTTTGCGTGCGGTTGGTTCATGCCCATGATTTCGGCGTGCAGATACAAATATTTGATTGGGTAGAAACGCGCGAACAGGCTGCCGCCGTAGAGGAAGTATTGCCGGCGTTCGATGGTTTGCATGGGTGTCATGTAGTTGTAGGCGAAATATTCGAACGTAAGCGAAATCCCCATTTTGAACATACGGTGGAACGTGTAGCCCACCGTCGGGGAGATGTCCACGCTTGTGAGCGAACCGAATTGCGCGCCGAAGCCGCCGCCGAAAAAGAACCGCCGTTTGTCAAAGCCTTTCTTATAGACCGTTTGATCCTGTAACTGCTGAAAACGGCTCATCGTCGGGTCGGCCGTTTGGGTGGGCGCTTCCGTCCGCGTGTCGTTGCCGGCATTCTTTTTACTCTGCGCGGGCGCGTTCTGCCCCAATTGCGCCTGCGCTTCCCATACGGGCAAACAGCAAAAGCCCGTCAGGCAGAGCGCGCAAATCAGAAAGCGGAGTCGTTTTGTCGGCATAAAATCAAAGTCTTCTTATAAAATAGGGCCGTCCCGCAAGGAACAGCCCTATCCGTATCACGGTACAAGACCGCTTGGCGTAGCCTATTTGTTTACTTGGAATTTGGTTACACCGTTCTTGATGAAGTCAACAATCTGGTTGGCGGCGGCCAAACCGGCGTTGATGTTGGCTTCGGCCGTTTCGGCACCCATCTTCTTGGGCGTGGAGAAATAGCGCGTGGGGAATTTCTCGGCCAGTTCGTCATGGTTGCCCGGCTTGATGTCGGTTACATAACGGAAGTCGGGACGGTCGTTCAGCAAACGCACCATGTCGGCTTCGTTGATGACTTCCTTGCGGGCGGTGTTCACCAGCATGGCGCCCTTGGGCATACGGTTCACCAAGTCGTAGTTGATGGAGTTGGTGGTTTCCTTCGTGGCGGGGATGTGCAACGAAATCACGTCGCAGGTGCTGTAGAGTTCTTCAGCCGAACCTACGGCCTTTACACCGTCTTTTTCAATTACTTCTTTCGGGCAGAAAGCGTCGAAAGCACAGATGTCCATGCCCAGACCCTTGGCCACGCGCGCCACATTGCGGCCTACGTTACCGTAAGCGTGGATACCCAGTTTCTTGCCCTTCAATTCGGCACCCGTGCCCGGGTTGAAGAGGTTGCGGTTCATGTAAATCATCAAACCGGCGGCCAATTCGGCAACGGCGTTGGAGTTCTGGCCCGGCGTGTTCATCGCCACGATGCCTTTGGCCGTGCAGGCCGCGAGGTCGAGGTTGTCGTAGCCGGCACCGGCTCTAACGACGATTTTCAGGTTCTTGGCGTGGTCGATGACTTCTTTCGTCACCTTGTCGGAGCGGACGATCAACGCGTCCGCATCGGCAACGGCCGTATAGAACTGTTGAACATCGGTGTATTTTTCGCAAAGCGCCAATTCAAAGCCGGCGGCTTCCACGATTTTGCGGATGCCGTCTACCGCGGCTTTGGCGAAGGGTTTTTCTGTCGCAACTAATACTTTCATTTTACAGATGTTTTTATGGCGCGTTATAACAAAGCGATTCGCCTTGTATCTTACTTATTCTAACGTGCCTTTTATAATAATTAATTGTTTGTTTATAAGTCAAAGAGGGGGCATAACACCTGCCCCCTCCTTACTTTCCTTAATCAATCGATTAAGCGTTCTTTTTCGCGTATTCCTGCATGCAGTTGATCAAAGCCTGTACGCTTTCCTTCGGGCAGGCGTTGTAGATGGAGGCGCGGAAACCGCCCGTGGAGCGGTGACCCTTGATGCCCACCATACCGGCGGCCTTGGCGTATTCGAGGAAGTCGGCTTCCTTGTCTTTGTATTTGTCTTCCATAACGAAGCAAACGTTCATTCTGGAACGGTCGGCCTTGTCGATGATCGTACCCTTGAACATCGGGTTGTTGTCGATTTCGTTATAGAGCATTTCGGCCTTTTCGATGTTCATCTTTTCGATGACTTTCAGACCGCCCATGCTCTTGACCCACTTCAAGGTTTCGTACATCATGAAGATCGGGAATACAGGCGGCGTGTTGAACATCGAACCGTCTTTGATGTGCGTGCGGTAGTCCACCATCGTCGGCAACGGACGTTCCACTTTACCGAGGATGTCTTCGCGAACGATAACGACGGTCAAACCGGCGGGGCCGACGTTCTTCTGGGCACCACCGTAAATCAGACCGTATTTGCTGATATCGACGGGACGGCTCATGAAGTCGGACGACATATCGGCCACGAGCGTAACGGGGCTGTCGATATCTTCCTTGATTTCGGTACCGTACAGCGTGTTGTTCGTCGTGATGTGGAAATAATCGACATCCGTCGGGATTTTCCAACCCTTGGGGATGTGGTTGTAAGTCGTTTCCTTGGAAGAAGCTACGATTTCAACTTCGCCGAAATATTTGGCTTCTTTCGCGGCTTTGGCAGCCCAACCGCCCGTTTCCAGATAAGCGGCTTTCTTGTTCAACAGGTTGAACGGAACATAGAGGAACTGCGTGCTGGCGCCACCACCGAGGAACAGAACGTGATAACCTTCGGGAATGTTGTAGAGTTCTTTCCACAAGGCTACGGATTCGTCCATAATGGCTTGCCATTCCTTGCTGCGGTGCGATACTTCGATCACGCCCATACCGGTACCGGCGAAATCTTTCAGAGCTTCGATGCCGGCTTGGATGGCAGGCTTCGGCAATACGCAGGGACCTGCGTTGAAATTGTGTGCTACTTTCATAACGATAGTTATTTAATTGTTAATTATTATCCTTAGATTCAAGCGTCGCGCCGACCGGGCCGGCACACATCGCATGAACAATGCAAACTTAGCCCAAATTTTCTAATTTTCAAAGAAAAAACCCGACAAAAAAATGTTTAGGGGAAATGCTTTTTTATTCGTATCTTTGCTCTTTTAGGGCTGACGTAAAGTCGTCAGACAAAATGAATTGAAAAGCGTAGGAGTTATGGAAGGAAAACGGGTGGCGCTGTTGGGCGCGTTGTGGATAGGACTGTGTTTGACCGGCGGGCCGGTATGGGCGCAAGCGTATCAGTTGTCTGGCGGCGAGACCCGCGGTCAGGTACCTTCTCCTAAGTATGCGTCGCAGTTGGCGGCGTTCACGTCCGAGTCCGATTTGAAATCGGAAGCGACGCTGAAAATAGGGCCGGCCATTCCGATGGGCGATTTCAAGGCGCTGACGGGGCAGTCCGGTCTGCCGCAGGGCGCCAAACTCGGCATTTCGGCCGATTTATCGTATCAATACTATTTCGTACCCTATTTCGGTTTGGGTGTCGCGGTGGGCGCGCAAATCTTCGGTTACGATTTCAATACGGCCATCACGGAATCTTATCCGGGCACGTTGCATAAGACGGGTTGGGAGGTCTATTCGGCCGGGCTGTCGCTCAACGTGCGCATTCCGATTATCGCTAAACTGTATCTGATAGGGCAGGTGCAGGGACGGTTCGGTTTTATCCTCAGCCCCATGGCGCAATCGGTTGAGAAAATACCGGTGCTCGATCAGGACGGCAAGAAAATCGGGACGGACCGCAATGTATTCAAGATTATCCGCCCCACGAGTGCAATGGATTTTCAGTTGGGTACGGATTTCGGTCTGCAATACCGGGTTCAGAAGAATTGGTTGGTGCAGTTGTCGGTCGAATACCGCTATTGGGTTTCTCACAACAGCAGGAAAAACACATGGGATGCGTTGGACCAAGTGGAAGGTATCGCTTTCCGTTATGCCGCCTTGGGCATCAACCTCGGTGTGACTTACGCTTTCGGGGCGCAAGAAGGCCGTTAAAACGAAAGGGAGAACGATGAAGAACAAAGGATATCGTTGGATTATTGGCTTGTTGATGCTCGGCCTGCCGGGGTTGGAAAACGTTTCGGCCGCCGGCTCCTTCTACGAATTGAAGCGGTCGGACGTGGCCTTTCATGCGGGCGCGGCCTTTCCGTTGGGAAAATTCGGTCAGGTGCCGTTCGGCCGTATCGACCGGAACGACCACACGCTGGATTACGACGGCGCTAAAATAGGCGTGACCTATGGCGTGGCGTTCGATTTTTATGTGTTCAACGAGTATTGCGGTCTTTTCATCACGTTCCAAGGGCATTCCAACAAAACGGCGGCTCCGGCCGAAGCTTTCGGGCCCGACCCGGCCACGCAGATGGGTAAGCGGGTTTGGACAACGGACGAAACCGACAAATGGACGGAGTTCATGGCCATGGCCGGCGGCACGTTCCGGTTCCCGTTGGTGGACTGGCTCGTCGGTACGGGACGGGTGGGCATCGGCTACGCGCATATGCTTTCGCCGTTTTACCGCTCGGCATCCGACGACCTGCACGTGCGTTATACCTACGATTTCAGTTCGGGTTCCAAGCCGGCCTTCGGCTATGCCGTGGGGCTGGGGCTCAAATTCCTCGTATCGCGGGGCTTCCATATCGATTTGAAAGCCGACTATATGGGCTCAACGCCATTCAATTTCGCCAATACGCCCGCGTTGGTATATATTGAAAGCAAATCGAAGCCCGAAGATGGCAAGGCGGAGGTCAAAGGCACGCAAACCGCCTATTCCTTCAAGGAAACGTTTTCGGTTGTGGATTTGAGTTTGGGCTTTACCATCGCGTTCTAAGGCTTTGTCAATCATGCGCAGGGAAGAACTGTACGAAAACGTGTTCAAGCGTTTTGAACGCGAGATGCCGGTGGCCGAAAGCGAGTTGCATTTCCGAAATCCTTACGAACTGTTGGTGGCGGTCATGCTGTCGGCCCAATGTACCGACAAGCGCGTCAATCTCGTCACGCCCGCGCTTTTCGAGCGTTATCCCGACGCGTTCGCCTTGGCTTCGGCCGAGGTATCCGAAATATACGACTATATCCGTTCCGTTTCCTATCCGAACAGCAAGAGCGCGCATCTTTCGGGCATGGCCAAACGCTTGGTAGAGGCTTTCGGCGGCGAGGTGCCGGACACGATGGAAGATCTTACGAGTTTGCCGGGCGTGGGGCGCAAGACCGCCAATGTGGTCATGGCCGTGGCCTTCCATCAGGCGCGCATGGCCGTGGATACGCACGTGTTCCGCGTTTCGGCGCGGATCGGCTTGACGCGTCAGGCCAAAACGCCCTTGGAAACCGAACGGCAGCTGGTCAAATACATTGCGGCGGATAAATTGGGGCAGGCGCACCATTGGCTGCTGTTGCACGGCCGTTATGTCTGCACGGCGCGGCGGCCGCATTGCGGGCAATGTTTCCTGACGCCTTGGTGCGCTTACTATAAGAAGAAAGAAGCATGAAATACTATATCATAGCGGGCGAGCCCTCCGGCGATTTGCACGGTGCCAATCTGGTACGCGCCCTGGTGGCGCAGGATCCGTCCGCCGACATCCGTTTCTGGGGCGGCGACGCCATGGCCGAAGCGGGGCAGGGACGGGCCGTTCTGGTCAAGCATTACCGCGATTTGGCCTATATGGGCTTTTGGGAGGTGTTGACCCATTTGCGCATCATCCTCGGCAATATGGCTTTCTGTCGGAAAGACGTGGACGCTTTCAAGCCGGATGCCGTCATCCTGATTGATTACCCGGGCTTCAATCTGCGCATCGCCAAACATCTGTTCCGGCAGGCGTATAAAATCTACTATTATATCGCCCCGCAGATATGGGCCTGGCATACGTCGCGCGTCAAGCAAATCCGGCGTTACATCCGTCGCGTCTATCCCGTATTGCCGTTTGAACAGGCCTTTTATGCGAAACACGGCGTGGAGGCCACGTTTTTGGGGCATCCGCTGTTGGACGCGATGGCGCGCTACCGTTTCGCCGACCCCTTGCCCGATGCGCCGCTCAAGGACGGGGAACGGCTCATCACGTTGATGCCGGGCAGCCGCAAGCAGGAAATAGAGAAGATTTTTCCGCTCATGTTGGCCGCCACACGGCATTTCCCGGAATATCGGTTCGCCGTGGCGGCCACGCGGCACATGGCCCCGCTCTATGCCCGTTATCTGAAAGACTATCCGCATATTCCGCTCGTGTACGACCGGGCCTACGACCTGCTTTCCGTTTCGTCGGCCGCCTTGGTCAAGTCGGGCACGTCCACGTTGGAGACCGCCTTGCTGGGCATCCCGGAGGTGGTTTGCTACAAGACCAGCGAAGTGTCGTATCGGATTGCGCGGCTGTTGGTCATGAACCGGATTCGCTTCATCTCGCTCGTGAACCTGATTATGGACAGGGAGGTCGTCAAGGAACTGTTGCAGGGCGATTTGACCGAGGCGAATATCGTGGCCGAGTTGGAGAAAGTCTTAAAAAATCCAAAAATAAGGGAAAAGCAACTGACTGATTATAAGGAGCTGCGGGAGAAATTAGGGCAGGAAGGCGCTTCGACGCGCGTGGCCGCTTCGATCATCGCGGATCTCGAACGTATATAGAATATAAGCATTATGAAAAAGATATTGGGCGCGGGATTCCTCTGTGGAATATTGTTGTGGACGGTCGGCCGGGCTTATGCCACCGACCTTTCGGTGCGGATTTTCTCCGAAAAGCCGTCAACCGCCTATGTGTTCACGGCGGCCTTGGGCGTGTATTATATTTTCGACTCCGAAGAGCAACGGTTGGTGGAACTGCACGAAGACCAGTCGGTGGTTCTGCGCGTGGAGGCCGAAAACATCGCGGTATGGCAGGGCGACTCGCTGATAGGCGTGTTCCCGTCGCTGTCGTTGGACGGCGAGGGGTTGAAAGCCATTTTCGCGATACATCCGGAAGGGGCGCCGGGCGAGGTGCGTTACTACGACGACCATTTGGAAGTGGGCGTGGAGAACGGCCGCCTGTTTCTGATCAATATCGTGAATGTGGAGAACTATGTGGCCGGCGTAACCCAATCGGAGGTGCGGAGCATCAGCGACAAATTGGATTTCTATAAGATACAGGCCATTATCGCGCGGACGTATGCCATCAACAATTTGCGTCGCCATGCGAACGACGGCTATCACCTGTGCGACGGCGTGCATTGTCAGGTCTATAAGAGCCGCAACAATACGCCGCTGATTCTCACCGCCACGGTGCAGACGGCCGGCTCGTTGATTGTGGATACGGCCGACCAGGTCATCACGGCTTCGTTCTATTCCAATTCCGGCGGCGAGACCGTGGCTTCGGAAGACGTATGGCGTTACGAGATTCCCTATTTGCGTCCCGTGCGCGATACCTTCTCGATGAGTATGCGGAACGCCTTTTGGGTTAAGGAAATGAGCCGTAAGGAATGGCTGGATTTTCTGGAACGGCAATACAACTATCCGGTCAAGAACGCGACGATGCGTGACAGCGCTTTGACGTTCAAGCAGATAAGAAGAAAAGTTTATTTTCCCAATCAGATACCGCTTAAAAACATTCGTCAGGATTTGAATTTGCGGTCCACTTATTTCTCGGTCTCCACGCAGGGAGACCAGGTAAGACTCACCGGTCGCGGCTACGGGCACGGCGTAGGCCTTAGCCAAGAAGGGGCGGTGCGTATGGTCGATTTGGGGTATTCGGTGGAAGACGTCATCCGCTTCTACTATACCGGCGTTTCGATCAAGCACATGGATCAGCTTTCCATCGGCGATTTGAGCGATTGACGGTGTGATGCGGGCAAGCCCGTACCGTTCGTCCTTTTATTTCCTTTTCTTTTGTTACGCGGCAGGCCTGCTATGGGGGCTGTGTGCCGATGGCTCCGGCGGTCAGTTTGCGGCCATGCCGTGGCCCGATGTTCGGTTTTGGACGCTGTGGGGGCTGGGCCTTGCGGCGGCGGGCGTGCTGTGTGGCGGCCGCCGGCCGGTCTTACGGGCGGTGGCCGCCGTGTGCTTGGCCGTGCTGGGCGGTTATGCCAATGTGGCTTTGAGCCGCGCGGCGGGCGGCCGGTTGCCGGATGTCTGTTTGGACGGCGATAGGCGTATCTATGCGGTTGAGGTGTTGGACTTCGGCAAGGAGACGGCCAAGAGTTGGAAAAAGACCGTGCGCGTTCAGGCTTATGCCGATGCCGACGGCGTTTGGCTTACGGCCCGCGCCAAACTGTGTCTGTATTTTCAAAAGGACAGCACCGCCGCCGCGTTGGCGCCCGGCGACCGTCTTACGGTCCGTGCCGCCCCGTCGCCCTTCGACACGGCGGCCTATGCGGGGTACGCCCGCTATATGCACCGCCGCTACATCTATGTGAGCGCCTATGTGCCGCGGCAGGCTTGGCGGTTCGTGGCCGCGGATTCGGCCTCCGGGGCGGGGCGGCACACGGCGCACCGCTTGCGGCGCGCCGCCGGGCGCCTGCAGGCCCGCTTGGCGGCCGGCCTTGAGCACCCGCTGTTGGGCGAACGCGAGCGCGGTATCGCCAAGGCCTTGGTGTTCGGCGACAAGTCGGACATGGACCCGGAAGTCAGTCAGGCCTACCGCGATGCCGGCGTCGTGCACGTGCTCTGCGTATCGGGTATGCACTTGGGTATCGTCTCGTGGGTGCTGATGCTGTTGCTCAAAGGGCTGCGCGGCCGTCGGGCGCGTTGGTTGCGTTTCGGCATCGTCTGCGGCTTTCTGTGGGGCTACGCGCTCGTGACCGGCCTGTCGGCCTCCGTCTGCCGGGCCGCCTGTATGTTCACGTTCGTGCAGGCCGGCCTCTGTCTCGGCCGCCGTCTGCCGGTGGAACGCTCGTTGCTGCTGTCGGCTTGGCTGCTGTTGACACTCCGCCCCGACTGGTTGCTGGACCTCGGCTTTTTGCTGTCGTATCTGGCCGTCGGCGGCATCGTGTTCCTCTCGCCCCGCGTCTATCCGGCGGCCGTCGAGAAACGGAAGTATCTGAAGAAAATCGTGGGGATGAGTGCCGTGTCGTGGGCGGCGCAAGGGGCTACCGCGCCTCTGAGCCTGTGCTTCTTCGGGCAGTTTCCCGTGTATTTCTGGGTGGCCAATATGGTGGTCGCGCCCATGGCCTCCGTTTTGTTGCCCGTCGGTTTGGTGGCCGGACTGGTCGGCGTGTCGGCCTTAGGCAACGGTTGGCTGACGGCCGCGTTGATGCACGTTCTGCAATACGGCCTTGCGTTGATGAACGGTATGAGTCTGTGGATAGAGCGATGGCCGGGCGCGGTCTGGCCGGTCGTGTTGTCGGGTATGGCCTGTGTCTGCTGTTACGGCATCCTGTACTGCGGCCGTCAGGCGGTCGTCCGTCGCGAAAAACGCTATCTGCCGTATGCGGGCGGGCTGATATGGCTCGTCTGCTGTTTGGCGTGAACGTCCTTGGAACTAATACAGGAACTTCTTGAGGAAATCGGACGTCTTTTCCTCGGTCGGAATGGCCAATTTCTTGCGGATGTGATAGATGGAAGTTTCGATGGTGCGCACGGAGCGGCGTGTCAGAAGCGCCATGTCTTTCGTGCTTTGTCCCAACGCCAGGAAGATACACAGCCTCAATTCCGTTTCGTTCATGTCCGGCGCAATCTGCAACAGCTTTTCGGAGAAAGCCGGATACATGGCGTCGAACGTGGCCTTGCAGGCCGAGCGTACCGCCTCGGTGTCGATGGAAGCCGTGCAACCTTTGATTTCGGTCAGCAGCGCCGCGCGTTTTTCAGCGGTCTTGGCGGTATCCCATTTCTTAAGCGCGTATTCCAGCGTGCAGAGCGCTTCCGCGCCTTGCAGGAACAAGAGGGCTTGTTGCTGCCGCGCCGCCGCCTCTTCCGCGTCTTCGGCATGGATGCGCGCCATGGACATGATGGCCGGCCCCATTTTGAGCGCCGCCTGAATGGCTTCTATCGGACTGGTCGTCGGTGTCGTTTCGGCGGGCGGGGGTGTTTGCGCCTCCGTTTCTTCGGCCAGCCGGCGGCTTACCGTGCTGTCGTCAACGGCCGGCATCATCCGCTGCGGCTGCCGTTTCGGTTGCGGCTTAGACATCGGTCGCCGTCTGCGGTCCCTGTGCCCCAGGCTCAATACCAGAACGCCGCCCAAAATCAGCAGGGCGCATACCAAAACGAGTATAATCAAGAACAGTTTCATAACGCTTTAATTTCGGCTTCCGTCGCCTGACGGACCGCCAGAATCTTGCCTTCGAAGAACAACGTCTCGCCCGAGAGCGGATGGTTGAAATCCAGAGAGACGATGTCGTCCTGTATTTCGGTAATCAAGGCCTCGTAGGTTGTCTCGTCGGCATCCACAATCGGAATGATATTGCCTTCGTATATATTTTCTGCCGCTTCTTCGGGCAAACCCTCCAGCAGTTCGGCTTTCGGCACGCGCACGAGTTTCTCTTCGTCGTATTCGCCGTAGGCTTCCTGCGGGTTCAGGCTGAACGCGAACGTGTCGCCCGCCTGCAATCCCATGATTTTAGCCTCAAAGGATTCCAACAGAACGTCGTGACCCACGACGATGTCCATGGCGTCTTTCTCGCCGATTTCCTCTATGACCTCACCGTCCGCCTTGTCGAAACGCAACGTATAGGTCAGTTTGACGAGCGTGTCTTTCGCTATTTTCATAAACTTGCAACTAATCCGAATGCTTACAAAAGTAGGTAAAAATAAGGAAAAATAAAAACCGGCGAGTTTTCCATAGCCTGTTGTTGGGAACTCGGTCGGCGCCGTCATACCACGGTATCATTTAAAACGTATCTTTGCGCGTGAAATCAACGAAAACACGTGCTTAGAAAAATCATCACCTATAATGTCAACGGCATCCGGGCGGCCGTAACGAAAGGCTTTGTCGAATGGTTGGGCGGCAGCGGCGCCGATGTGGTCTGTCTGCAGGAAACCAAGGCGCAACCGGATCAGATACCCGTCGAGGCTTTTGCCGCGGCCGGTTATCAAACCTATATGTTCTCGGCCGAAAAGAAAGGCTACAGCGGTGTGGCCTTGCTTACGAAGCAGACGCCCGACCGCGTGCTGTCGGGCATGGGGATGCCCGATTACGACCGCGAGGGACGGTTTATCCGCGCCGACTTCGGCGACGTGAGCGTGGTCAGCGTCTATCATCCCTCCGGTACGTCCGGCGACGAACGGCAGCGGTTCAAGATGCAATGGCTGGCCGATTTCGAAAGCTATGTCCTGCGCCTGCGCACCGAACGTTCCAAGCTCGTGCTGTGCGGCGACTACAACATCTGCCACGAGGCCATCGACATCCACGACCCGGTCCGCAACGCGACCTCTTCCGGCTTTTTGCCCGAAGAACGCGATTGGATGAGCGGTTTTCTCGCGCAAGGGTTCACGGACAGCTTCCGCTATCTGAATCCGGAGGCGAAAGACCAATACACGTGGTGGAGTTTCCGGGCGGGGGCGCGGGCCAAAAACAAGGGCTGGCGTATCGATTACCTGATGTTGAGCGACAATCTGAGACCGCAGCTGGAGTCGGCCTTCATTCTGCCGCAAGTCGTGCATTCGGATCATTGTCCGACCGGTATCATGTTGAATATGTAATTTAAAATAAACCCTATATGAAACGTAAAGTTGTTTTGAACGTTGGCCTGTGCCTGTTGGTGGCGGGTTTGGGCTTTTCTTGCGTATCGTCCAAGAAATACAATGAATTGCTGGCCAAGAGCGATGCCTGTGCGCAAAAGGGCGCGACTTTGGAGAAAGAGAATATGCAGTACAGCGAGGATTTGACCGAATGCAAGGCCAAGACGGCGCATCTGGAAGATTTGTTGCTGGCCGCCCGCATGGAGGCCGATACGATGCGGCGCGACTATCTGCTGTGCAACGAGGAACTGACGCAGTTGAAGAACAGCTACAATCAGATGGACAAGCGTTACAAAAACACCGTGTCGAGTAAGAACGAACTGGCGGAAGCCTTGAGCCTCAAGGAAGCCGAATTGGCTGAAAAAGAAGCCTTGTTGGCCGAAAAGGAGAAGGCTTTGGCCGAGAAAGAGGCACGGGTCAATGAACTGCAAGGCATCTTGGATCGCAAGGACGCCGAGATGAACGCGTTGCTGGACAAGGTGAACGACGCGCTGTTGGGCTTCAAGGACAAAGGTCTGTCGGTTTATACGAAGAACGGCAAGGTGTATGTTTCCATGGACGAGAAACTGTTGTTCGCCTCCGGCAGTTGGACGGTGGGGGCCGACGGTCGCGAGGCCTTGCGTGAGTTGAGCGGCATATTGGCGCGTAACCCCGAAATCCAGGTCATGATTGAGGGCCATACCGACAATGTAACGATGCGTGGCCGCGGCGATGTCAAAGACAATTGGGATTTGAGCGTGATGCGGGCGACGGCCATCGCCAAGATTCTGTTGGAGAACAAGGACGTTAATCCGGCGCAGGTGGCGGCTTCCGGCCGTGGCGAATTTATGCCCATAGCGAGCAACGATAATGCGGAAGGCCGTGTCAAGAACCGCCGTACCGAAATCATTTTGACGCCCAAGTTGGACGAATTGCTCCGGCTGTTGGGCAACTAAGCTTGTCCCTTCTTCTGCTGCGAAAGCAGCCCGCAGGCGGCCTCTATGTCCTCTCCCCGCGATTGGCGGAGGGTGGCGAAGAGGCCGTTTTTGCTGAGGTAGTCGCGGAACAGGAACGCCTGTTCCGGCTTGGGGCGTTGGAACGGCTTGCCCGGCACGGGATGGTACAGAATCAGGTTGACGCGGCAACCGGCGCATACGGAAAGCAGTTTGACCAGGGCTTTGGCATGGCGCAGGCTGTCGTTCAGGCCGCCGAACAGGATGTATTCGAAAGAAAGCCGGCGTTGGTGCCGGAAATCATAGTGCCGCAGCACGTCCAAGACCTCGGCGATGGGATAGGCCTTTTGGGCCGGAATCCATTGGGCGCGTTCGTCGGCGAACGGACTGTGCAGGCTTACGGCCAAATGGCATTCGCTCTCATCCAAAAAACGTTTCATGCCGGGAATGACGCCCACCGTTGAAACCGTGATGCGGCGCGGGCTGAACGCAAAGCCGTCGGTGGCCGTCAGTCGGTTGAGCGCGCGTAAGACTTCGTCCGTATTGTCAAAAGGTTCGCCCATGCCCATGAATACGAAACTCGAAATCTCATCGGCAAAAGGCAGGCTGTAAAACTGGTTCAGTATTTGCGTGGCCGTCAGCGAGCGGTTGAAGCCTTGGCTTCCGGTGGCACAGAAGCCGCAGTTCATGCGGCAGCCCGATTGGGACGAAACGCAGAGCGTGGCGCGGTCGCCGTCAGGAATATATACGCATTCGACATAAGCCGGCTTCTCATAGGCCTCGCTCACGTTGAAAAGGTATTTGCGCGTACCGTCGGTGGACACGCGTTCTTCGGCCGGCGGCAGGTTGCCGAGGCGGAAACGCTGCGTCAGCCATTCGCGGTCGGCGCGCCCGAGGTTGCTCATGGCGTCGAACGAATCGGCCCGTTTGCCGTAAATCCATTGGGCCACCTGCTTGGCACGGTAGGCGGGAAAAGGCGCGTCGGCCAAAAGGTCGGCGATTTCGGCGGGCGACAGGCCCAACAGGGTGGGGCGGGCGTCCGTAACGGGCGTGGCGGGTTCGGCGTTCATGGGGTGATGGTCTTGTAACGCGCAAAGTTAGACAAAAAAATGCTACTTTTGTGGGTTCAACCATGGAATATCTCTTAGCGCCGCTGGACGGCTTTACCGATTGCCGCTACCGACAGGCTTACGCCGACACGATAGGCGGTTTGTCGCGGGCCATCGCACCCTTTGTCGTGTTGGTGCCCGGCCGGCGCGTGCGGCTTTCCCATTTGCGGGATTTGTGGCCGGAGTATAACCGTGGCATGGCGGTGGAACCCCAGATTTTGGGCAACGAGGAAGCCTATTTTCCGGCCATGGTCGAGGCCCTGCGGGCGTATGGCTACCGTAGCCTGAATTGGAATCTCGGTTGCCCGATCCGTTCGGTGGCGGCCAAACACCGGGGTTCGGGGCTGTTGCCTTATCCGGCGCAGGTGGACCGCTTTTTGGAACGGGCCTACGCCTGTACGCAAGGCGATTTCGGGATTTCGGTCAAAATCCGTTTGGGCTACCGCGACCGTGCGGAGATATGGCCGCTGTTGGACGTCTTGAACCGTTATCCGTTGCGCTATGTGGCCGTTCATCCGCGCACCGGCGTTCAGGGCTACGGCGGGCAGCCCGATTGGGATTTTTTGGAAACGGTTTTGCCGCACGTCAAGGCGCCGGTTTATTATAGCGGCGATATTTTTACGGTGGAGGACGCGCAACGGTTGAGCCGGCGTTTTCCATCGATACGGGTCTGTCTGTTGGGCCGCGGCGTGTTGAACGATCCGTTTCTGCCGCGCCGTCTGCAAGGCGAGGCCATCGCGCCGGAAGCCGCACGCCGGCAGTGCCTGGCGTTGATGGAACGGCTGCAAGAAAACCAGCTGGCTTACGGCATCCGTCCGCAGTCGGTGCTGAAACGTCTTAAACCCTATTGGCTTCGGCTCGACCGTTCCCTGTTCGGCTTGCCGGACAGCTGGATGACGCGCATGAAAACCGTGCAGACCCTGACCGATTACGAAGACTTAATAAAGGAATATGGAAACATTTGAATTGAAATTAGGCAAGCCGCTCTGCTTTTTCGATATCGAGAGCACGGGCATAGAGGTGGGGCGCGACCGCATTGTGGAAATCGCCATCCTCAAGGTATTTCCCGACGGGCATACGGAACGCTATCTGCGCCGTGTCAATCCGGAGATGCCGATTCCGCCGCAGGCTTCCGCCGTGCACCATATCTATGACGCCGACGTGGCGTTGGAACCCACGTTCAAGGCTTTGGCGCCTGAAATCCTTAAGTTTATCGGCAACAGCGACTTGGCCGGCTACAACTCCAATCATTTCGACGTGCCGCTGCTCGTGGAGGAGTTCCTGCGCGCCGAGGTGGATTTCGACGTCAAGGGGCGTCGGCTCATCGACGTGCAGACGATTTTCCATAAAATGGAGCCGCGCACGTTGAGCGGGGCCTGCCGCTTTTATCTGGACAAGCGGCTGGAAGGCGCCCATAGCGCCATGGCGGACACCGAGGCCACTTTCGAAGTTTTCAAGGCGCAGATACGGCGTTACGAAAGCCAACCCTACGAGAACCCGCAGACCGGCGAGATGGAAATCAGCCCGGTACAGAACGATATGGACGCTTTGGCGGCTTTGTCAACGCAGAAGCAGACGGCCGATTTGGCCGGCTTCATCGTTTACGACGAGGCCGGGCGCGAACTGTTCAATTTCGGCAAGTACAAGGGGATGCCGGTGGAGACGGTTTTCGAAAAAGACCGCGGCTATTACGATTGGATTATGAAGGCGGAGTTCCCTTTATATACGAAGAAGGTGTTGACGGGCATACAGCTCCGCAAGATGGGAGCGCGCTAGGTAAGCGCGTTGCCATAGGGATAAAAAAAGACGCTTGAACTCAGTTCAAGCGTCTTTTTTTATGTGGTCTGACGACGGTTTACCGTTTGATCAGTTTGTGGTTGACGATACCCTTGTTCGTCGTTACCTGAACGGCATAAGTACCTTTGGCCCACGAGCCGATGGCGATATTCAGGGAATGGGAGTCGCCCAGACAGCCGGCATTGTAAACGATGCGGCCCTGCATATCCGAAATGCGGACGTTTTGTAATTCGTAGTCCGCGCATTGGATGTTGATTTCATCCTTGGCCGGATTCGGACTGATACGCACGGCCTTTTTGAGGAGTTGCAGGTCTTCGTTGCTAGCGCCTTCGCCAAAGTAGGCGAAATAGCGCCGGCTCTGCGTCACTGGCCCGCTCAGGGTCGCGCCGAAAAGTTTGGTGCCGCGTTCATCCGTCCAGTATTCAAAATGATGGTCGGGATTCGCGTAGGCTTTGAGGGTGTATATCTGACGTTTTTCGAACCGACCGGCGCCTTCGACGTAGCCATAAGTGTCATCGGGGCGAATCAAGACAGTGATGTTGAAATATTCTTTCGTCGTTACATCGACTTCCGTTCGGGTGGCGTAAAACGCGTTTTCGTAGACGGGTTCTATGGCATACCGGTAGGTGGTGCCGGCAAGGAGGCCTGTGTCTAAGATGTTGAGTAATTGGTGGCTGCTGGCTATCTTTTCGCCATTCCGGTAAATGTTGTAGCCTTTTATGGTTTCGGTTGTTTCGGGCGCTTCCCAAGTCAATGAAACCGAATCGAATCTTGTCGTGACCGAAATCGTGTTTTTGTCAACAGAGGGGGCAAATTTCGGAGTTGTGGTTAAAAAATTGAGAGCGGCATAGGCGTCTGCGATATTGCAGTAATCGTTGTAATAATGACGGCTACTTTGCGAATTTACATATTTGCCTGTATTCTGCAGGATGAATCTGATTTGATCGGTTGTGAGAGAGGCATCTTTGGATACCATAAGTGCTACGACACCGGCCAATACGGGGGTAGCCATGGACGTACCGGACATTTCGTCATAATATTTTCCTGTGAACTCGTCTATTTTACCGAACAGGCGCGTGTACTGGTTTTGGCAGAACGTGGTGCTGAAGATTTGGGTTGAATAATCCGCCGTCGTATCGTAGCCGCCGGGAGAAAGTATATCAACCCAAGGACCATGGTTGCTGAAACTGGATTTTTGAGCATTGGCATCCACGGAGCCGACACTGATGACATAAGGCGTATAGGCGGCCGGATAGTGCGGGGTGGCTACGTTGTCGTTACCGACTGCGGCAATGACGATGACGCCTTTGTCATAGCAGGCTTTCATAACGGCTTGGTTGGTGTAGGAAAAGTCGTCACTACCCCAGGAACAGCTGATGATTTTAGCGCCATGGGAAGCGGCCCATTCCACACCATGGTAGCTGTTCATGATGCCGCTCGGATATTGCGTGCTCGGACCGGCAACCCCCATCAGTTTAACACCGCTACCGATAGAGGCGATGCCGATGCCGTTATTGTTGATGGCGGCGATGGCACCGGCGCAGTGTGTGCCGTGCGAGAAATCGTAAGCCGTGCAGGCGCTTTTATAGATGTCCGCCATTTCGCATTGTGCGTTTTGGGTGGCCTTATCCACGGGCGGTGCGGAATTTCCGGCTTCTTTCTTGACGCAATTGTATTGGCGCGAAGTAGGAATCTGCAGGTCTTCGTGTTCGCCCCAGATGGCGTTGTCTACCACCGCGACGATGAGGTTGGTGTCACCGGTTTGAAGTTGCCAAGCCTTCTCGGCGTTGATTAAATCAAGATGCCAGCTGACATTGAAGGTTTTCCCATTCGCAGTGAGGTAGCCGTAATAGGGGTCGTTGACGGGGGGCTCGGCACTGAAAATGCGGTTGAACGGTACGCGTTCCACGTATTCCACGTCCGGATTCTTTTGCAGTTCCTCCATCAGTTGCTCGATACCGGCTTTGGCTTCCGGGTCAATGCTGATCATAAACGTTTTATCCAAGGTCGGATTGTCGAATAATGACATCGAAATCGCTTCGGATTCAATCTTGAAGCGTTCTATCAAGCTGTTGGACAAGCCTAACATGGATGTTTGGATGGTCTTGGTGTCGCTTTTGGCGTTCAGCATCTTTTTCGCGCTGATTTCGCTGCGGTCTTTGAATTTGACATACAGCGTGTTCTCTTCGAAACGCGGTGTCTCTTGCGCGAACACGGAAACTGTGCCGCCGAATAGGGCGCAAAGCATAAGCGTGTGTGCAATCCGCCGGATTTTCAGTGAGAAGTTCATGGTATTGTTTTTTATTAGTTTATATCAATGTTTTGTGTCTCAAATATCAAAGTAGCATCGTTTTGGCTTTCCGAACGGCCTCCACCAAGCGTTTCACTTCTTCCAACGTGTTGTAAACGGCAAAACTGGCGCGGACGGTGCCGCTGATGCCCAGCGTCTCCATAAGCGGTTGGGCGCAGTGGTGGCCCGTCCGGACGGCGATGCCCATCTGGTCTAAAAGCACGCCGACGTCGTAATGGTGCGCGCCTTGGACGTTGAACGAAACGACGCCGCATTTGGGGCCGTCCGCCGCATAGAGGTCAATGCCGCCCAAGTCGGCGAGGCCGGCCGTGGCCGCCTCCACCAAAGCGCGGTCGTGTGTCTGTATGGTTTCAAATCCGATGGCCTGCATGTAGCGGATGGCCTCCGCCAGACAGATGGCCTCGGCCACGGCCGGCGTACCGGCTTCGAACTTGAAAGGTAAGCGGTTGTAAGTGCTTTCGTGTAGGTGGACTTCCGCAATCATCTCGCCGCCGAACTGATAGGGCGGCAGGTTTTCCAGCAGGCGTTTCTTGCCGTAGAGCACGCCTATGCCCATGGGGGCGTACATCTTGTGGCCGGAAAAACAGTAAAAGTCGCAGTCCAAATCCCGCACATCGACGGGCAGGTGCGCCACGGCCTGCGCGCCGTCCACCAGCACCGGCACGTTGTGGGCGTGCGCCATGCGGATGAGTTCTTTGACGGGGTTGATGCGGCCCAATACATTGGATACGTGGGCAATGGCCAATAAGGCCGGCCGTTGCGCCAACAGGCGTTCGGCGGCCGCCATATCCAATTGTTGGTCGGCGGTCATCGGAATGTAGGCGAGGCGGCCGCCCCGGTGCGCCACGGCCTCCTGCCAGGGCACGAGGTTGGAATGGTGTTCCATCGGGCTCAGCACCACCGTGCCGCCTTGCGGCAGGTTGGCCGTTCCGAAGCTCTGCGCGAGCAGGTTGATGCTTTCGGTCGTGCCCCGCGTAAAGATGATTTCCTCGGCTTCGGCGGCGTTGATGAAACCGCGCACCGTTTCCCGGGCGTCTTCGTGCGCCGTCGTAGCCTGTTGGCTCAGGCTGTGCACGCCGCGGTGGATATTGCTGTTGATCGTGGTATAATAACGGCACATCGCGTCCAGCACCGCTTTCGGCTTTTGGGTCGTGGCCGCGTTGTCCAGATAGATCAACGGTTGGCCATGCACCGTCTGCGCCAAAATCGGGAAATCCGCCCGTAGGGCTTGGTTGACAGCGTTGTCGGAGGCTTGTACCATATTATATGTTGTCGTAAGGAAGCCAAATTTAGAGAAATTTGAGCAAAAAAAAAAGCGGCTATGCGGGCGTGATGGACGCAACGCATGGGCGGGATTTTATTTTTCGATGGAAAAAGCGTACTTTTGCTTGGTTTTTGAAATCCGAGTGAGTCGGATGGTCAAAAAAAAGTCAAAGTAATTAAGTTGGATTGTAAAAATGAAAAACAAGTACGCTGATTTGATTGATCAGACCTTTGAATTTCCGCAGGATGAATTCCGCGTGGAGGATAATGAACTTTATTTTCATGAAGTGCCGTTGATGGATATCATCAAACAATACGGTACCCCGCTTAAAATTACGTATCTTCCAAAGATAACGTCGCAAATCCAGCGCGCCAAGCGTCTGTTCAATGTGGCGATGGCCAAGGTGGATTATCAGGGCGATTACCATTACTGCTATTGCACGAAGAGCTCGCATTTCTCGTTCGTGCTGGAGGAAGTGTTGAAGAACGGCGTGCATATCGAGACCTCGTCGGCCTTCGATATCAATCTGGTGCAGGAACTGTTCACGCAGGGGTTGATAGACCGGGAACACTATATTATATGTAACGGGTTCAAGCGGCCGCAATACATTGAAAATATCGCCGCTATGGTGGCGGACGGCTTCAAGAACATCATCCCGATTTTGGACAACAAGGACGAAGCGGCGGAATTGGAGGCGGCGCTGGACAAGCCGTGTCAGGTCGGCATCCGTATCGCTTCCGAGGAAGAGCCGCGCTTTGAATTCTACACGTCCCGGCTCGGCATCCGTTACAACGATATCGTCGATTTCTATAAGGACAAGATAGCGAAAAGCAAGAAGTTCAAGTTGAAGATGCTGCACTTCTTCATCAATACGGGTATCCGCGATACGTCCTATTATTGGAACGAACTGGCCAAGAGTATCAATGTGTACTGCGAGTTGAAGAAAGTGTGCCCTACGTTGGATTCCATTGATATAGGCGGTGGATTTCCCATCAAGAACAGCCTCGGCTTCGACTACGATTACGAGTATATGGCGGAAGAGATAGTGGCGCAGATAAAGACGATATGTAATCAACACGGAGTGCCGGAACCGCATATATTTACCGAATTCGGATCGTTTACGGTGGGGGAGAGCGGGGCCACGCTGTTTTCCATCCTCAATCAGAAACTGCAGAACGACCGGGAGCTTTGGTATATGATAGACAGCTCGTTTATGACCACCTTGCCCGATACGTGGGGCATCAATCAGCGTTACATCATGCTGGCGGTCAATCATTGGGACAAGGAATACCAGCGCGTCTTCCTGGGCGGGCTCACGTGCGACAGTCAGGATTATTACAATGCCGAGGCGCATTCCAATGCGGTCTTCCTGCCCAAGATGGACGAAACACCCATGTATATCGGCTTTTTCCATACCGGCGCCTATCAAGAGTCGTTGGGCGGTTACGGCGGCGTACAGCATTGTCTGACGCCGGCGCCCAAGCACATCATCATCGACCGCGATGAAAACGGCGAATATACGACCAAACTGTTTGCGAAAGAGCAGAGTTACAAGTCGATGCTTAAAATTTTGGGCTATTAGCCGCGTGTTTCCCGCCGCCCGGACATCGGGCGGTTTCCGCTTGCGTACTTTATTAAAAAGACGTATATTTGTGCGTTTAATGCACGTATGCAACCCGCTGTGAATCCTATGAGTGGATTTATGGCGGGTTGTGTGTTGAAAATGCGCGGAATATGAACAAGGATTATTACGTGGTGATTATGGCCGGCGGGGTCGGTGTCCGTTTTTGGCCGGTCAGCAAGACCGAGCGCCCCAAGCAGTTCATCGACATACTGGGCACGGGCAAGAGTCTGATACAGCAGACTTACGACCGCTTCTCGGCTTTCTGTCCGGCGGAGAACATCTATGTGGTGACGAATGCCCGTTATCGGGCGTTGGTGGCCGAGCAACTGCCGGCGCTCCGTCCCGAACAGATTCTGTGCGAGCCCTACCGCAAGAATACGGCCCCTTGCATCGCCTACGCCAACTACAAGATTCACAAACGGAATCCGAATGCGACGATTGTCGTGGCGCCCTCCGACCACGTGGTGCAGAAAGAGGACGTCTTTATCGCGGCCCTGCATGAGGCGGCCGCGGCGGCCACGCAGCATCCTTGGCTCGTGACGCTGGGCATCAAGCCGTCCTATCCGAATACGGGCTACGGCTATATCCAGTTCGACGACCGTTCGGCCGATGCCGCGCATCCGCAACTCAAGAAAGTCAAACTGTTTACCGAAAAACCGGAATACGAGATGGCGCGTTCGTTTGTCGAAAGCGGCGAATTTCTTTGGAACGCGGGTATTTTCATCTGGTCGTTGCCGACGGTTATGGCGGCGTTCCGTAAGCATCTGCCCGAGATAGACGAATTGTTCGCGGCCTATGCCGACAGTTTGGATACGCCGCAGGAGGCCGACGCCATCGAAAAGACCTATGTCAGCTGCCGGAGCATCTCCATCGACTACGGCGTTATGGAAAAAGCCGACAACGTGTATGTGGTGGCGGGCGATTTCGGTTGGTCGGACGTCGGCTCGTGGAACGCGCTTTACGAACTCTTGCCCAAGAACGCCGAACGGAACGCCGTCGTGGGCGCGGCCCCCATGGCCTACGAGAGCGAAGGCAATCTCGTGCGCGTGTCGGGCGACAAGGTGGTCGTGCTGCAGGGCCTGACGGATTGCATCGTTGTGGAGGACAACGGCGTGCTGCTGATTTGCAAGCGGACGGAGGAACAGCGCATCCGTCAGTTTGTGGAAGACGTGGGCAAGGAAAAGGGCGAACGGTATTTGTAAACGCCGTGACGATAAGAATGTATAACGAATAACAGATAAAGGACAATGAATTTCAAGAAAATTTTTATGGGGCTTTTGGCGGCCGGCCTGACTTTGGGCGGCGCGACCGTCAAGGCGGATGAAGGTATGTGGCTGCCGATGTTGTTGCAGAAGCTCAACATGGACGATATGCAGCGGCTGGGCGTCAAACTGACGGCGGAAGAGATTTATGCCGTCAACCACTCCTCTTTGAAGGATGCCATCGTGCAGTTCGGCGAAGGTTGCACGGGCGAAATCGTTTCGCCCAACGGCTTGCTGTTCACGAACCACCATTGCGGTTTCGGGCAGATTCAGGCGCACAGTTCGGTGGAACACGACTATCTGTCGGAGGGCTTTTGGGCGCAGAGTCTGGAAGACGAATTGCCGAATCCGGGCCTGACCGTCAAGTTCCTCGTGCGCATGGAAGACGTGACCGAGGAAGTGAACGCCGGTTTGCGGACGGATATGAGCGAATTGGAAAGACAGGACAGCATCCGCGCCATTTCGGCCCGCATCAAGGCCCGTGCGGAAGAAGGCACGCATTATACGGCCATGGTCAAGAGCTATTTTGCCGGCAACGAGTTCTATCTGCTGGTGTATGAAATCTTCAAGGACATCCGTCTCGTGGGCACGCCGCCCAATTCCATCGGCAAATTCGGCGCCGATGCCGACAACTGGATGTGGCCGCGTCATACCGGCGACTTCTCGGTGTTCCGCGTATATTGCGGCCCGGACGGCAAACCGGCCGAATACAGCGAGGAGAACGTACCCTACCAGCCCAAGCATTTCCTGCCGATGAGCATAGAGGGCATCCAGCCGGGCGATTTCGCGATGACGATGGGTTATCCGGGTTCGACGCAGCGTTTCATGACGTCTTGGGGTGTGGACCAAATCATCGACATCTATGCGCCGGCCATCGTCAAGGTCAGAACCGAAAAACTGGCCATTTACGACCGCTTCATGGACGCCGACCCTGCGGTGCGCATCCAATATGCGTCCAAGCATGCGCGGGTGGCCAACTATTGGAAATACTACATCGGTCAGGGGCAGCAGTTGAAGAACAACAAGGTGGCCGACAAGAAACGGGAAATCGAAAAGCAGTTCGCGGCTTTCGCGCAGCAGCATCCCGAATACGCGACGGTGTTGGCCGATATGGAGGAACTTTACAAGCTTCAGAACGAAACGCTTAAATTGCGTCTTTATACGATAGAGGCGATTTTGGTCGGCCCCGAAGTCATCCAAATGGCCACGCGCATGCGTGCTTTGGCGCAGGCCTTGGCCGAAGGCGACGACGAGGCGGTGGAAGCGGCGAGGACGCGCGTGCTGGCCACTTTGCCCGGTTTCTTCAAGGACTACAACGCGGCTTTGGATCAGGCGTTGACGGCCAAGATGTTCGAGGTGTTCAGCAAAGAAATCGCGCCCGAACAGCAGCCGGAGGCCTTTGCCAAGGCTGTGGCCAAATACAAGGGCAACTATGCGGCCATGGCGGCCGACGGTTTCGCCAAGACGATGATGAACGACCAGGAACGTCTGACGGCCTTTTTGAAAAATCCCGATTTGAAGAAACTGACGCAGGATCCGTTCTATGTTTGGATGGACGTTTTCCTCCAGAACATGAGCAAGGTGGACGGTAGCATCGCCGAAAAGAAGGCCAAGGCCGAACGTCTGTTCATCAAGGGCGTGCGCGAGATGAACGCCGACCGTCACTATGCGCCCGACGCCAACTTGACGATGCGCGTTTCCTACGGTTCGGTGCGTGACTACAACCCGGCCGACGCCGTACATTACGATTACATCACGACCATCGAGGGCATCATGCAGAAAGAAGACCCGGCGAATCCCGATTTTCAGGTGCCGGCGCGTTTGAAGGAACTCTACGAGGCGAAAGACTACGGCCGCTACGGCGACAGCACGCTGGTGGTCTGCTTCCTGACGACGAACGACATTACGGGCGGCAACTCCGGCAGCCCGGTCATCAACGCGCGCGGCGAGCTGATCGGTTTGGCGTTCGACGGCAACTGGGAGGCCATGAGCGGCGACATCTTCTATGAAACCCAGTTGCAGCGGACCATCGTCGTGGATATCCGTTACGTCTTGTTTATCATTGACAAGTATGCCGGGGCCACCCGACTCATAGACGAACTCGTGTTCGGCGCCGCGCCCGCGGCCGATGCCGAAACCGGGACGCAACCGGCGGAATAACCTTTAAACGCTTAAAATCACAACGGTTATGGATGAGCTGACGAACAAACAACCGGAAGAAAGCCTGGAACAGCAGATGGCGGCTTTGGAAGCGGCCAATGAACGGCAGGCGCGGGAAGCCTTGGCGGAACAGGCCGTGGAAACGGCAGACAATATGGCCGAAGAACCGGCGCCGATGGACGCGGAAGCGGCGGTGGCGGCCGGCGTGGCGGCGGATATGGTGGAAGCCGAGCCGGCCGACAAGTCCGGCCATACGTCCGGCCTGAGCGCCGAGGAGGAAGCCGAAGTGGCGGGCATGGACCGTGACGCTTTGGTGGCCCGGTTGGAGAAACTGTACGGCGAGGGGCTTTCGGCGGCTTCGCGGGATCTCGTGGCTTTGCTGCGGGCTACCTACAAGGAGAAGACGGAGGTTTGGAAAGCCCAATTGAAGCAACGTCAGGCGGAAGCCGCGGCGACGGAGGCGGAAACGCCCGCGGAGGCAAACGGGGAAACGCCCGCTGAGCAACGCCCGTTGACCGACGAACTGGAGGAACGTTTCTTCAAGGTAAGCCGGCTCATCAAGGAACAGCACGCCAAGGAACGCGAGGCGCGCGAGCGGCTGATGGCCGATAACCTGCAACGCAAGAAAGCCTTGTTGGAAGACCTCAAGCAGCTCATCGAATCCGAACAGCCGTTGAAACAGACCTACGACGCTTTCAACCGCTTGACCGAGACTTGGAAAGAAATCCGGCCGATCGCGCGCGAGGAAGCGAACAACCTGTGGCAGACCTACCATTTCCTTGTGGAGAAATTCTTTGACAAGGTTCGGATGAACCACGAATTGCGCACGTTGGATCAGAAACGCAATCTGGAAGAGAAAATCAAACTGTGCGAACAGGCCGAAGCCCTGTTGCTGGAAGAATCGTTGGCCAAGGCGTCCCAAGCCTTGCACGCGCTGCATCTGCGTTGGAAGGAAATCGGGCAGGTGAGCGTGGAGATGAAGGACGAGATTTGGGAACGGTTCAAGGCGGCTTCCGATAAAATCAGCGATAAGCGCAAGGCTTACTACGACGAGATGGCGGCCAAGATGCAGCAGAACCTGTTGGCCAAGACGGAACTGTGCGAGAAGATAGAGGGGCTGTTGGCCGAAAAGCCGCAGGACAGCAAGGCTTGGCAGGCGCTTTCGAAGCAGGTGGCCGAATATATGGAACTTTGGAAGAGCATAGGCCGCGCCGCCCAAAAGGACAACGACGCGATTTGGGAACGCTTCAAGGCCGGTATGGAAAAATTCTTCAACGAGAAGAAGGCCTATTACCAGCAGATGCGTGACGAACTCATGCACAACTACCACCTCAAATTGGATTTGTGCGTGCAGGCGGAGAATATCGCCGACCAGCGCACCGACTACAAGGCGGCGACGCAGGATTTGCTGAAACTGCAGAAGCAGTGGAAAGAGACCGGCGCGGTGCCGCATAAGCACGCCGATAAGATTTGGAAACGTTTCCGCGCGGCCTGCGACCGCTTCTTCGAAGGCAAGGAGCGCGAGTTCAGCGAACGGAAAGCGCACGAAACGGAGAATATGGCGGCCAAGCAAGGCTTGATTGAAGAGGTCAGGAATCTGGCTTGCGAAACGCGCGACCAACTCGTGGAGGCCGTGCAGGAAATCCAGCGGCGTTGGATGGCCATCGGCTTTGTGCCCATCAAGGAGAAAGAGAAGTTGTACGAGGCGTTCCGCACGGCCATAGACGAGAAGTTCGCCGACAAGAACCTCAAGGGCGCGCGTCGGGGCATCGCCGATACGATGGCGCAGGTGGAGACGGCGGAAGACGCGGCCAAGCTGACCGACCGGGACGTACAGGCGGCGGCCAAGAAGCTGTTGCAGCTGCGGGCCGATTTGAACACGTGGGAAAACAATGTCGGCTTCCTTTCCAAATCGAAGAACGCCGAGGTGTTGCGCCGCGAAGTGGAACGCAAGATACAGAAGGCCAAACAGGAAATAGCCCTGTTGGAGGCCAAGATGAAATTGATACGTAAAAACGGCTAAACGGCAACGTCATGCGGATTGATATCGTCACGCTGTTTCCGGAAATGTTCGAGGGCTTCTTGAACTATTCGATTCCGCACCGGGCGCAGACCAAGGGGCGGGCGGAAGTCGTGCTGCACAATCTGCGGGACTACAGCCTGCGCAAGAACCGTTCGGTGGACGACTATCCCTATGGCGGCGGCGCGGGCATGGTCATCGGCGTGGAGCCCATCGCCAACTGCATCGAACATCTGGAGCGGGAACGCCGCTATGCTGAAAAGGTGTTTGTGACGCCCGACGCGCCGGTCTTGGACCAGCCGACGGCCAACCGGCTTTCGCTCTGCGACAATCTGTTGATATTCTGCGGCCATTACAAGGGCATTGACGAACGGGCGCGGCAGATGTTCTTTACACAGGAGATTTCCATCGGAGATTACGTACTGTCGGGCGGCGAGCTGGCGGCGGCCGTGCTGACCGACGCCGTGTTGCGCCTCTTGCCGGGCGTGCTGAACGACGAGACGTCGGCTTTGAGCGATTCGTTTCAGGACGGCCTGCTGACGCCGCCCATATATACAAGGCCGGAGGAGTTCCGCGGCCACCGTGTGCCGGATGTGCTGTTAAGCGGCCACGACGGCAAGATACGCCAATGGCGTTACGAACAGGCGGTGGAGAAAACGCGCCGTCTTAAACCGGAACTGCTGGCGGGAATGGAGGATTAGCGGATGAGTGCTTTCAAGGCTTATGACATACGGGGCGTCTATGGATGCGACTTTCAAAAGGAAGACGTTTACAAAATCGGTTATTTCCTGTCCGAACTCCTGAATACGAACCGGATTCTCGTAGGGCGGGACGTGCGGCAGTCTTCGCCTGAAATCTATGCGTATCTCTGTCAGGGCATACAGGATTCGGGGGCGGACGTCTGCGATTTGGGCGTCTGCACGACGCCGATGGTCTATTGGGCCACGGCCGAACACGGCTTCAAGGCCTCCGTCATGATTACGGCCTCGCACAACCCCAAGGAATACAACGGGCTTAAGATTTCGCGCGAGAACGCCCTGCCGGTGGGCTACGACAACGGCTTGAACACGTTGGAACGCTGGCTGACGGAACGGACGGTGCAGCCCAAGCCGCAGGCCGAAAAAGGCCGCGTGTTGCCGTTCGACCAAAAGGCGGCCTACCTTGCGTATCAGCGGCAGTGGCTGTCGGATATTTCCAACCTCAAAATCGTCATGGACTGTTCCAACGGCATGGCCTCGCTGTTCGTGCGCGATTTGTACGGCGACCGGCCCGTGTATCTATACGACGAGTTGGACGGTTTGTTTCCGAATCATGAGGCCAACCCGTTGGATCCCGCCAATATCGTGGATTTGCAGGCGGCCGTGGGCGAGGAGAGTGCCGATTTGGGCGTGATTTTCGACGGCGACGCCGACCGCGTCATGTTTGTGGACGAATATGGCCGGTTTATCTCGCCGGATTTGATGATAGCCGTGCTCGGTTTTTATTTCCTGAAGGAAAAAGGCCTGCGCGGCAAGGTGTTGCAGGATATACGCACCTCCAAGTCGGTGCGTCGCTGTATAGAGGAAATGGGCGGCACGATGGCCATGTGGCGCGTCGGCCGGGCCTATGCGGCGGCCAAGTTGCGCGAGATAGACGGTATCTTCGGCGGCGAATTGGCCGGCCATTACTATTTCCGCGATTTCCATTATTCCGATTCGGGCTTGATGGCCTGTTCGCTGATTTTGGGCATCCTGAGCCGATTCAAGGCGGCCGGAAAACCGGTGTCGCGGCTCATATCGGAAATAGCCGTCTATGTCGGGTCGGGCGAACTCAATTTCAAGATAGCTGACAAAGAGGCGGCCATGGAGGCGCTCAAGGCCGGCTTCACGGCCCATGAAACGCCGACGGCCGTTTACGACTTCGACGGTTACCGTATCGAATTCGAGGACTGGTGGTTCAACGTCCGCCCGTCCAATACCGAACCCTACCTGCGTTTTATCGCGGAGGCGGCCCATCGCGCCCTGTTGGAGGAGAAAGTCCGCGAGGCCAAGGACATATTGGCGCGTTTCATCGCATAAGGAGCAAACGGATGAGCAAGGAACATTTACGGGCGGACGTCCGCATACGCAATAAAAAAGCCGAATACGCATTTTTCCTGCTGGAGCGGTTTACGGCCGGCCTCGTGCTGGCGGGTACCGAAATCAAGTCGATACGGCAGGGCAAGGCGGCCATTGGCGATTCCTACTGCTATTTCAACGGCGGCGAGTTGTTCATCAAGAATATGTACGTGGCCGAATATACGCACGGCACCTACTACAACCACGAACCGCGCCGCGAACGGAAGCTCCTGCTTACGAAAAGGGAATTGCGCAAACTCGCGGCCAAGATGAAGGAAAAGGGGCTGACCATCATCCCCGTGCAGTTGTTTATAGACGAGAACGGCCGCGCCAAATTGGAAATCGCGTTGTCGAAAGGCAAGAAAGCCTACGACAAGCGGGAGTCCATCAAGGAAAAAGACCTCCGCCGCGATATGGCGCGGGCGGCGGACTAACGGATTTCCACGTGCGGCATATCGGCGCCATCGGCCAATTCCACGGCCAGCGTGCTGCCGGCCGCCGGCGTCTGTTTCAACAGCGATTCGGCCAACGTGTCTTCCAAGTATTTCTGAATGGCCCGTTGCAGCGGTCGCGCGCCCAAGTCCGGATTCCAGCCTTTTTCAATCACCAGTTCTTTGGCCTTGTCCGAAATCGTGAGCTGATAGCCCATGGCTTCCACACGCGCGTACAGGCCGCGCAGTTCGATATCCACGATTTTGAGGATGTCTTCCTTGACCAAGTTGTGGAACACGACGATTTCATCCACGCGGTTCAGGAATTCGGGCGCGAAGTGCCGTTGCAGCGCCTTGTCGATGACGCCCTGCGCGAACGAGTTTTTTTCGGACACCTTGGAGGCCGTGTAGAAGCCCACGCCTTGGCCGAACTCCTTGATTTGGCGAGAACCGAGGTTGGACGTCATGATGATGATCGTATTGCGGAAGTCCACCTTGCGGCCGAGGCCGTCCGTAAGCCGGCCTTCGTCCAGCACCTGCAACAGCAGGTTGAAGATATCGGGGTGCGCTTTCTCGATTTCGTCGAACAGTACGATGGAATAGGGCTTGCGCCGTACCTTTTCGGTCAGTTGACCGCCGTCTTCGTAGCCGACGTAGCCCGGAGGCGCGCCCACGAGGCGGGACACCGCGAATTTCTCCATGTATTCGCTCATGTCGATGCGGATTAACGCGCTTTCCGAACCGAACATCTGCCGCGCCAGCATTTTGGTCAGATACGTTTTGCCCACGCCGGTCGGGCCTAAGAAAATGAAACTGCCGATGGGCTTGTTCGGGTCTTTGAGGCCGGAGCGGTTGCGGCGGATGGCCCGCACGATTTTGTCGATGGCTTCGTTCTGCCCGATGATTTGGCTTTGCAGCACCGTGTCCAAGTCGAGCAGTTGGCTCATCTCGCTCTTTTCCATCTTCTGAATCGGCACGCCCGACATCATCGAAATCACTTCGGCCACGTCCTGTTCCGTTACGTCGGTCTTGTTGGCGCTCAGTTCTTCGCGCCAAGCCGATTTGGCCTTGTCCAGTTCGGCTTCCTGTTGTTCGATGTCGTTGCGCAGCGACGAGGCCATTTCGAATTTCTGCTGGCGGATCAGGTGCTTGAGCTGCTTGCGCATCGGCTTGAGCCGTTCTTCGATGGCGACGACGGCTTCCGGTACGTGCACGCTGCGGATATGCACCTTTGCGCCCGCCTCGTCCATGGCATCGATGGCCTTGTCCGGCAGGAAGCGGTCGGTGATGTAACGCGTCGCGTAATCCACGCAGGCCCGGAGGGCTTCGTCGGTATAGTTCACATAGTGGTGGCTCTCGTAGGCCGGCTTTATTTTCTTAAGGATTTCGACGGTTTCTTCCGGCGTGGTCGGTTCCACGAGCACTTTCTGGAAGCGGCGTTCCAACGCGCCGTCCTTTTCGATGGAGCGTCGGTATTCGTCCAAGGTCGTCGCGCCGATGCACTGGATTTCGCCGCGCGCCAGTGCCGGTTTGAGGATGTTGGCGGCGTCGAGGGCGCCGGCCGTTTCGCCCGCCCCCACCAGCGTATGGATTTCGTCAATAAAGACGATGATTTCGGGATGTTTCTCCAATTCGGCCAAAATGGCCTTCATGCGTTCTTCGAACTGGCCGCGGTATTTGGTGCCGGCCACGATGGAGGCGATGTCGAGCGTGTAGATGCGTTTATCCAGCAGCACGCCCGGCACTTGGCGCGCGGCGATTTTAAGCGCGAGCCCTTCGGCGATGGCCGATTTGCCCACGCCCGGTTCGCCTATCAGCACCGGGTTGTTCTTCTTGCGGCGGCTCAGGATTTGGGCGATGCGTTCGGTCTCCTTTTCGCGTCCCACGATGGGGTCCAGCTTCTGTTCTTCGGCGGCGGCCGTCAGGTCTTTGCCGAAATTCAGCAGGATGGATTTGGGTTTGGCGGGCGCGTTGTTGGCCGGTGTGACGGGCGTGCCCGGTTTAAAGTGGTTGGCGTCCGGCTGGTCGGTGTCGTATTCGTCCATGCCGAGGCCGCCCAACGAATCCTTGGTGTCGGGCGCGGCCGCCGCTTCCGTCAGGTCGGGCAGGGGCGCGGTGTCGAGTTCGGCCCCCTCCGGTGCCGGCTCCGCGTTCTGATACGTGGCCGTGTCCAACCCTCTGGCCTTGAGGCCGGCTTTGAGCCCTTGCAGGAACACGTCGTAGTTGATGCCGAAATGGTGCAGCACCGTGGCCGCGCCCGAGGCGTCCTCCTTGAGGATGGCCAGCACCACGTGTTCGGGTTCGGCCAATTCCTTCTTGTATTGCAGGCACTCCAAATACATGAGCCGGAGGATGCGGTCGGTCTTCTGCGAGATGAGTTGGGGCGAACCGGCCGGCGCGAACGTCGCGTTCTTGGGCTCGTGTTCGTCTATCCAGGCTTCCAGCTGTTTGCGCACGTCGTAGGGGTTGATCTCGAAGTGGGACGAAAGGATGTCGGTCACGACATTGTCGCCCTGCCGGAGAATGCCCAACAGGATATGTTCCACGCCGAGCTGTTTGCTTCTCAGGCGCGACGCTTCCTCATTGCTGTAAGTGAGAATTGTTTTCAGTTTTTCCGAAATCTGGGGCTTCAAATTGCTCATAAGTCTGATCCGTCCTAACGGATTGAAGATAAATTGTGGTCAATAATAAAACGGACAAAGATAGGCCTAAAAACTCTAAATTAAAAGCCGATATTCTTAATAAAACCAACTGTGAAAAGTTGAAAACGAACACTTGTTTTATTCGCGTTTTTTTAGTAATTTCGTATGTTTTAAGCGATGGTGGCAAAGTGCTGCCTAACAAAGAGTTAATTTCTACATGGAAGGAGTGAAAGAAACAGGACGCATCGTGCAGGTCAATATCGAGCAACAGATGCAATCGGCCTATATAGATTACTCTATGTCGGTCATCGTTGCGCGGGCCCTGCCGGATGTTCGGGACGGGATGAAGCCGGTACACCGGCGTATCCTCTATTCAATGAACGAGAATGGGATTACCTCCCGCAACCCGTATAAGAAGTCGGCGAGAATCGTGGGTGACGTGCTGGGTAAGTACCACCCGCACGGCGACAGTTCCGTTTACGGCGCGCTGGTGCGTATGGCGCAGGACTGGTCGTTGCGTTACACGCTCGTTGACGGTCAGGGTAACTTCGGGTCCATCGACCAAGACCCGCCCGCGGCCATGCGTTATACGGAAGCCAGAATGAGCAAGCTGGCCGAAGAGTTGCTGGCCGATATCGAAAAGGAAACCGTCGATATGCAGAACAACTTCGACGACTCGTTGAAGGAGCCGACGGTGTTGCCTTGCAAGATTCCGAACCTGCTCGTCAACGGGGCGGCCGGTATCGCCGTGGGTATGGCCACGAACATGGCCCCCCACAACCTGTCGGAAGTCTGCGACGGCATCGTGGCCTATATCGACAAGCGCGACATCACGGCCGAGGAACTCATGCAGTACGTCAAGGCGCCCGACTTTCCGACGGGCGGCGTCATCTACGGCTACGACGGCGTAAGGGACGCGTTCACGACCGGTATGGGCCGTGTCGTAATGCGGGGCGAGGCGGCCATCGAAACCGATGACAACGGTCGCAGCCATATCATCGTCACGTCGATTCCGTATCAAATCAACAAGTCGGAAATGATTAAGAAAATCGCCGACTTGGTAAACGAAAAGAAGATAGAGGGCATCAGCGACATCCGCGATGAGTCCGACCGCAGCGGTCTGCGCATCGTGTTCGAACTCAAGCGCGAGGCCGTGCCCAATGTCGTGCTCAACAAGCTCTATCAGCTCACGTCCCTGCAATCTTCGTTCAGCGTCAACAACATCGCGCTCGTGCATGGCCGGCCGCGTCTGTTGAACCTGCGGGATTTGATTCATTACTATGTGGAACACCGGCACGACGTCATCGTCCGGCGCACGCGCTTCGAATTGGCGGCGGCGGAAAAACGCGCCCACATCCTCGAAGGCTTGCTCATCGCGCTCGACCATTTGGACGAAGTGATCAAACTCATTCGCGAATCCAAGACCGTGGATATCGCCAAGACGGCTTTGATGGAGCATTTCCAGCTGAGCGAACAGCAGGCGAAAGCCATCGTGGAGATGCGCCTCGGCCAGTTGACCGGTCTGGAACGCGAGAAAATCCAGCAGGAATACGCGGAACTGGAAGCCTTCATCGCGCATTGCAAGGCCCTGTTGTCGGACGAGAATATGCGGATGGAACTCATCAAGACCGAGACGCTGGAAATGAAAGAAAAGTACGGCGACGAACGGCGTTCCCGCATCGTTTACGCTTCGGCGGACTTCCGCATCGAAGATACGATTCCCGACGACGACATGGTCATCACGATTTCGCGTTTGGGCTATATCAAGCGGACGCCGCTGAGCGAATACCGTTGCCAGACGCGTGGCGGCAAGGGCATGAAGGGTTCGGACGTGCGCAGCGAAGATTTCCTCGAACACGTATTCGTGGCTTCGATGCACAACTATATGTTGTTCTTTACCGAAAAGGGCCGCTGCTACTGGATGCGCGTGTTCGACATTCCGGAAGGTACGCGGCAGTCGAAGGGCCGCGCCATTCAGAACGTCATCAACATCGCGTCGGACGACAAGGTGATGGCTTACATCAACGTCAAAGACCTCAAAGACGAGGAATACATCAATAACAACTACATCGTCCTGTGTACGAAACAGGGGATTATCAAGAAGACCTCACTGGAGGCCTATTCGCGGCCGCGTCAGAACGGTATCAACGCCGTGACGATCCGCGAGGGCGACCAGTTGCTGGAAGCCAAGCTGACGTCGGGTTCGGCCGTCATCATGATGGCCACGCGCGAAGGCAAGGCGATTCGTTTCCCCGAAGACAAGGTGCGGGCCATGGGCCGTGTATCGTCCGGCGTCCGCGGCGTTTCGTTGGGCAGCGAGAACGATGAGGTGGTCGGCATGATTTGCATCGAGGATGCGGAAACCGATATTCTCGTCGTTTCGGAAAAAGGCTTCGGTAAACGCTCCAAGTTCGAGGATTACCGCGAGACGAACCGTGGCGGCAAGGGCGTCAAGACGCTGCAGATTACCGACAAGACGGGCCCGCTGATTGCGATAAAGGATGTGACCGATGCCAACGACCTGATGATTATCAACAAGTCGGGCATCATCCTGCGCACGGCGGTCAAGGATTTGCGCGTCGTAGGCCGCGCCACGCAAGGCGTCAAGCTCATCGATTTGCGCGGCAAGGATGCGATTGCTTCCGTCACGCGCGTGGAGATGGAGCCCGAAGACGAAACGGACATGGCGGACGTTGAAGGCGGAAACGGCATGGAGGCGACCGGGGCGGTGGCCGGTGCCGAACCGACGGTATCGGAAGAAACGGAAAACAATAACGAATAAAACCCTATAAAGATATGAAGAAGATTATAGCGGCCGCGGCGGCCATCGTGTTGGCGCTCGGCATGACGGGCAACGCTTTTGCCCAAAAGAAGGCGGTGAACGCCGCGTTGAAAAGCATCAATTCCGGCAAATTGGATGTGGGTGTTGAGAATATCGAGGCGGCCATTCAAAATCCGGAAACCATGTCGTTGAGCAATACGTGGGTGGTTCGCGGTGATGTATATACGGCTGTGGCCATGAACCCGTTCTTCGCCAAACGTTACGAGAACCCGGCCGACAAGGCTTTGGAATCGTATCAGAAAGCCATGGAACTTGATCCTTCGGATAAGATGCGTACGATTTTGGCGCTCAAATTGCCGAATCTGGCCGGCGCGTTCTACGACTTGGGTACCGAAGCCTTCTCGGCCGGCGAATTCGGTGCGGCGACGGTGGATTTCGAAAAGTCTTTGGCCGTGACCATGTTGATGGGCGACCCGGACTCTGCCTCCATGTTCAACATCGCGCTCTGCGCGGCCAACGACAACCAGTTGGAGAAAGCCGCCGAATATTACGGCACGCTCGTGGCTGCGGCTTATCCGATGATGGGTATATACAATGGTTTGGCCGATGTGTATGTCCGTATGGACCGCAAGGCTGAGGTGGCGCCGTTGATGGACCTGCTCGTGGAACGTTTCGTAGCCGATTCGACGGCTTACGTCACGGCGGTGGGCATCCTGCTCAACATCGGCGACAACGAACATTCGGAAGTGATTTTGGCCAAGGCCGTTGAAAAATGGCCGTCGGATCCGTTCCTCTATTTGGCCATGGGCGTGGCTTACGAGAACAGCAAGCAAGCCGAAAAAGCCGAGGAAGCCTACAAGAAAGCTTTGGAACTGAACCCCGATTATCCCGAAGCGATTTACAACCTGGGCGCTTTCTATGTAAACCAGGGCATCGACATTCAGAACCAGGCGCGCAACTTGCCGTTGGACGCCACGGCCGAATACGACGCGCTGTCGGCTCAGGCCAACACGTTGTTCCAGCAGTCCATTCCGTATCTGGAAAAGATTGTGGAAGCCCAGCCCAACAATGTGGATGCGTTGAATACGCTGAGAGGCATCTACATTCAGCTGAATCAGATGGACAAGGCCAACGAAATCAAGGCGCGTGTGGATGCCTTGACGGGCGCGGCCGAATAATCAATCAAGGATAAAGAACCGAAGACCTCGGTGTCCGTATGGCGCCGGGGTCTTTTTTTATGGCTATGACAGACAGACAATCATCCAGAACCTCTTGGGTCATGTTGGCCCTCTTCCTTATGATAGGCATACTCATAGGGATACGTTTGAACCGATATATGGCGCGTAAGGCCGGCCATCTTCAGGTGGGAAGCGGCAAGGGCAAGGTGGAAACGGTGTTGCAGGCCATCAAGGACAACTATGTGGATACGGTGAACCTCGACCGGCTGACGGACGCTTCGCTGGAGGCCCTGTTGGCGCACCTCGACCCGCATTCGATCTATATCCCGGCATCCGACTTCTCGAAAGCGGAAGAGGAGATAGAGGGTAACTTCGAAGGCATAGGCGTGCAGTTCCGTATGATAGACGACACGGTGGTGGTCATCATGCCCGTGGCCGGTGGCCCGAGCGAACGCGCGGGCGTTTTGGCGGGCGACCGTATAATAAAGGTAGATACGGTGGATATCGCCGGGCAGGGCTTGGAAACCGACGCCGTGATGAAGCGTCTCAAAGGGCCGCGCGGCAGCAAGGTGCGCTTGGGGCTGTTGCGCCGTCCGTTGTCCGAATTGGTTTACGTGACGTTGGAACGCGACGTGATTCCGTCTTACAGCGTGGACGTCTATTTTATGGCCGACCCGCAGGTGGGCTACGTCAAGGTCAGCAAGTTTACGCGTGCGACGGCCGATGAGTTCGAAGCGGCTTTGGCCGATTTGCAGAAGCAGGGCATGAAAGGCCTGATAGTGGATTTGCGCGGCAACGGCGGCGGGCTGTTGGGCAGTTGCATCGAAATGGCCGATATGTTTTTGGAGAAAGGCGACCTGATTGTATATACCGATGGCCGGCACCGCGCCAAGACCCGTATCAAGGCCACCGGCCGTGGCCGATACGTCGATTTGCCGTTGGTCGTGCTTGTGGACGAGTGGTCGGCCTCGGCTTCGGAAATCTTTGCGGGCGCGATGCAGGACAACGACCGGGCGCGGATTGTGGGCCGCCGCACGTTCGGCAAGGGCTTGGTGCAGGAGCAGATGGATATGCCCGACGGCAGCGCGGTACGGCTGACGGTGGCGCGTTATCATACGCCCTCGGGCCGCAGCATACAGAAGCCTTATACGGCCGGCGACAACGAGGATTATGAAGCCGATTTGCTGCGCCGTTACGCGAGCGGCGAGATGACCGGCTTGGATTCGGCGCAACACGGCGATACGGTGCAGTACTATACGCTCAAAAAACAGCGCGTCGTTTACGGGGGCGGCGGCATCATGCCGGACGACAACGTGCCCTACAAGACGAGCGATACCTATATCTATTGGAATGAGTTGAGCCGACAGGGGCTGTTTTATCAGTTCTCGTTCGACTATGCCGACAAGCATCGGGAGGCCTTGTTGAAGGCCTATCCGTCGGCGGCCGATTTCGTGACCAAGTTCAACGTGGACGATGCCTTGTTCGAAGCCTTCTTGCGCTATGCGGAGCGGCACGGCGTAAAGCGCGACGACAACAGCATTGCGGCTAACCAAACGAAGATGCGGTTGACGATAAAGGCCTATATCGGGCGCGACGTGTTCGACAATCTAGGCTTTTATCCCGTTTACCTGCCCACCGACGACGATTACAGGGCCGCCTTGCAGGTGCTGCATGATATGTAAGCACAGGTGTCGGAAGGATATGGAAAAGGCGGTCGATGACTATCGGCCGCCTTTTTTCTTTACGGGCTTTCGCCGTCGTTTATTTAGAAAGCATGATGTTCAGAATCACGCGGTCGGCATCGTTCATCGCTTCGTTGGCAATCGTGCCGATGTTGTTGATCGTGCGTTCCACATCGTCTTCGATGATGCCGTTGCTGCCCGGAACGCCCACGCCTTCCAATGCGAGGATGGCCGCTTGCAGCGCGGCGCTCGTGCCGGAGGCCACTTTAAGCGCGCAGCCAAGTTTGGCCCCGTCGCAGACCATGCCGGTCAGGTTGCCTATCATGTTCTTGATGGCGTTCTTGATTTGAATCAGGTTGCCGCCCAACAGGTAGCATACGCCGCACGCCGCGCCCGTGGAAGCCACGACGCAGCCGCAGGCTGCGGACAAGCGGCCGAAGCCGTGTTTGATATGGATGGCCGTCAGGTTGCTCAGAATCAACGCCCGGATGACATCCTCTTCGTTGGAGCCCAGTTTCTCGGCCGTGGCCAACACCGGCATCATGGCTGTAATGCCCTGGTTGCCGCTGCCCGAGTTGCTCATGGCCGGTAACAGCGCGCCCGACATACGGGCGTCCGAGGCCGCGGCGGTCAACGCCATGGCGTAGTTGCTGAAGTCGTCGTTCAGCTTGCGGCGGCTAATCCACGAAAGCAGCGTGGCGCCGATGCCCATGCCGCTGCGGTGCGCCAGACCGTAGTTGGAGAGTTCCTTATTGACCTGGGCCGCGTCCAAAATATAACGGATGTCTTCGAGCGGTTGCGTCTTGGCGAATTCGAAGATTTCATCCATCGTCGTTTCGTAGGCCTCGTCGTCCTTGGCTTCTTCGGCTTCCTGTTCCTTGTGGAAGACCACTTGGTCGTTGAGCTTGATGGAAACGATATTGGTATGCGAGCCCACGATTTCCACCGTGCAGCAGTCGGGCCCCGCGAAAGCGGAAGCCTTTACGTAGAGTTTGTCGCAGTTCTCGGCGATGGAGATGCTGACATGGCCGTCGTCGATGTACTTCTGCGCCGAATCCACATGATGCGGCTGCACGTCGGCCAATACTTCCAGCGCCTTCTCGGAGCGGCCGGCGATGGCGCCCAAGGCCGAGGCAATCGGCAGGCCCACCTTGTCGGTGCCGGGGATGCCGACGCCCATCCCGTTTTTATAAATGTTCAGACTCGTTGCAATCTCAATGCGTTCGGGCAAAGTGCCGAGCGTTTCTTTCGCTTTGGCCACGGCCAAGGCTACGGCAATCGGTTCCGTACAGCCCACCGCGGGCACCACTTCCTTTTTCAACAGCCGGAGCAACATCTCGGCTCTGCGTGCATCTACCATTGTTCGCTATTTTTGAACCCGCAAATTTAAGCAATTTCTTTATATTTGTCCCCACTTATGACGGATTTTGCAGCCATCGATTTCGAAACGGCCAACAACGCGCCGACGAGCGTGTGCAGCGTGGGGGTGGTGGTCGTGCGGCAGGGGCGGATAGTAGATAAGGTTTACCGGCTCATCAAGCCGGAGCCGAATTTCTATCTATACTGGAACACGCGCGTGCATGGACTTACGGCCGCCGATACCGACAACGCGCCAGTCTTTCCGGCCGTGTGGGCCGAAATAGCGCCCTTGGTGGACGGGTTGCCGCTGGTGGCGCATAACAGCACGTTTGACGAAGGCTGTCTCAAGGCCGTCTTTCAATGCTACCGCATGGACTATCCCGGCTATCGGTTTCACTGCACCTACCGCGCGGCCAAGAAAAAGCTCGGTCAGACGTTGCCGCGTCTGCGGTTGCCGGTGGTGGCGGCTTATTGCGGCTACGACCTCACGCAGCATCACCATGCGTTGGCCGATGCCGAGGCCTGCGCTTGGATTGCCCGCGAGTTGCTGTAAAATACCTATCTTTGTGTAACCATAAGGAACGAACATTTATATGAATATTTTTATCACGAACGACGACGGCATCCATGCGCGCGGCATCCGTCAGTTGATAGCCATCGCGCGGGAATTCGGCAACGTCTATGTCGTGGCGCCGGACGGCCCCCAGTCGGGCAAGTCGCACGCCATTACCCTGTCTGTCCCCATGCGGGCCAAGCCGTTGCCGGAAGAATGCCCCGGCCTCGTGCAGTATGCGTGCAGCGGCACGCCGGTCGATTGCGTCAAGTTGGGCTTGCGCGAGCTGTTCAAGGATACGCCGATGGATTTGTTGCTGTCGGGCATCAACCACGGCTCCAACGCGGCCACCAACGTGCTGTATTCCGGCACGATGGGCGCGGCCATAGAGGGCATCATGGAGGGCGTGCCGGCCATCGGTTTCTCCATCGCCACCTACGACCAGCAGGTCGATTTTGTGCCGGCCGTAGATAGCATCCGTCTCATCATCAAGCAGATGATAGCGCACGGCAAGCCGGGCTGTTGCTGGAACGTCAACATCCCCGTGGGCGAGATCAAGGGCGTCAAGGCCTGCGTGCAGGCGCACGCCTCTTGGGACGAGCGCATCCTGCGGCGGGAAGACCCGCACGGCCGCCCTTACTACTGGCTGGAGGGCGACTTTGAGAACGACGACCCGCGGACCGACACCGATTCCTATTATCTCGACCACGGCTATGTGGCGGTCGTGCCCGTCACGGTCGATATGACAGACCGCGCGGCCTTGGGCCGGATGGACGGTCTGTTCGGATAGAAAGCCTGTGATATGCCTGTCTTTCAGGGCTTCCCGCAAGGGTTGAACAGGGCCGGCAATTTGGATTACAAAGGCTATATCCTTATATTTGTGAACGAAACAAAACGGAAAAATAACACGATGAACAGATAGAACTGACAGACATATTGCAACTTGCGGACGATTATTCGGTTCACTTAAATCTAGCAAATTTAACCTCGAAACCACGGATAATAGGTCTAAGCATGTTTGTACCCGCTTGGGCACAGGCTGCTTTTACTTGTTTCGGTTTCAGGTTTTGCTAGAACCTAAGTGAAGAAATAAGAGAGGTAGGCTTATGTGCCCTTTTTTATTTTCATAGCGTTCGGAGTTTCATACCCGTCTTCATGCCGCTGTTCGGTCGGTAAAACGGTAATGATATGAAACGATTAACATGGTTTGGCGTCGTATTGGCAGCCTGTTTGGTTGGCGGTTTATCTGAACTGCGGGCGCAGGATACGATACGGATGACGGTTATCAGTAAGCTGATTTTGGACTGGCGTACCGCCGGCAATGATGAAACATTGATAGCGGAATTTGAAGACGGTCGGCGGGAAACGATAACGAAAAGGACCGAGTATGAATTTGATGATATCATGCGTATTGCTTTATATAGTACTACACCTGTTTTGTCTTTTAAAACGTATTATATATATGATAAGCTTGGGAATCGAAAACAATCTGATTTTTTGAGTCTGGATGTAAGTGGATGCTTGTCTTTGGATAGTTTGGATTGTTCAAAATATGTACGCCATGGGGATGAAACTACGGAATCCTTGGATGTATCACACAATGTGCTCTTGACTTACTTGAACTGTAGCCTCATTGGGTTGACATCGTTGGATGTATCGCATAATGCGGCGTTGGCGTATTTGAATTGTAGTTATAACGCGTTGACATCGTTGGATGTATCGCACAATGCGGCGTTGGCGTATTTGAATTGTAGTTCTAACGCGTTGACATCGTTGGATGTATCGCACAATGTGGCGTTGGCGTATTTGAAATGTAGTTTTACTGGGTTGATGTCGTTGGATGTATCGCATAATGCGGCGTTGGCGTTTTTAGATTGTAGGAATAATGTCCTGACATCGTTGGATGTGAGTGATTGTATGGATTTGGATACATTGTATTGCGCTTATAATGACTTTACAGTATTGGATGTGAGTGGTGGCCCTTCGTTACGTCTTTTGGATTGTGCAGGGTCTGATAGGGGGTGGCCGTGGGAAATAGGACATCTAAAATCATTGAATGTGAGCGGTTGTGCGGCGTTGGTGTGTTTGAATTGTCAGGTTAATGACTTGATCTCATTGAATGTGAGTGGTTGTATGGCGTTGGAGCGTTTGGATTGTCATAATAATGGTTTGACTTCATTGAATGTGAGTGGTTGTACGGCGTTGGAGCGTTTGGAATGTCATAATAATGGTTTGACCTCGTTGAATGTGGATGGTTGTACGGCGTTGAAGCGTTTGGAATGTCAGTTTAATGATTTGACCTCGTTGAATGTGGATGGTTGTACGTCCTTGACCTATTTGAATTGTCGATATAATAATCTGACCGGTTTGAAATGGGATGGTTATACTTCTTCTGGAGGTGTTTTTGGTGATAGTTATAATGGTGGTGAAGGTTGTGCGTCAGGTAATCGGAAGGCCGGGATATTGGATGCTAAACAGCATCGTTTTGATTTGAAAAGTCTGCCCGGATTTGAGATGGGGCGCACTTCCAATTGGCAAGGCGGCCGGGTGGTGGACGGGCATTATTTAGAGTATGACAGTGCGGTGGTAACCTATGACTATTGGGTAAATTTCGCGGAGGCAAGGAGAGAGCGATTTTGCTTGAGAGTTAAGAGTGATAATGCGGATTTGAGTCGGTTGGAGATAACAAGTAAAGAACCTTATGTGTCGCGTACTTGGAATAATGTTCCTGAGTCTGTTTATACTACCGTTCCGAATCAGTGTGAAAATATTGTGGCAGAGGCATCGGTCGCCCATGGATTTGCCGAAATATTGTCGGGATTGGGCGACCATCAACTTGTGGTTGGCGATAATGAGATAGGTATAGAGGTAGAGGCGGAAGATGGTACACGGAAAACATATACGTTGACGATAAGACGTCAATCAGCAGATGCGGCCTTGCAGTCACTGACGGTAAGCGCCGGTACGTTGGAACCGGCGTTTTCGTCTGAGGTCTATGAGTATCGTTTGGCGGTGCCGTATGCAACGGACAACTTCGAGGTAGAAGCGACGGCGCGTCATGACAGCGCCACGGTGTCGGGGGCAGGTAAATACGGCTTGCGGGTTGGTGCCAATAACATAAGGATAGAGGTGCGTGCAGAAGATGGTTCGCGGCAGGTTTATACGTTGACGGTAACGCGTATAGATGCAGCCTTGAAATCTTTGACGGTAAGCGCAGGCGTTTTGAAACTATCGTTTTCATCCGAGGTCTATGATTATGATGTTGCGGTATCTTATGAGACGGACAGCATAGAAGTCTTTGCAGAGGCTCGGGACGAAAGCGCCACTGTGTCAGGCGTGGGTAAATATGGCTTGCAGGTTGGCGATAACCGTATAGAAATTGTGGTGACGGCGGAAGGCTCGCAACAGGCTTATACGTTGATGGTAAGGCGTATAGATGTTGCCTTGCAGTCGCTGACGGTAAGCGCCGGCATTTTGACACCTGCGTTTTCGCCCGAAACCCGTTATTATAACGTTGAGGTCTCCTACGAAACGGACAGCATAGAAGTCTTTGCAGAGGCGCGGCATGACAGCGCCACGGTGTCGGGGGCGGGCAAATACGGCTTGCAGGTGGGCTACAATAGCATAAAGGTAGAGGTGTGTGCGGAAGACGACACGCGACAGACTTATACGCTGAGCGTAAGGCGCAAGGAACGGGTCTTGTCGTCGGATGCCACGTTGCGCGTGTTGAGCGTAAGCGTCGGCACGTTGAGGCCGGCGTTTTCCCCCACCACCTTCAACTATCGGGTGGAGGTCCCGAACGAGGTCAAATCGATGGAGGTGGTTGCGGAACCCAATCACGACAGCGCCAAGGTGTCATATGTTAAAAGGCCTACATTGGCAACGGGCGACAACGTTATGGAAATAAACGTGAAGGCGGAAGACCATACGCGACAGACTTATAAGTTGACCGTCCATCGACAGAAACCGAAAGACCCGACGGCGGTGGAATCTGTTTCCGGTTTGTCGGAGGTGCGGGTATATGCGCAGGCGGGTTCAATCCATCTGAGCGAAGAAATAGGCGAGTTGATGGTATATACCGCTTCAGGCCTTTGTGTGTACAGCGGTCATGCGGTCGTCATACCGGTGGCGCAGCCGGGGCTGTATATCGTGCGCCGCGTGTCGGACGGCTATAGCTGGAAAGTCGTGGTAAGGTAAATAGTTTAATTAAATATATAAACAATTAAAAGGAGGACGAATTATGAATCCCTTGTCTGGACTTACAATGTATGATGCGTTGACGATGTTGGTGTCAGGGTATATGTGGAGCATTTTATTCTTTCAAACTCCGCAGGATGATACTTGTTCGAGTGTGTTTTTTGGGGTGTTATGTTATATTATCGGTCTGATTTATCATCGGTTGTTCGATTTTGTGGCAGGGTATTGTAAATGTTTGCGTAATGATCAAGATTTGATAAAAAAAGCCTATGATAAAGTTTGGAAGAAATTTTCGGATAAATTAAAAGGAGAATCGACGATAGAGAATTACCATGCTGCTTACTATTGTCTTATGAAAAACAATAGTTTGAATAGTATTCCGATTTTAGAAGCGCAAGTGGCATTTTGTCGAAATCTTGTACCGATATTGTGTGTTTATCTTGCCGCAATGAGTTGGGGCTGTGGTATAAGGATAAGCACATTAATCGACAACTTGATTGAATGTCGTTGTAGTGACTGTGCGGCAGGTATAATGTTCGTATTGATGATAGGACTTTTGATAGGGATTTGGCGTTACACGCAATATAAAATACATGTGCTGGTATGGGAAGGTTCTTGTTTTATACAAGACCCAAAGGATGACAAGTAAAATCAATCACTGACAAGATGTCAGTTTTGGCCCTTTGGCACGCGCTTTGAACAAGGAGAGGCGTCCCGCGTATGAAAAGCGGGGCGCCTTTTTTGATTATAAACATTAAAAACTGATAAACATTATGGGAAAGATCATTGGTATTGACCTTGGCACGACGAACTCGTGCGTAGCGGTCATGGAAGGCAACGAGGCGGTGGTGATACCTAACAGCGAAGGCCGTAGAACCACGCCGTCTATCGTGGCGTTTGTGGAAGGTGGCGAACGTAAGGTAGGCGATCCCGCCAAACGTCAGGCCATCACGAATCCCCATAAAACCGTATATTCCATCAAACGTTTTATGGGCGAATCCTACGATAAGGTGACGCAGGAGATTTCCCGCGTGCCTTATGCCGTGGAACGGGGCGACAACAATACGCCGCGCGTCAAGATAGACGACCGCAGCTACACGCCTCAGGAAATTTCGGCCATGATTCTGCAGAAGATGAAGAAGACGGCCGAAGACTATCTGGGTACGGAAGTATCCGAAGCCGTGATTACGGTGCCGGCCTACTTCAACGACGCGCAGCGTCAGGCTACGAAAGAGGCGGGCGAAATCGCGGGCTTGACCGTGCGCCGTATCATCAACGAACCTACGGCCGCGGCTTTGGCCTACGGCTTGGACAAGGCGAACGCCGACCGTAAGATCGCCGTGTTCGACTTGGGTGGCGGTACGTTCGATATCTCGATTCTGGAATTGGGCGACGGCGTGTTTGAAGTCAAATCCACCAACGGCGACACGCACTTGGGTGGCGACGACTTCGACCACAAGATTATCGACTTTTTGGCGGAAGAATTCCTCAAAGACGAAGGCGTGGATTTGCGCAAGGACCCGATGGCCCTGCAACGTCTTAAAGAGGCGGCCGAAAAGGCCAAGATTGAGCTCTCCAGCTCCACCTCCACGGAAATCAACCTGCCGTACATCATGCCGGTGGACGGTATGCCCAAACACTTGGTCAAGACGCTGACGCGTGCCAAATTCGAGCAGATTTGCGATGATTTGATTCACCGCACGATTGAGCCTTGCAAGAAGGCCTTGGCGGATGCCGGTATGAGTGCGTCGGATGTGGACGAAGTGATTTTGGTGGGCGGTTCGACGCGTATTCCCGCCATTCAGAAAATCGTGGAGGATTTCTTCGGCAAGGCGCCGTCCAAGGGCGTTAACCCCGATGAGGTCGTAGCCGTGGGCGCTTCGATTCAGGGCGCGGTGCTGACGGGCGAAGTCAAGGACGTGCTGTTGCTTGATGTAACGCCGCTTTCGTTGGGTATCGAAACCCTGGGCGGTGTGTTCACGAAACTGATTGAGGCCAACACGACGATTCCGACGCGCAAGTCGGAGACGTTCTCCACGGCGGCCGACAACCAGCCTTCGGTGGAAATCCACGTGTTGCAGGGCGAACGTCCGATGGCGGCCAACAACAAGAGCATCGGCCGTTTCCACTTGGACGGCATCCCGGCCGCGCCGCGTGGCGTGCCGCAAATCGAGGTGACGTTCGACATCGATGCCAACGGTATCTTGAACGTATCGGCCAAGGATAAGGGTACGGGCAAGTCGCAGCAAATCCGCATCGAGGCTTCTTCGGGTCTGAGCGAAGAGGAAATCAAGCGCATGAAGGCCGAAGCCGAAGCCAATTCGGAGGCCGACCGCAAGGCCAAGGAAGCCATCGACAAGAAGAACGCCGCCGACGCCATGGTGTTCCAGACCGAAAAGCAACTCAAGGAATTCGGCGACAAACTGCCGGCCGACAAGCGCGGCGCGATAGAAGAAGCGTTGAAGGAAGCCAAGGACGCGTTGCAGAAGAACGACGCGGCGGCGATTGACGCGGCGCAGGCCAAACTGAATGCGGCCTGGCAGGCGGCTTCCGAAGAGTTGTACAAGGCCCAGCAGGCGGCCGGTGGCGCTCAGGGCGCTCCCGGGTTCGACGGCGCGGCCGGGGCGCAGGCTTCGGGCGAATCCCAAGCCCAGCCCGACAACAAGGGCGCGGAAGACGTCGAGTTTGAAGAAGTGAAGTAAAGACGAACCGTCTTAAAACGCGAAAGGCGACGGCATCATGCCGTCGCCTTTTTTCGTTACTCTACGGTTATTTTCTGAAGATAGAACACGTTGCGGCGGCTGCCCGACAGGCGGGTGTTCCGGATTTGCTGATAGCCGAACGCGAGGTAATGGCGGCCGTACCAAGGGGTCAGGACGCCGCCCCAGCTTTTCTGCACCTTGTCGTATTGGAACAGCGGCGGTAAAGAGAAGGTCGCCGGCTCGCCCGAGGTGCCGCTCACGGCTTCCAGCACCCGGTAGGTCAGCCGGTCGTCGTCGGGGTAGAAATACAGCGTGCGGCCGTTCGTGTCGGCCGCCCATTGGCTGTAGTCGGTCAGCGCGTCGTACAGGCGGTTGCGGTCTAAGTCGAACACGCTTTCGGACACCGCGTGCCCGAGGCTGTCGAAGCGCGCGAGAAAGCCGTCGCGGAAGCGGAAGCCCTCGAAATACGTGCGCGTATAAGGCACCATGCGGCCATAGGCATCGTAATACATTTCGGTCGTGGTCTGGAGCGCCCGCGTATAGACTTCGCCCAATACGTAGAGCTGGGCGGTGGCGGGCGTCTGTCCGGTGCGTATCTGCGTTGTGAAAGCCGGGATAATCGTGCGCCCTTTCGACTTCTCCTGCGCGCGTTGCAGGTCGTACCATGCTTCGCGGCTCAACCGGTTCGCCAAATCGGGAAAATCGTAGTAGGCGCGTTTCCAAAACGTCAGGCGGCGCGGGGCGGCGGTCGTGTTGTCCGCTTGGTCGTACAGCGCGGCGAACAGGCCGGTCGTTTCCGAGCCGCGGTCGTAAGGCGAAACGGTCTGCTTCTCGCGGCTGAGGTGGTAGGTGCCGCCCACCCACAGGCGCGCGTCGGACAACACGGTCAGTTTGGCATCCACCAGGCGGATGGTTTCGTCGGGTGGCAGAATCTCGGAAACGGTGGGCGGAACATCCCGCCATCCGTGCCGGCAGAGTGTCAGGCCCGGCATCCGCAGCTTGCGGTCGCGGAACAACGTAAAGACGGTGTTGGTGTCGGTGGCGATATGGCACCATTCCCGCCGGTCGTCAAGCCCCAAGGGCATCCGCAGCGGCGTTTCCGTCTGCGCGTTGAGGCTGTCGGTTGCGGGCTGGTTTTGGCTCGGCAGGTAAAACCAAACGTATTCGTTCTTGTCCAAGGCCAGCCAGCCCCAGCCGTCTTCGCGCATCTGCATCGAAAGGATTTCCAGCTTGGGCGGCAGTTGGACGGGCCGATACGCCAGCCGCCACGCGCCGTCCGCCATGCAGACCGTCAGGCTTGCCAAAGGATATTGCGATTTGTAATGCGGCAGGCAGGAAAGCGCGAAATAAAGGCTGTCTTCGCCGACGCGATAGCCGAGGTATTGGTATTCGGGCGCTATTTCCACGGCCGTTTGCCAGCGCAATTGCAGGTTTTCGTCGTAAAAGGCGATGGAGCGTCGGGGTGCAGACTGTCCGAGCTCGTTTTGGTTTGTGACTACGGCCACGCCCAACTGAGCCAACGGCAATACGGAAAAAGGAAGGTCGTCTTCGAATACGGGCGTTTCGATACGCAGAACGTCTTGCCGAAGCCGTTGCGCGTCCGCATCGGCCGGGCGCGGTGCCACAGCCGATGCGTCACGTTTGCGTGACTGTCGGTCGGAACGTCCGTCTTGCGCCATGGATAGGCCTCCTACCTGTCCCCAAAGCAACAGGCATAAGAGTACAAGGCACCGGCGCATGAAAGGGCGGGATTAGTAGCGCATATAGTCGCCGCCAATCGGCGTGTCGGGCGCGGGGTGTACCGGCGCTTTCTTGGCGCGGTATTGCTTTTGATACGGCGTAAAACCGCAGACCTCACCGCCCGTATAGGAGGCCTGTTGGGTGGCGCAACCGCAGAGGCAGAGGGTGGCGATCATCAAGACCACTAAAAGCAGAACCGTTTTCTTCGTCTTCATATTCGTAAAAATTTATGCGCTACGGCAACGCGGCCAATACGCTCGCGCTCCCAAACGGGCAAAGATAGCAAATTTTCTTATAAAATGCTATATTTGCGAAAGAATAAGCGGGTTGTAATAAACCGTCGGCCCGCGGTGTCTAATAGAAAATAAACGGAAACGATGGATATATTACAGACCAAAGACGTGGTGAAGCGTTACGCTAACCATCTGGCCTTGGACCGCGTGTCGATTACGATACCGGAAGGGGCGGTTTACGGGCTTTTGGGGCCGAACGGCGCGGGTAAGACCACGCTGATTCGCATCATCAACCAAATTACGGGGCCCGACGAGGGCGAAGTATGGCTCAACGGCGAGCGGCTGTCGCCCGAACATATCACGCAAATCGGCTATCTGCCCGAAGAGCGGGGCTTGTACAAGAAAATGAAGGTGGGCGACCAGGCCGTCTATCTGGCGCAGCTCAAAGGGTTGTCCAAGGCCGAGGCCGTGCGTCGGCTCAAATACTGGTTCGAGAAATTCGACATCCTCTCGTGGTGGGATCGCAAGGTGGAGGAACTCTCCAAAGGGATGCAGCAGAAAATCCAGTTTATCGTGACGGTGTTGCACGAGCCCAAATTGCTGATATTCGACGAGCCTTTCAGCGGCTTTGACCCGATTAACGCCCAGCTGTTGCGGGATGAAATCCTGGGGCTGCGTGACCGCGGTGCCACCGTCATTTTCTCCACGCACAACATGGCTTCGGTAGAAGAGGTCTGCGACCGCATCGCGCTCATCAATCGCTCCCACAAGATATTGGAAGGCAAGGTGGATGAAATCCGCAATTCGTTTCATGCCAACTTGTACGAGGTGGTCATGGATACGCAGGAAAAGGCCGACGATTTTCTGGGGCGCGGCATGGAAGTGCTGGAAGTGCAGCCGCTGGAAAAGCCGGGTCGCCTGTCGTTGAAACTGAAGATGGGGCAGAACAACGCGACCAACGAGCTTTTGCAGCACCTCATGGCGCACGGACAGGTCTGCGCGTTCAAGGAAGTGCTGCCGAGCATGAACGACATTTTTATTCAAACCGTAAAACAAGCCAACGAAGATGAGCAGAAATAACACGTGGGTCATCCTGCAACGCGAATATTTGAACCGGGTCAAGAAAAAAAGCTTCCTGGTCATGACCATTCTGATGCCATTGCTGTTTGTCGCGCTGATGTTCGCGCCGGCGCTGTTGAGCAATGTGGGCAAGCAGAGCAAGACCTATCTGGTGGTGGATGAGACTGGCGCCTATGCGGCCTCTTTCAACGAGGCGACGAAAGACCGCTATGTGTTTGTGGCCGACACGGCCGTCGCGTTCGATTCGCTGCGGGCGGAAGCCTGCAACGGCGTCATTTATATTGCGGCCTCCGGTCTGGACGGCAATCGGCAGAAGGCGGATTTCTTCTATATGACGTCCGAACCGAGCATGGAGCAGCTGAGCGGCATTTCGTCCAAAATGACGTCCTCCCTGCGGCAGAAACTCATGCAGGAAGTGGGCGGCATGAGCCAGGAAGTCTATACGCTGGTCAACGAAGCCGAGGTGGAAATCGGGGCCAAGAACATGGAGACGGGCGAACAAACCTATTCGGAGGTCAAGACCGTGCTCGGCTATCTGTTCGGTTTCCTGATTTACCTGTTCATCTTTATGTTCGGCGGGATGATTATGAGCGGCGTCATCGAGGAAAAGACCAACCGCATTGTGGAAGTGCTGATTTCGTCGGTGCGCCCGATGCAGCTGTTGACGGGCAAGATTGTCGGGATTTCGCTCGTGGGCTTGACCCAACTCTTGATATGGGGCGTGCTGACGTTCATCCTCGTCTTTGTGGGCGGGCTGGCGTTCGGCGGCGGCATCGATGCGGAAAGCCTGGCTTCGGCGCAACAGATGGCGGCCGGCGCTCCCATCGAGATGGACGCGATGGGCAAGGTCATGGATATGATTCATTCGGTTAACCTGAGCCGTCTGTTCATGATATTCATCGCTTATTTCATAGGCGGCTACCTGCTGTATGCGGCCATGTTCGCGGCCGTGGGTGCGGCCGTGGAGAACGAGAACGATACGAACCAGTTCATGTTGCCGATAACGGTGCCTTTGATTTTGGCCATCATCGTTTCGGTCAATATCCTCAACGACCCGAACGGGCCCGTGGCGTTCTGGTTTTCGATAATTCCGTTCACGTCGCCCATCGCCATGATGATCCGCGTGCCGTTCGGCGTGCCGGGCTGGCAGTTGGCGCTGTCGTTGGGGCTGTTGGTCTTGGGCTGTATCGGCACCACCTATATGGCGGCCAAGATTTACCGCGTGGGCATCCTGATGTACGGCAAGAAGACGTCGTACAAGGAATTGTGGAAATGGTTGAGATATAAAGCGTAGTATGGCGTCTAAAATATTGGTCGTAGATGATGAGGCGCTGATTCGGCAGAGCCTGCGCGACATCTTCGAATACGAGGGCTACGAGGTGGCGGAGGCGGCCGATGGCCGTCAGGCCTTGGCCATGCTCGGCGCGGAGGCGTTTGCGGCGGTGTTCTGCGATATCAAGATGCCGGGTTTGGACGGCGTGGGGCTGTTGGAGAAGATGCCGGTGTTGGCGGCGGAGGCGGCCGAAAAAGGCAAGCCTTGGACGCCGAGTCCGTTCATCATGATTTCGGGGCACGGCGATATCGAAACGGCCGTGGACTGCCTTAAGAAAGGCGCGTTCGACTATCTGCCCAAGCCGTTGGATTTGAACCGCGTGCTCGGTGCCTTGCGGCGGGCCATCGACAACGAGCGGCTGACGCGCCATGCCGAGAATTGGAAGCGGGCGGCCGTGCATCGGTTTGAGATGGTGGGGCAGAGCAAGGCCCTGACGGACGTGTTGGAAATGGCCGACAAGGTGGCGGCCACGACAGCCAAAGTATTGATAGAAGGCGAAAACGGCACGGGCAAGGAACTGTTGGCGCGCCGCATCCACGAGGGGAGCGGGGTGGCCGATGGCCCTTGGGTTACGGTCAACTGCGCTGCCATCCCGTCCGAACTCATCGAAAGCGAATTGTTCGGGCACGAGAAGGGCGCGTTCACTTCGGCCGTCAAGCAGCGCAAGGGGCGTTTCGAACAGGCCGACGGCGGCACGTTGTTTTTGGATGAAATAGGCGATATGAGTCTGGCGGCGCAGGCCAAGATGCTGCGTGTGCTGCAAGACCGCCGCATCACGCGCGTGGGCGGCGAAAAGGAAATCGAAGTGCAGGTGCGCGTCGTGGCCGCCACCAACAAACGCTTGGAAACGGAAATCGCCGAGGGTCGTTTCCGCGAAGACCTCTACCATCGGCTCAGCGTCGTCAAGCTGCGGATGCCGCCGCTTCGGGAACGGCCCGAAGACATTCCGTCGCTCGTTGAGAGTTTCGTGACCGAACTGTCGGCCGATTTGGATAAAAAGCCGCTGACGTTCAAGAAAGAAGCCTTGCAGGTTTTGCAGAAACAGCCGTGGCCGGGCAATATACGCGAATTGCGCAATGTCGTGGAACGCCTGCTCATTTTCTGCGAGGGGGCGGTGACGGCCGCCGATGTGGAGAAGTATCTGTAAAATTTTCACTACCTTTGCGCTGAAGAAAAACAGTCCGGATTGTCGCTGCCCGCAAGGGGAGAGGAAAGTCCGGGCAACACAGAGCCACCATACTTCCTAACGGGAAGGCGTCCGAAAGGGCGACAGACAGTGCCACAGAAAACAAACCGCCGCCGGGCGACCGTCGGTAAGGGTGAAAACGCGAGGTAAGAGCTCACGCTTGGCTTAGCGATAAGTCCAAGGGTAAACCTTATGGGTTGAAAGATCAAATATACCGTATGTCAAGGCGGGCTCGGCCGATGACGGGGGGTAGATCGATGGAGGCGCGGAGCGATCCGCGTCCTAGATAAATGACAATCGCCGGATGTTCAAAATCCGGTACAGAACCCGGCTTACAGGGCTGTTTTTCTTTGTTTTTAATATCCCGGTTTATGATGCGTATTTCGGTTGTTGTCATCACGTTAAACGAACAGGAAAACATCGGGCGTTGCATCGATTCGGTGCAGGGCGTGGCCGATGAGGTGTTGGTGGTGGACAGCGGTTCCACCGATGCCACCTGCCGTATCGCGACGGAAAAAGGCGCGCGGGTTATCTCGCATGCGTGGGAGGGGTACAGTGCGCAGAAGAATTTCGCGAACGGCGAAGCGGCTCATCCATGGATATTGTCGCTGGATGCCGACGAGTGTCTGTCGGAAGATTTGCGGCGGGCGTTGATGGCTTGTAAGGGTGACCCCGCTCGGGAGCCTTCGGAAGATACGGTCTTTGAAATGAACCGTCGGACGGCCTATTGCGGTCGATTCCTTCGGCATATTTGGGCACGGGAACCTAAAGTGCGTCTGTTCCATCGGGGTACGGCTGTTTGGGAAGGCGGGTATGTGCATGAGAATTTGGCCTATGACGCCAATTGCCGAAAAGTCCGTTTGGATGGCGATTTGTTGCATTATTCCTATGCTTCGATAGACGCGCAGGTGGCCATGCTCAATAAATACAGCGGGCTTTCCGCCGATGAAATGTTCGCCAAGGGGCGTCGTTACGGGCTATGGGTGGGTCTGTTCAAGGCTCAATGGACGTTTTTCAGGGATTATGTGTTGAAGGGCGGTTTTCTTGACGGCGGCGACGGTTTCATTATTTGTTGCAACAATGCATTTTATACCGCGTTGAAAAGTTTTAAACTGTGGCATCGGTATAAAACGGCGGATTTGCGTGCGGCCAACGGGGAACGCTCCTGATGGCTTGTGGCGATACGGGGCGGCCGCGCCCGTTGCGCGCTGTTAGCAAAAAGTCGGCTTTTTCGTGCCGAATCCGGAAAATATTTGCTATCTTTGGGGATATTAAAGAAAGGACTGAAATATGCCTGAAATGATATTGAATTCGGAGGTCGGCCGGTTGCGGGGCGTGGTGTTGCACCGTCCCGGCGTGGAAATCGAGCGGATGACGCCGGCCACGATACACGAAGCCCTGTATAGCGATTTGTTGGGCAGCGAGGTTGCCCGTCAGGAATATACGCAGTTGGAATCCTTCCTTTCGCGGGTTACGACCACCTTCTGTTTCGACGATTTGTTGGCGGAGACGCTGGCGGACGCGGAAGCCCGCCGCGCGTGCATGGCGTTGCCGGAATGCGCGGGCTTGCCGGAAGCGGAAAAGGCCTATATGCAGGGGCTTTCGGCTTCGGCTCTGAGCCGTTATCTCATCGAAGGCGACGCGGATATCGCCAACCCGCAAAGGCGGTGGCGTCCGCTCTACAACCTCTACTTCACGCGCGACATCGGCGTGCGTTTCAACGACCGGAGTATGCCGACGCATATGTCCACGGCGGTGCGCGCGCCCGAAGCGGCGCTCACCGGCCTCATTTACCGTTATCATCCTTTGTTCGCCAAGCATACGCGCTGGGTGGACCCTTGGCCGGAAAGCCAAGGCGCCGCTTTGGAGGGAGGCGACTTCCTCGTGGCCGATAAGGATGTGTTCCTTATCGGCCAGGGCGCGCGCTCCAATGCGGAGGGCGTCCGTCAGTTCATCCGTCTCCGTTCGGCCGTTTCGGACGAATTCCACGTGCTGACGCAGGAGTTGCCGCACGAACCGGAGTCGTTCATCCATCTGGATATGGTCTTCACGCTGTTGAGCCGCCGTCACTGCATGGTGTACAAGCCCTTGCTGGAAGGCCGTCTCAAAACCCGCCTGCTCACCGTGCGCCACGGCGAGGTGCGGGAAGAACCCGTTGACCACCTGTTGGCCGGTCTGGAACGCTTGGGACGCTCTTATACGCCGGTGTTCTGCGGCGGTGGCGACGTGCTTTATCAGGAGCGCGACCAGTGGCACAGCGGCGCCAATTTCTTCGCCGTGGCGCCGGGGCATATCATGGGCTATGGCCGCAACCGCCGCACGATAGAGGCGTTGGACGCGGCCGGTTTCGCCGTCAAGCCCGTGCGGGAATGTCTCGACGGCCGCCAGTCGTTCGATGTGGACGATGAGGCGCACCCCGCTGTATATACGATTGAAAGCGCGGAGCTCGTGCGTGGCGGCGGCGGTTGCCGTTGCATGACGATGCCGATAGACCGCGAAGCCCTGTAAAATTTGTTTGAAAATTATAAAATCCGTTATATCCATGAATCAAATGACCTTCGGTCTCGTCGTTTTTCCAGGCTCGAACTGCGACCACGATATGCAGTATATGCTGGAACATCTGCTGAACCAGAAAGTGGAGGTATTGTGGCATAAGGACACGCGTCTGCCTAAAAAATGCGACGCCATCGTGTTGCCGGGCGGTTTCTCCTATGGCGACTATCTGCGTTCCGGCGCGTTGGCGCGTTTCTCGCCCATCATGAACGAAGTGATGAATTTCGCCGACAAGGGCGGTTACGTCATCGGTATCTGCAACGGTTTCCAGATTCTCTGCGAGTCGGGGCTGTTGCCGGGCGCGCTGTTGCACAACGATACGCGCAAGTTCATCTGCAAGAACGTCCACCTGAAAGTGCAGACGGAGAAGGCCGCCTTTACGGCCCGTTGCGCGAAGGGGCAGGTGCTCAAGGTGCCGATTGCCCACGGCGAGGGTCGTTACTATGCCGATGCCGACACGTTGAAACAGCTCAACCGCGATAACCGCGTGCTGTTCCGCTATTGCGGCCCGGAGGGCGAGGAAACGGCGGCGTTCAACCCCAACGGTTCGGTGGAGAACATCGCGGGGATTTGCAACGCCAAGCGGAATGTGTTCGGCATGATGCCGCACCCCGAACGTTGCGCCGATGCCGATTTGGGCAATACCGACGGCCGCATCCTGTTCGAATCGCTGATAGCCGGCAAGTAAGATGTTGCGCGCGGCTTACGAGCTCGGGGCGGTGGAGGCCGGTTGCGACGAAGCCGGACGCGGTTGTCTGGCGGGGCCGGTCTATGCGGCCGCGGTCATCCTGCCGCCGGATTACGCGCATCCCTTGCTCAACGACTCCAAGAAGCTGACGGCCCGCCAGCGCGACGCGCTGCGGAAAGACATAGAGCGCGACGCCGTGGCCTACGGAGTGGCGGCCGTGTCGGCGCAGGGCATCGACCGCATGAACATCCTGCACGCTTCCATCCACGCGATGCACAAGGCCTTGGATAAACTGTCGGTCCGCCCGCAGCACATCATCGTGGACGGCAACCGCTTCAAGGCTTACGGTCAGGTGCCGCACCATTGCATCGTCAAGGGCGACGGCCTGTATCAGTCCATCGCGGCGGCTTCGGTTTTGGCCAAGACCTACCGGGACGAATTCATCGGGTATATGCACCGGAAATGCCCGCAATACGGTTGGGACAGGAACAAGGCCTATCCGACGGCGGCGCATTACGAGGCGTTGCGGCAGTACGGCCCCACGGTCTATCACCGTCAGTCGTTCAAGTTGCAACCGGATTTAACGTTATTCTGATTAGACAATTATATTGATATGGCACAGACCACTTCCATTCCCAAGGGAACGCGCGATTTCTCGCCTTTGCAGATGCGGCGGCGACAGTACATTTTCGAAACGATACGGAAGGTATTCGCGTTGCACGCCTATCTGCCGATAGAGACGCCGGCCATGGAGGGCTTGGATACGCTGTTGGGAAAGTACGGCGAGGAAGGGGACAAGCTGTTGTTCAAAATACTCAATTCAGGCGATTTTTGGGCGAAAGCGGCCGGCACGCCTTGGGACGAAGTCGCTCCGGCCGAGCGGACCGTCAAGTTGGGCAACCGCATCAGCGAAAAGGGCTTGCGCTACGACCTGACCGTGCCGTTCGCGCGCTATGTGGTGCAGCACCGCAACGATTTGACGTTGCCGTTCAAACGCTATCAGATTCAGCCGGTTTGGCGTGCCGACCGTCCGCAGCGCGGCCGTTACCGCGAGTTTTACCAGTGCGACGCCGACGTGGTGGGCTCCACGTCCTTATGGCAGGAGGCCGAGTTGGCGCAGATGGTGGCGGAGGTCTTCGCCGCGCTGCGGATACCGGTGTTGCTCAAAATCAACAACCGCAAGATTTTGGCCGGCCTGGCCGCCTGTATCGGTTGTGCCGACAAACTGACGGACATCACGGTGGCCATGGATAAGCTGGATAAAATAGGGCTGGAAGCCGTGGAGGCCGAGATGGCCGAGAAAGGCATTTCGGGCGAGGCGTGGCGGAAGCTGCGCCCCGTGTTGACGCTGTCGGGCACCTTTGCCGAAAAGATGGCGTTCATGAAGCGCCTGTTTGCGGAAGAGCCCGTCGGCTTGCAGGGCGTGGCCGAGTTGGAAGAACTGTTCGGCTATATCGCGCAGAGCGTGGAGGGCTTGGATTACGAATGGGATTTGAGTTTGGCGCGTGGCCTTAATTACTATACGGGCGCGATTTTCGAAGTCAAGGCGCAGGGCGTGGAGATGGGCAGTATCTCCGGCGGCGGCCGCTACGACGACCTGACCGGTATTTTCGGCATGAAAGGCTTGTCGGGCGTTGGGATTTCGTTTGGTGCCGACCGTATATACGATTTATTGGAGACGTTGGAACGCTTCCCGGACGATTTGCAGTCGGGGCAGGCAGTGCTGTTCGTGCATTTCGGGCCGGAGGAAGCCAATCAGGTGCAGGCGGCGATGCGGGCCCTGCGGGCTGCAGGTATCGCGTGCGACCGTTATCCCGAACCGGCCAAGTTGCAGAAGCAGTTTACGTATGCCGACAAGTTGCGGATACCCTATGTGGTCATGGTCGGGGAGCGGGAACGCGAGAGCGGGCGGTTTGCGGTCAAGGATATGCGGAGCGGGGAGCAACGCGACATGGATTTGGAAGAGTTAATAAAAACAATCTAGATATGGACAAGAAAGTATTTGAAATCACGTTGGCCGACCTGACGTTCGACCAAGTGGATGAAATCCTCAAGAACGGCTATGCGATCAAGCTGTCCGACGAGGTGATCGCGCGGGTGCAGAAATGCCGCGACTATCTCGACAAGAAGATGGAAAACCAGACCGAACCGATTTACGGTGTCACGACGGGCTTCGGTTCGCTTTGCAACCACTCCATCTCCAAGGAGCAGCTGTCGCAGCTTCAGAAAAACCTCATGATGTCGCATGCCTGCGGCACGGGCGACTTGGTGCCGCTCGAAGTGGTCAAACTCATGCTGCTCATGAAAATCAAATCGCTCTCCTACGGTCACTCCGGCGTGCAGGTCGTAACGATTCAGCGTCTGGCCGACTTCTTCAACGAGGGCGTTTATCCCGTCGTCTATCAGCAGGGCTCGCTCGGCGCCTCCGGCGACCTCGCGCCGCTCGCGCACCTCTGCCTGCCGCTCATCGGCTTGGGCGAAGTATGGTTCAACGGCGCCAAGCATCAGGCTTCCGTCATTCTGGAACATTTCAAATGGCAACCGATTGAACTCCAGTCCAAGGAAGGCTTGGCCTTGCTCAACGGCACGCAGTTCATGAGCGCGTTCAGCGTACACAATTTCTTGAAGGCCAAACGGCTCTCCGCCTTGGCCGACCTGATTGGCGCCATTTCGCTGGAAGCTTTTGACGGCCGTATCGAACCTTTCCTGCCGTCGGTACACGAAGTGCGCAACCACAAGGGGCAAATCGACACGGCGGCGCGGTTCCGCGAGCTGTTGGAAGGCAGCGAGATGATCAAGCGCAAGAAAGAACACGTACAGGATCCGTATTCGTTCCGTTGCATCCCGCAGGTACACGGCGCGTCCAAAGATACGATCGAATACGTGGGACGCATCCTCTCCGAAGAAATCAACGCCGTTACCGACAACCCGACCGTATTCCCCGATGAAGATTTGGTGGTATCGGCCGGCAACTTCCACGGTCAGCCGCTGGCGTTGACGCAAGACTTTTTGGCCATCGCCGTGGCCGAACTCGGCAATATCTCGGAACGCAGAACCTATCAGTTGATAGGCGGCAAACGCGGTCTGCCCAATTTCTTGGTCAAGAACCCCGGTCTTAACAGCGGCTTCATGATTCCGCAATACGCCGCGGCCTCCATCGTTAGCCAAAGCAAGCAGCTCTGTACGCCGGCCAGCGTCGATTCCATCGAATCCTCGCAGGGTCAGGAAGACCATGTCAGCATGGGCTCCAACGCGGCGACCAAGGCTTTCCGCGTTATGGACAATGTGGAACGGGTATTGGCCATCGAGTTGTTCAATGCCGCGCAGGCCTTCGAATTCCGCCGTCCGGCCAAGACCTCGCCCGTATTGGAACAGGTATTGGCGGCCTACCGTCGCGAAGTGCCGTTCGTTGACAACGACTGTGTCATGTATCCGCTCATCGAGCGTTCGGTTATGTTCTTGCAGGACTTCGGTCTGTAATAAAGGCGGTGCCGTCGGTCGTCACGGCCGGCGGCAGGCCATAAAAAAAGTCCGTCCCCGAAAGGGAACGGACTTTTTTGTTGTCGGAAGAAAAGGCTTAGTACATACCTTCCATGCCGCCGGCCGGCATGGCGGGCGCCGGTTTTTCTTCCTTGATTTCCGCCAACACGCATTCGGTCGTGAGCAACATACCGGCGATGGAGGCGGCGTTTTCCAACGCCACGCGCGTTACTTTCGCCGGGTCAATGACGCCGGATTTGAACATATTTTCGTATTGTTCCGTTCTGGCGTTGAAGCCGAAGTCGTCTTTGCCTTCCTTCACCTTGTTCACGATGACGGAGCCTTCCAGACCGGCGTTGGCCACAATCTGACGGAGCGGTTCTTCCAACGCGCGGAGGATAATCTGAACGCCGATTTTTTCATCGTCGTTCTCCACTTTGAGTTTTTCCAAAGCGGGGAGGCAGCGCAGGTAAGCCACACCGCCGCCGGGTACGATACCTTCTTCCACCGCGGCGCGCGTGGCGTGCAACGCATCGTCGAAACGGTCTTTCTTTTCCTTCATTTCCACTTCCGAAGCGGCCCCCACGTAGATAACCGCCACACCGCCGGCCAGCTTGGCCAAACGTTCCTGCAGTTTCTCACGGTCGTAATCGGACGTCGTCTTTTCAATCTGCGCCTTGATTTGGGCAACGCGGGCCTTGATGTCGTCTTTCTTGCCCTTGCCGTTTACAATCGTCGTGTTTTCCTTGTCAACCGTCACTTTTTCGGCCTGACCCAAGAAGCTGAGGTCGGCGTCTTCCAGTTTAAGGCCTTTTTCTTCGGAAATCACGGTGGCGCCCGTCAGAATCGCGATGTCTTCCAACATTTCCTTGCGACGGTCACCGAAGCCGGGGGCTTTGACGGCCGCTATCTTCAACGAGCCGCGGAGACGGTTCACCACCAACGTGGCCAACGCTTCGCCGTCCACGTCTTCGGCAATAATCAGAAGCGGGCGACCCGTCTGAACCGTCTTTTCCAAAACCGGCAGAAAGTCTTTCATCACCGAAATCTTCTTGTCGTAGAGCAGGATGAACGGGTTGTCGAACACCGTTTCCATCTTTTCGGTATCGGTTACGAAGTAGGGCGAAATATAGCCACGGTCGAACTGCATACCTTCCACTACCTTAACTTCCGTCTCGGTACCTTTGGCTTCTTCAATCGTGATGACGCCTTCTTTTTTCACTTTCTGCATCGCTTCGGCGATCAGGCTGCCGATAGAAGCGTCGTTGTTGGCCGAAATCGTGGCAACCTGCTGGATTTTCTCCACGCTGTCGCCCACCTTCTGGCTCATCTTCTGCAGATGTTTCACCACCTCGGCCACGGCCTTGTCGATACCGCGTTTCAAGTCCATCGGGTTGGCGCCGGCCGTCACGTTCTTCAAGCCCGTGCGGACAATCGCCTGCGCCAAAATCGTGGCCGTCGTCGTACCGTCGCCCGCGATGTCATTGGTCTTGGAAGCCACTTCCTTGACCATCTGCGCACCCATGTTCTCCACGGTGTCTTTCAGTTCCACTTCTTTCGCTACCGAAACCCCGTCCTTCGTTACGTGCGGGGCGCCGAATTTTCTGTCTATGATAACGTTGCGTCCTTTGGGGCCGAGCGTCACCTTAACGGCGTCGCACAAAGCGTCCACGCCTTTTTTCAAACGGTCTTTGGCCTCCTGGTCGAATAAAATTTCTTTAGCCATGGTTATAAAAGTTTTAAGAGTTCTACATTATATAATAGCGAAGATGTCGCTTTCACGCATAATCAGGTAGTCCTTGCCGTCTATCGACAGTTCGTTGCCCGAATATTTGCCGTACAATACGTTGTCGCCAACCTTAACGGTCATCGGTTCGTCTTTCTTGCCGGCGCCAACGGCTACCACCACGCCTTTCTGCGGTTTTTCCTTGGCGGTGTCGGGGATAATGATGCCCCCCATGGTTTTCTGTTCAGCTTCCATCGGCTCTACGACCACGCGGTCGGCCAGCGGTTTGATCTTTACTTTGCTCATGATGATTATGTTTTTATATTTTCAAGTTATGACGGCTTTCATGCCGTATGCCCCTGCGGGCGCGCAAAAGGTGTCAGCATAAAGTGTGCCATAAACGCAAGGCTGACATTTTTGCAGGATGGTTTGGCACAAAGATAGATATTTTGTCTATTTTATAATAGAGGCGTATTCAAGATGCAATCCTATTTAAAAAATTTCTATCTGTTTTTCTGTTATTTATAGAAAGAATACGTCAATTGTTGAAAACTTTTTGGCTGAAAATTTGGAAATTCGATATATATATTACATTAGCGGCCAAAATCAGTGCGTGTAAAGCGAAAATACACGTGTGTTTATTTGTTAATAAAAACAAAATGTATTATTTATAAATATTAAAACCGATAAATTATGAAAAGATTAGTGATTTTAATCAGCGCGGTAATCTTTATGGGGGCATTCGGAATGGCTCAGAATGTATCTGATTATAAAGATTTTATTAAAGAACGCAAGGCGATGGCTTCTTTTACGAAAGATCAAATGAAAGCGAAGGTTTCCAAAGATGCGAAAAAAGCGGCCAAAAGTTTAGCGAAAGAAGGCTGGACGGTTGCGCCGGGAGCATTGCCCTTGGAACGTCAGTTGGACCGTGCTTATACGATGCAATATGAACTCGATATGAGTACCGGTATGCCGAAATACATACGTGGTGAGGCGCAGACGGTAGGGGAAAATTACGATGCGGCCAAAATGCAGGCCAACGCATTGGCCAAGATAGATTTGGCCGGCAATATTCAGACGGAAGTGGCCGCCTTGGTAGAAAGCCGGGTAGCGAATAATCAGATGGAACCGGAACAGGCGGCTTCTGTCTCCAATTCGGTGATGGGCGCCAAAAACATCATCTCTCAAAGTATTGGCAGGACAATCATAGCAGTAGAGATTTATCGGCAGTTACCGAATAAGAACAAGGAAGTTCGGTTGCAACTTTTCTATAATACGGAAATGGCACTGGCGGCGGCCAAGAAAGGCATCCGGGAAGAAATGTCTAAAACGGCCGACAAGTTGGTTGACCAGTTGGATTCACTGTTGGGATTCTAAATTGACGGTATGCGCATTCCGTTGTTTATATTGCTGATGCTTTTCTCTTGGGGCGTTTATGGCCAAAAGGTCGTGAATGTCCAAGGGGAATATATCTATCATGCGCCGGAGAATATCACGTTGGAACAAGCGCGTCAGGTTGCGATAGAACGGGCACGTTTGGATGCTATCGCCAGAGCGTTCGGAACGGATGTGTCCCAAACCAACTTAGTTACCGTCAGCACGAAAGGAGAAGCATCCGAAACCTCGTTTAATTCGATGGGAGGAACGGAAGTAAAAGGAGAATGGATAGCTGATACCAAAGAACCGGAAGTATCTATCAGCTACGAATCCGGTATGTTGGTGGTTGGGGTTAAAGTTTGGGGCAAGATACGGGAAAAGACAAAAGTCGATTACGAGTTGTCGGTCCAAATCCTGTGCAATGGAAGGGAAAGCGAAAAGTTCCAGAACAACGACCGCCTGTCCGTTCGATTCAAATCTCCGGTAAAGGGTTATCTGTCGATATACCTGCTGGATGATAACGTACGTCAAGCTTATTGCCTTTTGCCGTATGAAAATGAAGATGGTAGGGCACGTGCGATAAAGAACAACGAAACACGTATGTTATTGTCCACCGAAGATCCGATTTATCCGTATCGGGAGGAAACGATTTTGACAACGGATAAGACGATAGAATACGACCGTTTAGTCTTTGTGTTTTCCAAAAATCAGTTTGCGATGCCTCTGACGGATATGGGAGATTATCTGCCGGAGTTGTCAACGATGGATTTTGAAAGATGGTTACAGAAGAATAGAGTAAAAGATATCGAAATGACGGTTGTGGAAAAAGTTGTAGAAATTAGAAAATAAAAATTTTAAAATATGAAAAAGCTAGTTTTGTTTTTAATGATTGCAGTTTTGTGCCAATCATGTTTTACAACACGCACGAGTGTTGGCGATTATAGAGTCTCCACAAAAGTGGACAAGGCGTCTTCTTATAACTACTCTAAGGCGAAGCAGGTATATATGTTTTGGGGGCTGGTGCCACTTGGGCGCGCAAGGGCTGCGGTACCACGCCATGGAAATTGTGAAATTAGAACCGGGATTGGATTTGGAGATTTTCTTGTGACTTTATTAACAGGAGGTGTAATTTCAATGCAAACTATCAAAGTTAAAGCTCCGAGTGTGACAATGGGATCTAATACTCCGGCAACTGGAGTGCAGCCTGTTATTTATACTGTTCCGTCGCAGGCACCAGCAACGGAATCTAAAAAACAAGAGCCGGCAGTAGAAAAAGATGCTGAATTGGAGGAAATTAAGAAAATGTTAAATTAAATTACAATATAGATATGAAGAATAAAACAAATAAACTAATCTTTTTTAGGTTAGTAACGTTGGCTCTTGTGGTGGCATTTTCAATGAATGTCGTTACGGCGCAGAGCGTACAGAATACAGCAACGGTTTATATCATTCGAAAATCTGTGTTTGGAGCCGCTTTTAAATTTACGATAGTCGTCAATGATAATCAAATAGGGAAACTAGGGGCGTTAAAATATTTTAAATGTGTCGTTCCCGCAGGTGATGTAGAGATAAAGGCATTGTTGGAGAATGAAGATGAATTACATTTGTTTACAGAACCAGGAAAGGAGTATTTTGTTTTGACTAATGCGACAATGGGATTGTTGGGTGCAAGAATTTCGTTGGCAAAAGTGAATGAAAAAGAAGGAATGTTAACACTTGCAAAATGTAAAGAGCAACAAGTAATTGGAGCAGAGGGGCAAGTTGTGTCTGATGATATGGTAGCGATGCAGTCTCAGCAACCAACGTTGCAACCTGTACAACAGAATCAAGAAATAAATCCGGAACTCTATGCGGCTTCTCAAAAAAGATATGCTGTTCTGAAACAAACGGTAATGGAGGTATCGCAGAGACAACAGGAATTATTTCTGTCAGATAAAGATCATGCAGAGTTGAATACATTAAATGAGATGCTCTCAGATATTAATCGGGTTTTGTATAATGTTTCTGGTACATCATGGACGTTTGCGGAAAAAAGTCAGAAATTGGCTAATGCTGACAAAGCAATGGATGTGATTGAGCGTCGCCTAAGTGTGAAGTATTCGTCAATATTGGCTACGAATACTGCTCAAGCTGCTGCAGATTCTGGGGAAGATACACCAACAAAGGGAACAAAGAAGAAAAAAGTAGAGGCTGTTCGCAACAGCGACGTAGATATCAATGTGCCGATTTCGGGAACTCGTGCCGATAATACGTTTGTACTTATTATTGCCAACGAAAACTATGAGTTTGTGGATGATGTGCAGTTCGCACTCAATGACGGAGAGGCAATGCGGGAGTATTGTATCAAGACGTTGGGCGTTCCGGAACGTCAGGTTTGGTTTTACAAGAATGCTTCTGCCGGTATTATAGCAGGTGGTGTCGACAAAATGGTACAGGCGATGGATATTTTCGATGATGCGAAAGCTATAGTTTATTATTGCGGTCACGGTATTCCGGATGAAAAGACAGGGGATGCCTATCTGGTGCCGACCGACGGAAAGGGAACGAATGTCGCAACGTGTTATAGTTTAAATAAATTGTATAAGACTTTGGCCAAATCCAAAGCTTCGAGTGTGACCTATTTCATGGATGCCTGTTTTACCGGAGCCAATCGGGACGGTTCGATGTTGGTGGCGGCACGTGGTGTAGCACGCGAAGCGAAGAAAGAAACGATAGAGGGAAATACAGTGGTGTTTTCAGCGGCTTCGGGCGATGAGACGGCCATGCCCTACAAAGAAAAACGCCATGGTTTATTCACGTATTTTCTGTTAAAGAAGATACAGGAAACAAAAGGGAATGTAAGTTATGGCGAGTTGGCGGATTATATCAGGTCTAATGTTCGGAAGGAGGCGTTTCTGACCAATGAAAAGCCGCAGAATCCGGTCATAGCCACAAGTGAGCAAAGTCAGAATACGTGGAAGTCGTCCAAACTGAAATAAGAGATTCGTGACTTTTATGAAATTCTGTAAAAGAATTGTATGAGTTGCAGGCGGCTCGTTTCGGGCCGCCTGTTTTTTGTATCCAATCGCTGTATTCATTTGAGGAATATCCAAGATAGTTGTTTATAAAAATAGTAATTTTGCAACACGTTAAGATAAAGGTATATGAACGGGACTATTGCCAAAATCGGGGCGGGGATTGTCAGTGTGACGGTGTTGCTCTTTGCCGTGTGTCTGTTGGTGGATTATGCGTTCGGTTCCTATTTCGTCTGTATGATTCTGCCCATCGGTTATGCGATGATGGCGGCGGGATTTCATGACGAAAGCGCGGCCGACCGCAAGGTGGCGGCACGGGTCGGGATGCTGTTCGCGGCGGTCTATGCCGTTTTGGTTTTGCTGGTGTATTTCGCACAGACGACGTTGCGGTTCGACGCGCTGTCGGAGCAGGCGGCGTGGCTGTTGGATTTCCAAAGGGGCGGCCTGCTGTTCAACTACGATTTGCTGGGCTATGGCATGATGGCGCTTTCGACGTTTTTCATCGGCCTGTCCGTCAAGCCCGCCAACCGGGCGGATAAATGGCTGAAGGCCCTGCTGATGATACATGGCGTCTTTTTCTTCAGCTGTTTCCTGTTGCCGATGACGGCACTTTGGCACGGTATGGCTGGTGGGGCCGGCCGGGCCGGCACTTGGGCCTTGCTGTGCTGGTGTCTGTATTTCTTGCCGATAGGCCTATTGGCCTGCCGGCATTTCAAGCACTGAACGATATGCGGATAGCGTCGAATGCGTTGGCGGATGTGCGCCGGTTTTATCTGGCGGAATTGGCGGGGCTCTACCCCGTGGAGGAGGCGGGCGCCCTGTTCGATTGGGCGGCCGAGGAAATCCTGGGCGAGTCGCGGGCCGTCTTTCGCGCGCAAGCCGACCGGCGCGTGAGCGAGAGCGAGCTGTTGCGGTTCTTTGAGGTGGCCAAACGGCTGCGCAAGGGCGAGCCGGTACAGTATGTGTTCGGTCGCGCTTATTTCGACGATATGGCGTTGGACGTTTCGCCGGCGGTGTTGATTCCGCGGCCGGAAACGGAGCAGATGGTGTCGCTGGTGTCGGAAGAGGGGCGGTTGATGCAAGACCGGCTGGCCGGCGGCGGGCGGCTGCGCGTTTGGGATGCCTGTACGGGCAGCGGTTGCATCGCGCTCGCGCTCTATCGGCGGCTGGGAGGCCGGGCCGAGGTCTGCGGCAGTGACGTGTCGGACCAAGCCTTGGCCGTGGCGCGCCGCAACGCCGAGACTTGGGGTACGCCCGCCGCCGCGCCCTTGCGCTTCCTCCGTCACGACCTGTTGGCCGACGCGCCGCCCGCGGGGCCGTGGCACGTCATCGTCAGTAACCCGCCCTATGTGCGCGAGAGCGAGAAAGCCTTGATGCGCGGCAACGTGCTGTGTTATGAGCCCGCGTCCGCCCTGTTCGTGCCCGATGCCGACCCCTTGCGTTTTTACGAAGCCTTGGGGCGTATCGCCCGTGAGACCTTGGCCGACGACGGCGTGCTGTGGGCGGAAATCAACGAGGCCCTGTCCGACGGCTTGACGGCGCTTTACCGCGATATGGGTTTCCAAACGGTTGATATTCTGCGGGATTTCCGCGACAAGCCCCGTTTTGTGCGCGCCAGATTTTTTGCGTAATTTTGCGGCCATGGATTCCGCTTTACCCCCGCTTTTGGAAAAAGCCGTCGAAGCCCTGCACCGTCTGCCGGGCATCGGCCGCAAGACCGCCTTACGGCTCGCGCTGTTTCTGCTCGGCCAAGAGGAAGAATTGGCCACGGGGCTCGGCGAGGCCTTGATTCATCTGCGACAGGACATCCGTTTCTGTCGCCATTGTCACAATATCTCCGAAACCGAAATCTGCCCGGTCTGCGCCTCTCCGCAACGTAACCCGCACTTGCTGTGCGTGGTGAGCGACATCCGCGACATCATGGCCATAGAGGCGACTCAGGTTTACAACGGCCGCTACCACGTATTGGGCGGCCTGATTTCGCCCATGGACGGCGTTTCGCCCTCCCAGCTGCACTTGGCCGACCTGCCGGAGCGCGTCAAGGCCGAGGCGGTGGAAGAAGTCATACTGGCCCTGCCGGCCACCCCCGACGGCGACACCACGGCCTTTTATATCTCGCGGCTGCTGCAGGCCGCCGACGTCCGGCTCTCCACTCTGGCCAAGGGCATTGCCATCGGCGACGACTTGGAATACATCGACGAGTTGACGTTGGGCCGCTCCATCCAGCAACGGACGCCTTTCGGCTGAGCCGTTTCCCTCCGAAACAACCATACGAAAAAAGCCCGCCGATTATACATCGGCGGGCTTTCGCTTTCCGTCAATCTTCCGCTTATTCAGCCGGGTTGATTTCAATCAATTCCACATCGAACACCAACGTGGAACCGGCCGGAATCGTTGAAACGGCGCGGTCGCCATAACCCAACTCCGCCGGGATATAGAACGTGAACTTGGAGCCTACGGGCATCAGTTGCAAACCTTCTGTCCAACCTCTGATAACAGCGTTGAGCGGGAAGCTCGTCGGTTCGCCACGGTCGATGGACGAGTCGAATTTCTCGCCATTGAGCAGACGGCCTTCGTAATGCACCTTGACGCGGTCGGTGGCGGCCGGCTTGGCACCGGTACCCATAACATTCACTTTGTATTGCAAGCCGCTCGCGGTCTGCTGCACGCCCTCTTGCTTGGCGTTTTCTTCCATGAACTTACGGCCGGCTTCCTTATTGGCCGTCGCTTCCTTCATGCTTTCTTCCATTTGACGCGCCTGCATTTCCTGCTGCATCTTGTTTTGCCATGCGCTCAGAATACGGTTCGCGTCCTCTTCAGACACGCCGCTTTCTTCGCCTTTCACGGCTTTCTGAAAGCCTTCCATAAAACTTTCAATCGCTACTTCATAGGGCATCTGCGCGATTTGACCGCCCAGATTGTAGCCCAAAAGGAAACTGACCGTATCCTTTTCCTTTGCATCCTGTGCCATAACTGTTTCGTTTTTCTGTTTTTTCGCTTTTTGCGCCATCGCGGAAGGACTGGCGACCATGCCCAGGCTCAACACTACGATTAAGCCGCAGACCATTCGATTCATTTTCATATTATCGTGTTTTTTTATTTTCTTTTTACCCGTCCGCCCGCTTGTAATAGCGGATGAGCCCCGCCATGGGCGACGCTTCCACCGCTGCAATTTCCATACCGCACCCCCGTGCCGCTTCCGTCAATTCTTCGCGGAAATGATGCGCCACCGAACCCAACAGTTTGACCGGCAGGGTTTTGATGGTGTCAAATTTCATCAACTGCTTTTCGCAGAACGCGCGGAAAGCCGTCTGCAACAAGTCCTTTACAAACGGGTCTTGCCGATGTTCGCCGGCGAAATGCGTCAGCGAGCCGAGAAAACGGTTCGGCTTGTCGCCCTTATACACCCGCTCCAACAATTCCGTCGGCGAGCCCGGACAAAAGGCCTCGAACGCCTGTGCCAAGGCCGGCGGCATATCGCGGTAGAGATAGGCGCGCAACAGTTGCAGCCCGATATGGGCGCCGCTTCCTTCGTCGCCGAGGATGTAGCCCAACGACGGCTGACGTTCCACGATGCCGTGCCCGTCATAACGGCAGACACTCGCGCCCGTGCCCAAAATGCCCGCGATGCCCGGCGCATCGCCGAACAAAGCCACGGCCGCCCCCATCAAATCGCTCTCCACCTGCACCATCGCATTCGGGAAGAAACTCTCCAAAGGTGTATATAACGTCGTTTTCTTATAATCGTCGGCGCACCCCGACCCATAGAAATACACTTGCTCCACCTGCCGGTTGTCGATGAACGGATAGATCTCTTTTTCCAAACAACGCTCTATTTCATCCGAACCGACGAAATAGGGGTTGAGGCCTTGGGTGGTCAAATGAATCTCATCTTCGCCGAAACGGTTGCCCGTTCCGATGAAATACCAGTCTGTCTTGGTGGAACCGCTGTCTACTATCGCTAACATGGCTGTAAAGGTAAGGATTTTTTATTATACGTTCAAATTCGAAAACATATGAAAAAAAACTTGGCGACCCGCGCCGTTGCTGACGGCCGCCCGCCGTATCGGTCTTTCGATTAAATTTCGTAATTTTGCCCCTTATGAGAAATTTAAGGTATCGGGGGCTAGGCGGTGTGGCCGTCCGTTTGGCGTTGCTGGCGGCCGGGCTGTGCGTTTTGGCTTCGTGCGACCGCTACCGTAGCCGGCAGATGGAAAAAAAGGCCATCGAGTTGATTCAGGCCTACGAGCGGGAAATCGCGCCCTTGGACAAAGGCGTGACGGTGGCCGAATACGAGGCGGCGCAGGGCAGTTCGCCCTATGTCTTCGGCTGTTTGGGCGATTTGCGCGAAGAACGCGCGTTGGCCTTGTCGGAGCCGACGCGGTTCAAGACCGTGGCGCGCTGGCATAAGGAAAAGGCGTTTTCGGATGCCTATCTGTCGCGTCAAATCGGGCGCATCTACTACAATACGTTGCTTTATCAGGCCGATACGGCTATGCTCAAGCGCATGGCGCGTTTGGAAACCTATCTGTACGAACAGGTGGTTCGCTATCTGGCGCAAAGGCCGCAGGATACGGCGCGGGCGGACACCCTGCCGGCCGACACGCTGTCGTTGGCGGAGGCGCCCCTGCAGTCCATCAGCGAATTGCTCCGCGACTCCATCGTCGCGTTGGCGCGTTGCCGCAATGCGGTCGTGCGCGGCGCGGGATTCAGCGATTTCTACGACTACCAGTTGGCCCGCATGGATTTGGTGCCGGATTCGCTGGACGTCTGGTTTCATACGTTCGATACGATGACCCGCGGGGCCTACGAATATCTCAAAGGCGAAATCGACGAGGAGTTGGCCGCCCGCTACGGCATACCGGTGTCGGACTTGCGGCCCCGGCACTATCAGGCCACGTTCTTTCAGGATGTCTTCAGCCTCTACGATATCGGGCAGGCGCGTTCCTACGAAAACAAGAATGTGGCCAATCTGGCGGTCGGCTTTTACGAGAGCGTCGGCCTGTATGTGCGCGATGTCTTTCTACGTAGCGATTTGCGGCCGCGTCCGGGCAAGGTGCCCTACGTCCGTTGCTACGATTTGAACCACCGCGGCGACGACGTGCGTTTGCTTTGCAGTCTGGGGATGGATATGGAGAGTATGTGCGATGCGATGTGGCTGGGCGGCGTGGCGCTGTATCGCAAGAATGTATCGGGCACGTTGCCGTATCTGTTGCATGATATGGATTATACGGTACTCTGCGAGGCCACGGGCCGTTTGTTCTGGCGCTTGCCGTTCAATGAAACCTGGCTACAGGGCATGGGCATCATGTATATGCCGTTGGATTCGCGGCGCACGCGTTTGGAATCCTATATGAACCTCCACGCCCAGCAGTTGGTCTTTTGCCGTTGGGGCTTGGTCATGTATCATTTCGAGCGGGCGTTGTATCGGAATCCGGAGCAGGATTTGGATAAACTCTGGCAGAAACTGCAGATGGAATACCAGCTGCTTTCGCCCGCGGAGGCCGACGGAGCCGGATCGGGCGGCGATGGCTGGGCCACGAAATGGCATATCGTCCTGCGGCCGTGTTATTACCACAACTACCTGTTGGGCAGTGCGGTGGCCTGTCAGCTGAACGCCTATGTCTGCGATTCCGTATTGCGGACGCCCGACTATTGGACGCCCGATTACATGGCTACCGAAGATGTCGGCAAATTCTTTAAAAACGAGATTTTCTGGTATGGCGACGCCTATCCGTGGTACGAAATCTTGGAGCGGGCTACGGGGCGGCCGTTTTCATTGGAGTATTATGCGAAGTGGCTCGTGGGGTCGGAACCCTATGCCGAATGGCGTGCGGAAGAGGATGCGGCGGACCGGGCGCGCCGGGAAAAATATTTAAACCAGTAAGCTTATGAGCGCTTGGATGATTGTGACGGTCTTTGTGGTATATACCGCAATGTTGTTCGCGATTACGTTTCTGACCACACGCAAGGTCAACAACGATTCGTTTTATCGCGGAAACCGCAATTCGCCGTGGTTCGTCGTGGCATACGGCATGGTGGGGGCGTCTTTGTCGGGCGTCACGTTCATGTCGGTGCCCGGCAATGTGTGGCGCGAGAATTTCTATTACTTCCCGATGGTGCTGGGCTTTATCGCCGGCTATGTCGTCGTGGCCACGGTGTTGTTGCCGCTTTACTACAAATTGAACCTGACGTCCATCTATACCTATATAGATAAGCGCTTCGGCGCGGCGTCCTACAAATCGGGCGCGGCCTACTTCCTGCTCTCGCGCAGTTTGGGCGCCACGTTGCGGATGTTCCTCGTCATAGGCGTGCTACACGAATTCGTGTTCAAGCAGTTCGGCCTGCCGTTTTGGCTCGTGACGGCCCTGTTCATCCTGCTCATTCTCGGCTATACGTTCAAGGGCGGCATCCGCACGATTGTGTGGACCGATACGTTGCAGACCACGTTCATGCTGTTGGCCGTCATTATCTCCATCGTCTGCATCTGCCGTTACGCCGACTGGTCGTTCGGACAGATGCTGGAAAACGTGCGCCAAAGTCCGTTTTCGGAAGTCTTTCAAACCGACCCGACGCACAAGCGTTATTTCCTCAAACAGTTTCTGAGCGGGCTGTTCGTCACGGTGACGATGACCGGGCTTGACCAAGACATGATGCAGAAGAATCTGAGTTGCCGCAACCTGAAGGACGCGCAGAAAAATATGTTCTCGTTCAGCGCGATTTTGCTTGTGATGAACGTGTTTTTCCTCGTTTTGGGCGCCATCCTCTGCCTGTTCGCGATGCAGAACGGCGTTCCCTGCACCGATACCGATTATCTGTTTCCCGAAATCGCGATACGGCGGTTGCCCGTACTGGCCGGCCTTACGTTCATGATAGGCGTGCTGTCGGCGGCCTATTCGAGTGCCGACGGTGCGATGACCGCCCTTACCACGAGTTTTACGATCGATATCCTCGGCGTGGAGAAGAAAAACTACAGCGAGGACAAAATCCGCAAAATCCGCTACCGCGTCCATCTGTGCACGGCGGTCGTGTTCTTCCTGTTCATCATGATGTTCTATGCGTTGAAAAGCGATGCGGTCATCAACATGGTCTATGACATCGCGTCCTATACCTACGGCCCGCTTTTGGGCTTGTTCTTCGCCGGCATCTATACCAAATGGCAGGTCAAGGACCGTTGGGTGCCGTTCGTTGTTTTGGCGTCGCCGGTATTGAGTTTCGTCATCGTGCAGATATGCAAGCTTTTAGGCTATAATTTCGGTTTCGAGATTTTGTTGCTCAACGGGGCGTTGACGGTCTTGGGCATATGGCTTTTTCGGCAAAAAACGCCGGTTTTGGCAAAAAAGTAGGGTAGGCGCGTAAAAAAAAGTGCAAAAATATTGTTTTGATTTTCTGTTTGTTTTAAGATAATTTAAGGAAATTTTCTTGGAAAAGACCAAAAAGACTTTGCGGGTATGAAAAAAAGTCGTACCTTTGCAGTCCTGTTTCGGAAAAGGGGCAGGAAAGTTTGGTTGAGGAAATGTTAAGATAAAGGTAGCGCGAGTTTCTTTTATCTTCGAATTGTGTCGGATGCTTCACCGCAAGGCTTGAAGCTGTAAGATACGATAAAAGTTC
>CAYTZG010000003.1:10074-152695 GCA_964442435.1 uncultured Bacteroidaceae bacterium | reverse complement strand
GGCAGTTTTCGGTGCCACTGAACACAACATCTACTTCCCACGGGAAGATGCCGTAAGCCTCTTCCTTATATATACTATCGCATACCTGCTTCTTGTATTCGACTCCTTCACATTTTACAACGGCTACCATCTTAAAGCCACCATCTATATCCTGACGTTGGTATTCGACTGTACAATCCGCATCTTTTACAATCTGGCAGTTCTCAATTCCTAAGAATGTTACCGTAGGTGCATCCCATACGAATAAGCCCGGTTCTTCGCTAAATATACTATCACAAACAATCAATGAACCATCTTCACCACAATTAACATTTGTGATAATCTTGTTGAAGCCAACAGCCGTTTTAACGGTTTCGTATTCAACTATACAATACGGGTCAATATCCTGACAATTTTCCGTGCCAATCAATTCAATCGTTACCGGATCCCATACAAATAAACCCGGTATTTCCTTGAATATGCTGTCGCATACGCGAACCTTGCCTTCGGGAACGGGGTTGCAGTCGAGTACGGCCTTCAACGTATCTACCGTACCGCCATCCTTGGCCTTGTATTCCTTATAGGTTACCACGCATATCGTATCCACCTCGCGGCAGTTCACGGCGCGTTCGCTACCGGGTACGCGCTGACCCGCCGTAAGACCGGGTATAACGCTGAGTTCCGTGTAAACGTCGTAAACGGTGTCGCATACTATCTTCTTGCCGTCCTCGGCTTCGCGGCATTCCACCGTAGTCTGTTCGTAGGCGAACATTTCACGCAATACCAATACCTGCTTGCCGTTCTCGTCTTGCTCGTAGCTGTCGAAGGCCAGATAGGTATGACCGCCCGTAAAGATGCTGTCGCAGAACTCGTGCAACGCCACGGTATCGCGTTCCTTGACCTCATACGGATACGGGATAACGCGCGTATGGTAACCTTCATTGGTTTCGAACGTGGTGTCGATGGTTATCGTCGTATCGGCGTACGAATAGTGGAATTGCGCCACGGTGGTATCGCTGTGCGTGAACGTGAGGCTATCCAACAGGTACCACTTGCCCGAAGCCAACTTCTGACCGAGCGTATCGGGCGGCAGCGTGAGCGTGATGCACGAGAAGTCGCACATGATCGTATCGGGCATATGGAGGATGTTCATCTCGATGATGACCTCGGTGGCACAGGCGCCTTCCGCCTGCAACATCAATACATAGCGTTCGGTCGTATCGGCCGCCTTGATCTTGAGGATGCTGTCGGTTACCTGATGGATGGAGCTGTCGGGGTACATCCACGGGTAGAGGTTGTTGGCCGGACGCGGGCCTACCACGTGTACTTCCATCTCCTCGCCCGGGCACTTGGCCGTGTCGGGTATGTAGAGCGTGTAGGCCTGGAGGCCGAAGTAAGCGTGAACGGTGTCGCGGTGCGTGCAACCGTAGGAGGTTTCCACATCGAGGTAATAGGTGTGCGTTTCGGAAATGGTATCCACAAACACACTGTCGGTGTAGACCTTGCCGGTAGCCGAATCGGTCCACTTGAGCGACGAGAGCGTCGAATTGGACTCAATGAAGGCCAGTTCCACGGGCGCACGTTCGCAGAGGTTCGTATCCCTGAAGCCGAGCGTCGTTTCGATGGCGTCCGCCACCACAACCGTTACCGTATCGTCGTTGTTGCAAGCCTTGGCAACACCCGGAATGTTCAACGCGATATAGGTGGTGGTCTGCGTAGGCGTAACCTCAACTTCGCATTCGCCCTCCTCTATCTGAACCTTGCTACCGTCGGGCTGTACCTCGTACCACTTCAGGCTGGGCTCTCTCGTAGGCGAGGCGTAACACTGGGCCTTCAGCCAAAGCGATTCACCGACGCAAATCGTATCGTGATCGAGCTTATAAATTCTCGGATGGGCGTAGAAGTTGAACTTAACCGCCAGTTTCCGCTGGCAACCGGCTTTGGATACGGCCACCAACGTATCGACATACATGTAGGTGCTATCGAATTTCGGACCCGTGCGGTAAATCATCGAATCCGTTACATGGACGCCATCCTGTACCCAATAGTAGCTGCTCGCTTCCTTGCGGTATTCTTCCTTGAACGTTACCCTGAGCGTATCGCCGTTGCCGGAGCAGGCCGTCAGCAACTCAGGAACGCCCAACTCAAACTTGCCCAACGTAACCACCATAGAGTCGTTGAGGACGCGGTCGGCGCAAGCGCCCGTACCTTCCACGTAGATATAGGCCACACTCACACCGAGTGCCTGAGGTGCAGGACCATAACTAAACGTGGCGTTGACCTTGTAACGGTCTTGAATCGACGTGGTCGCGTATTTGTCGGTCCATTCCATAATGCGGTAATGGCGGACGGCATCTTCCGGCAGGTCGAAGTAAACGTTGTTGCCGGTACACGACTGCAACGTGTCGGGCAGGATGGCCAACGGCAACGAATCCACTTCGATATGGACGGTGTCGCGGTGAACGCATCCGGTGGCGTTATGCTTAACGGTTCTGTAATAGGTATTCGAATAGGTATGACGGATCTGACCGTAGGCGTTCATGGTGATGGGCGCGCTGTGGATGCTGTCGTACCACGTTACCGTATAGCCTCTCAACGCCGTGTACAGGTTACCCGTCGGGAACAGACGCACGTTTTCCTTCTCGCAGACCAGCGTGTCGCGCATAGGCGCAATGTTGGCCATGACAAACAGTTTGACCGTGGTATCGGCCGTGTAGACGCAACCGCCCTGCTTGTGCTTGAGCTCAAGGTGGATGTTGAGGACGCTGTCGGTGGGCGAACTCATATAGTGCAGCGTGTCGCCGGTGGCGGTGGCCGCGTTGGGCGCCACGGGCGTGCCTACGGTCCAGAGATAGTCGTAGTCGGCATGGTGCGTCAGCGTGCTGGCGCGAACCTCATCGCCGGCGCAGAGGTTGGCGGCCACGATGGCCATATCCGACGCGCCCGGCTGCGTATAGATGTGGATGCGGGCCGTGTCGTAAACCTCGCAACCGTTCTGGCTTACGGCGCTAACGACATACATCGTATCGCGCAGAGCCGTGTAGGTATATACACTTGTACCCGATGCGCCCGTGCCACCCGCGTTGAACAGGGATACCTGCGCGTTAGGCGACGTGACGTTGGCGGTTACCTGTACGGTGGCGCCATAGCATACCGTGGTGTCGGACGGGGTAACTTCGAGCGCGAGTTTCTCAACCACCACCATGACGGTGTCGGGTGCGGAACCGCAGAGGCCGTCGCCGCCAAGACGGGCCACATAATAGGTGGTGTCGGCCGTCGGATAACGCAGTACGGCGGGCTGGGCCACGTTCTTATTGTAGTTGCCCGACGCGATGACGCCCTGGCCTATCTCCTGCCATTCGTAAGTGGTCATCAGGATGGCCGGGTTGTCAAGACGGATCTGCGGCAGACGGTAGGCGCTACCCGGGCAGATAACGGTGTCGGGGCCGGTCGTAATCGTGGGCCGGTTGCGGACAAGGACTCTAACCACGGTGTCGGCGCTGCAGCCCGTCAGACGGTCGGTTATCGTCAACGTGACGCTGTCGGTTTCAGCCGTCGTAAAGCGGATGGAGGCCGTGGTGGCGCCGGTGGACCACTGGTATTGGTAACGGGTCGGGTTGTAGTTGGCCGCCTGAATCGTGAGCGTGGCCGTATCGTTGGGGCACATGGCCACGGCGGCCGGACCGCCCGGATAGGTCAGACGGACGAGGTTGGTCGTTACCGGTACCGGCAATACGGCGAGCTCTATGGTGTCGCGGAATTCGCAACCGTTGGACGTCGTTACCGTGAGGTAATAGTAGTATTCGTCAAATTCGTCTTCGTCCAGGCAATAGTAGGCATCATCGCCTTCGTAGAACAGGCCCTTCAAGGCGCCTTCCACACGGTAGGTCACGGCGATGCCGCCCACGAAGTCGGGCATCTGCAACGTATTGTCGAAGCAGTAGTCACCACGGCATACCAACGTGTCGGGCAGCGGCGTGTAGGTAAAGATGTCGCACAGCAGTATCTTGAGCTTGAGGCTGTCGGTAAGGCTGCAACCGTGGTCGTCGGACGAGGTGAGGTACAGCATGGCGTAGCCCATGGAGCTGTCAAGCGAGCCGGGCGTATAAACCGGATGCAGGCTCGAAGCGTCGCTGAACGTACCGTTGCCGCTCGTGGTCCAGTGCGGGTTGCCGCCGTAAACCGTATCGTCGTAGAGCTGGTAGGATTTGCCCAGCATAATCTCGCCGTCCGGGCCGGCTTCCACACCGATGTAGTGTATCTTGCCCGCCACCTTGTTCGTTACGGCATACCGCTTGGTCTGGTTCGGGCAGAAGCCGTTGTCGAACATACGCATCATAAAGCTGTCCTTCTCCGTCAGCGGACGGTCGGCCGGCGGGTAGTAGCGCAGGATGGAGTCGTTGAACAGGCGGTTGTACTCATCGCGCAATACGGTGCCGTTCATGTACCACGTGTAGGTGTAGGCCGCCGTGGTGTCGTTGTAGCGCGTGCTCGCCTTTATTTCGATGTATTGCGAACCGTCTTCGAACTGGCAGATTTCAAACAGCGTGGTAGAGTCTATCCAGGCGTCTATTTCGTTAATCGGGTGAACCTCTACCGTAACCGTATTCGTTACCAACGTATCCTTCGGGTTGGCGCAATAGTGGTTGGATACGATCTTGGCGTAGACGTCGTAGTTCGTATTGAGGTTGTTGGTGGCCTGCAGGTTTTCGAACATAACCGGATTGCCCTGGTCGTGCATCGGCACGTGACGGCCGTTGAGATACCAGTAGATGCTCGGATTGTCGCCACCGTCCTCGATCTTGGCCAATACCTCGATGCTGTTCATCTCGCAGATGTCGTAACGCGACGTATCGTAGTAGAGCGTACCGTATTCCGGATGGACGCGGATAAAGCCGACTTCCACCTTAGGATCGGGCAACTTGATGGTCTTGACGGTCAGTACGGGCGACTTGACGGGCGAGTTTTCGGGGAACGGACGCATCGTCGGGTCGCAATGGAGCACGGCGTAAATCTTGTCGCCGTTCTCAAGGTCGTCTTGCGGAATCGTATCGCCGCGGCCGATGAAGTTGTCGTTGCGGAACCATTCGATGTACCAGCGGTGCGAACCGTCGGCGAAGACGGGGCCCGCATGGGCCGTGGCCGCGAAGAAGCGGACGGTGGCGCCCTCGCAGACGTCAATCGTATCGTTCTTGATGCGCGCGTTGGCGTTGATGTCGATGGCCGCGTAAATGGGCTGGAGTACCAGCATCGTGTCGATAATCGTGTCACGGCCCGGACCGCACATACTGTAGTCTTCAAGTACCACGCCTATGCGGTACGGGCTTTCCGACTTGAAGAAGTTGGTCATGTGCGTGGCATCGTAGATGAAGCTCTGTTCGGTTTCAATCGTAAAGTTGATGCCGTTGCCGTACCAGCGGTAGCGGACGCTGTCGCGGACGATGTTGGTGCTGATGGCGAAGCGCGTGTCTTCGTTGTAGATGGCCGTGTCGGGAATGTCGATACCCGTAAAGCGGACCGGACGCGCGTCACGCACCTCAATGCGCAGCGTGTCGTTGTCCGGATAGTAGCAGCCGTGAACGTCGCGGTAGCTGACCGTGAACATCGTATCGCCCTCGTCGATGAACGGACGGATGCTGTCGGCGGTCGCACCCGTGGACCATTGCAGCGTAAGGCCTTCCGGCTTGCCGAGCACGCGGTAGGTGTAGTAGTTCTGCGAGCAGACGTAGTCGTATTCTTTCTCCAGACGGAGCGAGTCGGGCAAGGCGTAGGCCTTGACGGTGACGGTCAGCGTGGTGTCGCAGTAGTCGGGATGCGTAACCGTGACGCTGTAGGTCTGCGGTTCGCCGGCCTTGACTTTGACAAGACGCGAGGCGCCCTTCCTGTTGTCGTTCCAAGTATATACCGGCTTGACGGCGGCCGTATCGGCGTCGGAAGCGGCCTTCAGGCGGACGGGCGCTTCGGCGCAGACCACGGTGTCGCCCGTAATCTTCAGGCCCGTGTTACGTCTGTAAACTATCTTCAACGTGTCGGAAACGGCGGTCTGTTCTTCCGGCAGGACGCAACCTTCGGTGGAGGTGACCACGCACCAGAACTGGTCGCCCGGCAATACGTCGGCCACGCCGATGGAGTCTTGCGTGCCCACCACGGTGACGCTGCCGTCGGCTACCTTGCGCAGATACCACGCGTAGGTGGAGTTGCCGCTCAGGTACTTGTTGGTGTCGACGAGCTTGATGCCGAAGTTGTCGTTACCGCAGAGGCGTTCCTCGCTCAACGCGATGCCGAGCGCGGGATGACGGTAGCGGACGGCGGAGAGGCGGATGGCATCCGTCGTGTCGGCGCAGAGACGGTCGGGGCTGTAGGCGATGCGGCGGATGTAGAGCGTATCGGCCAAGGCCGGGATATGGAGCGTGGTGCCGCCCACCCAAGCCATAGGCGCGTCGCCCGGCGCAACGGCCGTGTTGACCGCCGTGGCGCTGTCACTCATCGGGAATTCGGCCCACGGGCCTTTGGCCGCACGGCTGTAGAGGTAAGCGTAGGCCAAGGATTCGAAGTTGCCCGTGGCGGTGCTGCCTTCTACGTCTACCGGTTCCTGTTCGCAGACGGCCGTATCGCTGGCAATCGCGTTGTCTTTGACGCGGTTGACGTAAACCGTTATCGTGTCGGACATGGCGCGGATGGCGCGTCCGTTGCAGGACGAGGTGGCGTTAATCCGCATATATACCATTATGCTGTCCTTGCCCTTGGTGGCCTTGCCCGTCAGGTAGGCGATGGTGTCGGTGCCGGAGGTGGTGGCGAACTGCTTGCCGTCGGCAAACCACGTGTAGGTCGGGTTGAGGTTCGTGCCCAGGTCGAGGGTGGCCGTTACCGGCGCCAGTTCCTGTTCGCAAACCGTATCGGAAGCCGCCAGTTCGGCACCCATATAGTCGCTCTTGCGGATGACGAGGACGTTGGATACAACGGAGTCGGGACCCGGGCAACGGTAGCCGCCGTAGTCGGGATAGGCCACGAGGCGGACGCTGTCGAAGTTGGCGATGTCGGCCGTGCTGAGGTTAGCGGCCGTTTCGCCGTCCATCGGCACGCCGTTAAGGAGCCACTGGTAGCGCGGGTTCGCACCCAAATCGACGGAGGCACTCACCTTGGCGCGGAACGGGTCGTTTTCGGCGCAGGCCTGCTGCGTCATCACGATGCTCACCTCCGGCTGACGGTAGCGCAGAACGGCCAGCAGAACGGCATCCGACGTGTCGGCGCAGAGGCGTTCGGGGCTGTAAGCGATGCGGCGGATGTAGAGCGAATCGGCCAGCGCCGGGATATGGAGCGTGGTGCCGCCCACCCAAGCCACGGGTTCGTCACCGGCGTTGACGGCGGTGCTGGCCGCCGTGGCGCTGTCGGCGAGCGTAAGGTTGGCCCACGGGCCTTTGGCCTTGCGGCTGTAGAGGTAGGCGTAGGCCAGGGTTTCGAAGTTGCCCGTGGCCGTGCTGCCCTCTATTTCTACGGGTTCCTGTTCGCAAACGGCCGTATCGCCGGCTATCGTGTTGTCATGGACGCGGTTGACGTAAACCGTAATGGTGTCGGAGAGCGCGCTCACCGCATGGCCGTTGCAGGCCGAGATGGCGTCTATCTTCATGCTCAGCGATACGCTGTCCTTGCCCTTGGTGTAGTGGCCGGGCAGGTAGGCTATCGTATCGGTGCCGGAGGTGGTGGCAAACCGCGTGCCGTCCACATACCACGTGTAGTGCGGGTTCCGGTTGAAGCCTACATATACGCCCGCCGTTACCGGCGCCACTTCCTGTTCGCAAATCGTATCGGCGGCCATGCGCAGGGCGGCTTCCATATAGTCGCTCTTGCGGACGACGAGTACATTGGAGAATACGGAGTCGGGACCGAAGCAATGGCAGTTGCTGTAGTCGGGGTAAACCACCAACGTGACGCTGTCGCCGTGGGCGGCCACCATCGTGTTCAAGGTGTCGGCGGTTTCGCCGTCCATCGCCACGCCGTTGATGAACCACTGGTAGCGCGGTTGCGCGCCCGTATCTACGGCCTTGGTCATGGCGGCGCGGAACGGATCGTCGCCGCAAGACTGCTGCGTCATGACGATGCCTACATCCGGCTTGCGGTAGCGTTCAACTTCCACAAAGACGGTGTCGTCGCTGAACGAAGCGCAGACGCCCGACTGTACGTGACGGAGGAACCAGGTGTTCTTGGTCAGGGCCTTTGTATTGAACAGCGTGTCGATTTCGGTTTCAGCCGCCGTGGTTTCGGTTGTGGCGGCGGATTCGGCGGCGGCCGCGGCGGCCATGGCCTTGGCGGCTTTCTTGGCGGCCTTCTTGGAAGCCGCAGGCGCTTCGGCGGCGGCCTCGGCGTTATCGGAGGAGGCGGCAGCGGCCGCAGCGGCGATGGAGGCCGGCGCGGGCGCGGCTATCGGCTTGAATTCGCCGTCTTCGGTGCGGCTGTAATAGGTAAACGTGTAGGTGCCGTCGCCACCCGTGGGCACCGTACCGTAGATGTCAACGTCATGGCCCTCGCATACGAGCGTGTCGGTGGCGCCGAACACCAGACCCACGATGCCGAGATGGTTGTTGCCGATGGCGGGCTGGTGGTGTACGCAGGCCGTGTCACCGTAGAAGATGCGGCCGTCGAGCGCGCTGATACCGATTACCGTATAGTAACCGCTGTCGTAAACATGGGCGCGTACTTGGTTTTCCGTACCGGCCACCTTCTGCGCCAAGCCGGCGTTGGTGGTGTCGAACGTGCCGTCCACGCTGTAGAGCAGATACCACGTAGCCAGACCGGCCGTATCGCTAACCATGAGTTCCACCAGCGAACCGGCGCAGACGGTGTCGTGCGGCGGGTTGAGGTGCAGCTGGTCGTGAACCGCCACACGGACGGTGTTGGAGGTATCGGTACACTTACCCGTGCCGTAGAATACGACGCGGCGGTAGTAGCGCGTGGCTTCGAGGAAGCCCGGCGCGTGGTCCTTGACGCTATCGACGAGTACACCCTGCGCGTTGGCCTTCACATCCGGGTTCTCGGTGTAGGCGTACCAGCGGTAGCGGTAGGCCGGGAAGTCGCCGTCGGCCAACGTGCCGTGCAGCGTGTCGGCCTCCGTGCCGGACTGAATCAACTGTTCGGCGGCGATTTCGTGACCGCGCAACTTGCTGAACGTGGTGAGCGTGAGCGTGTCACGGCCGTAAATCCGGCGCTGTTCGTCGTAGCAACGCGTCGTATAGTCGTAAACAGAGGTCAGAATCAAGGTGTCGGACGTCAGGCGGACGGACAGCGTATCGGGTACGCGCCGCATATCCGGCGTATAGGTCTGCGTGTAGGCGTCGGCCGTTACGGGCAGGCCGTTCTTAACCGGCGTCAACGTCATCGTCAACGTGCCGTTGAAGCTGAAGCCCTTCTCTACGTAAGGCGTAAAGTAGAGGTCGGTGGCGTCGCCGAAGCAAGGCTTGAAGCCGGACGGTTTGAGGCTGTAACCGTCTTTTATCGTGTCACGGCCCAAGATGTTGATGAGCGTGACAACCGGCTCGCTCTTGCAGTTGGTCACTTCCTGACGTACATAGAACTTATGCAGGCCGATACCCAAACCAAGCGCGTTGATGTCGAGCGTCTCGCCCTCGGTGAGCATGGCGGTGCAGTCTTCGTCGCCGTACCAGCGTACCGTGGCGTCGGCCGCCGTGGCCTTAGCGTACAACGGCGCCAGTTCGTCGCCGTGGCAGTAGATGCTGTCGGGCGCGGGCGTAAGACGCGGCAGGCTGTCTTCCTTAATCGTGACGTGAACCGCCATATCGCCGTAGCGGTAGCACTGTCCGCCCACATAGCGGACGGCCACGTAGTAGTCGCCATCGGCTACCGGCGCGAATATCGGCGAGCTTTGGAACGTGCGGCCGCTGTCGATACTGTATTCGAACAGACTGCGGTCTTCGTCCATTTCAATTTCGATGGCCGCCGTGTCGACGGAGCACGTCAACAGGCCGTAGGAGTGCTGCTGTTCAACGCTGAACGGCGGCGGCGCGGGCAGGAAATGAACCGTCAGCGTGTCGGTGCCGGCCGTATGGTTGCGCAAGCATTCGTTGCGGTTGACTTCGAGGTAAGCGAAGTAGCGGTCGCCTTCCTTGGCGTCGTAAACCGTGCGGGTGGCGCTGCCCAGACCGAGGTCGGTGAGGTCGAAGGCACGGATGCGGAACCAGCGGAACCGGCCGGTGGCATCCCACGGTTTGCCGTCGGCATAGGCCTGAACCTTGAATTCGATGGGCGCTCCCTCGCAGAACTCATCGGTATTGGGCTGCAACAGGCTGGCCGTCAGCGTCTGCAACTGAGACGGCATGACTTCTATCGTGTCGGTCAGGTGCGGGTTCGCGCACTTGGACGCACGGCCGCTGATGTCGTTGACGGTGGCGTAGAGGAACGTGGTATATACGTTCGGGCGAACCGTGACGAAGGGCGCGTTCAAGCCGTCCACTACCCCGTTCAGGGCCGGTTCGGCGTGCCACGTAACCGTGTAGTCCAAATCGGAGAGGCTACCCGTTACGATGGCGCGGTAGGTAACGAGGCTGTCGGCGCAAATCAAGGCGGGGCCGTCAATGTCGATGGCGATGAGACAGCTGTCCATAACCCTTACAAGCACTTCGGCCGTGGTGTCGCAACCGTTGGCGTCGGTACCCGTCAGGCTGAACAGACGGCTGTACGTCATCGGGCGCGTGTAAGAGGCGGCCTTGTTGGCCTTGTAGAGATACGAAGCCGGGAGCCAGCTGTAGGTATAGGGCGCGGCACCCGTCATGCTGCCGTAGAGGTAAGCGGAGTCGCCCATATAAACGGCCGTGTCGGGGCATATCGTCAAGGTCGGGTTGTCGTAAACCTTAATGTTTACGGAGTCGCCCGCATGGAGCAGCGTGACGCAGCGGTCGGTGGCGTGTACGAGCTGAACTTTGAGCTTGTCGCCGTCTTCCACGTCGTTGAGGCGGACGGTGGTTACCTGCGAAGCCAGCAGGTCGTCGTTCAGGTACCAGTTCAGGCTGTACTTATCGGTCTTGCCCATGCCCTTGACCATGACGTCGAACTTCATTTCCTTGCCACGGCAGTTTTCCTTGGCACCCAGCAACGCCACCTTGACGAGCGGCGCCGACGTTACGCGCAGTACGCTCGGGCCGGAGTAAACCTCATCGCAGAAGTCGTAGGTGCTGGCGATATGGCAACGGAATACCACGCCTTCCACCTCATCCATATCGGCGGTCACTTTGGGGATGCACAGGCTAAGACCACGGTTCACGAAACGCGTGTCGGTGGGCGCGATATCCGTGAACGTTTCGCCGAAGTCGGTCGAAATCTGCCACGTGTATTGATAAGCGGTGTTGTTGTAGTCCACCACATGGATACCGATGGTGGCGCTATCGTTCTCGCAGGAGTTGACAATGACGTTGCGCGCTACCACGGCCGGACACGTGCGTACTTCGACGTAAACGCCGGGTTCGTTGGAGTAGCAGCCCAATTCATTGATGGCGCGGAAGTTGTAGCGGTGGCTACTCCGCGGCTTGGCGATGGAGGACAGCGAGTTGGGCGTTACCAAGTCGTAAGACGGCAACCATTCGTAGGTGTAAGGTATAGACGACTGAACCTCGGCCGTCAGCAGTACTTCCTCGCCGTAATCCACCACGGTATCATTCTGCAGGATGCGGACGGTGGGCGATTCGAATACTTTAATAACGAGCGGACGGCTGTCGGCGCTGTCCACATCCGGACACAGGATGTCGGCCGACGGCTTGATGCGGACGAACACGCTGTCGCCGTTTCGGAGGCTGTCGGTGGTATAGGTGCGTTCGCGCGTCACTTCCTTGCCGTTCAAGAACCAGATGACGGTGGGTTTCTTACCGCCGTTGGCCGCGGCCACGTTGATATGGACGTTCTCGTACAAGCATATCGAGTCGTGCGGATAGATATCCACATTGACGCCCAGCGGCTGGAGCGGCAGACGGTCGGTGACGAGGATAGGCGTAACGGCCGGGTAGCCGGCGTGGTTGAGCACGCAGGTCTGGTTCGTGATATAGGCTTCGGCCTGGAAGATCTCGCCGCGTACCACGTTGGCGAAGCCCATCACGGAGTCGGGCATATCGGCATAGAGGATGCCGTTTCGGTAGAAGCGGTAGTTGAGCAGCGCGCCTTGCGGCTTGGAAAGTGTACGAACCGTGAGATAGGTGCTGTCGCCCGAACACGGACCGCTTTCCTCGCTCAATACGATGTTGACGCGTTCGTATTCCTCAACGTTACCCAAGATAACGGTGTCGGACACTTCGGGATAAGCGGCGCACTTGAACGACGACTTGACGCGCGCCACGACGGTGTCGTAGCTATGGAGCTGTACCGTGGCCGAAAGGACGGTATCGTTGTTCCGTAACTTGCCGTTGACATACCAGCTGTATTGCGGCTCGTCGCCACCGTTTTCGGCCGTAACCGTGAGGTGGTAAGGCTGCATGATGGTCAGCATCTGCGCCGGACCGAAGGTCGTATGCGCATAGTAGGACGTTACGTCGCCATGCAACGGGCCGGTGCCGTGTTCCTTGCTGCGGTGGACGAGCTCGCCCGAACGGTAGTAATAGATATAACCGTCGGTGCGTTCAATCGTCAGGCGGTCGTAGATGTTGTAATACCCTACTTCGGCCACGAAGATGCCGCGTTCGTAAATCTGCAGGCGGTAAGGACGCGCCGTACCGTAGTTGGTCAGATAGAACGCATAGTCGATATAGGTCGGGTTGTTGACGCGGTCTTGGTAACTCAAACCTATCATACCGCCGGCCTCGTTGCCGTTGACGGTGTAGGTGAACTCACCGCGACCCGGGATGCTGTCGGAGCTGTAACCTTCGGCCTTCCACTGGTGTACGCTGTTGGTGTTGTAGAGGTGCTCGTTCTCCCGTTCGAAGCCGCCGCGGACAACATCCCACTGGATTTGCCACGGTTCGGGCGACATACAGGCCGCCGCCTCATCGGCGCCGTTGAGCGTTACCTTCAACGTATCGTAGGCTATCGGGTTCAATACCACGCTGTCGATGTTGTGACAGCCGATGCGGTCGGTTACGGTGACGTAAACCGTGCAGGCCGTATCCACCACCATCCATTGCTGTTGCAGGTTCTTCAACGTGATGCCCGGACGTTCCGGTACCACGGTGTATGCGTAGCTCGCGTCTTTGAGACGGGCCACCGCCGAGGCGCCCGGCACAACGTTCAGCAGTACCGAATCGCCAACGCAAGGTACGGTGTCGGAAGCCGTGAGCGTAACATCCAAGTGCGGTCTTACGTGTACCACCGGACGTACCGTCTGCTTGCAACCGCTGGGGGTGTAGTAGAGGTCGAGCGTGTAAACGATGGAGTCAACGTCCGGACCCTGTACGGCCGGCGCCAGGCCGAGCGTGTCGGACAGGAACGTGGCCGGCGACCATACCGCGCTGTCGTAAATCTGGTAAACTTCACTCAGGTCGTAAACCATCGTGTCGCCGTAGCAGATTTCGAGCGGCTCGGGCTTATCGGCGTTGAGACCGTAGAGGAATACGCTGTCCTTAACCTGACAGCCGTAGATGTCGGAGCCCGTGAGGTAGAGCCAGTGCGCGGCCCCCAGCTTGGCCGGGTTGACCAAAACGGTGTCGCAGATCTTGCCGCGGCACGTGAGGCCCGTCATCGGCGTCCACGTGTAGGTGTGCATACCTTCGGCCGTGAGGACGGTGCTACCGTGGTGGCAGATGCCTATCGTATCCACGTCGGGATGCCATACGAGCGTATTTTCACGGCGGTAAACGCGAACGGTATCGATATAGTCGCAGCCCTGGCCGGAGTAAATCGTGAAGACAACCGTATCGGCACCCACCGGCGTATAGTAAACGGTGCTGTCGAGCTTGTCGATGAGGCCGGAGGTCCAGCGGCCGTCGGTCGTCTGCCAGCTGTAGGAGAAGTCGCTGACAAGCGAGGACTGACGGATGCGGAGCGCCGTGGAGTCGCCGGCGCAGACATCGAGGCTGTCGGGCCCGATATTCATCTTGATCTGGCCATAGACATTGACCTGAACACGGCGGAAGTTGACGCCGCAACCGGTTTCATCGGTTACCCAAGCGCGGTAGGTGACGGCGCGCGAAGGCGCGATCTTGAGCGTGTCGGCGTAAATGGGCAGCGCCTTGCGACGGAGCCTCATCGTTTTCTCTACCCGCAGGAACGTGCTGTCGAGGCGGTACTCAACCACCGTCGAATCCCAATAGCCACCCACCACGAGCGTCGTGCCCGGCGCGCAAACCGGTACCCAGAACTTGGGTGACCAAGCGGACGGTACGGTGTCGTATTTGTATACACTGTCGAGTACGTAGGTCGTATCGTAGGCGTCGGCCATCAGGAATTCCCACTTGAATTCGGAGCCCGGACCGGTGCGCAATACGATGGTGTCGCCGTAGCAAATCGACGTGTCGGGCGTGATGTACTGCTGGGCGCTCGTGTAGTTCGTCAGTTCGATTTCGTCGTGATACTGCTGCTTTTCGACGAAGCGGAGCGGGTCTTCGGCCTGCGCCTCGCGGTTGACGTGAGCCGGGTTGATGCAGTCGTAAGACGAGGTGACGATGCAGTTGAGTTCGTCGCCCGGACGCAGGTACGTGAACGGCGACGTTTCATTGACGTTGAACGTGCTGTCAACCATGGCGTCCTTGACGAGCGTGCCGTTGAGCATCCAGCGGTAACGCGGGGTGGTGCCGCCGTTGGTCACGTGCGCCGTGAACGTCTGAGCCGTAGAGCGGTATTCGACGTAGATGTTCGGTACCCACGTGCCGATGCAGTGCATATTGGCCTTGGCATACATGGGCCACGTATCCACTTTACGCGTGGAGGTGTAGAACAGTTCGTTGTTGCGGAAGTAACGTACCACGCTGTCGGCCACCTCAATCATGAACTGGTCGTCGGCATAGTAGCGGCCGAACGAAGCCACGTGCTGGCCGCTTTCGTAAATCCGGAGCGTGGTGATATCCATGTAGATGGCATAGTCTATCGCCGCGTATTCGTAGTCATTGCCGTAGCCGCTGACGCGCGTGTGCGTGGAGAGGCCCACCATGCGGTGACCGCCCACATAGCCCGGCGTGAAGCTGACGGAGCCGTTGTCTTGGATCTGCTGCTTGGAAACCACACCGCCGTTGACCCAGCAACCGCAGCCACCGTACTTGTAAATCTGGCCGTCGCTGAAATCGAGACGGTTGCCGTTGCGTTGCCATGCCACGGGTTCTTTCACAATCTTGGCGCAGATATTCTCGTAGGGTTCCAACGTCACTTCCATATCCGCCAACGGACGGATGATGAGAATCGTATCCTTGTAGAATACCGGCGAAGGCGTGGCGCACGAAGCCGAAGACGTCATCTTGAGCCGTACCGCCAGCGTATCGGCCTTGTGGGCCGTGGCCGCGTAGTCGGAATACTGGAGCGTGGTGCCCGTACCCTGGAACGCGCCGTTGATGTACCATTCGAACTGGGGCGCATAACCGCCGCCCTTGATGTTGACGGCCTTCATCGTAACGGTCTCTTCCTCGCAAATCGAATTGCCGCGCGGACTGAAGGCGATGTCAACCGACGGCACGACAACATCCACAACCTTCATTACCAAAGTATTGGACTTGGCCGGGTTATTCTTCAACGAGCCGCCGTTGGGGCAGAACTCGGTGGTGTCTCTCGGGTTGTAGAGAACGGCGTGGATGCGGTCGCCGGTCTTGAGCGGGAAGCGAATCCACTCGCGGTTCTTACCGCCGTCCAAATCGGAAATGGCGCGGTCGTTGAGGAACCACTGGTAAACCGGCGCAGGACCTTCGTAGGCCGTACTCATGTAGAACATCACGGTGTCGTCGGCGCAGATTTCGGTACCCGTGTTGGCGTTGATGTCAACCATCACGCGGTTCTTCTCGATAATCTTGACGATGATGATGTTGGACAGCACTTCGTCGGCGGTCGGGCACAACTCATCGCTGATGAGGCGGCAACGGACGTAGCAGAAGTTGGTCAGGTCGCTCGTCGTGAATACGGAGTCGGTGGCGCCCCTGATGTCGCGGCCGTTGATGGTCCACTGGTAGCGCGGGTGCGCGCCGCCGTACTTCGTCTCGGCGATAAAGCGGGCTTCCACGCCGCCGCATTCGGGTACCACCGTGGTGTCGGTGGTCGGATAGCCGATGCGGTGAATCGTTATCTGAGGCGTTACGGTGTCACGGACGTAAACCGTTACCGTGTCGTGCGCCGTGCAGACGCGGCCGTCGGCGCGCGTGCTGCTGACGGTCAACGCATAGCGCGTGGTCTCTTCGGGCGATACGAACCAGTCGCGCATATTCGCGGTCGTATCGTTATCGTCACTCAGGTTCTTCCACAGCAGGTTGGTGTAGCTGTCGCACTTGAACGTCAGATGCGCCCATTGCTGCGGCGTGGCGCCGTGGCAAATCGTGGTGTCGTTGCCTACCGTCACATCGGGCTCAACCTTGATTTCGACGGAAGCCGTGTCGCGGCAGCCGTTGACATCCACCATGGCTACGGCGTACTTCTGTTTCTTCCATACCGTTACGTTGACATCGGCCGTCGTCTCGCCGGAGTGCAGCCAGTTGTAGGCCACGATGCCCGTGCCGATGGCGTGGAGCTGGATGGTTTCGGTGCCGCAAACCAAGGTTTCGGAAGCCGTAACCTCGGTATTGGGTTTAAGAACGGACGGATGGAACGTAGAGTCTATCTTGCCGTTGGCGGCGCACATATCGGCGCATACGGCGATGCAACGAATTGAGTCGCCCGCACGGAAGAGGTCGACTTTAAGCGTGTCGCCGGTCTGGCCCTGTACTTTCTTGCCGTTGTGGTACCACGTGAACGTGGGCGCGATGTCGATGTGGTTCGTCACGGCCACGAACTGCGCCGCCGTGCCGTCGCACAGGATATCGGGCTGCTGGAATCCGAGCGTCAGGTCGAAGGCCGTGCGGAACTTAACCTTGGCCACGGTGGAGGTATCGGCCTCGCAACGGTCGGTATGGTTGACTATGGCGCGGTAGTAAACCGTGACGCCGGCTTCGTCGCTGCGGACGATGCCCGGATAGCCGCTGAAGGAAGCGGGCTTCCACGTGATGCCGTCATGGCTTTCTTCCCATTCGATGAGGTCGAAGCTGGCCGTCTTGGGCAGGTAGAGCGTATCGGCCTCGTGGTGGCATACGCTGTCCTTGACGGGCTTGAGCGTGCCGGCCTTGGCCTTGGGATAGAAGCTCAGCAATACGAGGTTGCTCGAACGGTCGCATACGCTGTCGTTGACCACACGGCGAACGTAGGTCGAATCGTCGGTAAGCGTCGGCAACGTGTAGTCCTTTTCGTCGTTGGGCGTGGGCAGAACCGTCCAGGCGTTGCCCGTCTTGGCGTTCTTGTATTCCCAACGGTAGGTGTATTTCTCGGTCATGCCGCCGAAGACGAGCTGACCCGTAAAGTTGGCGCCGTTGTTGTTTTCACGGCACATCTGCTGAACGTCGGGTACGATCAGGTTGTTGTAAATGGGCGCGTAAGGCGTTACGTAAACCGGTTCGGAATAAGCGCCCGGACATACGCCGTTGGTGACGAAGGCGCGGAAATAGAACGTGTCTTCAACCGGCATCATGATGGGCGCGCCCACATAACCCTGTCTGAACGCCCAGCCGTCCAGATTGCCGGCATTGGCGTTCATTTCCCATTCTACCTTGTTGCCACGGTGATCCGTTACGTTGAACAGCAGTTCGGCGTCGGCGCAGAAGTCGGAAGCCGGCTGAACCGTGGCCGTACCGCCTATGGACGGCATATCCACCTGAACGGTACGTTCGCAGGTTACCGCCGCGTTGGTTTCGGTATCGGTCAACGTGAAGCGGTAAACCGTGGTCTTGGTGGGACGGACGTTGAGCGTCAACTCGTTCGTGGCGCTAATCATGGAGGACGCATCACCGCTGACCACACTCCACGCAAAGCGGTAGTGACCGCTGCCGCCCTGCGGCCAGGCTTCCAGCGTGGTGCTGTCGCCCAAGCAGATAGGCGTTTCTTTCGGCAACTGGGCACAGCTGACGGTGAGTTGGCCGCAAGGCGCGACGATAATCATTTCGTCACTGCCGGAGCAACCGTTGGCGTCGGTGACGACGAGCGTCATCTTCGTGGTTTGGAAGAGCGGACGCGTAACCGTCGGCATCGTGACGTCGGTGAGAACCACCGTCGGGTCGTTGAGGCTGCCGGACGGACGCCATTCGATGTTGTAAGGCCCTACGGTCTGACGGAGCCAGCGACCGCTCAGAATCTGAACGCCACCGCAAGCAATCCGCATATCCGGGCCCGCATCCACACGCGGCGTGTTCAGACGGTCTATCGTTACGGTCTGCGTTACGGCCGTTTCCGGCGATACGCAGCTTTCGGACGACCTCACTTCGGCGTAGATGTTGTAGCGACCCGCAGAGGGCAGCTGGTTGAGGTTGAACGTAGGACGGTTGTTGCCCGAAACGGCCCTGCCGTTGACATACCAGCGGTATCTCGGGCTGTTGCCCGCGTGTTCGCTCGCGATTTGCAGCGTCATGCCGGCGTTGCCGCAGAGCGTGTCTATCTTTTCGTGGCCGACGATCTTAGCCGTATGGACACCGTTGAATACACCGGCGCGTACGTGCGTGGAGGCCGTGGCGGCGCAACCGTATCTGTCGGTTACCACTACCGTATAGATGGCCTCGGCCGTATGGTAAGGATGAATCGTCTTGGTGGTTTCGCCCGTTGACCACAGGTAGGTCAGACCCGTGCCCGTGGCTTCGGCCGTGAGTTCAAGTTCGCCCACGCACGCGCTCATCTCGCTCGGCATCGAGATTTCGGGCAGGGCGTGAACCGTTACCTTGACACTGTCGTAAGCCAACGACAGACAGCGGCCTTGCAGATAAGCGTAGTACGTATATACGCCCGGTTCAAGTACCGGCGCGGTAAAGTCGTCGCCCGCAGCGCAGTCAACCGGCTTGAAGTGCGCGTAGCCACCGGTATAGACGAGGGTTTCGCAAGACGGGTTGCGGCGCCAGATCGTGCGCATATCGCTCAGCGCGTCTTCGGGCTGCGTGGCGTTGAAGGTCAACCGGCGGTTATCGTAGCAGAACGTGGTGTCGGTGAGCAGCACCGTCGGATGCAGCGTCAGGTCGGGCGTGTAGAGGACGGCCTCGGCCGAAACGGTGTCGAAGCAACGGTTGGAGATATAAGCGCGGTAGCGGTTGCTGTCGAGGCTCAGGTCGTTTACAACCACGGTCAGGTCGGTGGTTTGGGTACCGCCGTAGATATCCGAGTCGGTCAAATCATCCCAACGGTCGTCAGCCGCGTTGTAAACCTGCCATTGGTAGGTCGAAATCAACGAATCCAGCACGCGGACGCTGAACTTCATCGTGACGGGATAGGCCGAGCAGGCCGCCGTGTCGGTGGGCTGGAGCAGGATAACCGGCTTGTTCTGAACGCGGATATGCGCGGTGTCGGTGGCCATACAACCGTTGATATCGGTTACCACCACTTCGTATTTCGTTTCGGTTGACGGACGGGCCCATACCGTGTCGCGGTTGTTGGGCGTGAGCAACGAAGCGGTCGGCGTCCAGGCGTAGGCCACGGCCGTGGGCGCGTCAACGGTAAGCATGATACTGTCGCCCAAGCAGATGGCGGTATCCAGCACACGGTAATCCACAAAGGCATCCGGCAACGGGAATACCGTTATAACGGGCCCTTCGGTGTAAACCACCCTATTTACAACACACTGGTAGGTGGACGTGATTTCGCAATATACGCTGTCGCCGTCGTGCAGCTCCGTCGTCGTCCACTTGGCGCCCGTGGCCTCGTAGGCGGGACGGCCGTTGACATACCACTGGTACGTGAACTGCGTCTTATCCGGGTTGTCGGTCGACACCTTGACGGTGAACGTAACGGGGTCGCCGTCGCAAATTACCGTCGTGTCGGCCGTTACCGTGCCGCCGTGTACGTAGTAGCCCTTGACAAGCAGACGGATGTCGGCCGAATCGACCGAGATGCCGTCGTCAACGGTCAGGCGGTAGGTGGTCGAAGAGGGCAACGTGGCCGGGAGCGGGTAAACGGCCGTGTTCTGCGAATCGGGCTGCATGAGCTCGCTGACCGCCGTGCCGACTTCTTTCCAAGCGTAGGTGTAGTTGCCCGAACCGCCGCTGGCCGCGCCAAGCAGTTGAGCCGTATCGCCGATGCAGATGGCGGTGGGCGTTACCTTGGGCAAGGCCTTGAGCGGGCCGCCCAGCAGGATGATGTGCGTGGTGGCCGTATCGCGGCAACCGTGCAGGTCGGTTACCGTCAACGTGTAGTCGGTGTAGGACGTGATGCGCGGCGTGCGGACAACATCACGGTAGAAGCCGTTTACAGCCGGCTCTATGTCTTTCATTTCGTCCGTGCCGATGAAGGCCGCGATGCGGTCGGCCGGCTTGGTGGTCCAGCGGTAGTAATAAGGCGCGGCGCCGCCCGTTACGAACGACTTGATGACCGTATCGCTGTTGTGAACCAACAGGCAGTTGCTGTCTTCGGCCGGGTCAAGTACGATATGCGGCAGTTCGTAGCGGTTCAGCTTCAGCGCGGCCGTGTCTTCACCCGTCCAAACGCAGCGTTCGCTCGATTCTACGATACATACCACGCTGTCGCCGTCGGCGAAGTTGTTTCGGATGAGCGTGTTGACGATTTCAGGCTGTCTTACGCCGTTGATGTACCAACGGAACGTAGGCGTGAGGCCGGCGTCTTTAACTTGGGCGCGCAACGTGTCGGGCGTGCCGAAGCAAACCGTATCGGCCGCGCTGTGCGTCAGGCTCGTGATAACCGGTTCGGTGCGCTTGATGACCGTAAGACGGGCGGCGCGCGAGATAACCGGCGTGTATTCATCCAAGCCCTTTACCTTGCACAGATAGCGGTAGCGGTCCATGCCCGGCGTCAACGGCGCCACATTGGTCAGCGTGCCGGTCGGGTCGGCGCCGATGGTGAGAGTGGGCGAATGAACGCCTACATAAGGCGTGGAGTTGGCCGCCGTGCATTCTTCCAGCGCAATGGTGTCGCTGTAGCGGCGCGTCAGCGTGTCGAAGATTTGAACGTACCACTGGTAGGTCAAACCGCCGCCGATGGCCTGTACGGTGAACGTGGCCTGGTCGTATTCGCAGGCAGAGGTCGTGTCCGGATGACGCGTGATGCGCGGCTGCTGGTATACTTCCACCGTAACGGTGTCGACGCCGAGACAGCTGTATTCGCTTCTGGCTTCCACACGGTAGGTGTAGGTGTCTTTCGGCTTGACGTAGATGGTGTCGGAATTGATGTCGCTTTCCGGCGTGATGTACGCGCCCGTCCACTTATAGGTATAGGTCTGACCCGGTTCCGGATTCAGCACTTCGGCATGGAGCTTGACGAGCTGTTCCTTGAAGACGGTCTGGAATTCGTGCGCCTTGACCTGAACCGGATCGTAAACGACTATCGCTATCGAGTCGGTGGCCGTTCTCGGAACCGCGCACTTAAGGCCGGAGGTCGTGCGGATGCTGACCATATCGCCGTGCTTGAGGCCGCTGATACGTCTGTCGCGCGAGAACGCAACCGTATCGCCGTTGAGCAACCAGCAGTAGGTGACTTTCGGGTCAACGGAAGCCAACGAATAGGTGGACGTGAACAGGGCCGTCGTATCGTAGGCGCAGAGGTGGAGCGTGTCGCTTACGAGCTTGAGGCCTTCCGCCGTTTCGATGGCCACCGTGTTGGAGTCTATCGGGAACACGGTCATCGTGACGAACTGCGTGGGCACCTGCGCCTGGTCGGGGCAGATGTCGGAGCTCGGCGTTACGATGCAACGGATTGTGCTCTTGTCGGAGAAGCCGCTGTAACGCAACGTATCGGAATGGTAGGCCGGCAGTTTGACACCGTTGAAGAACCATTCGAATTTCGGGTTATCGCCCCAGTTCTCGCCCTTGACGATATAGGTAATCGTGTCGTTGTTGCAAATCGTGTCGCGTGAACGCTGGATGCTGTCAAGGTCTATGAGGTAGGCCGTGGCCTTAACCTTATCGACATGAACGCGAACCGTGTCGTAGCCGATGCAACCGTATTGCGATCTGCCGCGCGCCACGTAGGTAAACGTGCCCGAATCGGCCGACATGAAGCGTACCTGCGAGCCGTTGCCCACCAAGTTCGTGAGTCTGGACGCCGGCGTCCACGTGTAGGTTTCTTTCGGGTTGTAGGTGTTGGTATCGCCGAAGACAACCGGCTGGTTGAAGCAAACCGACGTGTCACGCGGCAAGAAGTACGGCGTGGGCAACGGGTTGACCGTAACCGTCAGCGTATCGAAGTAGTCGCAACCTACGTTGGTGATGACGTGGAACTCTACCGTGTCGTTTTCAACCGGGCTGTGGTAAACCGTGCTGTCAAGCTTGTTGATGACACCCGACGTCCAATCGTTGACCAGACTCCGCCATTCGTACGTAAAGCCGCTCTTGAGCGAGGACTGACGGATGCGGAGCGGTACCGAACCGCCGACGCACGTCCACAGGCTGTCCGGCCCGATGCTCATCTTGATTTCCGGATAGACATGTACCGATACGCGGCGGAAGTTGTTGCTGCAACCGCTCGGGTCGGAAGCCCACGCACGATAGGTAACATCCCGCTTGGGCGCCACCTTCAGTTCGCCTTCGTAAATCGGCAGGGCCTGACGAACCAGGTTCATGACGGTTTCCACGCCCAAGAACGTGCTGTCGAGTTCGTATTCGGTTACAATCGAATCCCAATAGCCGCCTATCTCAACCGTTGTGCCGGGCTCGTAAATCGGTACCCAGAACTTGGCGGACCAGGCCGTCGGTATGGAGTCGTATCTGTAAACGCTGTCGGTTTCGTAAATCGTATCGTAGGCATCGCCCATGAGGAATTCCCACTTGAAGTCGGTGCCGGGACGACCCGTGGCCAACGTGATGGTGTCGCCGTAGCAGACGGACGTATCGGGCGTGATGTACTGGAAGCGGCTGTCGTAATCCAGCAGTTCCACATCTTCGGGGTATTCCACGTCTTCAACGAAGCGAATCGGGTCTTCGAGCTGAACCTGACGGTTCTTGTAAATCGGCTTGATACAGTCGTAAGACGAGGTAACGGTGCAGTTGAGCTTGTCGCCGTCGCGCAAGAACGTGTAAGGCGTCGTTTCCTTAACGTAGAACGTGTTGTCGCCCACGGCGTCTTTTACGACCTTGCCGTTCAACGTCCAGACGTAACGCGGCGCGGTGCCCGTATTGGTGGCATTGGCCGTGAACTTGCGGTCGGTGACGCGGTATTCGACGTAGATGTTCGGTACCCACGTGCCGATGCAGTGCATATTGGCCTTGACATAGAGCGGCGAGGTGGCGCGCCGTGTGGAGGTGTAGAACAGCTCGTTGTTGCGGAAGTAACGTACCACGCTGTCGGCCACCTCAATCATGAAGTGGTCGCTTGTGTAGTAACGTCCGAACGAACCGATGTAGCGGCCGCCTTCGTAAATCTCAAGCGTGCGGATATTGAAGTAGATGGCGTAATCCAAAGCCGCATAGTCGTAGTCGTGCCAGCTATAGTTCCACCAGCCGTAACCGTAGCCGGTAACGCGCGTGTGCGTGGAGAGGCCCACCATACGGTGACCGCCCACATAGCCCGGCGTAAAGCTGACCGAACCGTTGTCTTCTATCCGTTGCTTGGAAACCACACCGCCGTTGACCCAGCAACCGCAGCCGCCGTACTTGTAAATCTGACCGTCGCTGTAATCGAGACGGTTGCCGTTGCGCTGCCATGCCACGGGTTCTTTCACAATCCGCGTGCAGAGCTGATCCATCGGTTCGATTTCCAAGTCGAGGTCTTGGAGCGGACGGATGATGATAATCGTGTCTTTGTAGAATTCCTTAGGCGTGGCGCAAGACGACGACGAAATCATCTTGAGACGGAGAGGAATCGTATCGGGCACATCGGAACTCCAAGCGGAATCCATGTAGCGGAACGTGGTACCCGTGCCGCGCAACGCGCCGTTGACGTACCATTCGAGTCTGGGCGAGTTGCCGCCGCCCTTCACGTTGACGGCCTTGATGTCGATGTATTCGAAGTCGCAAATCGAGTTGCCGCGTTTGCCGAAGTCTATCTGCGCGAACGGCGTTACCACCGGCACCACGTTCATCTTAACGGTGTTGGACGTGGCCGGGTTGTTGGTCAACGCGCCGCCGTGCGGGCAGTATTCCGTGGTATCGTGCGGGTTGTAGAGGACGGCGCGGATGCGGTCACCGTTGCGGAGCGGGTAGCGCGTCCACGTGCGGCCGGCACCGCCTTCTTCGGAAGGAATGGCGCGGTCGTTGAGATACCATTGGTAAATCGGATCGGTGCCCTCGTAAGCCGTACTCATGTAGAACGTTACGGTGTCGTCGGCGCAGATGTCGGTACCCGTGTTCGCGTTGATGTCAATCATCACGCGGTTCTTCTCAATGAGTTTGACGATGATGATGTTCGACCAAACCTCATCCGCGGTCGGACACGTGTCGCTGGTGGTAAGACGGCAACGGACGTAGCAGAAGTTGAACAGGTCGGTCGTCTTGAAGATGGAGTCGGTGGCACCCTTGATTTCGCGGCCGTTGATCGTCCACTGGTAACGCGGTTTCGGGCCGCCGTGCGTCGTTTGGGCGATAAAGAGGGCCTCTATGCCGTCGCATTCCGTTACCACCGTCGTGTCGCCCACGGGGAAGCCGTCACGGTGAATCGTAATCGTAGGCGTTACCGTGTCGTGAACGTAAACCGTTACGGAGTCGTGCGCCACGCAGATTGAACCGTCGTCACGGTGGCTGTAAATCCGCAACGCATAGCGCGTGGTGGTATCGGGCTGTACGAACCAATCCGGCATAATGGCCTGACCGCCGGTCTTGAGATTGGTCCAGCGGCAGGAATCGATGGCCGAAGACGTGAAGGTCAGGTGCGCCCACGGCGCCGGATCATAGCCCTTGCATATCAACGTGTCGTTGCTGATATTGAGTTCGGGATCCACCTTGATTTCGACGGAGGCCGTATCGATACAGCCGTGCGAATTCGTGGTTTCAACCTTATAAGTCGTCTTCTTCCATACGGTGACGTTGACATTGGCCGTGGTCTGGCCGGAGTGCAGCCAGCGGTAAGCCACCACATCGGTGCCGCTCGCCTGCAGCTGTACGGTTTCGGTACCGCAGGTCAGCAGTTTGGAGGCCGTAATGGCCGATTGCGGCACAATGACGTCGGGCGTCAGTTCCGCCGTATCCGCCGACGGTATGGCGCAACGGTCGGCACAAGCCACCACGCAACGAATCACGTCGCCCACCGCAAGCGATTTGAGACGCAACGTATCGCCGGTTTGGCCGCTGACCACCTTGTTGTTGAGGAACCACTTGTAGGTCGGCTTGACGTCGCCGTGGTTGGTTTCAACCACAACGGTGTAAGGCGCGCGTACACAAGGTTCGCCGAGCGCACGCAACTCAGCCTTGAGGGCGAACGACTTGAGGAACTTAATCTTGGCCACGGTGGAGGTGTCGGCCTCGCAGTAGTCGTAATGGTTGACGATGGCGCGGTAGTAAACCGTGATGCCGGCGGTATCGCTGTTGACGATGCCCGGATAACCGCTTACGGTCGGGGTGGGTTGCCATGTGGTACCGGCGTCGTAGCTGGCTTCCCACTGAATTTCATCGAAGTGGGCCGTTGCGGGCAGGTAGAGCGTATCGGGCAACATATGGCAAATCTCCGCCTTGGTCGGTTTGAGCTGGCCGGCCTTGGCCTTGGGATAGAAGGTCAGCAGGATTTCGTTGCTCGCACGGTCGCATACGCTGTCGTTGGCCACGCGGCGGAAGTAAGTGGAATCGTCGGTAAGCGTCGGCAGCGTGTAGTCCCTGTTGCCGTTAGGCGCGGGCAAAGCCGTCCACCGCTTGGCCGTCTTGGCGTTCTTGTATTCCCAACGATAGGTGTAGTTATCGGTCATGCCGCCGAATACGTCCAGACCTTCGAAGTTGGCGCCGCTGTTTTCCAAACGGCACATCTGGAATTCATCCGACGAGATGCGGTTGTTGTAAATGGGCGCGTAAGGCGTTACGTAAACCGGTTCGGAGTATTCGCCCGGACATACGCCATTGACTACGAACGCACGGAAGTAGAGCGTATCTTCAACCGCTATCTTGACCGGCGCGCCCGCATAGCCATCGAGGTAAGCCCAGCCGTCGAGATTGCCGGCGTCGGGGTTAACCTCCCACTCTATGTTATTGCCACGGTAATCTTTAAGGCTGAACGTCAGTTCGTCATCGGCGCAGAAGTCGGCCGCCGGCTGAACCGTAGCCGCACCGCCGATTGACGGCTGATCTACCTGAACGGTATGCTGGCACGTAACGGCCTTGCCGGTTTCCCTATCGGTCAACGTAAAGCGGTAAACCGTGGTCTTGGTGGGTTCGACCGTAATCTGCAGACGGGCCGCATTGCCCATAATCGAGTTCGAATCGCCGCTCAGAATATCCCACTGGTAGGTGTAGCGACCGCTACCGCCCTGCGGCACGGCCTGCAATACCGTGTAGTCGCCCAAGCAGATGGCCGTTTCTTCCGGCAACTGGTTGCAGGTAACGGCCAGTTCGCCGCAAGGTACGATAATCAATATGTCATCCTTGCCGTAGCAACCGTTGGCATCGGTTACGTTCAGCGTCATCGTGACCGTTTGGAAGAGCTGACGCGTGATAACCGGCGTGGTGATGTCGGAAATCGGCCACTGGTCGCGCAGCCACGTAGCCGGCGTCCAGCTTATGTCATACGGTTCGGTCGTTTCGCGAATCCAGCTACCGCTCAAAATCTGCGCGCCGCCGCAAGAAATCGTCATATCCGGACCCGCATCCACCTTAGGTACGGGCAGACGGTCTATCGTGACGGTCTGCGTCATCGTGTCGCGCGGCATGACGCAGTCTTCGGAAGAGGTAACGCGGGCGTAGATGTTATAGCGACCCTCATTGGGCAGCAGATTCATATCGAAGGACGGACGGTTGTTGCCCGAAACGGCGGCGCCGTTGACATACCAGCGGTATATCGGGCGGGAACCGGCGTGTTCGCTCGCGATATTCAGCGTCATACCCGCATCGCCGCAGAGCGTGTCTATCTTTTCGTGACCGACGATGCGTTCCGTATGGTTGCCGTTGAAGATACCGGCGCGTACGTGCGTGGAGGCCGTGGACGCGCAGCCGTACCTATCGGTTACGGTTACCGTATAAACCGCTTCGTTGACGTGATAGGGCTTGATGGTCTTGGTGGTTTCGCCCGTTGACCACAGGTAGGTCAAACCGCTGCCCGTCGATTCGGCCGTCAGCACGAGTTCGCCACGGCATACGCTCAGTTCGGAAGGCATCGTGATTTGCGGCAAGGCGCGAACCGTTACCTTGACGCTGTCGTAAGCCCACGACAAGCAGCGGCCTTTCAGATAAGCGTAGTACGTATAGGTGCCCGGCTCAAGTACCGGCGCGGTGAAGTCGTCGCCCGTAGCGCAGTCACTCGCCTTGAAGTACGAGTAGCGGCCGTTGTAAGCGAGGGTCTGGCAAGACGGGTTGCGGCGCCAAATCGTTTGCATATCGCTCAGCGCGCCTTCCGGCTTGGTGGCGTTGAATTCAATCTGACGGTTGTCGTAGCAGAAGGCCGTATCCGGCAGCAATACCGTCGGATGCAGCGTCAGGTCGGGCGTGTAGAGCGTGGCTTCACCCGAAATGGTGTCGAAGCACCAGTTGGAGATGAAGACGCGGTAGCGCGTGCTGTCAAGGCTCAGGTCGGTTACCTTGACCTTGAGTTCCGACGCATGGATGCCGTCGTAAACATCCGTATCGATGAGGTCGTACCAGCGGTCGTTGTCTTTGTCGTAAGCCTGCCACTGGTAGCTCGAAATCAGCGAATCCTTGACTTTTACCGTAAACGGAACGATGGCCGGGTAAGCCGAGCAGGCCGCCGCATCCGCCGGCTGACGCAGGATAACCGGTTTGTTCTGAACGCGGATATGCGCGCTGTCGGCCGCGATACAGCCGTTGGAATCGGTTACCGTCATGACGTAGGTCGTGGTGTTGAATACCTGCGCCAATACCGAGTCAACGTCGTTGGCCGTCAGCAACGTGCCGTTATCCGGCGTCCAGAGCATCGAAACGGCGGTGGGCGCATCGGCCTTGAGCCATACGCTGTCGCCTTCGCAAATCAGGGTGTCGGCGCAACTGTAATCCGTCGTCACTTCCGGCAACGGGAAGATGGTCATGCCAATCTTGTTGCTGTAAACCACCCGGTCGATGACGCACTTGGTGGTGGCCGTCACCTCGCACGAAACGCTGTCGCCGTCGCGGAGCTGCGAGGTCGTCCACGTGGCACCCGTGGCGCCGCTCACCACCGCACCGTTGACGAGCCAACGATACGTAAACATATTCTTGCGCGGGTTGTCGGTCGTGACAATGGTGGTGAACTTAACCGGCGTGTAGAGGCATACATCCTGATCGTCCACGACGATTTCCACGCTGTGCGTATAGTAATCCTGAACCGACAGGCGGACGTCGGCCGAAGCGGTGGAAACGCCGTCGTTGACGGTGAGGCGGTATTTCAACGTGTCGGGCAGCTTATCCGGCTGCGGGTAAACGGCCGAGTTCTGCGAATCGGGCTGCATGATTTCGCTGAACGTGGTGCCGATTTCTTGCCAAGCGTAGCTGTAGTTGCCCGAACCGCCGCTGGCCAGGCCTTCAAGCATGGCCGTATCGCCGATGCAGATTTCACCGAAGCGGTCGGCCGTTCTGGGCGAGATATTGGGCAGGGCTTCGAGCGGGCCGCCCAACATGAGTATCGTGGCCTTGGCCTCGCTGCGGCAACCGTGAACGTCGCTTACCTTCAACGTGTAGGTGGTGGCCGAGGTGAGGCGCGTGGTGCGGACCGCATCGTGATAGTAGCCGTTGACGGGTGCCTGCGCGTCGTTGAGCGCGTCTACGCCGACGTAAGAAGCGATGCGGCTGCCCGGATTCGAACTCCAGCTATAGGTATAGGGCGCGGTGCCGCCGGTTACGACCGACGAAACCACCGTATCCTGATTGTGAACGATGACGCGGTTGGTGCCGTTGGCCGGGTCAAGCGCAATCTGCGGCAGGTCGTAGCGGTGCAGCGTCAGACCCAGCGTGTCTTCGCCCGTCCAGACGCAACGTTCGCTCGATTCCACGATGCAGGTTACACTGTCGTTGTCGGCGAAGTCTTTTCTGGTCAGCGTGTTGCCGGTTTCGGGCTGCAGTACGCCGTTGATGTACCAACGGAACGTGGGCGTGAGGCCGGCATCGTGTACATAAGCGCGCAAGGTTTCGGACGTGCCGAAGCAAACCGTATCGGCCGCGCTGTGCGTCAGGCTATCCATTACCGGCTCAACGCGCTTGATGACGTTCAGACGCGCGGTGCGCGACATAACCGGCGTATAGAGTTCCAGACCCTTGACACGGCACAGGTACTGGTAACGGTTCATATCGAGCGTCAACGGCTGTACGTAAGCGCTCATGGCGCCGGTCGGGTCGGAACCGATGACGAGGTTGGACGTATGAACGCCGGTATAAGGCGTGGGGTTGGCCGCCGTGCATTCTTCCAACGGAATCGTGTCGCTGTAGCGGCGCGTTACGGGGTCGTAAACCTTGACATACCACTGGTAGGTCAGACCGCCGCCGATGGCATAGACGGAATAGGTGGCCGTGTCGTATTCGCAGACGTCAACCGCTACCGGGTCGGTGATGATACGCGGCTGCTGGTAGACTTCCACCGTTACGGTGTCGTAGCCGATACAGCCGTAGGTGCTCTTGGCGTCGACGCGGTAGGTGTAGGTGTCTTTCGGCTGAACGTAAATCGTGTCGTCCGTGACATCGCTGTCCGGCGTAATGTAGGCACCCGTCCACTGGTAGGTGTATTCCGTTTCCGGTTCCGGGTTCACGACTTCGGCATGGAGCAACACTTTCTCGCCCTTATGGACGGTCTGGAATTCGTAGGCCTTGACCTCTACGGCGTCGTGGACGTAGACCGTGATGGAATCCATGGCCGTTACCGGACGGGCGCACAACAGGCCCGACGTGGTGCGGATGTAAACCTTGTCGCCGTGCTTGAGGTCACCGATGCGTTGGTTGCGGTTGAAGGATACCGTATCTTCGTTGTGCAACCAGCAATAGGTTACGCGCGGGTCTTTGGAGGCCAACGAATAGGTGGACGTGAACAGCGCGCTGTTATCGTAAACGCAGATATGGAGCGTGTCTTCAATCAAGGCATAACCGTCGCTCGTCGACAAATCCACATGGTTGGAGTCAATCGGGTAAACGGTGGTCGTAATCATCTGCGTGTTGATGGAAGCCACATCGGTGCAGATATCCGAACCCGGCGTAACGCGGCAGTAAATCGTGCTGCGGTCGGAGAAGCCGCTGTAACGCAACGTATCGGTATACAGACCCGGCAGTTTGACGCCGTTGAAGAACCATTCGAACGTGGGATCCGTACCCCAGTTCTGACCCTTGACCACATAGGTAATCGAGTCGGAGTTGCAGAGCGTGTCGCGCGTGATACGCTGGCCGTTTTCATCTTCCAGATAGGCCGTCACATGGTTGTTTTCCACGCGGACGCGAACCGTATCGTAGGCCTTGCAGTTATAAGGCGTCTTAACCTGTACGTAATAGGTGTAGTTGCCCGTATCGGCCGTGGCGAAGCGTACCGACGAACCGTTGGGCGTCTGCTTCGTCAGGCGCGAAGACGGCGTCCACGTATAGGTCAACGAAGCGTCGTAGGGCATCGAGTCGGTGTAGATAACCGGCTGGTTGCGGCATACCAACGTGTCTTTGGGCTCGTAATACGGCGTGGGCAGCGGGTGGACGGTTATCGTAATCGTATCCGTCGCGAGGCAGCCCGTAGGCATGATTTCGGTAATGACGTAGGTGCGCGTGGTGTCGGGCGCGATGCGGACGGTGGCGCCGGTGTAGGTGCATTCACCGTCAAGCGTATGCCAGAGGTAGGTATGCGTCGTATCGACCTTCTTGCCGCCGTAGAGCGCGGTAAGCGTGGTGCTGTCGCCCGCACAGATGTAGTAGTCGGGACCGGCCTTGGGCGTAGGCAACGGCAACACTTCCACCTTCATGCGCTTGAACGTGGCGCAACCGTTTTCGTTGCGGCCTGTTACCCTATACCACGTCGTGGTGAGCGGCGCTACCCACGGCATGGAGTCGGATACGGCGCGGATAACCGGATGGAGCGACATGAGGCTGTCTACGACGGAATCCTTGAACGTGAGCGTACCCGTATAGAAGTAGTTCCAGAGCGAGTCGTTGACCACGCTGGCCGTGTCGTATTCGGTACCGGCCGCCAGGTCGGCCACGGCTATCTTGGTGGAGTCGTAGTGCCAATCGGCCGTATCGTATTCGTAACGCCAATAGTAGGTATAGCTCGTGTCATTGCCCGGCGCGTAAATCGGGTTCCAGCTGTAGGATTCCGCACCATAGGCCGCCAGACGGATGCTGTCGCCGTAGCATACCGACGTGTCGTTCATGATGGTCATGAAGTCGGTAGCCTGGTCGAGGCCGGAGATGATAATCGGCTCGCTCTTGGCTTCGGAAGTCCACATACAACGGTAGTTGGCCTTCATGGCAACCTGTACCGTATCGCCGTTCTTGAACAGATGGTAGGGCGAACGGAAGATGGTGTCGTTGCGGCCCTGGTTGTTGTCGTACTTGCCGTTGATATACCAACTGTAAACCGGCGCGTTGCCTTGGAAATGCGGTTCGGCGTCGAAGTAAACGTCCGTGGCCCGGTAGGTCATGCGCACGTCGTACCACGTCGGGTAGGACTCCCAGCAATAGTAGAGCGACATATCGCCCTGATACGGATAAGCGGTGGCCTTCTTGGCGGATACATAGTAAACGCGGTCGTTGTGCAGGTAGTAAACCACGCTGTCGGCAATCTCGACGCTCAAGCGGTCGCCGGCCTTATAGGTGCCGAAGCGGCCTTTGTAAACGCCCTCTTCGTAAACTTCAAGGTAGCCGTGGCAAGCGTAGGCGGCGAATTCCACATAGTGGTAGTCGGCATATTCCGGATGCTTGCTCGTGGAGGTGAGGCCTATCATGAGGTAGGAGCGCGTATTGCCCACCACGCCGCTGATGGCGCCGTTGTCGTGAACCAACTGTCTGGACGTGGCACCGGCATCCCAATGGTAGTGGCCATAGAGCGTGGCGCTGTTGCCGCTGAGCGACAGACGGTGGTTGTTGCTCCATGCAATCGGTTCCTCGATAATGGAGTTGCACTTAATCGGGTCGGGGTTCTGTTCTACGATGATATACGGCGTTTCGCGGCCGAGGACGTAAATCGTCGTATCCACTTCCACCACGTTGCCCGGCACCGGACATTCGTCCTTGACCGTCATACGGAGCGTGAACGTGTAAGGCGTGGGCTTGTCGCGGTAAACCGCTTCCAATACGCCGTAGTCGCCGTTTTCGCTCGGATTGTCGGAATAGGTGATAGACGGGAAGCTTTGGCCTATTTCCACACCGTCTTTGTACCAATTGTATTCGGCACCCTTGCCCGCGTCTTTCGAACCACCCTTCAACGTGAACGGCGTGTATTCGCAGACCGTATCGCCCGTAAGCCCGCTAATCCAAACTTGCGGATGCGTTACTTTGTAGTTGCCGAATTTGAGGACGTTGGACCGCGCCGGCGAGTTCTTGATGCAGGAGTCGTAGGCGTAGTAAACCACGTAAATTTCGTCGCCCGCGCCAAAGAGGTCGATATAGGCCGTGTCGTTGGCAGGCTGTACCTTAGTATATACCGTTTGGCCCGCACGACGCAGATACCATTCAAAGCGGCCGGCCGTATCGTAAGAGGGCGAGTGCGTCTTGTAAATCGTAACCGTATCGTAAGGACAAACCATCAAGCCCTTGTTGGAGTTGATGGAAACCTTGGCCTCCGGCATATAGGTGACGTTGGCGATGAGGTCTTGCGAACGGAGCGTGCGCTGCGTGACGCACTGCTTGGAGCTCGTGTATTCGAAATGAACGTAGGCGTTGTGCTGGAAGCCGCTGTCGGAGAGCAACGTATCGCGGCTCCAAACATCGCCGTTAACCACCCACTTGAATTCCGGCTTTTTGCCCATTTCCGTGGCGTGTGCCGAAAGCGTATAGAAACGCTGGTCGCATTCGGTAATGAAGAGCGTGTCGCCTACCCGCTTGCCCGTGTAGTCAATCGTGAGTTCGGGCGTCGTAATCTTTTCGATGGTTACGACGATGCTGTCGCGACGGTGGCACTGCTTGGGCGTGGTCGTGATGTCGACATAATAGGTGGTGACGGTATCTACCGGCTTGCACAGCGGCTGGTAGGCGTTCATACCCGTATTGCCTCGGATAAAGCTGCTGGCACGATCCGGGTCTACCTTGCTTTCGCTCCATACATAGGTGGCATAGACGTCCGGACGGGCGTAAAGACGGATTTCGCCGCCCTCGCACAGAATCGTGTCGGGCATCTTGGTAATGAGCGGTTCCGGCGCCAACAGGACACTGTCGTAGCCGAAGCAACCATGGATGTCGGTACCGTAAACGAAGTAGTAGAGCGAGTCGAACGGACTAACCGTTATCGTGCTGTCGGCATGGTTCATATCCACCATGCTGTCGGCCGAAGCCGAAACCATACCGCCGTAAACGAAGCCTGCCCCCTTGCCCAACTGACGGGTTACGTTCGGGTCGGTTTCCTTTTCGCCGTAGAGACGGTTGTACCAAGCGTATTCAACGGCGTCGGTGGCCACGATTTCCACTTCATCGCCGAAGCAGAACGTGGAGTCGCGCAACGGCGAAATGATATGGACGAGCGGCGTGTAAACCGTAGGTGCAATCGTATCGGACAGCGCCAAGTGCGTGGTGACGCAGTTGATGGAGGAAGCCAGACCCGCCCAAATCGAATCGCCGGGCTGGAGGTTGGCCGTGGCGAACCGCTGTCCGTCGGCCGAAACGTACTGGTTGATAATCGTATCGATGCGTACCGGCTCCGTCTTGGAGATGGCCGTATCGTATATCGGCTTGTAGGTTACCTTGTTGGCCTTGGCCGAAACCGCCACGCCGTTTACATACCAGTAAACCACGGGCTTGCTACCGCCGTTGAACATCGAATCGACTTGGAACGTGAAGACGGAACCTATACAGGATTCCATCGTGTCGATGCTGATGTAAATGCGCGGTTCGAGCGGTTCGGTCGGATAGACGGCGAAGACCGGCGTGGTGTCGGGACGGCAACCGTTGGCCTGGCCGATAACACGGTAGTAAAGCGTATCCTTGACCGGATCGGTCGTATAGCTGTAGCTGAACGCCGGCAAATCGGTCCAAACCCCCTCTTCGGTCGTATCCTTCGTGGACTGCCACTGATACATATCCATCGTCTGGTTCGCCACCTCATAGGTGCTTACCGAATCGAAGCAGACATGGGTTTCGCCCTGAATCGGCGTGATGAGGGAGTTGCTATAGACGTTGATGGTCTGAACATTGCTCGTATAGGTACAGCCGTCGCTGAAAATCAGACGACGGAACGAACGCGTCTTGGTAATCGGACCCGAAATCGTATAGGCCGTGTCGGTGTTGTTGCCCGCCGCATTGACGAACTTACCGTTCTGTTTTTCTTGCCACAGATAGGCGAACGTGCCGTTGCCGCCCTCGGTCATGCTGAGGCCTTCGACTTCCACGTTCTCCGTTTCCGGACAGAGCGTCTGACCCGTGGCCGAAATGGTATTGTTCAGGTTGCTGTAGGTGCGGACCGAAATGGAGTCGGTGGGGAGGAAGTCGCAGACGCCGTTGGCCACCTGCGCGCGGACGTAACGGTGCGTGCCGTAAGACGCGCCGGGCAACGTCACTTTAGAAGCCTGCGGCAGATTGGCGGTCTTGGCGAAGGTTGTCCAGTCGATGCCGTTGGTCGTGTATTGCCAGTAAGCGCGCGTACCTTTATAACCGCTCAACAGCATCGTGGCCGCGGAGTCGGCGCAGAGCGTGGAGTCGCTTACGCTGACCTCGCCTACCGTCGGAATGGCGTGTACCCACAGGTTGCGCGTAATCCGCAACGTGTCGGCCGAGGTGGGCGTGCCGGTGGTGAGGTTGACGATGGTGATGCGGTAAGCCACCGGTTCGGCCTTGGTCGTGACGCAGAGCGGCGAAGCGGCCAGAACGCTGCTGTCGTTGGCATCCGGTACCGAATAGTGCGCTACCTGCGCCGCCGTGGCCGTGCTCGGACGGCTGATGACTTCGTAGAAGAACTGGTAGTTGCCACTACCGCCGGAAACCAAGGCCGAGATGTGCGCCGTATCGCCGAAGCAAACCGTGTCGCGGTCGCTCTTGACCGTGGCCTTGAACGGGCCGCCGACAACCGTTACCTTAACATTGGCGGAAGCCGCGCAACCAACCGCGTCAACGGCCGTCAACGTGTAAACCGTCGTGGTCTCCATGCGGGTGGTCATGAACTGCAACGGCTTGCTTGAGGCCACCGTACCCGGGATATAGTTGCCTTTCCAATTATAGATGTAGGGTTTCTCGCCTTCGCCCGTAAACGGCGTGCCGCCTTCCACCGTAGCGTCGCAACCGATGCAGGTGGTTTCCTGATACGGCTGTTTCGGCTGATTGGCACCCGCATAAACCTTGGGTCGCGGATAGGCCGTGAGTTTATAGGTAGGCGAAACCGCCAGGCTCGGTTCTATACAAATGGTGGTGGCCGAAGCCGTTACGACAAATTCGTAGTCGCCCGGCTCAAGGTTGCTGATATTGAGCGTGCGGCTTACCGCGTTGGCGATGGGCTCGCCGTTCATGTACCATTGCAGGTTGAGCGGCAAGGACGTATTGTTGAGCTGCGCTTCCAGACGGTATTCGTTGCTCTTGAGCGCCGGCGAACAGTAAACCGTATCGAACAGCGGCTTAATCTTGATGTTGACGGAGTCTATCTTCTTACCCGTTACGTTGAAGATGTATTCGCGCTTGCAACCGTTTTCGTGTTCAACCTGCGCATAGTATTGCTTGAGACCCAGCTGCGCGGCCACCATACGGGTGTTGCCCACCGTACCGTCGCGCCAAGTGAGGGCGAAGGCATCCTCAATACCCAATACCACCGAATCGCCCACGCAAACCAGCGTATCCACACGTTCCGGCACGCTCGTACCGCTTACCCTGACACTGACGGTCGTCTGGCAGTTCTTGCCGTAGGCCGGGTCGGTCACGGTCAGCGTGTAGACCTTTTGGGCTTTCTCAACCTCTACATTGATGCTCGGCGTGGTATAGTCACCGGGCGTCCACAGGAACGTGGCGCCTTCCGGTACGTTCTTGGGCGCGAGCGTAATCGTGGCACCGAGACAGGCTACCGTATCCTTGAGGCCGAGATTCAAATCGCCGAGAATCGTGACCCGCACGTCGGCCGCATCGGAGTAGCAACCGTCAACGAGTTCCACCGCGCTGAAGATATGGGTACCGCCACCGTAATTGTTGATGGACAACTTATTGCCGCGGCCTATCGAGGTCTTGAGTACCAAATCCTTGTACCAGTAGATGGGGCCGTCTTCGTTCGGATGGGCTTCGAGCGGGAGACGGGCTTCGGTCTTACAGTAAATCGTATCGCCGCTGATCATGACAGGGGCGGCCGGCGTATTGAAGGCCAACAGTTTGACCGTATCTCTGAACACTTCGCAACCCGCTTCGTCGCGAACCGCCACCGGATAGCGGCCGTTCTTAAGGTTGAAGAAGTCTTCCGACTTGGTGTAAACCGGCGGTACCGCTATAGAATAGTAGAGCGTCGTATCGCCCTTGGCCAAAATCGTGATGCTACCGTCGGCCAATTCGCAAGACGACGGGTCTATGCTCTCAACACCGAGAATGGTAGGCGGACGGCTGATGAAGACAAAGGCTTCGACCGTGCGGCTCTTGCAACCGTCTTTGATTTGATAGACATAATAAATATGGTAGCCCGGCGTGCCGCTCAACGGCAAGGAGTCGCCCACATGAACCGGCGTGCCCGTGCATTCGGGTGCGTCGAACCATCTGAATTCGGCGCCTTTCTGCTTGCAGGACGGATTCAATATAATGTAGTCGGGCGACGAACCGAGACAGTAGAGGCCCGTATTCTTGAATACCGGCGTCATCGGGGCCGACGGGTCGTAGAGCGTCACGCCCTTGACGGCCGATACGCAACTATGGTCGTCGCGTACCTGTACGCGGTAGTAACCGGCCGGCACATTCGGCAACAGGTTGGAAGCGCCGAACGTCTTGCCGCCGTCGAAGCTGTATTCGTAGGGCGACTGACCCGAGGTGGCGTTGACGGTGACGCTACCGTCGGAGGCCGCGCATTCGGACGGGTTGACGGTGCGGAACGACATATCCGGATTAGGATAAATCGTGGGCGTGATGACGTTGGACGGGAACGGCAACGGCTTGACGCACTGGCTTACCATGTCGTTGACATGGATGAAGCACTGAATTCTGTCGCCCGCCTTGAGGCTTACCCGCAACGTATCGCGACGGTAGGTATAACCGTAGTATCTGTCGTAACCGTAGGTGCTGCCGTTGATCCGCCATTCGAACATCGTAACCGCCGACTTGATGTTGGTCTTGGCGCGGAACGTGATGGGGATACCCGCGCAGGCCTCGGTCGTATCGGCCGCTATTTCGAAGACGACATCTTCTATAATATGCAGCGTCATGGCTACGGACGTGTCAATCGGGTCGCAGTAGCCCGTGGCGATGACGCGGTAGCGCGTCAGGTTGTCGGCCGTATCCACCTTGGAGATATCCAAGTTGCCGTTGGCGGCATAGCTGTAGCGGCCACCTTCCGGCAGTTCGTCCCAATCGTTCTTGGTCTTGTTGAACTTCTGCCAACGGAACGACAGATTAACGCCTTTCGATACCACCGGCAACGAAGCCGCCGCATTGTTGCACGCATAGACATCTTTGTAACGCGCCTCTACCGACGTGGCCGGCAGAATCGTCATCGTCATGCTTTCCGATACCTGACAGCCATGCTTCGTGAAGGCCGTGACCGTATAGGTCGTGGTCTTGGCCGGCGTGGCCACCGGGTTCGTAACCGTGGCGTTGGACAGACCCGCTTCCGGACTCCAGTGAACGGAATCGGCCTGATAGGTCATGGCCTTGAGACGGACCGGAATATTCTGACAGATTTGCGTATCGGCCGTAATGCTCGCTATGGCCGGCATCGGCCAGATGTGCAACGTAACCGGCTCGGTGTTCACGGTTTTTTGAACCGGACAGTCGTAGGACGTGGTGACGCGGCAGTAAATCTGCGTAACGCCGCTGTCTACCAAGTTCTTGTCGGGTTTATACGTGCTACCGGCCGCCGTGGGCACCACCGTGCCGTTGAAATACCACTGGTAGGACGGTGCGTTGCCGGCATATTCGTCGTTCCGAATCGACAATACGAAATCGTTGCCGTCGCAGACCGCCGTATCGCCGTAGATGGTGGGCTGGCTCAGCATCCGTTTGTTGACGATAACGGTAATTTGCTTCTTAACCGTCGAAACGCCGTCGAATACCGTAATCGTATAGACATTGTGACCTACAGGCGCCACAAAGCGAATCTCGTTGGTATCGGGTGCGGCGGCCAATTCGCCCGTTTCGTCGGCCGGTTCGGCGCTGTAAGTATAATGATACTCACCGGAACCGCCGTAAGGTTCGGCCATCAACGTTACCGTGTCGTTTTCGCAGACCACGAAACGTTGGTTCGCATCCACGGCCAACGGGCCGCCATATACGTTGACCTTGATGCTGTCGCGGTTCGAACAGCCGTAGGTGTCTTCCGTTACATTAATATAATAGTAGGTCGGCTTGGTCAGACGTTCGGTGCGTTCGATATCGGTGGGGCTGTAGTAAGCACCCGATATCTGGCAGTGGCCGGACGTTACCAGCTTGTCTTTCGGCGTCCAGTCTACATCCAACTTGCCGTCGTACATACTTTCCACACGCGCTACCAGCGTGGTATCGGTATTGACGCGAATCGAACAGTAGCCGTTACCCTTGTCGATGGCCGGCAGATAGCGTACCACCGGTTCGAAGACTTGCGACGGCGTGGGGTTCTGGTCAGGACATTCGGCCCCGTTCGTAATCTTGGCCTGAACCTGGTCGCCCGGATAGAGTTTCGTCTTGAACGTACTGCTCGTACCCTTCTGCTTGGAAACACCGTTGACGAACCATTCGATAACGGCACCCGCCTTAATCGGCATATCGGTCGTTACCTTCATCATCGTCTCGTCGCCGGAGCAGATGTTGCCCGTGCTCATCAGCGAAATAACCGGATTGAGGTGACAGAGGTTTTCGACCGTCAAAGTCGCCTTACGGTACTGTTGCCACGGCGTATTGGAGTAAATCGTATCGTAGGTGTTGGTTTCCGGTACGATGCTCGTTACACGGCAACGGTAACTGTAGCCGTCCATGGCCTTGGTCAGATCCAAGGACGGGAATACGCCGTAGGGGTTGCGGCCCACACGGAGCGTGTTGGTGTTGACACCTTCGTAGGGCGTAAACGCATTGGTAAACGTATTGACCAAATCAATCCATTTGCCGTCGCCCGTATCCACCTGCCACTGGTAGCCCAAGTTGATACCCGAAGCCGTAATCCGGAACGTGGCCATGGAGCTGTCGCAAGCCACCACGCTTTCGGCGTGCTTGATGATACGCGGCTCGGTAACGACATATACCCAAGTGGTGTCGCTTACGCTACACTTCCACGGTTCGTTAATCGTCGCTTTATATCGCGTGGGCGTGCGCGGGCATACCATAACGGTATCGGCGCGCGGGGTCATCGGCGCGAGGAACGTGAGCGGCGTCCACGTGTAGGTGGCACGGTCGCTACCGCCCTTTACACCGATTTCAACACACTGGCCGGGCAGAATATACTGGTCGGGCGTGATTTCGATTTCGGGTTTCTTGATGACGTGAACGCCAATCTTATTGGAAGTCTTGGGTTTGTAGTCAACGCAACGCAAGCTCGAATACAAATCAACCCAAATCTGGTCGCCCTCCTGCAGGTCTTGAACCACATAGTCGCCGCCCGTCTGTACCGAATCACCGTTGCGATACCATATAAATACAGGATTGTTGCCCGTGTGAACGGCCGTTTGCGAGAAGCGTACCGGCACACCCTCGCAAGCTTCAATCGAATCGAGGTCGGTGGAGATGTCGGAGGCAATCTGTACGTTGACACTCTTGTTGAGTTCCACCTTCATCGTGATGGGCGCCGATACGAACGGACGATCCGTGACGCATTCCAGACCCGAATAAACCGCCACGCTGACCTTGTGGCCGTTGTAGAGGCTGTCGATGGTTACGACCGACGAATCCGGCATACCCGCCAACGGGTTGCCGTTCAAGCGCCATTCGAAGTGCGGCGGCACCGTGTTGAGGCTGTCGCTCCAGCCGTAACCACGTACTTTGAACGTAATCGGCGTGCCTTCGCAAACGTCGAAGCCCGGCTGAACCGTGTCGATGGACGCATAAATCCTTTCGGCCTTCTTGGCGCCGATGTACTTGACCGCCGTGGGCCAACCGTCTTCATCGGGGCACTTGGAGCTGATGAGTTTGACCTCATACGTACCCGCCATGCTTGTGCTGAAGTTGGGACGAATCGGGTTCTGTTCGGTCGACGTCCAACCGCCCGGGCCTTTCCAGAAGTATTCGGCCTCCGGAACCGTATCGGTGCGGAGGAAGAGCGTGTCTTTAGGACAAATCAGCGAGTCGGCGTAGATGTGAATCGTGGTGGTGTCGCAGGGAACCATCCGCTTGGCGAAACCGTCGGAGATACCGCCCGCAAAAGCCGGCACGAATTCCGGACGCGGCTGTATCTGGAGGAAACCGTCGTTCATACCACCCAGATAAGGCGGCTTGAGCCCTATCGGGTTGTTTTTGTCAACGAAACCGTCGCCGAAACCACCGAGGTAAGGCGGCGGAATAAAGAGCGGGCTGTTTAAGCTGACGAAACCGTCGTTCATACCGCCCAAATACAGCGGCAACAGGATGAGCGGACTGTTTTTGGCGGCGAAACCGTCGTTCATACCGCCGAGGTAAACCGGCGAAAGGTGGAAACCGCTTTGGGAGGAGAAAAAGCCGTCGTTGTAACCACCGAGGTAGAGCGGCAAAAGGTGAATCGGGCTCTGCTTGGCATGGAAGCCGTCGTTCATACCGCCGAGGTAAAGCGGCTGCAGCGTAATCGGACTTTGAAGGGCATGGAAGCCGTCATTCATACCGCCGAGGTAGAGCGCTTGAAGCGTAATCGGACTCTCTGCGGCGACAAAACCGTCGTTCATGCCGCCGAGGTAGTGGGCCTGAAGCGTAATCGGACTCTGGGCGGCGACAAAACCGTCGTTGATACCGCCGAGGTAGTGTTCCTTGCGGATAATCGGGCTTTGTTTGTCGGCGAAACCGTCGTTGGCACCACCGAGGTAATGCCCCCTGACAACCGGTTTGTTTTCGCTGGACGAATGGCCGTCGTTCATACCGCCCTTGCTCTGCGGCAGAACCTTGGTTTCGGTGTTGAGCGTGCGCGCCGCCTTGGCACCGCTACCGAAACCACCACGGTAAGGCGCTACCTCACCGCCGGTATCGGGGTCCAATTCCACCGCCGCAGCCGGTTCGGGACTCGGCATCTCGGCCAGGGCCGAAACGAATTCGGCGGGCAAAGCCGGTTCGGCAGCCGCTTCCAAGACCGCAGCCACCGGCTTTTCGGCCGCACGGTCGGCCATCAGGATACGGGCGGCTTCTTCCACGCGCGCACGCGTATAAAGAGACGCGGGCGCGTACGACGAAGTCCTCGACAGCGTAAACGCCGCCAAGGCCACCGTCAATGCGGAGCAGATACCGATCACAACGACCAGTCCGAAACGTCGTATGGCATGCCGCCTATCCATCAATTATTCTGTTGTCGTATCTTCTGTTGTTTCTGTCGTTTCCGGTATACTCGGTACCGGAACGCCACTTTTATCCGTCGCTATCAAACCTTGGGCACTCCGCACGCCTCTAAAGCCGTAAGCCGGATGCCGCGCCGTTTCCGACAATGCGGCATATTGGCGGTTGGATACCGCAAACCCCCGGAAGCCGCCGCCGGCCACCGGTGGCCAACCCTCCACATCGGCCGCGCCCATCATCGAAATGACGCCATCGCCGTTGTTGGGCACGAACGCACGGCCGTCGGCCGTGGAAACATTGACGCAACGCTCCCAAAGGTTATCGCTCATGTTCATGACGCCATAAAACGTGGCGCCCGCCTCATAGCGTGTGGTGGAGTCTTTGGCGAAAGCCCCGCAACGCATAACCCAAGGTGCCTTGCCCGTTTCCAAACAATTGGCCGCCTCCACCCGGCTCACTTCGCTGGCCAAGCCCGCATCGATGAACGGATTGGTGGCCGGCACCGGATAGCCCCCTTTAAAAGCCCAGGCGTATTCGCCCCGTATGACGCGTTTATGGCCGCGACAGGCCTTTTCGTATTCCATTTCGGTCATCGGCCGCAAAGCCGCCCAGTCCAAATAGGCCAGACCGTCATCCCAATTGAGGAAATTGCACGCAATGTTGCCGCCGTTGTTTTCCCTATCCCAATCGGTGCCGCTTATGCTGTGGCCGTACACGGCCGCCGCCCCGCCCACCGAGCCGTTGCGAATGCGGATATAATTGCGGTATTGCGTAAAATTGCTGGCATAACTGCCGAACGACATCGCCCAACTTTTGTCGGCCGCCGTTGGTGCCACCGGCACCCGCGCCCGCTGTTGGTCGTAGGTCAACGTATTGAGGAAATCGACGTAGGCGTGTTGCGAAATCTCGTGCTTCATGATATAGAACGCATCGAAGCCCTTGGGATATTCGTCCGGAATGGGCGTGCCGCTGAACGTCAAGCCGGTTTCACTGTTGATGATACCCATGTCGGACACCTGCTGGCCGGCCCCCACGCTGATGTCGGTGCCGATGGTGCGCAGGGTGTTGGTCGAAATCCCGTCGCCCAATACGTACTTGCTTCTAGGAATATAGACCATTTCGATGGCGTACACGTTGACGACAATGGTGTCGGTGGGCGCGTAGCCATGGTCCAAATAGTTGAATTTTACCTTGATGCCGTTGATTTCGTTGGCTCCGTTGCCGCCGTCGCGCCTATGGATGAAGAAACCCGGACAGCGTTCGAAACCCATGACGCTCTGCATCGGAAATTCCATGAGCATGGGCACATTGGCGGAAGCATAGGTATGCGAAGAAAGATCCGTATCGATATACAGATGGTTCCATTCCTTCAAATCGGCATAGTAACTCTTGATGAAAATCCAAGCCGCGTCCCAATTGGCACGCATATTGTCTTTCCAAGAATGCTCCCAATAGAGGTCGAAACGCACATAAGCCGTTCCGTCGGCTTTATGGTCAACGATTTCGGGGTTGAGCACAATAATATTGTTGGCTCTCAATCCGCCCCCTACTAAGCCCGTCAACAAAACCGCCAGAAGGCTTATTTTCAATATATTAAAAAGTATCCTCATCTATACCAAGGATTCTCTTTATCATCTCAAAAACAACCTTGCACGGGCGATATGCCGGCCATAGACCGACACCCGCCCGCTCAGGTTCAACGGGATTCTTTTTTATTTAGGGGCGCCTTCCGTCCGCACGCAACGGATACCGGGCATCAACGTGGTGACTTCACGTGTGGTACCGACAATGCCATGGTTGACATTCGCACGCGACGAAATCATACCGGACACAATGTTAACCCCAGACAATTCATCGATGTTGCGGCGCGCCTGATACTGGTCACCCGGGTGGCTACCGCCCCAACCGGTCCAACCGGTCCAACCGTGCCAGCTTCGCGTGTAGAAGTTCATACCACGCGGAATATAGTAAGACGGCGTTGTGGTCATAACCCAACCTTCCACATCGGCGTTGCCGTTGGGCATCAACTGACCGTCGCCATGTACCCCCTGGAACGCACGGCCCGGGCCTTCGGCCGTCGTATTGCCGACGCTGATGCAAAGTTCCGAGCAGTTGTCGCTCATGTTCATCACACCCCAATAGGTGGAACCGGCCGCGGCCCGCGTAGACGTGGAGTCGGCGAAGCAACCCACGCGCAAAGGCGCGGCATGCCAGTACTGATTCCAACGGTAGCGCCAGTCACCCCACCAACGGCGTTCCGATTCAACGGCCCAACCGCCGCTCCGCGTCGCACCGCTGTTGAACTGTGCCGGTACCTGTTCATTACCCTTGTTGATGTTGTAAATGGCATCGTTCGCCCACGTAAAATACTGACCTGTGGTTGTATGGAAACCCCGGCAGAACCAGGTTATCGTAACGGAACCCCAGGCATATTCGTCGTTTACGACCGGACGGTCGCCACGGCAGGCCTTTTCGTATTCCAATTCCGTCATCGGGCGCAGACCCGCGAAGTCGGCATAGGCCAACAGGTCGTACATCGAAACAAGGTTCATGGCCAAATCCTGACCGTCCACACTCAACTGGCAGGAATCCATTTCGGTACCCAACGGCTTCTCCACCGTAATCGTTTCGTTCCAAACATTGTTGTTGTTGGCGTCCACGCCGAACGTAACGGTCGGGGCGCGTTGCGATACCTCCACATAGTTCCGGAGGTGCGCCACACCATTGCCCGAACCATTCCAGATAGAACCGCTTACGCCGATATTGGCCAGCGTACCTTGAATACGGCCGTCCTGCTGACCTTGGTTCAACGTATTCAAAAAGTCGGCGTAGGCCTCCTGCGTCAACTCGTACTTCATAATATAGAAAGCCTTGAACCCCTTGGGGAAAGCTTCCGGCAACGTACCGGGCGCCATACCGGCTATACTCCAAAGGCTGGTCTCGCTGTCATCGTTGGCCAGCGTAATGGCGGCTTCGGAGTTTACATACATGGGCCTTCCGAACGTGGCGCCATCGGTCGTGAACGAAGCCACCTGCCAAGCGGCATTTCCCTTGCCACCCAAATAATAGGCGCCTCCCGGCACATAGACCATCTCTACGGCAAACACCTTGACCACGAGGTCGTCGTCTTCCACAAAACCCTGGTCGGCATAGTTCCACAACAACGAGATGCCCGGAACAACGACGTCACCGGCACCGAGGCTGTCTTTGCGGTACAGGAAAACCCCCACCGTGCCCACAACGGCTTCTTCTTCCGGATTGACATGCCATTTCTTGTAAACGAGCGACTTGCCGCATTCAATCGTCATCGGCATCTTACGGCCGCTGCCGTCGCGGTTGGTAACGCGGTAGTTCGGCAAATCCGAATTGCCGGCCGTATGTTTCCCATCGCCTTCGAGATAGACATGGTTCCACTCGTTGCCATCCCAGCATTTGACGTAAATCCAGGCCGCATCCCAGTTGACGGGCTTGGAAGACTTCCAACTGTTGTCCCAGGCCAACGTGAAATTGATGGCCGCCGTCTTGCCGTCGGATTTCTTCTTGACTTCCGGCGTACCGATGATACGGATATTGTTGGCCATCAGACCAAACGGACAAAGCAAAACCGCTACTAACGTTAACGTCAGACAGCGCATCCATTTACTTGCTTTCATATCTGTTGTTGTTAATATTTTTTATGTTAGTATTTGTTAGTTACGTGACTGTCAGCTGTTTACAACTAAAGCCTTTTGTGCACATTACTTTTCAACCGACAAATTTAAGCATATTCAAAAAAAAATGCAAATTATTACTAACAAGCCGTTAACGACCGCTCCTAACATTTGTTAATAAAAAGTTTCGCATTGACCTCAAAAACACAAAGCGAAATACCTCAAAAACATATAATGGAATACCTCAAAAACACAAAGCGAAATGCCTCAAAAACACAAAGCAACTTTTAAATCTCATATTTATTACCTACATTTGCAGCAAATTGACAAAAAAGATGGAATATCTGAAAAGAATTGCCGATGACCAACTGAAACTAAGGTTGGAGGCCTTCGGTGCCGTACAGATAAAAGGCCCTAAATGGTGCGGCAAAACCACCACGGCCGAACAACAGGCGCAAAGCATTATCCGTATGCAGAATCCCGATACGCGCGCCAACTATCTATCCACCGCCAACACCAAACCCTCGCTCCTGCTCAAAGGCGACACTCCGCGCCTGATAGACGAATGGCAGGTAGCGCCCGTATTGTGGGATGCCGTGCGCCATGCCGTAGATGAAAGACAACTGAAAGGACAATTCATCCTGACCGGTTCCACCGTCATAGACGACCAAGAGATTATGCATACCGGCACCGGCCGTATTTCCCAAATGGCCATGTATCCGATGAGCCTTTTCGAATCGCAGGAGTCGAACGGAGAAATCTCACTCCGACAGTTATTCGACAACCCGGATGCCGACATAGACGGCCTACATTCAAACCTCTCCATCGAACAGCTCATTTTTACCGCCTGCCGCGGCGGTTGGCCGGCGGCTTTAGACAATTTGAGTAGGAAAGCCAAATTGTTAATAGCGTCTGATTACATCAAAGCCGTTTGCCAAGAGGATATTTCGAATATAGACAACACCCAACGCAACCCCGCTTTGGCGAGCCTCATTTTGCGGTCGTATGCCCGCAACCTCTGCACCTTGGCCAAAAAGACCGCCATGTTGGCCGACGTGACTGGCAGTATGGAAAGCACCACCATCGTTACCTTCGACAATTACGTCAAGGCCTTTGAACAGCTCTTTGTAATCGAGGACTTGGACGCCTGGAACCCGGCCATCCGCTCGGCCACCACGATTCGCTCCGGTAAAAAGCGCTGCTTTACAGACCCTTCCATGGCCGTGGCCGCCTTGGGGTTATCGCCGGAAAATTTGGAATTGGATCTCAAAACGTTCGGCTTTATTTTCGAATGTATGTGCATCCGCGACTTGAAAGTCTATTCGCAAGCCTTGGGCGGCGCCATTTCGTATTACCACGACCGTTACGGTTTGGAAGCCGACGCGGTATTGCACCTGAACGATGGACGTTATGCCTTGATAGAATGCAAATTGGGAAGTCAAGACATTGAAGAGGGCGCCCGGCATCTTTTGGAACTGAAAAACTTGGTTCAACAACGCAATGCCAAAGAAAAACAGACCCCTCTACGCTTACCCGACCTATTGATGGTTTTGACCGGCGGCGAAATGGCCTACACACGCCCCGACGGCGTAAAGGTCGTACCTTTGGGCTGCCTACGGGATTAAGCGGTATTTTCGCTATCTTTGCACTACTATATTATAATAAGTATGATGACTTCGGATTTATCCAACACCCCGAATAAGCGGCAAAAAATGCTCCGCAACGCGCTTTGGTACGGCGGTTTTTGGCTGTTGTTCACACTTTGGCTGCGGCTCGCCCTGCCGGAAAGCATGATGGGTTGGGAGCGACACCAGTTGTTTCGCTTCTCGGCCGACTATTGGACTTATTTTTCGTCCAACGCCTATCCGGTTTTGTTGCATCTGCAGGCGTTCTTTACGCAATTTTACCTTTACCCGCTCTTGGGGGCGGCGGTAATAGGCGGTTTGCTCGTTTTGGGCATGGGCGCCTGGCACCGACTGACCGGCCGGTATTGGACAGGGGCCGTGTGGGCGGCTTTCATGCTGCCGCTGATTCCCTATTTCAATCTGCTTTGGATTTTAATCTGGCTTTTGCTACTGGGCGGCGGGCTGTTGATCAACCTGCACCGGCTACCGACCTACGGGCGTTTGGGTCTTATGGCAGCTTGCGGCATAGCGGGCGGTTTGCTCATACAGGAAAACATCGTTTGGGGCATCGCGTTCTGGAGCATCATAGGCGGATTGCGGACACGTTCCTGGCGAAACGGTCTCTACGGCCTGGCGGCCGGCATAGCGGGTGCCGCCATCGGTATCGGCTTGATTATTGGCATAGGATATCCGTTTTATTATGCCCAATTCTTGTGGAAATGGCCCATTTTGAATGGTAACTTTTATATCATTCAAGAGTTCCCCTCCATATTTTTCTTTTGCCCGACCTTGATGCTCGTATGGGGCTATGCCACCATCGGCATCGCCATGGGATTGCCGTTCGCCGCACGGCTTTCTATCCGCAAAAAGACATGGGCGCGGGGCTTGACCGGACTCCTTATCGCCGGATTGCTGATAACGGCCGGTTGGATTAACCTGCGTTACCAAACGGAGGAATTCTTTTTGGTGGACCGCTTGGCCGGCGAAAACCGCTGGGCCGAAGCCGCCGATGCCGCCGAACTTGCGTTTTTCAGACACGCGCGGCCGGAAAGTGCCGGCGATTCCCGCGCGTTTTTCCTACGCGGCCAACGCCAACGCGCACGCACTTTGTCCGGGAAACTCGGCATAACGCCTTTGCCCTTTCAAACGGAGTTTGAAGAAGGCTACATGGCCGATATGCTTAAAATAAGCCTGTTGGCCAGCAAACAAGCCACCGAAAAACTGTTTGCCTACAACGGTTCCTATTATTTTCCGCTGTTGCTTTCGGAAGAAATCCTGCACGTGCCTTGCTCTTATGTCATGGCGCTTTATTATACGCAGAACGGTTTGTATGCCGAAGCCTTGCATCTGCTCTACGATTTTATAACCCTGCACCGCGTCAGCACGGCCGTATTGACGCCTTTGCTTTGGAACAGCGTGGTGGTGGGCGACTACGTGCCCTGCCGCAAATTCATCCGCTTCTTTGAACAAAGCCTGTTTCACAAAGATATCGCCCGCCGTTATACGGCCTATATATCCGACACGGTTCAAACGGCCTCAAAGCCCGAAATAGCGGCCGCACGCACGCGGCTTTCAACGCACAACCATACGGTTTTGGGTTATCATCCGGACGACAATACCCATTTCCGCCTGCTTTCCGAGGGCGACAACGCCGCCGTATATGAATACGCGCTCGCGCTTTGGATGGTCTACAAAAACCACAACCAAATATTGACGGAACTGCCTAAAATCCGCCAATATTACAAAACCCTTCCCACGCATATACAGGAAGCCGTATTGGCCTGTTTCCCCATCGAGCGCCTGGACGAGGTGCCGGACGATATCAACCCCGATATCAAAGCGCGCTATGCCGCCTTCCTGCAAACTTACGGCCTTTATCAAAACGGTTATACCTCATTCCGGAAATTGAAAAAAGGATTTGAGGATACGTATTGGTATCACGCCACATTCAACGATTTTAAAACCACAATCGAACCGACACACGGACAAAGCGGTGCCCTTTAAAAACGAACCATCATGCGATTTCATAAATTTTTCTATTTGATTTCCGTGGCCTGCGGGCTATGCCTCGCCACGACAGCCTGCCGGTCTGATATCGGTTCCATAGCGGTTTCGACCGACCCCGACCGTCTGCAAATTTATCCCGACTATGCGGGCTGCCGCCTGCCGCACAACATGGCGCCCTGCAATTTCCGCATCCTGACGCCCGGCACGCGCTACCGTTTGGAAGTGCGGCAAGGCGGCGGCACGGACGGCGCCAACGGCCAAACGCTTTACAAACAGCACGGCAAAAACCTTGTGCAACTGCCGCTGCGCCGCTGGCAACGCTGGCTGCAACAGGCGCAAGGCGACACGCTTTGGTTTGCGCTGAGCCTGAAACAAGACGGGGGCTGGCGCGATTATGCACCGTTTCCGCTCTATATCGACACCTCGGCCATAAGCCCTTACCTGACCTACCGCCTTATTGAACCGAGTTACCAACTCTGCGGCTTTTTGACGATAGAGGAACGTTGTTTGGAGAACTTCCACACGCGCAACCTCTACGACAACAATATGAACGAGATGGCCTGCGTGAACTGCCATACGGCGGCCTGGGGCGACCCGAACTACAGCGTTTACCACGTCCGTTTCAACCGCACGGGGACTTTCATTGCCGTGGACGGCAAACTGCGGCGCGTGGACTTGAAATCGAACCGCTTTCCGCAGGGCGGCGTTTATCCGGCCTGGCATCCTAACAAACGCTATATCGCGTTCGGCACGGCATCGGCCTTTCCGTTCGTGCACTCGAAAAACATCGTGCGACGCACTGAAGTGTATGATTCGTTGGGCGACCTTATGGTATATGACATTCACCGCAACCGTATTTTCAGCGACAGCCGCATCTGCACCGAAGAAAAGGAGGAGACGTTTCCGTATTTTTCGCCCGACGGCCGCACGCTCTATTTCTGCCAAAGTCTGACGCCGCCCAAGGACAGCGCGGATGAAGACCCGGTCGATTACTCCCAAAAAATCAAATACAGCCTGGTTTCGATTGCCTTCGACGCCGAAACGGGCGCGTTCGGGCGCATGGATACGCTGGTGGATGCCGCCGAAAGCGGCGGCACGGTGTCGTTTCCGCGCGTTTCGCCCGACGGCCGCTTTTTGGTGTTCTGCCTGAGCGACCACGGCACGTTCCCCATCCGCCACCCGGAAAGCGACCTCTATGTGTTGGATTTGACGGCGGCCGGCACGGGGGCTTACCGCCGCGCCACCGAAGCCGACACGGCCGAAGACGCGCGGGTTTACCGTTTACTGAATGGGGTGAACAGCGACAAGACGGAGAGTTATCACGAGTTCAGCCCCGGCGGCGGCCGCTGGTTGATGTTCTCGTCCAAACGCGACGACGGCATGTATTCAAGGCCGTATTTCTGCCTGTTGGACGACCACGGACGCGCGTCCAAACCGTTTATGTTGCCGCAGAAAGACCCGGACCTTTACCTGACGTTCCTCAAATCGTATAACGTGCCGGTATTCAGCAACGGCCCCGCGCCTTACGATGCCTTCAAGACCACCAAAGCCGCCGACGGCGAGCTCATCTACCCGGAGGCGTTGGAAGTCAAATAAAAAAAGTCCCCTGCATTCATCATGCAGGGGACTTTCGTTTGATAATATATCCGGCGTGTTATTCAGCCTTCTCTGCGTTGCAATTCTCTTCAAGGAACCGCTTCGAATACGAGTCATTGAGTAACTCTTGGGATTTCTTGAAATCGGCGCAGGCCTCTTCCTTACGTCCCAAGGCCCACAAGGCATCACCGCGCATCGAATACAACTGGGCGTAATTCGGGTCGATGGCAAGCGCCTTGTTCATATATTCCAACGTCGATTCGGGCGTTCTCGGGTCACTCATTCTATCTTTAAGCACATAGACTTCCGGTGAATTGCTGCAGGTTTTATAGAATTTAGCGAGATATTTATCTCTCGTTTCTTTATGAACGGCCGTATTGGCGGTGTCTTCAAACTGCAATCTGTCGTAAAAACTATAAGGCAGATAAAGCAAATCACAAGGGTCTCCGCTCGCCGTTTTCATATATTTCTCAAATTCCGCTACGGCCTGGGCATATTCGCCTCGCGATACCATGTCTTCGATGGGCTTAGGCGTTACCATACCGCGTTGCGGCTGCTCTTCTTCCTGTTCATCTTCATTTTCATCGGCGGGCGGCACGTCCGGCAACGCCACCGGGGTGGCCGGCACGACGTCGGCCGTCTGTCCGGAAGCCACTTGCGCCTGCAAGCGCGCGCCGAAACCTAACATACTCAGACCTAACATCAAGGTCAAACCGTATTTCAAAGCTTTCATATCTATTGGGTTTTTAAGTATTGATTCTATTGAATTTACCTTTTATTTTTTGGCGGCCGCCTCGCGTTCGCGCGCTTCACGCGCCCGTTGACCCGGCCCCGTCTTGGGCAAAGTTTCGCTGCTGGCCGCCGAAGCGAAACCGATTTCCGAAACCCCGGAAGCGGACGAACTCATCGAACCTTCAACGGCCTCGCTGTCGGTATCGACGAGCCATTTGCCATCGTGCTTCTGCAACGGCAACATCTTGGGCTGGCCGTTGATTTCGTAGGCGCAATAGGCATAATTGCCGTCGTCGGGGTCGATAATCACGTCCAACACCTCCAATGCCGGCACCTCATCCTTGGCATAGGGCGAGAGCGCCGTCATATTCTTTTTGTAATAAATGCCTTGGTGCGAGTCTTCGGTGGAGAGCTCCAACGCGCGGTCGAAATCCAACTCCACATAGTAGGCTTTCAAGAACTGCCGCGCCGTGCGCTCGGCCTTGGAAAGCGAGCAGGCACCCAGCAGGAGCGCCGCCGACAGACAAAGCGCCACCGTCAGACCCTTTATGATGTTGTTCCGTAACATATTCCTTTAAGTTGTTTCAAACCTGCAAATATAGTAAAAATATCGCTAACACCATTATACTACCCCACAATCTGCAACTTGGCGAAGGCGGTGAGCAGGGTTTTGGGCTGCGGGAGGCTGTCGAACTTGACGATGAGGCGCTGGTCGCTGCCCGCGCCCTGTATTTCGACGAGCGTGCCGAGGCCGAACTTGGCATGGGCCACGCGCTGGCCGGCCGCATAGCCGCCTTGGGGTTGCGCGCCGCCATTGGGCGCGGCGGGCACGGCGGGGCTTGGGCCCTGCACACTGCCGCTTGGGGCGACACTGATTCGCTTGAGTTTGCGGGGCTCTACGGGTCGAACGGGCGCGGGGGTTTGGCGCCCGCCGCTCCGGCTTCCGAAGCCCCCGAAGCCGCCCCACGCGCCGCGCTCCTCATCGTCGTCGATGAACACGGCGGCCGGCGCCTTCAACACCTGCGGGTTCTCGAAACAGCCCGACCGTTCGATTTCGGAAAGGAACCGGCTGGGCTTGGTGTCGTTGCGCTGCCCCCAGCGCATCCGCTTGCGCGCGAAACTGAGGAATAGTTGCCGTTCGCTACGCGTGACGGCCACATAAAACAGCCGCCGCTCCTCCTCCAAATCTTCTTGCGTGGCCGAACTCATCTCGGACGGGAACAGGTCTTCCTCGCAGCCCACCACAAACACATAGGGGTATTCCAAGCCCTTGGCCGCGTGGATGGTCATAAGCGTTACCACGTCGCTCCCGTGCTCGTCGTCCTCTTTCTTCTCGTCCATATCGGTCAGCAACGCGATTTCCTGCAGGAAGCGATCTAAGGTGACGATGCCCTCGTAGGGTAGCATCTCGCCCGTTTCCTCGTCCACCTCGAAGTGCTCGCGCTCTACGTACTCCTGCACGGCGTTGAGCAATTCCTCCACGTTGCGCAAACGCGCCTCGCTCTCTATCGTGTTTTCCTGCTTGTATTCCTGCTCGATGCCGCAGTGCTTCCACACGTCGGCCGCCAGCGTGTAGGCGTCGGTGTCGGAGAGGCGGATGTGCAGGCTCAGAATCATGTCGCGCACGCGGGACAGCCGCGCCACGGCCGCCCCGTTGAGGCCCGCCTCGGCGCTCACGGCCGGGTCGCTCAACAGCGCGATGGCGTCGAACAGCGCACAGCCCTTGGCGGAGGCCAGTATCCGCAGGCGGTCGATGGTGGTGTCGCCGATGCCGCGCGCGGGCAGGTTGATGCAGCGCAACAGGCAGGCTTCGTCGCGCGGGTTGGCCACCCAGCGGAAATAGGCCACCATGTCTTTGATTTCCTTGCGCTGATAGAAGCTCTGGCCGCCGTAAATCCGATACGGGATGTTGATGCGGCGCAGCGCGTCTTCCATGGCCTTGCTCTGGTTGTTGGTGCGGTAGAGGATGGCGAAGTCGCGGTGATGGACGCGCTCGTTCATCTCGGTTTCGAAAATCTGCTGCGCCACCATGCGGCCTTCCTCCTCGTCGGTGGGGGCGGCCAGCAGCTTGACGAGGCAGCCTTCGTCGTTCTGCGTCCAAATGGTTTTGGGGATACGGCCCTTATTGTTTTCGATGAGCACGTTCGACAGCTTGACGATGGTGCCCGTGGAACGGTAGTTCTGCTCCAGCGCGATGGTGGTGGACTCCGGATAGTCGGCCTTGAAACTCAATATGTTCTGTATGTTGGCGCCACGGAACGAATAGATGCTCTGCGAATCGTCGCCCACCACGCAGATATTGCGGTGCTTGGCCGCCAACTTTTTGACGATGAGATATTGCGCGAAGTTGGTGTCCTGATACTCATCGACCATGATATAGCGGAAGTGCTCCTGGTATTTGGCCAGCACGTCGGGATGGTCACGCAACAGGACGTTGGTCTGAAACAGCAGGTCGTCGAAGTCCATCGCGCCGGCGTGGAACAGACGGTTTTGGTATTCGGTATATATTTCAGCGATTTGCGGCCGCTGCATCATGCGGTCTTCTTCGAGCAAGGCGGCGTTGCGGGCGTAGTCGGCGGGGCCCACGAGCGCGCTCTTGGCCATGGAGATGCGCGCCCCCACCATCTTGGGGTTGTAGAGCTTGGGGTCGAGGTTCTTCTCTTTGGCTATGTTTTTGAGGAGGTTACGGCTGTCGTCGGTGTCGTAAATCGTAAACGTCTTTTCGTAGCCGAGCCGTTCGGCATGGGCGCGCAGGATGCGGCAGAAAATGGAGTGGAACGTGCCCATCCAAAGGCTGCGCGCGGAAGGGCCTATCAAGTCGGCGATGCGGTCCTTCATCTCCTCGGCGGCCTTGTTCGTGAACGTCAACGCCATGATGCGGAACGGGTCGTTGCCTATTTCCAACAGGTGGGCGATGCGGTACATGAGCGTGCGCGTCTTGCCGCTGCCCGCCCCCGCTATAATCATGACCGGCCCTTCGGTACACTCGGCCGCCTGCCGCTGACGCTCGTTCAACTTATCCAATAATGCCATATAGCCTCCTTCAGAAATTCAAAAAAAAGCGCGATGGGACTCGCGCCGATGCGGAAACGTCAAAACGCTTAACCGACTTTAAACCAACTTGTTGTTCTTGGGGAAAACAATCCGCGGCTGGAACCGCGCCGCCTCGTCGGGCGTCATTTGCGCATAGGCCACGATGATGACGAGATCGCCCACGGCCACCTTGCGGGCGGCCGCCCCGTTCAATCCGATGACGCCGCTGTTTCTTTCGCCCTTGATGACATAGGTGTCGAAGCGTTCCCCGTTGTTGATATCGTAAATGTAAACGCGCTCGTTTTCCAACAGGCCGGCGGCCTCCATCAAGGCCTCGTCTATCGTGATGCTGCCGATGTAATTCAAATCGGCCTGCGTCACAGCCACCCTGTGAATCTTCGATTTTAAAACTTCTACCGTCACTTTTTCCGACTTTTTTCGTTTTTTCTAATTCCGCTCTCTCATTTCCGCCCAAAAAGCATCATGCATCCCACCGGCAATATCATCCGTGATTTTCTGTACATTACGATACAATTCCGGTAATTCCGACTTGATGATATGATAGATTTCTTCGGGTTCCGTATTTTCATATTCATGCGCGATGATATTTCGCAGACCGAAAATACCATGCCATGGAATCTGAGGGTAAAACACCGCTAAAAATTGCTGCTTGGTAAGCGCGTCCACTTTTTTCAGTGTTTCCCCTATGGTTTGCAAGCACATACAAGTGGAGTTGTATAACACAACGCCGGCCGGATCCAACATGAAATCGTCCGCGGATTTTACCTGTGCCGTGGTTTTCTCTATGAATGCTGCTTGATTATTCACAAAATCAAGCATATCCAAAATCCGTTCCTTATACGTAAATGGCATCTTTTTCCAGATTTTTTTTGAAAAAAGGCCGCATGACGGCACCCAAGGATATTACATCCACCTTGCAATGAAAAAGATGTTCCAACTCTTCTTGAATGGCCATCCGGTTGAAAAAGGACGGCGGATTGAGTTTGACACAAACGTCGATATCGCTTTCCGCCGTCTGTTCGCCTCGGGCGGCACTGCCGAACAAGCCCAACGCCTCAATGCCGTAAACCATTGATTTATCGGCCTTATAATTTTTGAGACTATTTAAAATATCGGTTGTCAGCATGGTTTTTGACGCTAATTTCGCCGCTAAGATAGTGATTTTATTTCATACCTTTTTAACCAATTGTGTTTTTTTGAGGAAATGCTTATTTTTGCAAGTTCCGGGAAGATTTTCCGGCTGGGTTTTTTATACCCTGCGGCGGCGGACAGATATTTTACCACCGCCCGAAAATTATTTTTAGAAACAATTAAAAATCAACTTTATACAAAGCGTATGCGACAGCTAAAAATCACCAAGTCGATTACCAACCGCGAAACCGCGTCCTTGGATAAGTATCTGCAGGACATTGGTAAAATGGACTTGGTTTCGGCCGACGAAGAAGTTATTTTGGCGCAAAAAATCAAAATGGGCGACCGCAAGGCGTTGGAAAAACTGACCCAAGCCAATTTGCGTTTTGTCGTTTCCGTGGCGAAACAATACCAAAATCAGGGGCTTAGCTTGCCTGACCTCATCAATGAGGGCAATTTGGGACTGATTAAGGCGGCGCGCCGCTTCGACGAAACCCGCGGGTTCAAATTCATTTCGTATGCCGTATGGTGGATCCGTCAGTCCATCCTGCAGGCCTTGGCCGAACAGTCGCGTATCGTGCGTCTGCCGCTCAACCAAGTGGGCTCGCTGAACAAAATAAAGAAGGAGGCGTCGCGGCTGGAACAGCTTTACGAACGTCCGCCTTCACTCGACGAGCTGGCCGAGTCGCTGGAGATGCCGAAGGAGAAAATCGCGGAGGTTCTGAACATTACCACGCGCTATGTCTCGATGGACGCGCCCTTGGTTCAGGACGAGGAAACGAACTTCATAGACGTCTTCATCCCCGACGACGCGCCGACCACCGACCAGTCGCTGATGAAGGAGTCGCTTTCGCGTGAAATCGAACGCGCGCTCTCGGCGCTGACCGACAAGGAACGCGACGTCATCAACCTGTTTTACGGCATCGGCGGCCACCACGGCCTGACGTTGGACGAGATAGCGGCCAAATTCGACCTGACGCGCGAACGGGTACGCCAAATCAAGGAGAAGGCCATCCGCCGGCTCAAGAATTCTTCGCGCAGCAGACATTTGAAAACCTTTTTAGGGGAATAGTAAGGGCTATGAGAAAGAAACAAAAACAGACCAAATTTATTTTCGTGACGGGCGGCGTGGCGTCGTCGTTGGGAAAAGGTATCATTTCCGCTTCTTTGGCGCGGCTGCTGTTGAGCCGTGGCTTCAAGGTCACGATTCAGAAACTGGATCCTTACATCAATATCGACCCGGGCACCCTCAACCCTTACGAACACGGCGAATGCTACGTGACCGAAGACGGCGCGGAAACCGACCTCGACCTCGGCCACTACGAACGGTTCACGAACGTGCGCACGTCGCGCGCCAACAACGTGACGACGGGTAAAATCTACCAGTCGGTGATTGAAAAGGAACGCCGCGGCGAATATTTGGGCGGCACCGTGCAGGTGATTCCGCACATTACGGACGAAATCAAACGGCGCATCCTGCTCGTGGCCGAGAAATCGAACTACGACTTCGTGATTACCGAAATAGGCGGCACCGTGGGCGACATCGAATCGCTGCCCTACATAGAGGCGGTGCGTCAGCTGAAATGGGAGATGAAGAACGAGACCGCCGTGGTGCACCTGACTTACGTGCCCTTCCTGGCGGCGGCCGGCGAGCTGAAGACGAAGCCGACCCAGCACTCGGTAAAGGCCATGCAGGAATTGGGCGTGCAGCCCGACATTATCGTCTGCCGTACCGAAAAGCACCTGAGCGACAACGTTAAACGCAAGGTGGCGCTGTTCTGCAACGTGAGCCCCAACCGCGTGATGCAGAGCATAGACGCGCAGAGCATTTACGAAGTGCCCGTGCTGATGCAGAAAGAAGGGCTTGACCACGAGATACTGTCTATTTTCCAATATCCGACGGCGCAGAAGGCGGACTTGAAATCGTGGAACGCTTTTCTGCAACAGCTGCACAACCCCAAGAAAGAGGTGGAAATAGCGCTGGTGGGCAAATACGCGGAACTGAAAGACGCGTACAAATCCATCTACGAGTCGTTTATCCATGCGGGCGTGACGCATTCGTGCAAGGTGAAGGTTCGCACGGTGCATTCGGAACAGATTACGGAAGCCACCGTGGGCACGTTGCTCAAAGGCTGCCAGGGTATTTTGGTGGCGCCGGGCTTCGGTATGCGCGGCATCAACGGCAAGATAGAAGCCATCCGCTACGCGCGTGAGAAGAAGATTCCGTTTTTGGGCATCTGCCTCGGTATGCAGTGCTGCGTGGTGGAATTCGCGCGTCACGTCTTGGGCTGGGAGGACGCGCATTCGGCCGAAATGGACGCGCTGACGACGCATCCGGTCATCCACCTGATGGAGAGTCAGAAGAGCTTGGCCAAGATGGGCGGCACGATGCGTCTGGGCGCCTACCCCTGCTCGGTAAAGAAAGGCTCGCTGCTGTATAAGGCGTACCGCCGCAGCGAAATAAGCGAACGGCACCGCCACCGCTACGAATTCAACAACGCCTACCGCGCCGACTTTGAGGCGGCGGGGATGCAGTGCGTGGGTGTATATAAGAAAGACGACGTGGAACTGGTGGAAGCCGTTACGCTGTCGGGCCGCGTGCACCCGTTCTTCCTCGGCGTGCAGTTCCACCCCGAATACAAGAGTACGGTGGAGAACCCGCACCCGCTGTTCCGCGCGTTTGTGAAAGCGGCCATCGAACGGCAGGAATTTGAGACGGCCACGATTTACGCGGCCGGCAATAAAAAAGAGATTATCGCGCAGAGCGAACGCTACGGCATAGACCTCAAAGCGTTGAAATCGAACGGCAAACGCGGCCGTCCGATTGACTTCGAACGGATGCTGAACGCGGACGAGGCCGAAAAGCCCCAACGGAAACGTAAGCCGGGGCGGCCGCGCAAACGGGTTCGGACGAAAGCCAAATTAGCGGCGGCGCAACTGGCGGCCGCGGGTGTAAAACGGCGGCCGGGGCGGCCCCGCAAGGGCGAGACGGTGGCCGACCTGATTGCGGCGGCACAGAAAACGGGCACGCCGGCCAAACGCGGCCGCAAGCCCAAGGCCAAGGACACGCCCAAACGGCGTCCGGGACGGCCCCGCAAGGATGCGGCCGTAAAGCCTACGGCGACCAAGAAGGCCACAGCCAAGGCCAAAACGGCCAAGAAAGCCGCGCCGGCCAAACGCGGCCGCAAGCCCAAAGCCACGGCGGAGGGCACGCCCAAACGCGGCCGCAAGCCCAAAGCCACGGCGGAGGGCACGCCCAAACGCGCGGGACGCAAGCCCAAAACGCTGTCGAAGCGGATGCAAAAGGCGAAAGAGGCCTTGGCCGCGCGTCGTCCCAAAAAATAAAGTAAAGACAGAAAGGAAACGATTGTTATGCTGACCCATACGGAAATAAAGAAACTCATAGGCCTGACCTTGGCCGAGGGCGAAAGCCGCCCCGTGCAGATAAAGGGTTGGGTAAGAACCAAACGCGGCAACAAACAGGTGGCGTTCATTGCGTTGAACGACGGCAGCTGCGTGCAGACCATCCAAGTGGTGGCCGACCTCAACGCGCCGGCCTTCCCCGAGGAGCTGATGAAACGCATCACGACCGGCGCCTGCCTCTGCGTCAACGGCCGCTTGGTGCCGTCGATGGGCAAGGGTCAGAGCGTGGAAATACAGGCCGACAGCATTGACGTGCTGGGCGAAGCCGACCCGGAGGTCTATCCGTTGCAGAAGAAAGGCCACAGCCTTGAATTCCTGCGCGAAATCGCCCACCTGCGGCCCCGCACCAACACGTTCGGCGCCGTGTTGCGCCTGCGTCACGAGATGGCCTACGCCCTGCACACGTTCTATCACGAACGCGGCTTCTACTACCTGCATACGCCGCTCATCACGGCCTCCGACTGCGAGGGTGCCGGCGAGATGTTCCAAGTGACGACACTGCCGCTCGACAAGCTACCGATGAAGGACGGCAAGATAGACTACAGCCAGGATTTCTTCGGCCGTCAGGCGAGCCTGACGGTGTCGGGCCAGTTGGAAGGCGAATTGGGCGCGATGGCGTTGTCTAAAATCTACACGTTCGGCCCCACGTTCCGCGCCGAGAACTCCAACACGCCGCGCCACTTGGCCGAGTTTTGGATGAACGAGCCGGAAATGGCGTTCTACGAGATAGAGGACAATATGGATTTGGCCGAGGAATTTTTGAAATACCTGACGGCCTACGCGCTCGAACACTGCGGCGATGACCTGCGCTTCCTCAACGATATGTACGACAAGGAGCTCATCAACCGCCTGGAAGGGGTTTTGAAAACGCGCTTCGAACGGCTGACCTACACGCAGGCCGTAGATATCCTCAAGAGCTCCGGCGCCAAGTTCGAATTCAAGGTGGACTGGGGCACGGACTTGCAGAGCGAACACGAACGCTACTTGGTGGAAAAACACTTCAAACGTCCGGTTATCCTGACCGACTACCCGAAGGAAATCAAGGCGTTTTATATGAAGCAGAACGACGACGGCAAGACGGTGCGCGGCATGGACGTGCTTTTCCCGCAAATCGGCGAAATCATCGGCGGCTCGCAAAGGGAAGAGAACTTGGATAAACTGCAGAAACGCATCGAAGAGCTGCATATCCCGGACAAGGATATGTGGTGGTATCTGGACACGCGCCGGTTCGGCTCGGCGCCGCACAGCGGCTTTGGCCTCGGCTTTGAACGGCTGTTGCTGTTCATTACGGGCATGACGAATATCCGCGATGTGATTCCGTTCCCGCGTTATCCTCAAAACGCTGAGTTTTAATGCGGTTGAGCGTGCCTTATAGCGACGGCAGGCAGGGGCGTCGGTGCGTCCTTGGCCTGCTGTTGTATTGTATGACGTTGGTTGCCGCGGGGCACGCGCAGACGGCGGACAGCGTGCAAATGGCGGACAGCGCGCAGACGGCAGATATATATACTGTCGTCGCGGCGGATTCGGCAGCGGAAAACGTTGTGGTGACGGACTCGGCGATGACGGTGACGTCGGAGACGGAAACGGCCGTGGCGCTGGACACGACGGCGGAGGCGGTCCGACCGAGAAAAAAGTTTAACTTCGCCAAGATTTTCAGCAATACGGCGGGTAGCGCGGACGACCCCAACTTCAAGCCACGCAAGGTGGCCTTCGTATTAGGCCCCGGCGCGTACTACACGCCCTCCACGTCCTTGGCCTTTACGTTGGGCGGACAGTTCTTTTTCGATGACATGGACAAGCGGCTGACGCATACCGACTTGCCGGCGGCGCAGAAAAATCTTATCGCCGGCCGCCGCTCCAACCTGCTCATCGGCCTGAACGCCTCGATTCTGAAGCAGTTTTCGTTGGAACTGACGCCCGAACTGTATTTCCTCAACCGCCGGCTTATGCTGAAAGGCTCCGTATATATGGGTTACTGGCCGAGTTGGTTTTGGGGCATCGGCGGCGACACGCCGGACGAGAACAAGGAGACTTACAACGAACTCATCACCACGGCCGACCTGCGGCTGACCTACGACGTGGGGCACGGGGTGTTCCTCGGCTTCGGGGGCCGCTATTTCTTCTATTACGTGCTGTCGGCAACGGAGGGCTTATTGACGCAGACGACGATTCCGGGACAGGACATCGCCATGGGCGTGGGCCCGATGCTGTCGCTCATCTACGACACGCGCAACGACAACACGCGGCCGCTGAAAGGCGCCCTCATCAGCTTTGACGCGCTCTACAACACGCCCATCCGCGACTTCAGCGGCCAGTACGGCAAACTGACGATGGACGTGCGCTATTATTTCCACATTCCGCAAGCGAAACAGAAAATAGACCATGTGATTGCGGTGAACCTGGTGGCGAGCAGCGCCATGGGCGACGACATCCCGTTTCAGGAACTGCCGCGCATGGCCGACCGGCGCTATGCCCGCGGTATCCTCAAAGACCGCTATATAGACCAGCATATGATGGCGTTTCAGGCCGAATACCGCTTTTATTGGAAATGGTTGGGCTTCGCCATCTTCGGCTGCGCGGGCGACGTGGGAGCCACGCTGGCGGAGGCCTGGAGCTTCGGCAAAATAACCTACGGCGTGGGGCTGCGGCTCAAGCCGTTTACAAGCCTGCCGTTCACGATTCGCGGCGACATGGGCTTCTACAAGGGTAAGCCCCAATTCTACGTGGGAATCAACGAATTGTTTTAGATTGGCGCTCCAACCGGCCGGCAAGCAGGCCGGTGAGCAAGCCTATACAGGCGACGAGCGCGAACGCGAGCCGCATACCGAGCCATTCGGAGATATAGCCCACCACGGGCGGGCCGGCCACGAAGCCGAAGAACCCGATGGTGGAGACGGCGTTGATGGCGCGGCCGGCGCTCATCGTGCGGCTGCCCTTGACCATGCCGTAGCAGACGGGCACCACCGACGACACGCCCAAACCCACGAGCACGAAGCCGACGGTGGCCGGCACGAGGTAGGGCAACAGAACGGCGGTAAGGAAGCCGACAGCCATGACGAAGCCGCTGATACGCACCACCTTGACGGCCCCGATGCGGTTGACCAAGCCGTCGGCCAGAAAACGCATCGACGCCATGGCCAGCATACAGCCCGTATAGCCCGCGCGTATCCACGCCGGCGCCACGTGCAGGCTTTGTTCGAAATAGACGGACGACCAGTCGTAAACACTCCCCTCGCACAGCATACAGCCGAACGCCAGAAAGCCGAGCAGGCAGAGGTAGCGGTCCATGCCCTTGAAGATGTTGAACGTGGCCTTTTCCTTGACGGGCGCGGCCCCGGCTTGGCCATCGGACTGCGGGTCGGCGGGCGCGGCGGGTAGGTCTTCCGGCAGCAGGAAGCGGTTGAGCGACAGCACGGCGAGCAGACCGAAGACCGCCACCCCGCAGAAATGCCAAAGCGGCGCCACGTGGCGCACGACTAAAAACGAGCTCGTGAGCCCGGCCACGAAGCCCGCCAGGCTCCACAGGCCGTGGAACGTGCCGATGATGCTGCGGCCGTAGCGTTTCTCAAGGCTCACGGCCTGCGTATTGACCGAGAGGTTGTGCAGGTTGGCCACGACGCCCAACAGGAACAGCATGGCGGCCAAAGCGCCCGCCGTGGGCATGAGGCCGATGCCCACCAAGCTGAACGGGTAAAGCAAGGCCACGCACAGCAACATGGCGCGGCTCGAATATTTCTGTACCAGATAGCCGGAAAGGGGCACCGAGACCAGCTGCCCCAACGGAAAGAAGAACAATATGGTGCCGAGCCGCGCGTCTCCGAGCTGCAAGGCCTGCTTGATGTCCGGAATCCGCGCCGACCACGTGGCGAAAACCGTGCCCTGCAAAAAGAAAAAGAGGCCGATGGCGGCCCGATACCACCTCAGCGGATATTTAATTTCGGTCTTTGTCATCGGTCTTGTCTTGCTTTTCGGACGACTTGCGCCGCGCGTAGGCTTGCAGGTCGGTAATCGTATCTTTCTCGTCCACAATCTCGTAGCCAAGCATCGTTTCTATCAGGTCTTCGAGCGTGACCAAGCCCACGAACGTGCCGTATTCGTCCACCACCATCGCAATCTGTTCCTTGCGACGGCGCATCCGCTCCCACAGCCCCGGCACGCGCTGATAGGCCGACACGATGGAAAGCGGCCGCTTCAAGGCCAGCAGCTTTTTGTCGAAATCATCTTCGGCCACGCCCGTAAACACGTCTTTGAGCAACACGAAGCCCGTGATGTGTTCGGGGTTCTGCCCCTTGTAAACGGGAATACGCGAGTATTTGAGATAGTTTTTCTTGTAGAAGAAATCGCGCAACGTCATGTTTTCGCTGACCGTGACCGCCACCATGCGCGGGGTCATGATGTCGCGCACCCTTAAGTCGCGGAACGCCAGCATACTGCGCAACGTCTGCGCCTCGCCGGCCTGCAGGATGCCTTCTTTGGAACCCATGTTGACGACCGCCTCCACCTCCTGGCGGCTGACGGTCGGTTCGCTCTTGCCGCGCGTGACGAGGTAGGTGACGCCCTCCGACAGCCACACGAGCGGATAGCAAATCCAGACCAACACGCGGATAACGTAACAGGACGGCACGATGAGGCTTTTCCAGTAACGCGCGCCGACCGACTTGGGCAGGATTTCGGAGAGGATGAGGATGAGGAACGTAAGCACGGCCGACGTAAGACCGGCATAGACGTCGCCGAACACCTTGAGGCTTTGCGCCCCCACGCCGGCCGCCCCGACGGTATGCGCTATCGTGTTGAGCGACAGGATGGAAGACAGGGGCTTCTCAACGTCGGCCTTCATACGGCCGAACAGCGTCGCGTCCTTGAGCCGCCGCCGCGCCGAGCGCGACTTCTCGCCCTCCGCCTCCTCCTCGGCCTGTTGCCGCAGCACCTCCTCGTAGGAGGGCGGCGCGGACAGCAGCACCGACTCCAGCACCGAGCACACGAAAGAGACCACGAGGGCCAACAGCAGATAGAATATCAGCATTCCCATAAGCGCAAATTGCCGCGAACAAGGTTGCGAAGATACGAAATATCGGAGAGAAACGGGAAAGGGCGATTTGATTATAATTAGATCGGCAGATAGATTGTTGGGGGGTGAGTTGCCAAAAGAGGATGCATCTCGTATACGGGAAGCCTTAATTGCGAAAATAGAAGATTAGGTAGTAAATTAGGAGGCTTTATTGTTTCAGAGGTGTATTTTGTGGTGACAAATGGCGAAAACGATTACCTAGATAATCTTTCATGAGGTCAACCTTTATCTCGTTTCTTGTCTTTTATGTTTACTGAAGCAACCAGTTATTAAGAGAAAGAACCCTTAACATGCTCAAAGTTTTGATTCTATTAAAGTAATCATTCTACTGATTAAGTCTTGCTTCCCTTCCTCCACAGGTAAGTCGAAATTGCGCCCCAAAACACTTATACGAATATCTGTTATTTTACCATTCTTCAGTTTGGGTACGTCGTTTTGATCAACGTATAAAACGGTATTGAACCTCCACAGAGAGCTTCCTGGTTCCTGGGAACTTTCAAAAATACCCGTGTATGCGGTCGTTGATGTTATGGTTTCTCCATTGTCAAGTAAAAACAATACACCGTTTCTTTCAGTAACTTTTTCGCAATCATCAAGAACAATCATGGCAGGGAAAACCCAGTCGCCGTTCAAAAATCTGACCCCAATGTTCAATCTTGTGTTATCCGCCCTGAGGCTTTTCCATTTATTGAACTTCGCAAGAGTTTCCATTTTTGTCTCAACAAGACGCTGTTTGGTGAACTTATCAATTTCGTTCTTTTGAATCTTCTGCGCCATTGCCATAATCGGCGACAGAATCATTAACATTGCGATTAACTTTTTCATTTTTTTTAATAGATTAAAGTCAAAAATGTTTATCTATTAATTTTAAATCCTCTTTTTGTTTAGAACTCCATTATTCTGAATAATAGTCCCATCTGGCATTGTAGAGGTAAAACTAAATGTTGTTCTACTATCACTAGCCATAACAATACCTTCACCCAAATATAATGCAATAATTAACGACATAGAATTTGGCGTTATTTATATCATTTTCTATCAATGTCTATCCGTGTTATTTCGTGTGAATCTACTCTTATACATTTTACCGCAGATTCATCAAATAAAACATAATTGCGTCCCCCTTTATGCAAAGAACTCCCAAAAGTAACACCATCTGCACCCACTACATATTTACAATACTCACATATAAATTGAGTTGGGACGTATTCCAATTCTGAATCATACCTACGGAGGGGCTTGGATAGATCTTTACTTATCGCATCAATGATTTTTTTCTTGATTACAAATTCTTTTAGTGGTGTTGAATCATCATTGTACGCCCAAAACAAACTTATATCATACATAAAATCAACAAGTTTTAATTCGCGTTCTATCCTGAATGTTCCAACACTTAATTGGTCTAAATATACAGCTCGAACCTCAAAATATGTTGTTTTAGCAGAGTCACTCAAATATAAGTATGGTATTCCTATTGGATTAGCACGTCCGGCAGAGGCTAAATCTTTCGGAGGACATCCCATTTCTTTACATCGAATCTTTTGAAGACCAACAGGGGTAATGCGAGAACGATATAGTTTTTGGCCAATAGGTATAATTTTATCTGCTGAAAGATAGTTATATTGGGCAAATTCATCCATATCAGTGAAAAAGCGAAAATTTTCTTTTACACTGGTCTTCAGCCTATCCCAAACAGCAACACGTTCTTGAACCTCACCTGTATAATCTACATAAGCGTCTATTGAGTATCCACAATCGCACGTGTCAATAACATCAGACAACAATACCTGCGCGACTTCTTTATTCTTAAAGAGATTCCACTCTTCTTGGATAACATCAACTATTGTTTTATCACCGTTATCTGTTGTGGAAAACATGGAGAGTATGGCTGCAAAGAAACCATGAAATTCAGAAAAATCCATTAGTTTTCCTTCTGTTCCGCAGACCTCGCATACGCCTTCAATAGTAGCATTGGAATTTATCTCAGAACGTAATTCCTCATCAAGAAAACAGTCCTTACATATATACATACGTGATTACTTTTTTAGTGAGAGGATTAATTCCAAGTGGTTCTTTACAGATAATTTCTTCAAATATCCGAGTCCAGGATACCCTTCTGGATCATTTGCCTTTTCAATAAGTTCTCTAACAGCTTCCGTTGGGGACTTATCTTTATAAAAGGGTGCGACCTTCCTTGCTGCTTCTCTAAATTTTCCGCGAATATCGTTATTAGTATCATTGCTATCGGAAACAAAATGATGAACATATAGTTGTTCCTCATTTCTTTTATATGAAAGATGAATAACTAAAGCATGTGGCAACATACCACCTTCTATATACTCCGATGGCAGTGTGGTATAATCTGAATACCCATCCAAACCTTCGTCTGCATAGAAAAATGGTTCCTCAGAAAACAATTCATCCACTTCAAGTGCATAGTCTGCATTACGAACCCTTGATTTAAAACAATCATCTAATCGAATAACCTGCTTTTTCGTTTCTTTTAGTTTGCTTCTTAATCTTCTTGAGGTGGATCCGAATGAATTTACAACATATTTAATAGAATCACTATTGATTATTTCCCACGCATCTCTATCGTCCATATCCATACAAGTGCGGAATATAATCATAGCATGCTCAAGTTGATATTCATTAATTATTGATAATATTTCATGAACATTACGTCTAGAATAAAGAAACGCAGGTATCCACCCCTCTTGATTCTCCATTAATCTTGTATTCTGAAACCATGCATCAAAACGGACTGTGGGGTGCTTAAAATCCCCTTCTTTTGGATTTAAGATCAATGCAAACTTTAATCCGTTGGTAAGCATTTCATCTATTGCAACATTCAATGCATTAGGCTGTTGTTTTACCGGTTCTAATATCGGCGTTATAGAATCCTGCTCTTGGTGCTCTCTAGAAAATTCTTTTAAAGCCTTAAGTTCATATTGCTTTGCACGAAGATATGGATAATACATAATCTATGCTTGATTTATATTAATATTCAATTGTTCCAATAATTTACTCGCCTTGCCTTCTGGCAAATTCAAACTTAGCATCATTTGTCTGATTGAGGCAGGGTATTTTCGCAATAGTGATGTATTGTTTTTACGCTTTTTTATCTCACGTAGGAAAAGCTCACGAACCTTGCCTGGATCTGCATGGGAAATGACCTTGCAGCAAAATGTATACATATCATAACCCGCAACTCCATCCAAAGAAATACCCAAAGACAATACGATATTTTTATACTCGGCCGTCCTAAGGCAAGACATTAATGCATCTGACTCAAAGTGGTCTTTCTGATATGCTGATTTAACCTCCTTTAAAAAAATACGCCCGTTATTTTGACTCATTACTATAATCCCTGTTGTGGATTCGTTGATCTTAGAGTATTCTTCTAATCTGTCTTCCGGAACAACTAAGTAACATTTATCAAAAAAGCGTTTATAATCTTCCATTTGTTTATCCAATCTCCGAAAAGTATCATACTCGGTTTTGATTTCAAATGCTTTACTCTCACCATTAAACATCACCATATCAGCAATAGAGTTCCCAACTCTAAATTCGCTAAAATACACAGAATTTTTTGTTCCATATTTTTTAAGAAGAAGTTTTATTAACTCATTCTTATACACATATTCACATCTGTAATATTTAGATATTAAAAAATATGACTTGTTGAGCAGTTCCAAATATGTAGTACATTTTAAAGTACCATATTTTGATGCCAACCAATTTAAATGGGAATAATCATTGTAATTTAAGACATCTACAAATGCACTACGAGAAAAAGCTGAAGATAAATTCCTCAGCCTAATCGACTCTTTATTTGCATTTGTAATAACCATTTTATAACATACCCTATTTAAAACTTTTGTAACAAAGATACAAAAACATCTCTAATGCACAAAATTTCATTGATAACCTCTTTATGTTTTTGCGACAAACATGGATTTAAGACCCTTCTTTACCTAATCGGTGAAGATAGGCGGCGTTTCGGCATTCGACGACAATGTAGGGCGCACCGCGCAGCGGCAACGCCGCCGTAAGGATAAGGCCGCCATCTGAAAACAAGTTTTCGACGGCGGCCTTATCCTTACGCACGCCACTCTGTGGCGGCGCGGTGCGCCACACGGTTTGGAAATGCGCTCAACTTGCATTATCTTTGCCAGCCTTATTGGTGGAGAAGGGCTTTAAAAGTCGTAAAATCCGCCAAACGGCTAATTTTAATCAGTTAAAGCATGAGCGAACAATCGGACGCCAAGGGCAAGAAACCGTTCTGGAAAGAGTTGTTTCCGGCGAAGCCGTTGGATAAGAAGCAGGTCAAGCGTGAGGTAAAGAGTTACATCGTTATCACGCTCTGTCTGTGCCTCTACGCCTTCGCGCTCGTGATGTTCATCATCAACTCGAACATCGTCAGCGGCGGCGTGAACGGTATCTCCACGCTGTTGTACTATGCCACGGGGCACCGGATTCCGGTCGGTATCTCGGCCTTCGTCATCAACGCCGTCTTGTTGCTCATCGGCTTTAAAATCCTCGGCAATGCGTTCGGTTTCAAAACGGTATGGGCCATTTTCTTCCTGTCGTTTTTCGTAACGCTTTGGCAGGGGCTGCTCAAACAGCCGGTTTTGGATCAGGACCCGTTCCTGTCGGCCGTTATCGGCGGCGCGCTCATCGGGCTGTCGGTGGGCACGGCCTTCAACTACGGCGGCAGCACGGGCGGCACCGACATCGTGGCGCTGATTATCACCAAATACCACAACGTCAGCCCGGGTCGGGTCATCCTTTACTGCGACCTCGGCATCATCTCGTCGTCTTTCCTCATTTTCTACTATTTCCTTGGGAAATCGCCGGAGGAATCGTTGCGGGTCGTGCTGTACGGCTTTGTGGTCATGACGGTGACGTCCTACACGATAGACCTCATCGTGATGGGTGCGCAGTCGAGCGTGCAGATGCTCATTTCCTCCAACAAACACGAGGAAATAGCCGAAATGATCAGCACCGAGATGCACCGTGGGGTGACGCTCTTGGACGCCAAGGGTTTTTATTCGAAGAAGCAATCGAACGTATTGTTTGCCGTGGTGCGTAAATACGAGATGCAGAACGTGTTGCGCCGCATACGTGACATTGACCCCGACGCCTTTACGAGCGTGACGAAAGCCACGGGCGTGTATGGCAAGGGCTTCCAAGCGTTTAAATAGGAAACGCGTGAAGGACAGAGACAAAGAGTTATAAAAGCAATAGAAGGTTAAAAAAGAAAAGGATTTAACGTATGAACCAAAATTTGGAACAGATCCGCAAAGACTTGGCGTCTTACGGCATCGAAAATGTCAAGGACATTTACTACAACCTGTCTTATGACGAATTGTACGAACACGAAACCAAAGCCGGCCTGACCGGCTTCGACCGCGCCTATCTGACCGATATGGGCGCCGTGAGCGTGGACACGGGCGAATTTACCGGCCGTTCTCCCAAAGACAAATATATCGTGAAGGAACCCGGTTCGGAAAACAACGTATGGTGGGCGCAGGCGGGCCGCAAGGGCTCCGACAACAAGGCCATCTCGCCCGAACTGTGGGAAAAGCTTTACAAGAAGGGCAGCGCGCAGCTGTCGGCCAAGAACCTGTATGTACAGGACGGCTATGTGGGCGCGAACCCCAACAGCCGCATCTGCATCCGCGTCATCACCGAAGTGGCGTGGCAGGCGCACTTTGTCAAGAATATGTTTATCCGCCCGAGCGAAGATGAACTCAAGACGTTCAAGCCCGACTTCATCATGCTCAACGCCTGCAAGACGACCTATCCCGACTTCAAGGCCGAAGGCATGAACAGCGAGGTGTTCGTGGCCTTCCACCTGGGTCTGAAGCGCGCCGTTATCGGCGGCACGTGGTACGGCGGCGAAATGAAGAAAGGTTTGTTCTCGGTCATGAACTACTTCCTGCCGCTCAACGGCATGGCGGCCATGCACTGCTCGGCCAACAAGGGCAAAGACGGCGACACGGCCATTTTCTTCGGCTTGTCCGGCACGGGCAAGACCACGCTTTCGACCGACCCGAACCGCGAGCTCATCGGCGATGACGAACACGGCTGGGACGACGAAGGTGTCTTCAACTTCGAAGGCGGCTGCTACGCCAAATGCATCCACCTGAGCAAGGAAAACGAGCCCGACATTTACGGCGCCATCAAACGGGACGCGCTGCTCGAAAACGTCGTTATCGACGCCAAGGGCCATATCGACTTCGATGACGCCTCCAAGACGGAAAACACGCGTGTTTCGTATCCTATCTACCACATCAACAACATCGTAAAGCCGGTTTCCAAGGCGGGTCACCCGTCGAAGGTGATTTTCCTGACGGCCGACGCGTTCGGCGTTCTGCCGCCCGTATCGCGCCTGACGCCCGACCAGACGATGTATCAGTTCCTGAGCGGCTATACGGCCAAGGTGGCCGGTACCGAACGCGGCATCAAGGAACCGACGCCCACGTTCTCGTCCTGCTTCGGCGCGGCCTTCCTGTTGCTGCACCCGACGAAATACGCGCAGGAACTCGTCAAGAAGATGCGTCAGCACAACTCGACGGCTTACCTCGTGAACACGGGCTGGATTGGCGGGCCTTACGGTGTTGGCCGCCGTATCGACATCCCGTCCACGCGCGCCATCATCGACGCCATTCTGGACGGTTCGCTCGACAAGGCGGAGACCGAGACGATTCCGGTATTCGGCCTGGCGGTGCCCAAGGCCGTGAACCGTGTGGATCCCAAAATCCTCAACCCGCGCAACCTGTGGGAAAATCCGGCCGACTGGGACAAGGCGGCCCGCGAACTGGGCGAGAAATTCATCAAGAATTTCGAGAACTTTACCGACAACGAAGAGGGCAAACGCCTTGTGGCGGCCGGTCCTCAGTTGTAGTCTTTGACTTCGACACCATGCAAACCCGCGGGCGGATCCGGACGATGGTTCGGTCCGCCCTTTTTTCATTTTAACGTTATGCCGCACGAACCGCCCCGCCTCACGCCTGCCTCCCCCGCCGGGAAAGCCTTGCTTTGGCTTTTGCTGACGGTGACCGCGACGGGCGTGGGACAGGCGCAGTTCTATACCGGTTCCGAGATGAGCTTCGGCCGGAAGCGCGTGCAATACGAGAAATTTTTTTGGTCGTACTACCGTTTCGACGGCTTCGACGTCTATTTCAACCGCAAGGGGCGCAACCTGGCGCTCTATACGGCCAACTACCTGCAGTATCATTTGCCGGAGATGGAGCAGGCCATCGGCTATCAGACGCAGGACGCGCTCAAATTCATTGTCTTCAACCGGCTGAGCGACTTCAAGCAGAGCAACATCGGCTATCTGGACGAGAGCAGCGAGGTGGGCTACAACACGGGCGGCGTGACGCGTTTTATCGACAACAAGGTGTTTCTGTATTTCGAGGGCGACTATGTGGCGTTCGAGCGGCAGATAAGGCGCGGCATGGCGTCGGTGTTGCTGACGCAGGCCATTTCGGGCGCCAAGGTGAGCACGCAGTACAAGAACTCGTATCTCATGGACCTGCCGGCCTGGTTTACGGAGGGTTTGGCGGCTTATTTCAGCGAGCCTTGGAACGAACAGTATGACGAACGCATCCAGCAGGCCATCCTGCGCAACGACTACCGGTATCTGTCGGGCGTATATGGCGAGGATGCGGCCTTTGCCGGCCATGCGTTCTGGTATTTCATCGCGCAGACCTACGGCACGGACGCCGTGCCGCGCTGCGTGCGGATTGTGGCTTCCGAACGCAATATGGACAAGACGTTCCGCATTGCGCTCAATACCAAGATGAAAGACCTGCTCAAAGGCTTCCGCGCGTTTTATGCGGAACGGGAGGCGGGGCTGAAGCGCGACAGCGTGAGCCATCATGCGGTGCTGAAACGCACGAACAAGCCCGAAACGGTTTACAGCCGGTTTACGGTGAACCCGGGGGCGGTGTGGCGCGACAGCGCGCTGACGGCCTCGCAGGAGGGGCTGGCGCGCGCGGCGGCGCGGCGCAACGGGCAGGACGGTGGGGCGGACAGCCGCGCCACCGCAGGCCGTGAAACGGCTTCAGACCGCCACAACGGAGGCGAATTGGCCTTTACATCCAACTGGTTGGGGCGCGCCAAAGTGTATATACAGAGCCTGAACCCGTCGCGGCGGCGGTGCGTCTATAGGACGGGAGCGGCCGTGAACGACATGCCCGACTACTCGTTTCCCGTGCTGGCCTGGCACCCCAACGGCCACGCCTTGGGCATCATCACGGAGGAGAAGGGCCGCACGACGCTCCTCATCTACGACTTGGAGAAGAAGCGCAAGGACATCCGCCGCTATTATCTGGACTATTTCGAGAAAATAACGTCGTTCAGCTTCTCGCCCGACGGCCGCAGCATCGCGATAGCGGCCTCAAGCAACGGCCAGTCGGACATCTTCCTGCACAACCTGATGGCCGGCACCGACAAGCAGCTGACGTTCGACCTCTACGACGACAAGGAGCCGACGTTTATCCCCGGCACGTCGTTGCTCGTCTTTGTGTCGAACCGACCCGACGATACGCTCCGCAAGGGGCAGAAATTCGAAGTGGCGCCCTCGATGAAGAAGGGCACGAACCTGTTTGCCTACGACCTGAAGAAAGGCGGCGTCACGCTGTTTCAGATGACGGACGAACAGGAGCGCGTCCGCCTCTCCTCGCCCAACCCGCTCGACAGCCGCCGGCTGCTGTTCCTGACGAACGCGGCCGGCAAGACCGACTTGGCGGCGGGCGGCTTCGGGCGTGTCATGGACCACGTGGACACGGCCATCCACTACCGCCGCACGTTTGAGAGCGTGCCGCTCGGCAACCGGCCGGCCGGTCTGCGCGAGATAGACGCCTCGGCCAAGTCGGGCGTATATACGAGCCTCGGCTTGGAGAACGGCCGCTATGTGCTGGCCGTGGAACCGCTGTTGTCGCTGCGCGACGAGCTGTACCCCAAACTGCCGCCGGCGACCTTGGCGCCGCCCACGGCTTTCAAGTCCGAAATTTTGGCCAAAATAGCGCGTATGGAACGGCGGCAAGCCATTGCCGACAGCCTGGCGGCGGCCGCCGCGGCCGACACGGCGCAGGCCGTGACGGCGGGCGCGGCTGCGCCGGGCACGGGCCGCCTCCGTCAGTCGCTCGCACTCCATGCCGACCGCTATGAAGACCGCAGCGATACGACGGCCTTTGACCGCTATCTGGCGGCCCGCGCGGCGGCCGGCCTCGGAGCGCCTCGGCCGGAAGCCTCCGCCGCCACGCCCGATACGGCGGACGCCCGCCGGCAGACCCCTGCGGCGGACACTTCCGCCGCGCCCGCCATTGGCGGACCTGTCGCCCCAAGCGGGGTAAGCCCGGCGGGTGATGCCCCCACCGACACCACGGGCGCCACGGCGTCCCGTCGGGTCAAAAAAAATAACAAACGGAAAAACCGTCAGGCCGATAATCCGGCCGACACCGCCGCCGAACCCGCCCCTGCCGAATTGGCCGCGGATTCCGTCCCGGCCCGCGTGCCGCCGAAACAATACACGTACCGGCCGGAGTTCTCCATCAACCAGGCGACGGCGCAGTTGGGCTTCAGCTTCCTGAACACGACGTATCAGGCGTTTACGAACAGCTCCTCGCCCATTTACCTCAACTCGGACGTCAACGGCTTTACGCAGATCTCGCTGTCGGACCTGATGGAGAACCACCGGATTATCGGCGGCTTCAGCTTCTCGTTCGACTTCACGACGTTTGAATACCTGCTGAGTTACGAGTATCTGGAACGGCGCCTCGGCCACCAGTTCGTGTTCCACATCATCAACCGGAACGACAACAGCATGAACGTGGAGCCTTATAAGCAAAACACTTACAACGGCTACTACGTGATGAAATATCCGCTCTCGCCCGTGAGCATGATCAAGGGTACCGTTTTTGCACGCTACGACCGCACGGTGTTCAAGAGTTACGAATGGAACAGCCTTATCGAACCGATGCAACAGCAGCTGAAAGTGGGGCTCAAGGGGGAATGGGTGTATGACCGCTCGCGCTTCGTGACGCAGAATATATACTATGGCACGCGCGGCAAGGTGTTTGCCGAATACTATCAGGGCATCGTGCACGACAACCAAAACCTGTTTGTGGTGGGCGTCGATTTCCGCGACTACCGACGGCTGTACAAGACGCTGATTTGGGCGAACCGCATCGCGGCCTCGACCTCGTTCGGACAACAGAAGCTCGTGTATTACATGGGCGGCATAGACGGCTGGCTGCTGCCGCGCTTCAACAGCGACGTGCAGACCGACCCGAATCAGAACTACGCCTATCAGACGCTGGCCACGAATATGCGCGGCTTTATCCAGAACATCCGCAACGGCAACAGCTTTGTCGTCATCAACAGCGAAATCCGCTTCCCGTTCGCGCAGGTGCTGTCGCGCGGGCCGGTCAAGTCGTCGTTCCTGCGCCACCTGCAGCTCGTGGCGTTCGCCGACGTGGGCAGCGCGTGGAGCGACTGGAACCCGTGGTCGAAAGACAACCCGTTTTACAAACAGACCATAGAGGACGGCAAAATCACGATTGAACTGGAGAAGGAGGCGAACCCGATTGTGCTGGGCTTCGGGGCGGGGCTGCGCTGTCAGCTGCTGGGCTACTTCATGCGGTTTGACCTTGCCTGGGGCGTGGAGAACGGCTTGGTGCACGACAAGCCCGTGTTCTATTTCTCACTCTCGACCGATTTTTAACGGGAAATAAATAAAATCATTATCTTTGCTTTATGCAAAAGAAACGCACTTTTTAGGGTTATGGGAAACAAAGAACTCGAAACAATTGTATCAGACATTCAAGCTTCTCCAAAAGAATGCGAATGGATTGAACTAAAAAAAGATAACTATCAACCCGAATTGATAGGGGAATATATTTCCGCATTATCCAATGGGGCAGCTTACATGGGGCAATCCACAGGTTATTTAGCCTTCGGTTTCGATGATACTACCCATGCAATTATCGGAACGACATTTAATCCACAAAAAGAAAAAATTGGAAATCAAGAAATTGAAAACTGGATAGCCACTCAACTAAGCCCTCGCATTGATTTTTCCATCCACGAAACATGTATCCAAGGCAAACGTATTGTTATATTTATTATAGATGCAGCTGGTAATACACCTGTCAAATTTAAAAATACAGCTTACATAAGGGTAGGTTCATGCAAAAAAAAACTTGCTGACCACCCTGAACGCGAACGAAAGATTTGGCAAAATACCCATCATCATTTCTTTGAATCAAAAATCGCAAAACAAGGATTGAATGCAGACGATGTTTTATCTTTAATTGACTATCCTACTGCATTTAGATTGTTAGGCATTCCTCTACCGGAAAATAAAGATGCAATATTAGAAAAATTATCTGAGGAGCATATTATAGAAAAACGCCCATCTTGTTATGACATTACCAATCTTGGGGCTATTCTTTTTTCCATAGACCTAAACACATTTGGCAATCTATCACGAAAAGCAGTAAGAGTAATTTTTTATAAAGGAAACGACAGAATAAACACCATTAAAGAAAAAATTCATATAAAGGGGTATGCCACCGGTTTTGAAGAACTAACGGATTATATAAATTCAAATTTACCTGTCAACGAAGAAATCGGGAAAGCATTAAGAACAAATAAACCTATGTATCCACCCATTGCTATACGCGAATTTGTTGCTAATGCGTTAATTCATCAAGATTTTTCCATTGGAGGCACATCTCCCATGATTGAAATTTTTAAAAATCGTTTGGAAATAACCAATCCAGGCAAGCCTTTGATTGATACTCTGCGCTTTATAGATCATGCACCTATCAGCAGAAATGAACGTTTGGCCTACACTATGAGAAGAATGAATTTTTGTGAAGAACGGGGAAGTGGTATTGATCGAGCATTATCAGAATGTGAGATATATCAATTACCCGCACCTGATTTTGCGCAGGATGATTTATATACAAAAATAACCATGTTTTCTCCAAGAACCTTACGTCAAATGAATAAAGAAGACAAAATAAGGGCTTGCTATCAACATTGCTGTCTTCAATACATTTCTGGAGAAAAAATGACAAACGAAAGTTTTAGAGGGCGACTGGCCATTAGTCCAGAAAACTATTCTATTGCTTCACGAATTATATCAGAGACTGTAAATGCCAATTATATAAAATTAGATGATGCAAACCGCTCACGAAAATATGCACACTATGTTCCAATTTGGGCATAAAATTCTATGTGACGGCAGAGTGACTGAACTTAAGAAGATTGATTTAACGCTTTGAAAATAAGATTATTTTTATAATTGTTCAGTGTGACTGAACACAAAAATACAACTTATACGATATGGCTAAGACTTCCGCAAAACCGAAGGCCGAAAAGGCGGCGCAAGACCCGCAACCGGCCCCCCGCACCGAAATCGGCAGCATTGGCGAATTTCCGCTCATCGACCGCCTGACGGCCGACCTCCCGATTCACAACGCCGGCTATACGTGCAAGGGCGTGGGCGACGACGCGGCCGTGCTGCAACTGCCCGAAGGCGAGAAACTGCTGGTTTCCAAAGACCTGCTCTGCGAGGGCGTGCATTTCGATATGACGTACTGCCCGCTGCGTCACTTGGGCTACAAGGCCGTGGCGGTCAACCTGTCGGACATCGCGGCCATGAACGGTACGCCGCGCCAAGTGCTCGTCGGCATCGCGGCCTCGAACCGCTACAGCGTGGAGGCGCTCGAAGAGCTCTACACCGGCATCCGGCTGGCCTGCGACCGCTATCACGTGGACCTCGTGGGAGGCGACACCACCTCGTCGGCGGCGGGGCTGTTCATCTCGGTGACCGTGCTCGGCTCGGCCAAGCCGGAGGACATCTGCTACCGCGACGGCGCGAAAGAGCACGACCTCATCTGCGTGTCGGGCGACTTGGGCGGCGCCTACGCCGGGCTGCTGCTCCTCGAACGCGAGAAGCGGACGTTCCTCTCCAACCCGAACGCCCAGCCCGACTTTCAGGATTTCTCGTATGTGCTGGAACGTCAGCTGAAGCCCGAACCGCGTACCGACATCGTGAAGCTACTGGCCGAGAAAGGCGTGAAGCCGACGTCGATGATCGACATCTCGGACGGCCTTTCGTCGGAGCTGCTGCACCTGTGCGAACGCTCGCACTGCGGCTGCATGGTCTATGACAACAAAATCCCCATCGACGCCGAGACCTGCAAGGCGCTGGATATCTTCGACATCGTGCCGACGACGGCCGCGCTCAACGGCGGCGAGGACTACGAGCTGCTGTTCACGATTGCGCAGAAAGACTACGACAAGCTGAAGGACTGCCCCGAAGTCCATATCATCGGGCATATCGTGGAGGCCGCGCAGGGCTGCTATATGGTGCCGGAAAACGGGCCGATGATGCGCTTGGAGGCGCAGGGCTTCGACGGCTTCAAACAACGGTAGGAAGGGGCTGAACGGGATATCGTCATGCGCATCGACAAATACCTATGGGCCGTCCGTCTTTTCAAGACGCGCTCTCAGGCGGCGGAGGCCTGCCGCAACGGCCGCGTTTTCATAAACGAGGAGGCCGTCAAGGCGGCGCGGGAGATTAAAATCGGCGAGCGGTTCGACCTCAAACAGCACGGCGTCAAGTTTACATACCAGGCCGTGGGCGTGCCGCCTTCGCGCGTCGGCGCCGCGCTCGTACCCCAATACCTCTGCGACCTGACGCCCGACTCGGAAAAGGCCAAACTCACGGCCCAGCGCTCCGTTTCCGCCTTCGAGTACCGCGAGCGTGGCGCCGGCCGCCCCACCAAGAAGGAGCGCCGGGAAATCGACAGATATAAGGGGGAAGATTATACCGACTGACCCTCCGCAATGGGCCATCCTGATTTTGCCGTTCGGGAAATCTTTTATATCTTTGTTACGAAATAGCCATTTCCGAAACAAATATTTCCGAAATAGTTATTTCTTATATAAAATACTCATAACATGGATTTTTTTGATAGAAAAGATGAGATAGCCAACTTACGTGACATCCGTAATATGGCCAAAAAACATGCTCAATTCACGGTGGTGACGGGTCGCCGCCGCATCGGGAAAACATCGCTCATATGGAAAGCCTACGAGGACGAACCCATGCTTTACTTTTTCGTCGCCCGAAAGGCCGAGGGTGAACTATGCGAGAATTTCCGTCTCGAAATCGAAACCAAGTTAGGTCTGCCGACCATCGGCACGCCCGCCAGCTTCGTCCAAATTTTCGAATACTTGATGAAACTCTCCATCGACCGTTCTTTCACACTTTTTATCGATGAGTTTCAAGAATTTTCCCGTGTCAATCCGTCGATTTACAGCGATATGCAACGGCTTTGGGACCTCTACAGCCCGAAATCACATATCAATCTGATTGTCTGTGGTTCCATATATTCCATGATGACCAAGCTGTTCAAGGATCAAAAAGAGCCGCTGTATAACCGTCAGACCCGTTTCATGACCGTACGTCCGTTTACACCGGCCGTACTGAAAGACATTTTAGCGGCCCACCACTCCCGCTACACGTCCGAAGATTTACTGGCCTTATACGCATTTACGGGCGGCGTGGCCAAGTACGTACAACTGCTGATGGACGCGGGCGCAACCACCAAAACGAAAATGCTCAACCAAATCATCAAGGCGGACTCTGTCTTTATAGGGGAAGGCAAAGCCATCCTCATCGAAGAGTTCGGAAAAGACTATGGCATCTATTTTTCCATACTTTCCGCCATTGCACGCGGCAAAACCACCCGCTCCGAAATTGAAAATATCGTTGGCAAAGAAATAGGCGGCTACCTCACCAAATTGGAGAAAGACTACGAAATCATCACCAAAAGACAGCCCCTATTCGAAAAAAGCGCCACCAAGAACATGCGTTATACAATAGAGGACAATTTCTTTACCTTTTGGTTCCGCTTCATCTACAAATACAACTATATGCTCGAGATAGAGAGTTTCGAGAGCCTGAAAACCATCATCAACCGCGATTACGAGATGTTCAGCGGCCTGATGCTCGAACGTTATTTCAGACGTATGTTGATTGAAACGCATCGCTACACCCGAATCGGAAACTGGTGGGACCGCAAGGGAGAAAACGAAATCGACCTCATCGCCGAAAATGAGTTGGACCGTCGGGCGGAATTCTTCGAAGTGAAACGCAAGGCCGGAAACATCGATCGACCGGCCTTGGTGCATAAGGCGGCAATGTTTATGTGCGCCACCGGTGCCTTCAAAGGCTATGCAGTAACGTACCACGATTTGTCAATGGATGATATGTGATGCACCGCCCCACCAAGAAGGAGCGCCGCGAAATCGACAGATATAAGGAAGACGGGTGTTTCGATGATTTCGAGGGCTAATCTCCGTCAAAAAACCGACAACCACTGCTTATTGCGCTGTATGAATCCATACGCCTGCGGGATGAGATAAGCCGCTTTCAGCAACGTCATATCTTCCCCGCACATACAGTCACACAAAGGCACTTTATCACCCAATGTGCCGAAATTCTGACACCGTTGCCACTGATACGAAATCCTATCATACATGAAACAATAGGAATTCGAAATCATGCCTTTTTCAAACGCCGCACGGATATATGGATATATGCGGCACCATTTATCCGCCCACGTATCCGACACGGACAATATATGAAACAGCGGCAGGGAAACGTCATTCCCATAGCCATTTGCCTCCATGTTCGGCAAGAATCCCTGCTGAACACATATCGCCATTAAATCCTCAAATACAGAATCTATGCAGCTTTGTAAAGTGTCATATTTTTCTGCCCTATAACCGCTATCGCTTTTCATATAAGACTGATAAGTGGCTTTTTCCCGCTCCCTCAAGGATTTGACCGCCTGATTATTTTCAAGCCTTTCTCGGCCCTGCCGTCCATACCATGCTTGAAACAAGGAATCCGCTATCGCACCGTCAATCCAAGTATCTTTAACGCGATAAATATCTGTAGCCACCTTGACATCAAACCCATATTCACATATCAAATGATAAATCGTTTGACGCGACAACATTTCATCGCCGCGGTCTATCATGATGGGCAAAATGCCCGTATGTGCCAAACATGGCATGGAATCCGACGGGATTTGACGCCAATCTTGAATCAGTCCTCCATAATCCTTAGTCTCATAATAAACATCCAACAGCGAATCACACCTATAGAAATAAACATTCTGTGATTTCGCCGGCAGACAAAATAAAAGCGTCACAAATAAATACCAATACCGCATGATACTGATGTTTTCTGATATAACGGCTAAACGTTATGATATAGCCGCCAATTCCCGCATGAATTCGTCGGCGACATAGAGATTACCGTATAAATAAAGGCCGGTGGCTTTATCATGCAAATCGGCGCAAGTTTGGCTCGCATAAAACATTTCCAAGGCCTCTGCCGGCATAATTCCCAATCGCTTGGCCACTTCCGCCGCAATAATCCCGATACGATTACTCATAACCATATCTTGTATTTCCGGAGAAAGGACCGGATCATCCAATCGTTTCAACGCCTTCATAACTGAGATATTGGTTACAACTCCCCTCTTTCTTTTAGATAGGCGATGACATTGTCCGTGATATGCTCGCGGCTCTCCGTGTGCAACGTATCGTAACACGGTATGAGATAATTATTGATCATATCCGTGCGTTGCATACGGGCAAATATTTCCTGATACGGCCTGCCTAACCGCCGCGCCGTATATTCGATGCAGGAGGCGACAAACCCCAACAGCACTTCTTCTTTCGATAATTCTATCAGTTTTTCCATAGTTCCGTATTATGATTCCGGGGGTAACTGACCCTCCGCGATGGGATGGCGGCGCAGGTGTACGGTGAGCAGGATGAAGGCCACGATGATGGACAGCGTGTCGGCCGTGGTGGTGGCCGCCCAAACGCCGTCCAAGCCCCACAGGCCGGAGCAGACGTAAAGGGCCGGTATGAGGAACAGCACCTGCCGCGTCAGGCTCAGGAAGATGGACAGCGAGATTTTGCCGATGGACTGGAAATAATTGCCCGTCACGATTTGGAAGCCCACGAACGGGAAGAGCGCGAACACGAAGCGCATACCGGTCTTGGTGATGTCGATGAGCGTTTCGTCTTGCGTGAACAGGCTTGCCAGCACGCCCGGCATCCCCTCCATGCAGATGAATCCGAACAGCGTGATGGCGGTGGCCACACGGATGGACAGGAACAACGCCTGCCGCACGCGGTCCATGCGGGCGGCGCCGAAGTTATAGCCCACGATGGGCTGCATGGCGTGGCACAGTCCGAGCGTGAACATGACGAACAGGATGGCGTAGCTGTTGATGATGCCGTTGGCGCCGATGGCCAAGTCGCCGCCGTAGGCATAAAGACGGTTGTTGAGGATGATGTTGACGACGCAGGCGGCCGCGTTCATCAAGAACGGCGACAGGCCGATGGAAACGATGTCCTGCACGATATGCCACTTGATGCGGATGTTCTGCCGCTTGAGTTGTATATATGATTTCGGACTTAGGAAATACTGCATCGTGAAACACGCGCTCACGAACATGGAAAGCACCGTGGCCCAGGCGGCGCCGCGGATGCCCATGCCGAAGCCGAAGATAAACAGCGGGTCGAGCACGAGGTTGCAGCCCACGCCTATGAGCATGATGCTCATGTTTTTCTTGGGTGACCCGGCGGCGCGGATGATGTTGCCGAAGCTGAACGTGAAGTTGCTCAGCACGCTGCCGGGAATGATGATTTGCAGATAGGTGACGGCGTAGGGCATCGTCTGCTCGCTGCCGCCGAAGAGTTGCAGGAGCGGCCGCAGGAACAGCAGGCTCAGCACCGTGATGACGGCCCATATCAGCAAGGTAAGCACGACCGATGTGCCGAGGATGCGCTCCGCCCGCGCCTTGTCTTTCATGCCGAGGACGATGGAGATGCGCGAGGAGGCGCCCACGCCGACCAGCGTGCCGAACGCCTGGATGAGCGTCATAATCGGAAAGGTGAGCGCGAGCCCGGAGATGGCCATCGCCCCAGCCCCCTGCCCGATGAAAATCCGGTCCACGACGTTGTAGAGCGACACCGACAAAGTGGTGATGATGGCCGGTACCGCGAACTTGAAAAGCAGTTTCCGGACATCTTCCGTCTCTAAAATCCTAGGGTCTGTCGTTGCCATAGTGCCGCGAAGATACTAAATTTCCACCAGTATTTCATGTTTACCCGATTTGTATGTGCTATCTGACGTACACGTCAAGGCCGACGAACTATGAAAAAGGGAGGCCGCTCAATGTGACCTCCCTTAATTATATATAGATTTATGCCGACGATATGCCTACGGTACTAGTATCTTGAGACGGTGGTCACCCACCGATACGACGTACACGCCGCTCTGACGGACGGGGATGGCCGTAGCGCGACCACTGTAGATACACAGGCCGCCCAACGTGTACACGCGCACTTCCGCCGTGTTGTCCGCCACATAAACCGTATGTCCCTTGACATAAACCACGGGGGCGGTGCCTACTGTCAAATCCTCGATGGCCGTCGGGTCGTCAGGCGTGGTTGGGTCATCGGGCGTATTGGGGTCGTCCGGATTGTCAGGTGTATTCGGGTCATCCGGATTGTCGGGCGTATTCGGGTCATCCGGATTATCGGGCGTATTCGGGTCGTCCGGATTATCAGGCGTATTCGGGTCATCCGGATTGTCAGGCGTATTGGGGTCGTCCGGATTGTCGGGCGTATTGGGGTCGTCCGGATTATCGGGCGTATTCGGGTCGTCCGGATTGTCGGGCGTATTGGGGTCGTCCGGATTGTCGGGCGTATTGGGGTTATCCGGATTGTCAGGCGTATTCGGGTCGTCGGGGTCATCGGGCGTATTGGGGTCATCCGTGCCCGTTACCGTCACTTCATAGACCACTTCCACCGGGTTGCCGGGCGCATCGAATTGATAGTCAGTTACCTTTTGGTTGGTCAATGTCAATACATAGTCGCCACTCTGACGGAAGCGGAACACGCCGTCCTTTTCCTCATAGACCGTCTCCGACGTCGGCGCCCCGTTGACATCCGTCAGCGTATAGGCCGTGGCGGTGCCGTCTATCGTCATATCCGACGTCATATCCCACGTTTCGCCAACAGCCAACGCCTTGGCGATATGCTGCGGCGACAATGTGGCGGAAGCCACATCCTGAAGATGGTTCAGCAAGTCTCTGAGAGAGGCCAACGCCAACTGATTCTTGTAGCAAGACAGCCAAGTCAAGGACGTACAGGCGCTCACGTCCAAGGACGTCAACTGATTCTTGTCGCAATACAGCTCCACCAAGGACGTACAACCGCGCACGGCCAAGGACGCCAACTGATTGTTGGAGCATTCCAGCCCTTTCAAGGACGTACAAGCGTGCACGTCCAAGAACGGCAACTGATTATTGTCGCAATGCAGAAAAGTCAAGGACGTACAAGCGTGCACGTCCAAGGACGCCAACTGATTCTTGTCGCAAGACAGATTCTCCAAGGCTGTACAACCACTCACGTTCAAGGACGTCAACTGATTATTGCCGCATTCCAGCCCAAACAAGGACGTACAAGCACTCACATCCAAGGACGTCAACTGATTATTGTAGCAATGCAGAAAAGTCAAGGACGTACAAGCGCGCACGTCCAAGGACGTCAACTGATTCTTGTAGCAAGACAGATTCTCCAAGGCTGTACAACCACTCACGTTCAAGGACGTCAACTGATTATTGTAGCAAGACAGATCCGTCAAGGCTGTACAACCACTCACGTTCAAGGACGTCAACTGATTATTGTAGCAAGACAGCATCCTCAAGGACGTACAACCACTCACGTTCAAGGACGCCAACTGATTATTGAAGCAATACAGCATCCTCAAGGACGTACAACCACTCACATTCAAGGACGTCAACTGATTCTTGTAGCAAGACAGACTCCCCAAGGACGTACAAGCGCTCACGTCCAAGGACGCCAACTGATTATTGTCGCAAGACAGACTCCTCAAGGACGTACAAGCGCGCACATTCAAGGACGTCAACTGATTCTTGTAGCAAGACAGACTCCCCAAGGACGTACAAGCGCTCACGTCCAAGGACGCCAACTGATTATTGTCGCAAGACAGACTCCTCAAGGACGTACAAGCGCGCACGTCCAAGGACGTCAACTGATTATCGTAGCACCGCAGATCTGTCAAGGACGTACATGCGCTCACGTCCAAGGACGTCAACTGATTATTGTAGCAAGACAGAACTCTCAAGGACGTACAAGCGCTCACGTTCAAGGACGTCAACTGATTTTTGTCGCAAGACAGATAAGTCAAGAACGTACATGCCACGTCCAAGGACGTCAACTGATTACCGCCGCACCACAGCTCAGTCAAGGGAGAACTTGTCGTTATGGTTATCAAGTTCTCCTCTGAAAGGTCATTACCATAAGTATGGTTTACAGAGTTTGCCCCATCATAATGGACACTTTCTCCATCGCCAAAATCCACGTCAAAACTCCCGCTGCAACTAACCGTTATGGACACCTGCGTTGCCGTAGTCGTCATGGTAACCACATCGGCCACCGCCTTGGCCGGAAACAGGCCACCCCCTATCCACAGCATCGTCATACCTGCGCAGAGGTATTTGAAAATCCTTTTCATATTCGTGCACATATCTTTTAATTTTTTTGGTTTTTCAATTTGGCCGCTAAGTTACTATATATATTCATGATTTCCAAATTTTTGACCGACTTTTTTTCATTTTTTTTGAAAACGGAATGACCATACCAACATGACGCACTGATTGCCAACATAAAATCCCCTCCGTGCACTTTGCAAGGAACCACTTAGTAATAACTTTATTAGTAATAAGTTTGTTAGTAATAAGATTATTACTAAATTTGCATTGAGGAAATAGGGTTTATAAATCCATAACATCATGAACGACAAACCTTTTATCTTCGGTATCGCCACCTCCGACGAAAACTTTACCGACCGAAAAACGGAAACGGCACGGCTGTTATCCAATTTCCAACACGGCATCAACACGGTTTTAATCTCCCCCCGCCGTTGGGGGAAAACGTCTTTGGTGCAGAAAGTCTGCCGTTTGGCACAGTCCGACCAACTTAAAATCGTTTATTTGGATATTTTTTCATGCCGCAGCGACCGGGAATTTTACGATAAGTTGGCAGAAGCCGTCCTCAAACAAACATCATCCAAATGGGAAGATTGGTTGGAACACGCCAAACTGTTCCTCTCCCGCATCAGTCCTAAAATATCATTGGGACCCGACCCGATATCCGATTTCTCCGTATCATTGGAAATATCTCCTAAAACCGATGATATCCAGGACATTCTCCAACTGCCTGAAAAAATCGCACGGAAAAAGGGGTGCCGGATTGTGGTTTGTATTGACGAATTCCAACAGATAGCGGAATTTGAAGATTCCAAAACGTTCCAAAAACAGTTGCGCACGGTTTGGCAATTGCAGAAATCCGTTTCCTATTGTCTGTTCGGAAGCAAGAAACATTTGATGACCGAACTTTTCGAGAAGAAAAGCCTGCCTTTTTACAAATTCGGCGATACGGTCTATCTGCCCAAAATCAGTACGGCCGATTGGGTCAAATATATTGGTGAACGGTTTGAGGTCACCGGAAAACATATTTCCAAGACTTTGGCCGAAAAAATCTGTCAAACGGTTGACAATCACTCGTCATACGTGCAACAGTTGGCCTGGCTGACTTGGATTCATACCGAAAAGACCGCTTCCGGAAAAGATTTCGCAGAGGCTTGCCAAGATCTTCTGAATCAAAACTCGCCTTTGTTTGAAAAACAGACGGAAAATCTGACCGCCTACCAGATGAACTTCCTGCGGGCTATCTTGGACGGGGTTCACACGGAATTCACAACGCAAAACGTTTTGCAAAAATACCAACTCGGCTCATCGGCCAATGTCAGCATCATCAAACGGGCGCTCCTCAAAAAGGAACTGATAGAAGTTGAAAACCGCAGGACCGTTTTGGCCGACCCCGTGATGGCGCTTTGGTTGAAACGGGTGTTGGAATAGGCATCGGCGCGCGTCATTTGCATTTTACGTGGAAATGTACTACCTTTGCGGCCACATTGCGGGATGGAGCAGAGGCAGCTCGTCGGGCTCATAACCCGAAGGTCAGAGGTTCGAATCCTCTTCCCGCTACAAAATCAGGGGCTTGCAGGCAATGGCTTGTGAGCTTTTTTTTTGCCATGGGAAATATCGTAGCCATCGTTGGGCGACCCAACACCGGAAAATCGACGTTGTTCAACCGCTTGACCGAGAGCCGTCAGGCGATTGTGGATGAAACGAGCGGCGTGACGCGCGACCGCAATTACGGTACCGTGAACTGGAACGGCAAGGAGTTCTCGCTCATCGACACGGGCGGCTATCTGCTTGACGACGAGGACGCTTTCAACGAAGCCATCCGTGCGCAGGTGCTTTTGGCCGTGGACGAGGCCGACCTCATCCTGTTTCTGGTGGACGCCAAAGACGGCATCACGCCCTTGGACGAGGACGTGGCGCAGATGCTACGTGCCTGCGAAAAGCCGGTGTTCCTTGTGGTCAACAAGGTGGACAACGGCAAGATAGAACAGCAGTCGGCCGAATTTTACGCGCTCGGCATGGGCGATTTCTTTACGGTGTCGGCCGTGAACGGCAGCGGCACGGGCGACCTGCTCGACGCCGTGGTCAAGGACATGAAGCCCGAAACCGACGAGCCGGCCGACGACCTGCCGCGCATAGCGGTCGTGGGACGCCCCAACGTGGGCAAGTCGTCCATCATCAACGCCTTTATCGGGCAAGACCGCAATATCGTCACGCCCGTGGCCGGCACCACGCGCGACTCGCTCTACACGCGCTACAACCTGTTCGGCTTCGACTTCTACCTGGTGGATACGGCCGGCGTGCGCAAGAAAAGCAAGGTGAGCGAGAACATCGAATTTTACTCGGTGATGCGGTCAATCCGCGCCATCGAACACAGCGACGTCTGCCTGCTCATGATTGACGCGGCCACGGGCCTCGAAGCGCAAGACCTCAACATCTTCGGGCTCTGCCGCCGCAACAACAAGGGCGTGGTGCTCGTGGTCAACAAATGGGACACGGTGGAGAAGTCGGCCAACACGCTCAAGGAGTACGAAGCCGGCCTGCGCGCCCGCCTCGCGCCCGACAACGACGTGCCCATCGTCTTTACGTCCGTTATCGAAAAACAGCGCATCTTCAAGGTGCTCGAATACGCCAAGGCCGTTTACGACCACAAGTCGCAACGGATTCCGACCTCGCGCCTCAACGAGGAGCTGTTGCCCATCCTGCGGCAGACGCCGCCTCCTGTCTATAAAGGCAAGTCCATCAAAATCAACTACGTGACGCAGTTGCCGACGGCCTATCCGGCCTTCGTCATCTTCTGCAACCTGCCGCAATACATCAAGGAGCCTTACAAACGCTTTGTGGAGAACCAACTCCGCAAGCTCTACGACTTCCAAGGCTCGGTCATGAAGATATTTTTCAGGGCTAAAAACTAGGATGATAAAAAAGGGGAGCCCCACGCCGGACTCCCCTTGTGTTTTTAGAAAACTAACTATATAATTACCCGAAGGTCTGCGTGCTGTTTGAGCCGTGGCTATTCCGCCACTTCGACTTCCACCGATTTGAGCTGGTCGAGGCAGAAATAGGCCGGCAAGAGGTTGCCGTATTCGTTGGCGCGCGAGCTGACAATGCGGAACGTCAGCATCTTGACCTTGCCCAACGCCCCCAAATCCACTTTCCGCCAGTCCTTGACGATATAATGGTCGGCCGCGTTTGAAGAACGATAGTCGGCCAGATAGAAGTCGATTTTGTTGACGTCGCCGCCCTCGGTCTCGTCCATGAGCCCGCGGATTTCCAGACGCATATAGTCGCCCTGCTTGAACGGTTCGCCCGCGAAGTCATCGCCGTTTTCCATGGAGTTGACGGCATAGGATGAATTTGTGATATATACATAGTCCAGCGTCACACCGTCGGCCGCCAAATCCGAAGCCACCTTGATGCGGGGCGTACCGTAGTCGCCGGCATCGTGCACGACGGCGAACGTGGCCGTACTCTCGGCGCCCTTGCCCACCACATTGCGGTACTGGCCTTCGGCATAGCTTTCAAAGCCGGTGGCCGTCACGTTGCTGTAAACAAACTGGTTCCACGAATCCCACTCGGCATTGTAGCTTGTGCTGAACTGGAAATCGCCGCTCTGGAAATAGGTTTCGCCATCTTGCGTACCATGCCAGTAACTTTCGGTTTTAAGCCCCAAATCTTCGAAATCGGCCGTCAAAGGGCGTTTCTCTTTCTTGCAGGAGAAGAGGGACAAGGCCACCAAGGCCATCAGAATTACTTTTTTCATAACTATCGGTTTTTTAAGGTTAAGTGCAAAACATTTTGCATCGCGTATATACCGCGACACCGGGAAACCGGAAGCATGATGAGAAAAAGACCGACAGACCGGTACGGGCGCGCCGCCCGTCTTGCACCTGCTCTAACTCCCAAAAGCAAACACAGTTTCCAAACTCGACGGCCAGTCTTCCGGCTTATCTTTTTCGGCGGCCTTCCCGCGGCGGGCTTTCAGATGCCTTATCGCAGTGGCGTATCGCCAACCCCTTGCGGGGATCAAGAATTACGGCAGTGGGTACTGCAACCGATTTTCACGGTTTTCCTGTTTGCCGCGGCGCTATCAGCGACCGCGACCGAAGAGTAACGGGGCAAAGATACGAATAAGTTGAGCACAATGCCAAATTTTTTCAAAAACGGCAGATTAAAGCCGTTTGGTAAAGGGCATTGTCAAGACGGAGTATCTTCAGCGAAGCTAAAGATACCGCCTACTTCTGAATATCGACGGATTCGGCATGGATGCAACGGAACAGGGCCTTGGCGAAATCGGCGCTCAGCCCCGATTCCTGCGCCCAGGCGGCGCGCTGTTCCAACACGGTCTGCCAACGGTTGAGTTGCAACACCGACAGGTTTTCTTCTTTCTTGACCGCGCCCATCTGCCGAACCAAGTCGAAACGGTGCGCCAACACGGCGATGAGCTCGCGGTCGGTTTCGTCGATGAGGCGCCGCAGCGTCTCCAAACGGTCGCTGTTGGTATGGCAGTGCTTGAAACAGAGCCGCCCCACGAAATCGACGAAGGCGGCGGGCGTGAGCTGCTGGGCGGCGTCGCTCAGGGCGGCTTCCGGCGTAGGGTGCACCTCCACCATAAGGCCGTCCATCTCCAAATCGACGGCCAGCTGCGCCACTTCCGGCACGTAACGCGCCTGTCCGGCGATATGGCTCGGGTCGCACAAGACCCGCAGGCCGGGGCAACGCTGTTTGAGTTCGATGGGCAGTTCCCAAAGCGGCGCGTTCCGGTAAGGCGCGGCGTTGTAGAGCCCGAAGCCGCGGTGTACGGCCTCAACCTTCAGGCCCGCTTTCTCGAAACGTTCCAACGCGCCTATCCACAACGCCAAGTCGGGCGAGACGGGGTTCTTGACACGGAGCGTGAGGCCGCTGCCCCGCAGGCTGTCGGCCAGCGCCTGCACGGCGAACGGGTTCGACACCGTGCGCGCGCCCACCCAAAAGCGGTCGATGCCCGCTTTTAGGCAAGCCTCCGCATGCGGAGGCTCGGCCACTTCGGTCATGACCGGCAAATTCGGAAACTCGGCCTTTATCTGCGTGAGCCACGTCAAAGCCCGCTCGCCGTAGCCCTCGAAGTGGCCGGGGCGCGTGCGCGGCTTCCAAACGCCGGCCCGCAAGGCCTCGACCGGATAACCCTGCCGCCGCAAGCCGTCCAAACAGGCCGCCACGGTACGCAACTGCGCCAGACTCTCGGCGCTGCAAGGGCCGGCTATAAGGCTGAAATCGGCCGGCATCGGCAAACGGGTCTTATCTTTCGTTTCGGAAACGTTCATCATCGTCAAATATCACCGCGCGAATGTACTTAAAATGCGGCATTTTTGAAAATTTTACTAAATTTGCGGCTTTCCGAACAGCCTGTAAACGTTGTAAACACCATATAATTATTGAATTATGAGAGCTGACAACTATTTCCGCAACGGCGCCGCGCGGCGGTCGTTGCTCGGTTTGGCCTTGGTTTTAGCGGCGGGCCTCGCCGTTTCTCCCGCCTCCGCCCAGGAAGCGGCGGACGATGCGGCCAACGCGGTGGTCAAACCCTGGACGTTCAAGGGCGATATGGGCATCAACCTGTCGCAGACCTCGCTGACCAACTGGTCGGCCGGTGGTGAGAGTTCGATTGCCGGCAACGCGCTCGTGAACCTGAACGCGACCTACCTCAAGAACCGTCACAAATGGGTGTCGAACCTCAACACCGAATACGGTCTGACGTGGACGCCGACGAACAAGCTGAACAAAACCGTCGATAAATTAGTGCTCAACACGCAGTACGGCTACGCGCTGGACACGAAAGACCACTGGTTTATCTCGGCCGAAGCCGACTTCCGCACCCAGTACGACAAAGGTTACAAGGATGTGGCCAGCCACCTGGCCGACAACGACACGGCGCCGACCTATATATCCAAAATCATGGCGCCCGGTTATCTGAACGTCTCCGTCGGTGTGGAATACCACCTCAAAAACCTGTTGGACGTCTATGTGGCGCCGGCGGTTATGCGTACGACGTTCGTGGAAGACAAATTCCTGTCGGATCAGGGCGCGTTCGGCGTCACGCCGGGCGAACGCTACCTCATGCAGGCCGGTTTGCAAATCCAAGGCAACGTGAACTGGGAAATCCTCAAGGATAGAATCGTCCTCTCGTCCGGCCTCACGCTCTTTACGCCTTACAACAAGGACTTCGGTAACTTCGTCGTGGACTGGGACGTACAGCTCGTCATGAAGGTGACCTCGTGGCTGAACGCCCAGATCGGCACCACGCTCAAATACGACGACAAGGTCAAGACGACCGACAAGTACGGCAACGTGCGCGGCCCCAAGGTGCAGTTCCGCGAGATGCTGACCATCGGTCTGGCCTATATGTTCTCCACCGAAAAGAAATAAACGGGGGCGATACCCGCTCCGTGGATGCGAAAAGCGCCGGCCCATGCGGGTCGGCGCTTTTCCTTTATATACGTGTCAACGTTTTACCGTTGCAGTCGGTCTTGATACAGCTGGCAGACCAAGCCGTCGGCCAGGCCGAAGCGCGGCACCCAGATGCGTTCCGCCCCCGTATGTCCGGCGATGAACAGGAAGATACGGGCGGCCGGCAGGATGACGTCGGCACGGTCGGCCCGCAGCTTGTAAACGGCCATGCGTTCGGCCACCGTCATGCCCTCCAGTTGCTTGTAGCCTTTCTTGAGTTGGTTCACCGACATGGAAAGCCCGGTCTTGTCGCCGAACAGTTTGGTCAGCTTGTTGATGTTGCCGCCCGACCCCACGAGGTTCATGCGGCCGAACCGCCCCTCGAACTGTTGCAGCCACGCTTCCAGACGGTCGAACTCCTGCGGGTCTTCGGCCTTGTGCAACAGCCGCAACGTGCCGAGCTTGAACGAATAGGACTGCAGGAAACGGCCGCCCTCCGTAACGGAAATCTCGGTACTGCCGCCGCCCACATCCACATATACCGTCGTATCGTAGCGTTCTTCGGGCAGGCTCTCGCCGGCCGTGCGGATAATCTGCGCCTCTTCCAGACCGTCTATGACCCGGATGTCGATGTCCGTGGCGGCCTTGACGTGCCGCACGACCTCCGCGCCGTTGGCGGCCTCACGCATGGCGGCCGTCGCACAGGCGGCGAAATCGGCCGTCTTATAGACTTTCATCAGCTGCTTGAACGCTTGCAGCGTATCAATTAACGCCTGTTCCGATTCGGGACGGATATAGCCCTCCGAAAACACGTCCTCGCCCAGACGCAACGGCACGCGCACCAAGGCGACCTTCGAAGCCACGGGGCGGCCTTTCTCGCCTGCGAACACATCCGAAAACAAGACGCGCACCGCGTTCGATCCAATGTCAATACCGGCAAATATCATAGATGGTTTGTTTCTTGTTTTTACGCCAAGGCCGCCGCCTCGTCCAGCCCAATCCACTCGATGGCCCACCCCTTGCGCTCCATGCCGCGGAACCACGTGCGCTGCCGCTTGGCGAACTGACAGATGGCCGTATATAAGCCCTCCCGCATCGCGTCCATGTCGGAGCGGCCTTGCAGGTAGTCGGTCACATAGCGGTACTCCAAGCCGTAGTAGGTAAGTTGCTCGAGCCGCAAGCCCTTGCGGAGCAAGCCCGCCACCTCCTCCACCATGCCCTGCGCGAGCCGTTCCTCCAACCGCAGGCGGATACGCCGCCGCAGCTGTTCGGGCGGCACGTCTATGCCTATGAGGTAGGCCTGCGGCGGCGTCCGGCGGAAGGCCTCCGGATGCGTCGCCTCGTATTCGGCTATCTCTATGGCCCGCACGCAACGCGCCTCCGACTCGGTGTCAGTGTGGTTGTGCAGCGGCCCGTAGAGGCTCAGCCGGCGGCTCAACTCGGCCAGCGTCTGCCCTTTGAGCTCGGTGCGCAAGGCCGCGTTTTCCGGCACCTCGGCGAAACGCCGCGTGCCGATTGCACTCTGCAAATATAAGCCGCTTCCGCCACAAAGCAAAGGCCTTAGGCCACGCGACACGAGGTCGGCGTAAACGCGGTCGAACGCCTGCTGATACAGGAATACGTTGTATTCGGTGCCCGGCTCGGCCACGTCGATGAGGTGGTAGGGCACGGGGCGCCCCTCATAGACGTATTCCGCCAGGTCTTTGCCCGTGCCGAGGTCCATTTCCCGATACACCTGACGCGAGTCGGCCCCGATGACCTCAGCCCCCAGCCGGCCGGCGAGCTGCACGGCCAAACGGGTCTTGCCGCAGGCGGTGGGCCCCAACACGACGGGCATCCGTTGCGGATGGTCTTTCAGATAAGCCAGACGGGTGTTCCAATCCATAGGTCGGTGCGAAAAACGCCCTGCCCGGTTTCGGCCGCGAGGGCCGTCCGCAAGCAAGGCGTTTTCATTGAATGAGGGCCGGCGGTTATTTCTTAGGCGTGGCGGCCAACGTGGCCACGAGGTAATCCCAGAACTTCTTGACGCTGGCGATGTTTACCTTTTCGTCCGGCGAGTGCGGATACATAATCGTGGGGCCGAACGAAATCATGTCCCAGTTCTTGTAAACGCCGCCGAGCAAGCCGCATTCCAAGCCGGCATGGATGGCCAGAACTTTCGGCTTCTTGCCGTAGAGCGAATGATAGGTGCTCTGCATCGCCTTCAGAATCGGCGACTGCATATTGGGTTTCCAACCCGGGTAGCCGCCCGTGAACTCGGCCTTGCCGCCCGCGAGCGCCACCACGCTCTTCATTTGGTTCACCAAGTCTTCCTTGGCCGTATCGACCGACGAACGCAACAGGCACGCAATCGTCAGCACGCCCTTGTCGGCCTTGACGATGGCCATGTTCGTGGACGTCTCCACAATCGGCATGGCGTCGCTCATGCGCATCACGCCGTTGGGCATACCGTAAACGAGACGGCACATCTTTTTGCCCGAAGCCGCCGTGATGACGTTCTTGGGCAAGGTCGCCTTCTCGCACTTGACCGTATAGTCGGGTTCCACCGCAGACAGTTCCGCCTTGGTCTCGGCGTAGAACTGTTCCACGATTTTCTGGAACTTGGCTTCCTTGGCCTTGGGCAACGTCACCGTGGCGAACGATTCACGCGGGATGGCGTTGCGGAGGCTGCCGCCGTCCAGTTTAACGAGCCGTGCGGAGCAACCTTCCATGAGGCGCAGCAGCAGACGGTTCATGAGTTTGTTGGCGTTGCCGCGACCCAGCACGATGTCCATGCCGGAGTGGCCGCCCTTGAGGCCCGTGAGCGCGATTTTGAACGCCTTGCTGTCGGCCGGAACGGCCTCGGTCTTGTAGGGCAACGTTATCGTGGCGTCGATACCGCCGGCGCAACCCACATAGAGTTCGCCCTCGGTCTCGGAGTCGAGGTTCAACAGGATATCGCCCTTGAACATACCTTTCTTGATGCCGAACGCGCCCGTCATGCCGGTTTCCTCGTCAATCGTGAACAGGGCTTCGAGCGGGCCGTGCTTGATCGTCTTGGATTCCAACACCGCCATAATCGCGGCGCAACCCATGCCGTTGTCGGCGCCCAGCGTGGTGCCGTCGGCCGTAACCCAGTCGCCGTCAACGTAGGCCTCAATCGGGTCTTTCACAAAATCGTGCTTCTTGTCGGCATTCTTCTGCGGCACCATGTCGAGGTGCGCCTGCAGGATGACGCCGCGGCGGTTCTCCATGCCCTTCGTGGCCGGCTTGGTGATGATGACGTTGCCGACCCCGTCCACCTTGCAATCCAATTTGTTCTTCTTGGCGAAATCGACGATGAAAGCCCGTACTTTCTCCTCGTGTTTGGAGGGACGGGGCTGACGGGTCAGTCCGTAGAAATGACCCCACACGTTTTTCGGCTCCAAGGCCGCGATGTTTTTGTTTTTCATAATTGTATGATTTTTAGTTATTTATTCTGCATCTGTACGCGCAGCCAACGTTTATCGAAGCACGCGCGGAACTCAAATATACACATTTTTTGCTTTCAACGGACGTTTTAAGTGGTGAAACCGACCCCGATAGATGAAAAAAATCGGACGATTATCGTACCTTTGCGGAAAGTTCGGATATTTTGTCCGACCTTTAAAACCCTGACGGCCTATGGCATCCAATGAAAAGCCCCAAGCGGGCCATTATGTTTTCGCGACCCACAACGCCCACAAACTGAAAGAGGTACAGGCCTCGCTGAGGTTTCCCGTGCAAGGCTTGGCGGCCTTGGGCTGCACGGAGGACATTCCCGAAACGGGCTTCACGCTGCGGGAGAACGCTTTCCAAAAGGCGATGTATGTATATGAACGCTACGGCGTGCCCTGCTTTGCCGATGACACCGGGCTGGAGGTGCCGGCCCTCGGCGACGCACCCGGCGTATATACGGCGCGTTACGCCTCCCTGCCGGACGATTTCGAGGCCCGCATGCAAGCCGGTGACCGCCGGGTGCTGGCGGACATCCAAGCCGCGCCCCCCGCGCCTCATCCCACGTTTGCCCAGAATATGGACCGGCTGCTGCATAAGATGCGCGGCTTGGAAGGTCCGCAACGGCGGGCGGCGTTCATCACGGTCATCTGTCTGATTGAGGCCGACGGCCAGCCGCTGTACTTCGAAGGCCGCGTGGAGGGCACCATCCTGAACGCGCCCGCCGGCGCCGAGGGCTTCGGCTACGACCCCGTCTTCCAACCGGAGGGCTACGACCGCAGCTTCGCCGAATTGGACCTTGAGACCAAGAACCGCATCAGCCACCGCGGCCGCGCCGTGGCGGCCCTGCAACAATATCTCGACCGCATTTCCGCACGCCGATGAAAAACGCCTCTCACCTGCTGTTCGCGCTCGCCGCCGTGGTGGCCTGCATCGTGGCGCCGCTGCTGCCGTTGCAGACCGACAGCGCCTATACGTTCTTCCGGCTGCTGCAACTGCCGCCGCTGAACATAGACGACCTGCGCACGCTCAACCCGCTGACGTGGCTCGCCATGCGGGCCGCCGTCCGGCTGGCGGCCGCGCCGAAGGCACTTGCGCTCGTGTTCGCGCTCAGCCAGGTGGTGTACGCCTATCTCCTTTACCTCATCGCACGCTACGGCTTCCGGTACCGCAACGCCGGCCGCCTCGCGCTCGCCCTCGCGCTCGTAAGCGCCCCCCTTTGGCTGAATCCGGCCAACGGCACGCTCAACGGGCTGGGTTACTTCGCGCTCGCCCTCGCGCTGTTTGAAGGCGAACGTTGGCCGCAACTGAAAGAAGCGGGCCGCCTGCCCGCCGCGCTCCGCTGGGTTGTGCTCGCCGCCCTGCTCCTGCTCTGCGTGTTCGCCAACCCGGTTTGGCTGCCCGCCTCCATCGCGGTTTGGCTCTGCCACCGCCCCGATGCCGCTACGGACGGCCTCCCCGCCGACCGCCGCCGCTTTTGGTGGCCGCACGTGGCGCTGCTCGCAGGGCTGTCGCTCGCCGCATGGCTCGACCACCGCTTTTTGCCGCAACCCTTGGACTTCAACGCGGACTTCTTCCTGCCCGTCTATGGCTTCCGCAACGCCTTCGCGTTCTGGGGACAGGCGCAGGCCTACGCCTATCTGTTCCTGTGGGCGGGCTGGGCTTATCTGGCCGCCCGCTACGTCTGCCGCAAGGCCTACCGGTCGCTCGCCACGCTGTTGATTCTGACGGCCGTCTGGCTCGCACTCTTCGGCTTTACGCCCGGCTATGCCGCCGACTTCGGCCGCCGTTTCCTACCGTTTTGGGCCCTGACGGCCCTGCTCATCCTAAGAGAGAGACAGCCGGCCATTTGGCTCGCGCCCGCCCTGCTGTTCCTTGTCTGCGGCACGGCCGACGAATACAAGACGCTCGACCGCCGCGCGCACTTCTACGGCACGTTTGCCGAGAACCTGCCCGAACCGTTTGAGAAATTTTTGGCCTACAACATTGCCATGCCCGAACACAGTTTCCAGCCCTCCGTGGTGCCGCAGGTGGAAATGCTCAACTACACGCTCATATATACGGCGCGGCCGCGCATCGTGCAGTTCCCGCTGCCGGGCGTCCGTTTCCAGTCGCCCTACGAAGCCGACCTGTCTTTTCTGCTGACCAACGATTTGGAATGGCCGTCCAACCTGCTGAACCCGACTTATTTCCTGTCGCTGCACGCCAAGGGCAGTTTCGACATCCTGCCGGCCGACTTCTTCGCGTTCCGTCCGATATATACGGTACGCTGCACGGCCGAAGACTACGCGCGCGACCGCGCCGGCAAGCCTTTCTTCCTATGCCAGACGTGGCCCGACAGCGCCGAAGGGCTTTCCTCCGGCCCCGAACTCGTGGAACGCCAATGCCTTGAGACGGCCTTTGCGGGCGACGCCTGCGTGAAGGTGGCCGGCGGGGACTGGGAAGCCCTGCCCGTGGCGTTCAACGTGCAGGCCGGCGACAGCCTCTACGTGCGCGTAAAACGGAAGGGAAACGGCCGCCTCGGCGTGGAGGACTTTCATTTCGCACGGCAGAAAGCCCGCGCGGTGCCTTTCCATGTGGAGGCGACGCAGGCCGAACGGCAGGTGGCGTCGGCGCGCGATACGGCCGACCTGTGGGATGATTTGGAGATACGCACGGCTATCCCGACGGGCGTACAGCGCGTGCTCGTCCACGTCACGACCGATTCGGCGCGCCATCCGTCTTATTTCGACGATTTAGAAATCGTATTGAGCCGCCGGCTGCTATAGACATTAACGGCAGATAACCCGTCCTCCGCTTTCCCGTCGGGTCACACGGAAAAAACGTCGGGTCACACGAAAAAACAACGACTGACTAATCCAGCATCCGGTATATCTCCGGCTGGTCGTCCTCATGACACATGACGAACAGATGGTCGTCCGCATAAATCTGCGTCTGACCGTTGGGAATGAGGTATTCGCCGCAACGCGCCATCATCGTGATGCGAACGCCCTTAGGAAACACGATTTGACAGAGCTGCGAGCCGATGAGCTTGCTGTCGACGGGCACCTTGACTTCGATGACTTCCATGTTCTGATCCAACTCCTTGCGCGAGAGCAGATGCTTGGGCATGACGAGGGATACCTTGAGCCAACGCGCCACGGCCGGGATGGACGTGCCTTGGATGAGCATGGACGTACAGGAGATGAAGAACACGATGTTGAATATCATGCCGGCCTTTTCCAAGCCCGCGATGAGCGGATAGGTGGCGAACACGATGGGCGCCGCGCCGCGCAGTCCGACCCACGAGATGAACAATTTGTTCTTGATGCCGAGTTTATTGAACGCGAGCGTGATGAAGACGCTCAACGGACGCGCCACCAAAATCATGAAGACCGAAATCAGCAGCCCGATGCCGAGCACCGACCATACCTGTTTGGGATGTACGAGCAGGCCCAACGAGAGGAACAGCACCACCTGCATGAGCCAGGCGAAGCCGTCGAACGTGCCGAGTATCAACTCTTTCTGAACGATTTTCTTGTTGCCAATGAACACCGCCGCTATGTATATGGCCAAAAAGCCGTTGCCGTGCAACACGTCGGCGATGGAATAGGTAAAGAACATGAGGGCGACCATCAAGACGGGATAGAGCCCGTTGTAATGCGTCTTGATGCGGTTGACAATCCACACGCTGACCCGCCCCATGAGATAGCCAGCCATGGCGCCGATGAGAATCTGCATCAGAAAGACGGGCAACAGCTTCCAAAGGCTGTCGGTGGGGTTCTGAACCACCGAGATGAACATGATGGTGAGCAGGTAGGCCACGGGGTCGTTACTCCCGCTCTCCAACTCCAGCATGGGTTTGAGGTTGTGCTTGAGCGCGAGCCGGCTTGACCGCAGGATGGAGAACACGGCCGCCGCATCGGTGGACGAGATGATGGAGCCCAGCAGCATGGCTTCGGCGAAAGTGAAATTGTCGAGCGCGAGATAGACGAACAGCCCGACGGCCCCCGCCGTGAGCACGACGCCCACCGTGGAGAGCGCGACGCCCTGCCACAACACCGGTCTGATGCTGCGCCACTTGGTGTCCAAACCGCCGGAAAACAGGATGAAGTTAAGCGCGACGACACCGATGAACTGGGCCGTCTTGGGGTTGTCGAACACGATGCCCTGATGATGCCCGAACCACGCGCCAACCCCCTCGGAGCCGGCCAACATGCCCACGCCGAGGAACAGAATCAAGGCGGGAACGCCGAACTTATAGGAGCCCTGACTGACCCATACGCTGATAAACAGAAGGATGGAGCCTATCAGAAGGATATTTTGCGGCGTAAGGTACATACAAATCGGTATTTATCGTGTAAAATTACGAAATTTTGGGAAATTAAAAAAATGTCGTACTTTTGCACCCCTATACACGGTGGATGTAGCTCAGTTGGTTAGAGTACCGGATTGTGGTTCCGTGGGTCGTGGGTTCGAGTCCCATCTTCCACCCCGAAATGAAAAGGCTTCCGAATGGAGGCCTTTTTTGGTTTACGGGATGACGAAATGCGGATGAGGAACGTTTTATCGGGACAATGGCTGCTCGCGGTGGCCATGTTGTGGGGCGGCACGGCGCACGCGCAGACGGCCTTGGAGATGCCGGCACCCCTTGCGGGCGGCCAAGAGCGGATTATCCATCATATCGGCTATACGGTGAGCTACAACGGCGACCGGCGGCTGCCGAACTGGGTGGCTTACGAGCTGACGCCCGAGGAGACGTCGGGGCCGGCGGCGCGGCAGAACCGCTTTGTGCCCGACCCGGAGGTGCCGCCGCACGAGACCGCCACGACCGACGACTACCGCCATTCGGGCTACGACCGCGGCCACATGGCGCCCGCCGGCGACATGAAATGGAGCGAGCAGGCGATGCGGGAGTCGTTTTACCTGTCGAATATCTGTCCGCAACACCCCGCGCTGAACCGCGGCATCTGGAAGCAGTTGGAGGATTTGGTACGGAAGCGGGCCGCGACGCGGGGCAGCGTCTATGTGGTCTGCGGGCCTATCGCGGCCGAAGACGCACCGCGGATCGGACGGCAAGGCGTGGTCGTGCCGCAACGTTTTTTCAAAGCCTTGTTGCAGGAAGCGGAAGGCCGGTGGTCGGCCATCGGATTTGTGTTTGAAAACGAGGCCTCGGACGCCGACCTGTGGGTTCACACGCTGAGTATAGACAGTCTGGAACGCCTGACCGGCATGGACTTCTTTCCCCACCTGCCCGACAGCATCGAAACCGCCGTGGAGCGGGAGACCGATTTAAGCTGGTGGGGATTATAAAAAAAGCCCCGGGACGTGGATATCCCGGGACTTTCGATAGGCTTGCGCAAGGACTTTATTTGCGCGTGCGGCGTACGGCGGCGGACAGCTTGTCGTCTTTAACCGTCTTGGCCTTCTCAATCGCCAGCCATTCGACATAAGCCTTGAGGCTCTTGCCTTCCTTGGCCGCCAAGATGCTCAGTTTGGGCAGGACTTCCAACGGCAGGTCGATGAGCTTACGCTGTTTCGTCTTGGGCTTGTTCGATTTCTTCTTCGCAACGCCGGCCTTGCTGGGACGTCCGCGTTTGGCGGCGGGTTTAACGGCCGCTTTCGCACTTTTCGCGGTGCTTTTCACTGTTTTTTTCATGATACTATGAATGTTAAATTATTATATATAATCACTTTACGGGTAACGGGGCCGTTTTGAAAACGCCTATCCTACCCCCTTTCATGCCGCAAAGATATATAATTTATATATTAAAATACAAATTTTCGGGTAAAATTTTTGAAAAAATCTCACCCAAAAGGGTTAAGGCCAAGAAAAGGCACTACCGATAATGCCCCCTTGCTGAAATGACGATGACCGTCACAATTTCTTCTTCAATTTGACCTGTACCCGTTTTAGGATGCAAAGTCAATTCCAACAACAATTTTTCAATCTTGGCGATTGCCTTGTTACAGCCGGCCTGTTTGAGGTCGGCAATATCCTGTACGGCCTGCTGCGCCAATTCCAAACGATAAACCATCTTACAGGTTTTTGAGAAAGTCGGCAATTTCTTCGGCGGAACGCAACACGACCGTGTTTTTCGATTTGCCTTTCCGATACGATTCCGCCCGTTTTTCCACTTCCTTTACGTTTCCCGCATCTTCAAAATACCAATCGCGACTCGGACTGGGATTGGCATTGGCATACGGACGGTTTTTGGCCGAAACGGAACGTTCCGGAGTTACCACTTCCAAAGCCACGGCATCCGCTTTGGCCATCAACAAACCCTCCACAAACGCCTTAAGGCTTTTGCCTTGCGCCGCCGCCATAATGGATAACTTCTTCCAAGCATCCAACGGCAAATCGATATTTTTCCTTTTCAGGGCAACTTTCCCCGCCACAGCATAGCCCGAACGTTCGTTTGGCTTATCGAAAAGGTTTCGCTTTTCAGGCATTACCAATACCGTATCCATCGCCATTATTTTAGTCTATGATAAAGTTGCTTCACAATCTTTCATTGACGCAAATGTATGTATAATATATCAAATATACAAGATATACCTTTTATATCTTAAACCGACCGGCTAACGACCAAGTGGCCCGGTTTAAATTCGGTCCGTGGAATTTGTGGATTTATTGGCTTCTGCCGAAACCCGACTTTGGCACTACGGCCCCGTGGCGCTTTACGAGTCAAAAAAAGTGGCCCGCGGGAGCGGATTGCCTAAAGGTTTAAGTAAAACGGGTGGACCAACGCGCGGTATTCGGGGGAATAACGGGCGGGATTTTCGGGGTCGTACAGGCGGAGGGTTTCAGGGGACGGGACGGCGGCCGAGAGGTCTGAGGCCGGTGGTAGAGCGGCAGCCGATGATCCAAGGGAGGACGACGGCTCAGCGGCGGGCTGGGCGGCCGCGGCGGCGCGGCGGGCGAGCGACAGCAGCACGCGGCTGGGGCACGTGGCGGCCGGCGACGTGAAGACATGGCACTGGCGGACGGGGCGCAGGCCGTGGCGGTCGGCGGCCGTCAGGGCGTCTTGTTCCCGGCCGGCGGGCAGGATGAGGCTGAGCGCGGCGGGGGCGGGCTTAAGCCAGGCCGACGCCATGCGGCACAGGTCGTCGAGCGTAAGGCCGTCGTCGTGCCGCGCCGCGTTGCGGGCGGCATCGGGGCTTTTGAGGTAATTGGCGTAAAAGGGCGGGTTGCAGACGATGAGGTCGAATTGCGGGGCAATGGGAGCAACGGCGGCTGTCGGCAGCACATTGGGCGCTACGTCGGCAACAAGCGGCGCGGCGGAGGCGGGGTCGGTCGGATGCCAGTAGCGGGCGTCGGCCGTGACCACGGTGACCATCGCCGCCCAAGGCGAGGCCGCCGCATTCTCACGCGCCTGGGAGGCGGCCGCGGCCTCCCGCTCCACGGCCGTAACGGAGAACATCCGGCTGCCCCACGCGCGGGAGGCCGCCCGTTGCGCCAGCATCAAGGCCACCAGCCCGGTGCCCGTACCCACATCCAGTATCTGCAACGGCGGCAGGACCTCAACCCCCGCCCCGGACAGCTGGCGCAACGCGGCATCCGCCGCCACAGGCGGCGGCGCGGCCGCCCCCATCGAAGCCCAGGCACCCAACAGCACCCCGTCGGTACCCACCTTCATCGCACAGCGGTCCTGTGCAATCCTAAACTGCTTGAATTGAAAGTAAGCGGACACCCTACAGCGACTCGATGAAATTCGACAGATTGGTTTCCGAGTCCGTCAGCCCCAATTTCTTGCGCAGACGGAAGCGCGCCTGTTCCACGCTGCCCACCGTGGTATGGGTCAGCCGCGCGATTTCCTTGGAATTCATATTGAGTTTGAGATAGGCGCAGAGTTTCTTCTCGTTCGGGCTCAGGTTGGGGAACCGCTTGTTCAGGTTCTTGAAGAAGTCGGTATGCACCTGTTCGAACCGCATCTCAAACTCCTCCCATGTCGTATCCTTGGTGGAGAGCGAAAGCTCGCGGATGATTTCGTCTATCAACGGCTGGTTGCTGCTTTTGAACAGATGCTTCGCCTGCGACAGCCGGCCGATGATGCCGGTGATGCTTTGATTTTTCTGTTGCAGATACATCGTCTTGGACACGATTTCCTTGTTGCGGTGCTCCAGTTCCAACGCCATATTCTGCTCCTTCAACTTGACATTGTCGAATTTGAGCCGTTGCCGCGAATACAACACCCAGAACACAATCACTACGAAAAGCGTTAAGACGCCGACCATAATCCAAGTGAGCAGGTATTTGCGCCGCTCGGCCTCCAACAAGGCCAACTGCTGTTTGTATTGGTATTCGTGCGTGAGCCGCGCGAGGTTGTCGCGGTTGGTCTGTTGGTTGAGCGAATCCCTCACATCCGATTGCTGCACCGCATACTCGTAGGCTTTCTTGTAGTCGCCCGCCTGTCCGTAGAGCATCGACAGGTAATCGAATGTGGACATCTGTATCTCCAAATCGGTCGCGATGCTGTTTGCGGCCAAAAAATATTCGATGGCCTGTTTGCTTTGCTGGGTCGCGAAATAAACATAGCCGATATAGTAAAGCGCAAGGGCTTCCGAATTGCGGCTATGCCGCTTGCGGGCCAATTTCAAAGCCGCCTCCCCGTAATGCAACACTTCGTCGAAGCGGCCCATATCTATATATATTCGACAAAGGTTCAATTGGATTTGCGATTGATTGTAGGGGATATTCTCGTCTTCAATCAGGTCGATGAGCGACTTGAGCAGTTCCTCGCCTTTCTTCTCGTCGTCCGACAGCAGATAGCACAATGCCAAATTGTTGTTCAACAACACGTATTCCCGCTTGTCGGATGTGTCCACCGCCGCCAGGCCGTCGGCGAACAACTCGCAGGCCCTGGCGTAATTGGTTTGTTTGGCGAACAATACGGCCAGCGCGTTGTAGGCCGCCGCCAGATGGTTGGACGGCGGATAATGGCTGAAGATATTGATGGCCGACGTCAAATCTGCATAAGCGGCATCGAGCACCCCCATTTTCAAATAGACCGTACCCGTTTGGTAAACGCTTTGCGCATAGAGCAGGTCATCGTCGAGCTGTTGGGCCAGTTCGCCAAGCGTTTTGCTTATCTCCAGCGCCTTTTCGTATTCGCCCTTGTTTTTATACGCCACGGCGATATACGTGAGCGCCTCCGCCTGCCGACGTTTGTTCTGCGCCGCCACGCTCTCGGTATAGGCCAAGTTTGCGAAATAAAGGCTCGTATCTTCGTTCAGGAACTTGTAATAGTCGGCCTGTTCCAAAAGCGATTTCTCCACGCCTAACGACGGTTGACGCGTGTTCTGCGCCCCGGACTGCGCCATTGCCAACGACAACGCGCCCCATAGCAGAAAAACACATCCCGCCGTAAACAACCGTATATATTTATAACCGCTTTTCATGCTTCGGAAAACATTTTTACAAGGCCAACAATATAAGAACCTGGGCGGCGAGGATGCGCAGGAACATCGTGAGCGGATAGACCGTGGCGTAGGATACGGCGGCGCGGTCGTTGGGGGCCGCGTTGTTGATGAACGCCAGCGCGGGCGGGTCGGTGGTGGCGCCGGCCATGAGCCCGGCCACCTTGTAGTAGTCCCATTTGAGGAACTTGCGGCAGCAGAAGCCGACGATAAGCAACGGCAGCACCGTGATGAGCACGCCGTAGAGAATCCACAGATAGCCGCCGTCGGCCAACGTCTCCACGAAGTGTTCGCCGGCGTCCAAGCCCACGGCCGCCAAAAACAGCGCGATGCCGATTTCGCGCAGCATCATGTTGGCGCTCGTGGTCGTGAACGTGACCATGTGGTAATAGGGGCCAAACCTGCCGATGAGGATGGCCACGATGAGCGGGCCGCCGGCCAAGCCCAACTTGACGGGCACGGGCACGCCGGGGAACATGACGGGGACGGAACCCACGAGCACGCCCAGCAGCACGCCGAAGAAGATCGGGAACAGGTTGGGCACGTCGAGCCGCTTCATCGAGTTGCCGAGAATCGTGGCGATTTTCTCCACGCTCTCTTTCTTGCCCACCACCGTCACGCGGTCGCCGAGCTGGAGGCGCAGGTCCATCGTGGCCAAAAGATCCCAACCCGCACGGTTGACGCGCGTAATGGTGACGTCGTGCAGCGAGCGCAGGTGCAGGTCGCCTATGCGGACGCCGTTGACCTGTTCCTTGGTGACGACGATGCGGCGCGAGACGAGCTCCGACGTCTCTTTCTCCCAGATGGCGGCGTCGATATGAACCACCTGCCCGATATAGGCGGTGAGGGCCTCCACGGCCTCGGGACGCGCCACAATCCGCAGTACGTCGCCCTCATGCAGTTTGAGTTCGCCCAGACCGGCCTCGATCGTGCCGTCGGGGTGCATGACGCGCGAGATGACGAACGGCCGGTTGACGATGCGCGCCATCTCGGCGATGGTCTGCCCGAAGATGCCCTGGTTGGCCACGCGCAGGTTGATGCGCTTGGTCTCGGACTCGCTTTTGCCGGGCACGAAATTCTCGGCCTCGGCGTTATGCCGGTCGCCGATATATTTGAACAGCATGATGCTCAGGATGATGCCGACCACGGCCAACGGATAGGCCGCGGCGTAGCCCGACGCGATGGTCTGCCCGGACAGGCCGGTGGCGTCGGTATAGGTCTGCTGGGCGGCGCCCAAGCCCGGCGTATTGGTCACGGCGCCCGACATGATGCCGACCATCGTCGCGAGGTCGGTGCCGCTCAACACGTGGATGGCATAGGTGGTGATGCAGCCGAGCAACACGATGGCGGAGGCCATGAGGTTCATCGAAAGCCCGCCCTTGCGGAGCGAGGAGAAGAAGCTGGGGCCCACCTGCAGCCCGATGGCGTAAACGAACAAAATCAGGCCGAATTCCTTGACGAAATGCCCCACGGCCGGCGTGAGCCGGATGCCGAAATGCGAGAAGAAAATGCCGGCGAACAGAATCCACGTGATGCCCAAGGAAATGCCGGCGATTTTGAATTTCCCCAACGACAAGCCGACGGCTATCGTCAGCGCGAGCGCGAACACGGCATGCGCCACGCCGCTCCCGAACAATATCTCGTTAAACCAATGTTCCATAGTATGTTATCGTGTCCCTTCACCCCAAACCGACCTGTCGGGCCTTCCGTGAATGACTTACAAAGATAACATAAATAACGGAAAAGCCGGAACGTACAGAACGTCCCGGCTTCCGATTTTAAACAACACACTTATGGTTCTACAAGAGCGTCTTGACGGTCTTAACGCCCTGCGCGGTCGTTACGCGCACGACGGCCGGCCCTCTCCGGGGTACCGGCATCGTCAGTTCGGTGGTCTCGCCGCCGATACGTTCGGCCAGTTTGCGGCCGTCGGGCGCATAGATTTCCACCCGACGGATTTCCTGCGCGGCATGAACCTGCATGATGCCGGCGGTGGACGAAACCACGACGTCCATATCTTCGGTCCTCTTTTCCAACGCCGTCAAATCTTCACCGACATAAACGTTGTCGATGGCCCAGAAATTGGAACGGATGGCTTCGTAACGGAAACGGAGATATATCACATCGGCATTCTCCAAATCTTTGTTCGTAAGCACTTTGCCTATACGCATATCCGCTTTCTGAATATGGAAATCGCCGTCATCTTCCGGTTTGAAACCGTTTTCCTTATCAAGAACATCGAGCAGATACCATTCCTCGCCGTCCAGCGAAAATTCCACCCCGGCCTTGAAAATGCCACCGATGGCATAACTGTAATAGAACGACAGTGTAACGTTCTTTTTGTCTTTCGCCGTCGTCAGGTCGATGGCCGGCAACGCCAGCGTGGTGTTGAGACGGAAGAGGATATCCTTGCTGTCGATGGCCGCATAACAGCCCTCGAAACCGGGACCCTTGACGCCTAAACGGCTCTGGTCGTCGAAATACCAGGTGTATTTGTCGGGTGTCCTTTCGGTTTGATTTTCGATGCGCCAGTTGACCGGCATGAAGGTCGTATTGAAAGGCTCCTCGTAAGGCAGGGCCACCCGTACCTCATCGCCCACCTGACAGGAAACGCCCGTCCGGACGGACGCCACGCCATCGGTATAAACCACGATGACAACGTATTCATACAGGCCTTCTTCCACCGCGACATCGCGCCAGGTCGTTGCCGTCAGCCCTTCGGTCAGTTTCTCGCCGGCCCGATAGACCGTGTACGAAGCCACCGTATAGCCGTCTTCCTCCGGCGCCGACCACGAAAGCACGACATCCTTGCCTTCCGTCTCCGCCTTGAGGTCCAACACGCCGTACCGCACGCCCATCGCCAGGCGTTTCTTGACCCGTTCGGACACGCCGTCGGGCGTTTCATAAACCGCCTCTATGCTGAACTCGTAAAGCCCGAAGCAACCCGACATGCCGATGCCTTCCTTGCCCTGTTCGGCGGTAAATTCGGTACCGAACATAACGTTATCGCTATATACCGTATAGTAAGCCGGTTGAAAGTCGGTTTCCGGCGCCTCCCATGTCATATGGACCGTATATCTTCCGGTTTCCTCGTTCAGTTCGGACGTACAGGTAAAATTCCGCGGCGCGACGAAATCGATTTTCGCCAACGTAACATCCACGGAAGCCTGTTCGGAAACCGTGCCGTCCGTAGCCACGGACATGACGGCATATCTGTGTTCGCCCGGCGTTTTCTCGCTTTTGTCCACATAGTGGCACTCGGTCAAACGGTCGGCCAGTTCCTTGCCGTCGAGCATGACCTTGAAATGCGATACAAGGGCCGATCCGCCCTCTGCGGCAGCCGTGGAAAGGATAAAGACATTGTCGATTACCCAAACGCCACCGAGACCGCCCAACTCATCGCCTGTTTCCTCGTCCGTTTCGCCGGATTTCTCGCCATAGGCACGGAAAGCCACTTTCACTTTGTCGGTCGGAGCGGCGTTAATGTTCACCGTTACGGTATTCATGTAAAACATCCCATCTTCATCCATCGTGCCCTTGTCATCCTCCATGAGATCCCAAATCGGTTCCCCCCAGGTTTCACCGCCATCCTTGCTCACGACCACCACATAATGTCCCAAGGTTTCATCGGGCATGAAACCTTCTTCTTCGTCTATATAAACGGCATTCGACTTATAACTGAACCGCATGGAAAGATTCTGACCCGCCACCGGCGTCAATTCGGGCGAAATCAGCCATTCGTCCTGATAAATATCCGCTTCGTCGGGGAACACCATCGCGCTTCTCTCACCCTCAATCACCATCATGGGGAACGTTTCATCATCTTCCGTAACGGGATTCTTGAACCAAGTGGTCGTCATCTCATAATCGTTCGTCGTATTGACCGTCCATCCGTCGGCTTCGAATGACATATCCTCGTCCGATTCGGCCTTTTCGAAATCGCTGGATACCAATGTTTCCACATTGGGCGTCCTATCAGCCGCCCGAACCGTGACGTCATCGATGGCCCAGGTGGCGTACAGACTTTGGTTTATCGTATCGCCGTAGTCGTCGAACTGATATTCGCCATAGGCCCGGAAAGCCACGCGCATCGCATCGGTGGGCACATCCGCCAATGTAAGCGACACCGTATGCCAGCCTTCCTCGGTCGAAGCGTCGTAACGCGCGTCCCACAGCGGTTCGCCCCATGTATTGCCGCCATCGGTACTGGCTATGACGACATAATGGTCGGGATATTCCGGATGAACGCCGTTCTCCACCACCCGCGGATCGATGTAATAGCTAAATTCCAGATAAGCCGCTTTTTCCATGATGGGCGATATGAGCCATTCGTCCTGATGCATATCGTGCTCATCTTCCACGATGTCGAAGAATACGACGGCGCTCCGCAAGCCGTTTCCGACCAGTATCTCATAATTGTCCGCCCCCATGAAATCGGACGTCGGATACCGGAACCACGTACAGGAATAGTCCGACGTATTCGTCGTCTTGACCGTCCAACCGTCGGTATCCAACGATATTTCGTCGTCCGTCACGGGCACGCCTTCCAACTCAAAGTCCGTCGACAGCAACGTTTCGCCCAAGTCGGGATGTTCCCAATTCAGCGTTACGCGATGCCCCATTACATCGGCTTTCAGGTTGGCCGGAACGGCCGGCTGCTGCGCCCGAGCCGCGCACGGCAAAAGATTCGCCAAGAGGATTACAAAACCCCATAAAAAAATTTTTTTCATAGCTTTTTGTTTTGATTAATGATTTACAAATATAAACATATCGGCAGGTTTGAAACCTGTCAGGCTTATCATTTTGCTTCAAATTCGCGAAATAAAAACTATTTTTCTCCCTTGACGGTTCTACAGTGGCCCTGCCGACGTTAAGACACAGAGTTGGGAAACGTTGTCTTATTGGGCCGGGATGATTATTTTTGTTGCCATGAACACGCGCGTTTATCCATTCAATATATTGTATATCATTGTTTTATGGTTTTGCCTGACCACAACGGGATTCGGCACGCCGGCTCCGGACGGCGGCACGGAGGAATTCCAGACATGGGCCAAACGGCCGTCGCACGAACTGAACGAATTGGGGGAAGAGGCCTATCAGGCGGGCGACTACGAAAAGGCCCTGCCCTTCTTCATGCTGATCTGTTCCCGTTATAACGAAGTCGATAACACTGATAATCAATACATATATACTAAAGCATTCATTCGGAACGGCAACATACGGTATCAATTCACCGCCTATGCCTCCGCCATGGACGCCTATCTGAAAGCCATGGGCATAGCCGAAGCCTACCGGTTCGACGACCTCATCGGCGTCATCTATGGCCATATCGGCAACATCTACGCGGCCAACAACGACTTTGAAAGCGCCGTGACGGCCTACAAACGGGCGCTCCCCTACGCCTATGAATACGACAATATCGACCTCCAATACATGGCGTTGAACAACCTCGTGGGTGCCTATTACTTCAAGGGTGAAATCGATTCGGTGGAACACTATTTTGAACTTTTCCAAGCACTCGACCTCCGGGCCCCGTGGGTCTTGTACGATGTCTATCTTAACAAAGCATTCATTTTCAATAGTAAAGGTGAACTTGACTCGGCCAAGACCTATGCGAAGAGAGCCGCCCGCCACGCCGCCGAAAACGACTTGCCGATGACGAGCATCGGCGCCTGCAATTCGTGCATCGCCCAGTTTTTCGAACAGGAAAACCGGTTGGATTCGACGCTCTTTTACCTGCACGCGAACGAGGCCATCGCGCGGGAGACGCAGTCTTACGACCTGCTGATAGCGACCGTGCGCGATTTGGGACATATCTACGACCAAGTGGGCGACAACGACAAAGCCTTGCAATACAAATCGGAATATCTGGCCCTATCGGATTCCATCCTCAGCCAAAAGGCCTTCAATGAAATGAAAAACAAACAGGTTTTTTATGAGTTGGAACGCAATGCCTCGACCATCAACCGCCTGAACACCATTCAGGTACTGCAACGCAACGGCCTTTGGGTGTTGAGTGTCGCCACCGCCGTTTTCATCGGGCTGGTCATCATCCTATACCTGCAGAAACGGAAGCTGAAGGCGGCCTGGATGGAACTGTACGAACGCAACCATCGGCAGTTGGCGTCCGAAAACCACTACCAGCACCGGATTCTGACGCTCGAAAAGGCCTTGGAGGCGGCGAACCGTCAAAACGCGGCCCCGGCCGCCACGGAGGCCGACGGACAACCGCCAACCGACGCTGAAAATACGGCTTCGGAACGGAAACTGCTCCTGAATTGGGAGCAACGCGACCAAATAGCCAACGACATCCTGCGCGTTATGGAAACGACCGAGGACTATTGCGCCTGCGACTACAACATCGACAAACTGGCGGCCGCCATCGATTCCAACGCCCGCTACGTTTCCGAAACCATCAACGAAGCCTTCGGCAAGAATTTCCGCGCCCTGCTCAACGAATACCGCATCAAGAAGGCCATGACCCGCTTGGGCGACACGGAACACTACGGCCATCTGACCATCAAGGCCATCGCCGAAAGCGTGGGCTATAAATCCCAGGCCACATTCATCACGGCCTTTACGAAATTCACGGGGCTCAAGCCCGGCCTCTATCAGAATTTAGCCCGCGAGCGCCTGCGTCAGCGTGACGAAGTCTGAAACGGCGAGCTGTTCGGCGCGGAGCGACAGATAGCGTTCGGGAACCGCCGCAAAATTGACCGCCGTGGACGGCTGGCCGGCCTCCAACGCCCGGAGCGCGTTGCGCAGCGTCTTGCGCCTTTGGCCGAACGCGGCCTTGACCACCTTGAGGAACAGGGCCTCGTCGCAGGGCAGACGGTAATCGGATTTGCGGATGAGACGGATGACGCCGGAGCGCACCTGTGGCGATGGATTGAACTCGCAGGGCTCTACCGTAAACAGGTATTCGGCCTCGTAAAACGCCTGCACCCAAACGCTCAGTATGCCGTAGGTCTTGCTGCCCGGCCCCGCCGCCACGCGTTCGGCCACTTCCTTTTGGAACATACCGGAGATGACGGGGATGCGGTGGCGGTGTTCCACGGCCTTGAACAGAATCTGCGACGAGATGTTGTAAGGATAATTCCCTATCAGGCAGAACGGACGGCCCTCGAAGAGCGTGTCCAGCTCCAGTTTCAGGAAATCGGCGGACAGCAGCTGCCCGTCGGTCGTCTTGTCGGGATAGGTGGCCTGCAGGTAGGCCACGGACTCGCGGTCGAGTTCCACCATGTTGACGCGGCGGCCCGGCAATTGCCACAGGAACTGCGTCAGGATGCCCATGCCGGGGCCTATCTCCAATATGTCGGGCGGAAAGGCAGCGTCTTCCAACGTGCGGGCGATGCGCTCGGCCACGGCCGCATTGCGCAGGAAATGCTGTCCCAAGGATTTTTTAGCCTGAACCGGCGAGGACGGACGGAACGGACGGGCGGATTTCATAAATCGGTGGTTTTATCGGTATTTGACATATCCCGCAGGACGCGGTAGCGTTCGATGGCCTGGGGCGCGAGCAGGGAGGACGGGAAGCGCGTGAACAGTTCGCGGCAGGCCGCCATGGCTTCTTCAGTCCGCCCCAAGGCCTCGTAACAGGCCGAAGCCTGCAACAGCGCGTCGTCGGCCCAGAGGGAGGCGGGTTGCCCCGCCGGCTGCCGATAGACGTGCTGCAAGGCCGCGAGGGCAGCTTCTATGGAATCCGTCTGCCGGTAGATCTGCGCTTTCTTGTAGTGGACGTCGTCGTGGAGCTGGCTCTCGCCCGGCATCCGGAGCACGCTGTCAAGCACCTGCAGGGCCGGCCCGTAGAGCCGGCGGTAGGTCAGCGCGTCGGCGCGCGCCACGCGGCGCAGGCCGGCGTAGGTGCTGTCGGCATTGTTGTTTTCCTTGATGAGCAGGGAGAGTTCCATGGCGTCGTTGGCGATGAGCTTGGACGTGGCCGCGCGCAGCACTTCCAACTGCGACAACGCCCATTCGAACTCGCCCACATAGTAGGACAGCCGGGCCGTCTGCAGCTTGGCGTAGAAGCCCACGGCATCCTGCTTGAAGTCTTTTTCCACCTGCGCGTAGAGCAACATGGCGTCCCACGTCTTGCCCATGAACAACAGCATATCGGCGTATTCGGTCTTCATCTCCGCCTTGCGGCGCGCCGGCACACGCCCCTGCGCGATGCAGCTTTCCATCAGGGCTTCGGCCGCCGTATCCTCGTGCGTGTAGTAAGCGTATATACGCGCGAGGTTGCGCGCCACGGGCCACAGCTGCGGGTCGGCGGCCGCCTGCGGGCTCTGCCGCCACAGCGTTTCGTAATCGGCCTTGAGCCGCGCGAGTTCCGCACTGTCGGTCAGGCGGCCCTGCTCCAAGCGGCGGAACTGCAGGCCGAGCAGCTCCTGGCGCGCCGCCCGGCGGACGTCCGGCAGATAGTCGTCGGGGTGTTCCACCGCCTGCGCCGACAGACGCTCCAGGGCGGTGACGGCCACGGCATCGGCACCGTTTTCTATAACCAAACGGATGGTTTCCAATATTTTGACCCCGCCGTCGTAATGGAAGTCCTTGAACGCGGCGGCCATACGGAGGGCCTCTTCATAGTCGCCGTCCTGCAGGGCCACCCAACGGAGCCATTCGGCCACTTCACGGTTCAGCGGGTCTTTCTGCCAATAGGCGTAGAGGGATTTCTTGAGACGGAAAGCCGGGGACGGGACGGACGGGGCGGCGGGCGAGTTGTGGGCGGTCTGGTAGAAATAGGCCTGCCAGTCGGCTTCTATTTGCGCCATGGCCTCGTCGTAGGCGCCTTCACGGCCTTCCCTTTGAGTTTGGACGAAGCACAGGGCCTCCGCCGTCATGCGGTCCATCTGCCCCAGATGCAGATAGGCCTTGAACAGCTCGTAGGCAAACGGCTGGCAACCGTCGGCCTGAGCCGACGGCTGCGCCCGACGCCCCGCCTCATAAAGCGCGGCGCTGTAGCGCGCGGTACCGGACTGCGTCCAAAGCGCCTCCGACAGCTCGTCGAGACTGACGCCGGCCCCCACACCGCCCTGCGCCCAATAGTCGTCCACGGCCTGTAAAAAAGCCTTCTGCGCTTTGGACGCGGCGCCCTGCGCCAGGTAGATTTGTCCCAAATCCACACAGTACCGCGCGGGGGCTTGCGGCAGGCCGTCGCGCCCGCCCTTGGCGGCCGACCGCAGCTGCCGCAAGGCCAATGCCTCGGCCTCCTTGTAGCGGTCGAGTTTCAGCAAAACTTCCAGATATTGCCGGTAGAGGATGGGGTTGGGGTCTTGCGCGTAGGCCGAGGCATACAGCGCCGCCGCTTTCTCGTAGTTGCCGCTCTGCGCCAGACGCGCGGCCGCCTGCCACGTGTTGCCGTCCGGCGGCGCAACCGCCGCCGTCTCCGGCGCAAGCCGGCCCGTCGGGTCACCCGAAACCGCAGACATCCCCGCGGAAACCGGGTTCTGCACGCACAGAAAGCACAGCAAGCCCAAGCCTACGGATAGATACCGCATGGGAAAAAGGGGCTTAAATCCGGTCGAAGCCCGTGAATTCCACCAACGCCTTGGGGATGCGGATGCCGTCGGCGTCCTGATGGTTCTCCAGCAAGGCGGCCACGATGCGCGGCAGGGCGATGGCGCTGCCGTTGAGCGTATGCGGCAACACGGTCTTGCCGGCGGCGTCCTTGTAACGCAACTTCATGCGGTTGGACTGATAGGTCTCGAAATTGGACACCGAGCTCACTTCCAGCCAACGCTTCTGCGCGGCCGAGAACACCTCGAAATCGAACGTCAGGGCGGAGGTGAAGCTCATGTCGCCGCCGCAGAGCCGCAGCACGCGGTAAGGCAGTTCCAGCTCCTCGATGAGGGAACCCACGTGACGGCACATCTCCTCCAAGGCCTCGTAAGACACTTCGGGCTTTTCGATGCGCACGATCTCCACCTTGTCGAACTGGTGGAGCCGGTTGAGCCCGCGCACGTCCTTGCCGTAGGAGCCGGCCTCGCGACGGAAGCAGGCCGAATAGGCGGCGTTCTTGACGGGCAGGTCTTTTTCCGAGAGCATGACGTCGCGGTAAAGGTTGGTGACGGGCACCTCAGCCGTGGGAATGAGATACAGGTTGTCGAGCCCCACATGATACATCTGCGCGTCCTTGTCGGGCAGCTGGCCCGTGCCGTAGCCCGACGCCTCGTTGACCACGAGCGGCGGCATGATTTCCAAGTAGCCGGCCTTGACCGCCCGGTCGAGGAAGAAATTGATGAGCGCGCGTTGCAGACGGGCGCCCTTGCCCTTATAGACGGGGAAGCCCGCCCCCGTTATCTTGTTGCCGAGTTCGAAATCGATGAGCTGATATTTGGCGGCCAGCTCCCAGTGCGGCAGCGCGGAGGCCGGCAAATCGGGAATTTCGCCCACCTGCCGTTCCACGTGGTTGTCTTCGGCCGTGCGGCCTTCGGGCACCGACTCGTGCGGTGTGTTGGGAATCGTATAGAGCAGGCGTTTCAACTTCTCGTCACAGTCGTTGAGCTGCTGCGTCAGAGCCTTGGCCTGCTCCTTGAGCGTGCCGGTCTGTCCGGAGAGGGCCTGCGCCTCCTCCTTGCGCCCCTGCCCCATCAGCGCGCCGATTTCCTTGGCGGCCTTCTTGCTCTGCGCCAGGCAGGCGTCCAACTCCTGCTGCGTCTTGCGACGGAGCCCGTCCGTGTCCAAAACCTCCTTGATGACGGCTTCCGCCTGCGCGAAATGTTTCTTTTCCAATTTCCGGATGACCTCCTGCGTCTGTTCCCGGATAACCTGAAGCTGTAGCATATCTTTAGTATTAAAACCTATTAAATCTCATTTACTTTCTTTCCGCCTACCGCACCACTTCCGTGAACTCGGCCTGGCCGTTGCCGTCTTTCGGCACCGTGATGAAGATGACGGACGTGCCGCCGCGGCCGTTGTCGGCCACAAACCGGTAGTCGATGCTTTCGGCGGTCTCGCGCCAACCGGCCGACACAGGCGTGCCGAGCGGGTATTTGTAGCCGGCGCAGGCCTCGTTGAAGATGGCCGTCTGCTCCGGCGTTACCGGCGTTTGTTCGCTATAGGCGGCCAAGGCTTCCACCTCGCCGGCCACATAGCCGTTCTCTATCAGGAAACGGTTGATTCTGGAGGCGGCTTGGTCGCTGTGGACTTCCCGAATGCCGAAGCCGGCCTTGACATCGGCCTGCGGCAACGCCTGCCGCAAGGAATCCGTCGAAGCCTGCAATCCGCCGCTCCCGAACGTGGCGAAAGGCACCACGGTCTTGCCGGCGAAACCGTACCGTTGCACGAGCCGCATGACGGGGCGCGCGTAGGTGCCGAACCAAACGGGATAGCCGAGGAAAATGACATCGTAGTCCTCTACGGCGCTCTGCAACGGCCGGATGTCCGGTACAAGCCCCTGTTCCATTTCTTCCTTGCAACGGGCAATCGTCTCTTCGTAGGTGCCCGCATACGGCGTCACGGCCTCTATGCGTTCCATATCCGCGCCCGTCTGACGCGCCAATTCCCGCGCCACCTTATCGGTCACACCCGTCTGTGAATAGTACAACACCAATATCTTGCCGGGTTGGGCGCCGGCCTGGTCCGCCGCCGGCCGTTTGGCCGAACCGCAAGCGAAAGTAACGACGGCCACGGCGGCCACCGTCAGAAACGACAAATACTTCATGGTTCCGTATGTTTAATGAGCGCAAATTTAGTCAAAAACTTGCATATTCGGAATATTGTCCTTATCTTTGCCGCCCTGTTGAAAACCTGTTGGTAAAAAATTTTAAACAACTTACTGTTATGTACGCAATTGTGGATATAGCCGGGCAGCAGATGAAGGTTCAAGAGAGCCAGAAGCTGTTTGTCAATCGCCTGGAGGCTGAAGAAGGGGCCACGGTGGAGTTCGATCACGTTCTCCTCAAAGACCTCGACGGCCAGATTCAGGTAGGCACGCCCTTTGTGAGCGGTGCTAAGGTTACGGCTAAGGTTTTGTCCCACCTTAAGGGCGACAAAGTTATCATTTTCAAAAAGAAAAGAAGAAAAGGCTACCGTAAACGCAACGGTTTCCGTTCTTCCTTGACTGAAATTCAAATCGAAAAAATCGCTTAAAACAGAGAAGCCATGGCACACAAAAAAGGCGTCGGTAGTTCCGACAACGGCCGCGAATCAGAAAGCAAACGTTTGGGCGTAAAGATATTCGGTGGTCAGGCGGCCACGGCCGGCAATATCATCATCCGTCAGAGAGGTACGAAATACCACCCGGACACGAACGTGGGTATGGGCAAGGATCATACGCTGTTCGCCCTGGTTGACGGTACGGTACAGTTTAAACGTAAACGCGACAACCGGTCTTATGTTTCGGTCGTTCCGGCCGAGAACTAACATCGCGTAACGCGCATGAAGGGGGCGAACCGCAAGGTTTTCCCCCTTTTTTATTGTCCTTTTGTTATTTTTTCGTATCTTTGTAACCAGCATCGGATGATGCTTTAAAGAGTGTTGAGCCATAGTAACCAACCTATACCCGAAGCCAACACTCTTTTTTTATTGCTTCTTGTTCACTTCCACATTGTAATAAAAAGCCCCGTTCGACATAGCGCGTACCGCCAACCGTACACACTCTTTTTTGTTGTCAATAAAAACATAGGCTTTGAAATTATAATAACCTATAACATTTTTTGGATCTTGTACTTTCCGAGCCCCCCAATTAGAATAACGGGCATTTTCTATTAAGGAAATAAGCATAGGCATTACAGCTACTTTCTTGCTGTATATGGCCTCCCCATAGGCAGTCTTTTTGCCAGAAACCAACCTAACAGGTATACCCGTATGTAAATTCTTTACGACTTTACCTTTACAAGTGGCATTAAACACCAAAATGGCTTCCTTCCTTAATTCTAAAGAAGTCATCTTTTTATACCGCTCCGTCGATACGTGCGGTATCACTTTTTGCACATATTTCTTTTCCATATCCATATCGAGTTTGTAAAACTAATGCCAATTCTCCCGTCCTCCAAGGGATTATTCTTAATAAAACTTAGAAAATAACGTATCTTTGTGGATTATGACGGATAAGAGATTACCGCTGTCGGACTGGCTGCCCATCACGAAAAAAGAGGTGGAGAGCCGCGGCTGGGAGCGGTTGGACGTGATTTTGGTGAGCGGCGACGCCTATGTGGACCACCCCTCGTTCGGGGCGGCCGTCATTGGCCGGGTGCTGGAACACGAGGGCTTCCGGGTTGGGTTGATACCTCAACCCAACTGGCGCGACGACGGGCGGGACTTCCGCAAGATGGGCGCACCGCGCTTGTTTTTCGGCGTATCGGCGGGCAGCATGGACTCGATGGTGAACCATTACACCGCCCGCCGTCGGCGCCGCAGCGACGATGCTTACACGCCGGGCGGCGTGGCCGGCTTTCGGCCCGACTACCCGACGCTCGTCTATACGCGGATGCTCAAGCGGTTCTTTCCCGACGTGCCCGTGGTGGCGGGCGGCATAGAGGCCTCTCTCCGCCGCGTGACGCACTACGACTACTGGCAGGACAAGCTGTTGCCGTCGTTCGCGGCGGAGAGCGGGGCCGACCTGCTGGTCTATGGCATGGGCGAACGGCCCGTGGCGGACATCGCCCGCCGGCTGGCGGAGGCCGAAAGCCGCGGCCTCGACCGGGCGCAGGCCCTGCAGCGTTGCCGCGACATCCCGCAAGTGTGCTTCGTGGCCGACGAGCCGGTGGAGGCCGTGCATCGTCGCTACCCGGAAGCCATCGTTTTGGCGCCGCACGAAGCCTGCCTGAAAAGCAAGAAGGCGCAGGCCCGCAATTTCGCGCTCGTGGAGACGGCCTCCAACCGCATCACGTGCGAGACCATCCTGCAAGGCGTGGGCAACCGCACCGTGGTCATCAACCCGCCCTATCCGCTGCCCGAAAACGACCCCCACGCCATCGACTACGCGTTCGACCTGCCCTATACGCGCCTGCCGCATCCCAAATACAAGTCGCGCGGCGACATCCCCGCCTACACGATGATACGGCACTCGGTCAACATCCACCGCGGCTGCTTCGGCGGCTGCGCGTTCTGCACGATTTCGGCGCATCAGGGCAAACAGGTGCAGAGCCGCAGCGAGGCCTCCATCCTCAGGGAGGTGGAACAGGTGACGCAGATGCCCGACTTCAAGGGTTATCTGAGCGACTTGGGCGGCCCCTCGGCCAATATGTACCTGATGCGGGGCAAGGATACCGACCTCTGCCGCCATTGCAGCCGCCCTTCGTGCATCGTGCCGTCGATTTGCAAGAACCTGAATCACGACCTGCGGCCGCTGCTCGCGCTGTTCGAAAAGGTGTCGGCTCACCCTAAAATCAAGAAATGCTTTATCGGCAGCGGCATCCGCTACGATTTAATCGTGCCGTTCCTCGATACAAATGAATGTGGCGCAACGGATTACGCTAAGACCATTATACGTAAGGGCGTTTCCGGACGGCTCAAGGTGGCGCCCGAACATACCGAAGCCGCCGTGTTGAAGACCATGCGCAAGATGCCGTTCGAACAGTTCGTGCGGTTCAAGCGGTTCTTCGACGAGGTGTGCCACCGCGAGGGCCTGCGCCAGCAGCTGATTCCGTATTTCATCTCGGCCCACCCGAACTGCCGCCTGCAGGATATGCAGGCGCTCTCGAAAAAGACGCGCGCGATGGGCTATCATCTGGAACAAGTTCAGCTCTTTACGCCCACGCCCATGACGCTGGCCACCGAGATGTTCTACACGGGGCTCGACCCGCATACGCTGGAGCCCGTCTTCGTGGAACGCGACGACCGCCGGCGCGACGAGCAGAACGGCTGTTTCTTCGACAACCGCCGCCATAGCTAAATTTTTCGTAAATTAGCCTCGTTTTTATAAAACGCGCATGGCCGATTACAAAACCGATTTCCGACAGAGTCTGGACCAGCGGCTGCTGCTGAAACTCTCGCCGCAGCAAATCCAGTTCATGCAGTTGCTGCAGCTGCCCACCGTGGCCATGGAGCAACGCATCAAGGACGAATTGGAGAACAATCCGGCCTTGGAGGAGATTTCGACCGACGAGACCGCGCCCGTGGCGGAAGAAGCGCACGACGAGGACTTGGAAAAGACGTCGGAGGACTGGACGGAAGACGGCCTGCCGGCGGCCACGGACGAGAAAACGGAGTGGAACATAGACGATTACCTCAACGATGAAGACCGCGAGGACTACGCCTACAAGCGCCGTGACAACAATTATCCGTCGGAGGACGACCGCTACGAGACGCCCTTGGCGTCGGCCGAGAGCTTTCAGGAATACCTGCTCTCGCAACTGGGCTTTCTGCCGCTGTCGGCCACCGAAAAGCAAATCGGCGAGGTCATCGTGGGCAATATAGACGAAAACGGCTATCTGCAACGCACACCCGAAGCCATCGCCAACGACCTGGCCTTTTACGGCGGGCTGGACGTGACGGCCGCGGAAGTCAAAAAGGTGCTTTCTGCCGTACAATCGCTCGACCCGCCGGGTGTTGCCGCCCAAAACCTGCAAGAGTGTCTTAAAATCCAATTAAAGCAGCTGGAACGGGAAAATGAAACGCCCGAGGAGGCCGAACTGTTGACGTTGGCCCTGCGGCTCACCGACCGCTATTTCGAAGATTTCCTCAAACGCCGCTACGAGCATCTGACCGAACGGCTGCACATAGACGAAGACAAGCTGCAACGCGTGCTGCAACTGCTTTCGGGGCTGAACCCCAAGCCCGGCGCGGCCTGGAACGGCCACGACGCCACGCGGCAGAACCCCGGCATCGTGCCCGACTTCTATCTGTTTTACGACGATGACGACTTGGTGCTGACGCTGCACAACAAGAACGAACCCGTGCTGAAGGTGAGCGGCGCCTACAACCAGATGCTCCAGACCTACAAGGACGACAAGCAGAGCCGCGCCAACCGCGAGGCCGCCCAGTTCGTCAAGGAGAAAATCGACGCGGCGCGCTGGTTCATCGACATGGTGCGCCAACGCCAACAGACGCTGCTGACCATCGGCAACTGCCTTGTGAACTTCCAGAAAGACTACTTTCTGAGCGGTGACCCGCACCGGCTTAAACCCATGCGGCTCAAAGACATAGCGGCCGAGACGGGCTACGATATCTCGACGGTCTCGCGCGTGACGGCGCAGAAATACATCCAGACGCCCTTCGGCATCATCGCGCTCAAAACCCTGTTCTCGCAAGGCATTCAGAACGAAGAAGGTACGGAAATATCGACGGCGCGTATCAAGGAAGCCTTGAAAACGCTCATCGACCATGAGGACAAGACGGCCCCGCTTTCGGACGACGTTTTGGTGGAGGAACTGAAGAAACAGGGGCTGAGCGTGGCGCGGCGCACGATTGCCAAATACCGCCAGCAACTCGACATTCCCGTGGCCCGGATGCGGCGCACGCTCTGACGGGCGCGCCGGCGGCCTCTCTTACCGCTGGGCGGCCAACGCCTCCCATTCGGCGTAAATCAGCGCCAAATCGCGGTAGGCTTCCCAATACACCGCATAGAGTTCAAACAGATAGTCCTGCTCTACAAGGTATTCCAACAGCGAAATCTCGCCGGCGCGCAAGGCTTTGCCCAACAGCGTCGTATTGCCGGCCTCGGCGATGGTCTTGCGGTATTCCGCCACCGTTTTCTGCAACTGGACGGCCTTGGCGTAGAGCGTCGAATATTTGGCGTGCGTGGCCAACTGCACGTCTTTCAACGACATTTCGGCCGACATATTGGCTAATTTGGCCTGCTTTACCTTGTTTTTGTTCTCCCACAGCGGCAGGCTCATGCCGACCACCACGCCGTGCAGCCCTTCGTTGAAGATGTTTTCGCCCTTATAGCCCACCTTGAACGAGGGAAAAGCGTGGGCGGTGTTGAGTTCCACGCCTTTCTTGGCGGCGTCGGCCTCGCCCTCCGACAGCATGAGCGCGGGGTGCCAGATGCTCATTTCGTTGTACCACCGGTCGAAATCGGCCGGCCATTCCATCGGGTCGTAGTCGGACTGCAACAGCCGCACGGGCGCGCCGCCCATCAGGCGGCTCAGCTCCATTTCAAGGCTCTCGCGGTCAATCAGCAGGTTTTGATATTCGTTGCGGAGCTTGACCCAGTTCATGCGGGCCTTGTTCATGTCCAGACTGTTGGTCTCGCCCATACGGAACGTCTTTTGATAGGCGTCCAGCAGCGTATCGGCCTGCTCCATGCGGCGGCGCCAGAGTTTCTCCATCGCGTTGTAATAGACGACGCGAACGCAGAGTTGGCGCACTTCCACGTACCAGGCCAGGCGGGCGCGTTCGTAACGCAGGTCGGCGTTGCGCACGTTGAGGTCGGACAGTTTCTTGGCGTAGGCGTAAACGGCGGGGAACTCAAAGGCCTGCACCACCTCCAATTCCGCCTCGTCGGCGGCGCCTCTGGTGCCCCATTTGTAGGAGAAACCCACCTCGGGGTCGCCGGGCACCAAGCCGGTCTTGTAGCTGTATTTCTCGGCGTCGGCCGCGCTCTTGAGGGCTTGCAGGGCCGGGCTGACGTATTCCAAATCGGCCATGAGTTCCTTGATGTCGGCATAGGATTTGGGCTCGTCGGAAATGGGTTCGCCCTGCAGTTCCATGGCCACCGTGTCTTTCTTATTCATCTTCTGCGCCGATACGTCCGACAGGCCCGTGACGGCCACCGTCGCCACCGTGGGGTTGACCGACTTGGCCGACTGCGCCCGCGCGGACGTGGACAGGGCCGGCAGCGCGGCCGAGGCCAGCAGCACGGCCGTTGTGGCCAGCGCGTTCTTGAAGCCGCCGCTGATGGTCTGCGTGGACGTCTTCCGCTTGCGGAACCACTCGTAAACGACGGGGATGACGTAGATGTTCAACAGCGTGGACGTCAACAGACCGCCCAGCACGACGACCGCCATCGGGCTTTGGATTTCGTTGCCGGACTGGTCGCCGTTCAGGACGAGCGGCACCAAGGCCAAGGCCGACGTCAGCGCGGTCATGAGAATCGGGTTCAGACGGTCTTCGGAGCCCTTGCGGATAAGGTCGCGCAGCGGCAGGCCCTGTTGCTCGGCCTGCAGGTGACGGTAGCGCGAGATAAGCAGGATACCGTTGCGCGTGGCGATACCGAAGAGCGTGATGAAGCCGATGATGGACGGGATGCTGACGATGCCGGACGTGAGGTAGATGGCCGCGATGCCGCCTATCAGCGCCAGCGGCAGGTTCAACAGCACCATGGCCGAGAGCGACACTTCCTTGAATTCGACGTACAGCAGCATGAACACGAGGAGCAGGGCCGCCAACGACGCCAAGAGCAGCGTCCGGGAGGCCGAACGCGCGCTTTCGAACTGTCCGCCGTAGTTGATATGGTAGCCTTCCGGCAGTACGATTTTTTGCCGGATGGTGTTTTCGATTTCATCCACCGCGCCTTGCAAATCGCGGCCCGCCACGTTGGCCGACACTACGATTTTACGCTCCACGTTCTCGCGGCTGATGGCGTTGGCGCCGCCCACCGAAACGATTTCGGCCACTTCCTCCAACGTGACCTTCTTGCCCGACTTGGTGGCAATCAGGGCCGAGCGGATGCCCTCTATCGTGTTCGTGTAGTCGGGCAAGAGCCGCACCATGAGGTCGAAACTGCGCTGTCCTTCGTAAACCTGCGCCACGACGTTGCCGGCAAAGGCCGTCTGCACGAAATCGTTGAATTCCGAGAGCGAGATGCCGTAACGCGCCAAGGCCGCGCGGTCGGGCTTGATATGCCATTCGGGCGTCAGCGTCTGCTGTTCCACGCTTACGTCCACCAGCCCGTCGATGTCGGCTATCTCTGACTTGATTTGGTTGGCAATCTGGAACATACGGCTCAAATCGGTGCCGAACAGCTTGATGGCGATGTTGGCGCGCGTGCCGGAAAGCATATGGTCGATGCGGTGACCCAACGGCTGCCCCACGGTGGAGGCGATGCCCGGAATGGCCGCCAGACGCGCGCGGACGTCTTCCATGAACGCCTCGCGCGAGCGGTGGAGCAACGTGAACTTGACGTCTATCTCCGCGCTGTTGGTGGCCTGCGAGTGTTCGTCCAGCTCCCCGCGGCCCGTGCGGCGCGACGTACCGCGCACTTCGGGAATCTGCAACAGCTGGGCTTCGACCAAATTGCCCACCTGGTGGTTTTCGTCCAACGAGATGCCGGGTTGGGTCACAACGGAAATCGTAAGCGAACCTTCGTTAAAGTCGGGCAGGAAGCCATGGCCGAACGTAGTATAGACATAGCCGGCGCCCAGCAACAGTACGATGGCGGTTCCGACTACGGTTTTCTTGTGGTTGAGCGCCCAATTCAGCGAGCGGGAATAGCCCCGCGCGAGCCAACGTGTGAAACGCCCCTTACGCTCCTGTTTGGCAAGGTATTTCTCGGAACCGAGCATATAGCGGCAGAGCAGCGGCGTTACCGTCATGGCCACGAGCAACGACATCAACAACGATACGATATAGGCTACGCCCAGCGGCTTGAGCATCCGCCCTTCCATGCCCGAAAGGAAGAACAACGGGATGAACGCGACGATAATGATGAACGTGGCGTTGAGGATGGAGGCGCGAATTTCGGTGGAAGCACTGAAAACCACTTCTTTAATGGACTTCCGCTTGCTGCGCGGCAACTGGTGGTTCTCGCGCAACCGCTTATAGACGTTCTCCACGTCGATGATGGCGTCGTCGATGAGCGAGCCGATGGCGATGCACATACCGCCCAACGTCATCGTGTTGACGTTCATGCCCAACAGATAGAGCACGATCATCGTGCCAAGAAGCGAAAGCGGGATGGCCAGCACCGAGATGAGCGTCGTGCGGAAGCTGCCGAGAAACAGGAACAGGATGAGGATGACGAAGGCCGCGCCCTCCAACAGCGCCCGGCCCACATTGTTGACCGAAGCCTCGATGAAATCGGCCTGCTTGAAGATTTCGGTATCCAAAACGACGTCGGCCGGCAGGGAGGTCTTGAGCTCGGCCATACGTTTTTCGATATTGCGCGTAACCTCCAACGTATTGACGTTAGGCTGTTTGGAAACGGAGAGCAATACGGCCGGCTGTGCGTTCTGCGAAGCGTAACCCATCTTGACGGCGCTGCCGATTTGCACTTTGGCCACATCGCCTAAAAAGACGGGCTTGCCCTCGTATATCTTGAGCAACGTCTCTTCCATTTCCGTCAGGTCGGTCGTGCGCGACATCCCGCGCAAGGCGTATTCGTTGCCGTATTCGCGCACCACGCCGCCCGAGGCGTTCTCACCCAAGGCGCGCACCGCCTCTTCTATGTCGGAAAGCGTCACGTCGTAGGCGTTCATGCGCACGGGGTCGGCCAAAACCTGATACTGCTTGTAGTCGCCGCCGATAATCGTAACCTGCGAGACGCCGCCCGTGGCCAAAATGGCCGGCTTGATGACCCATTCGGCCAAGGTCCGCAAGTCCATCATCGACGTGGTGGAGGACTGCATCCCGATAAAGATGATTTCGCCCATGACGCTTGACTGCGGCGCCAACACGGGCGTCACGTCGGCGGGCAGGCTCTCGGCCAAGGTCACCATCTTTTCGCTCACAATCTGACGCGCCTTGAAAATGTCGGTGCCCCAGTCGAATTCCACCCAAACGAACGAATAGCCCGGACGCGACGAAGAACGCACGCGCCGCACGTCGGTGGCGCCGTTCACGGCCGTTTCTATCGGGAACGTCACCAGCCGTTCCACCTCCTCGGCCGCCAGGTTGCCGGCGTCGGTCATGACCACGACCGTAGGCGCCGTCAGGTCGGGGAAGACGTCTATATCCATCTTTTCGGTCGTGTACAGCCCGCCGGCTATAATCAGGAGCGACCCGACCACAATCCATAACCCGTGGGTTAAGGAAAAGCGAATGATTTTATCTAACATGCCTTTCTCCTTTCTGGTTTAGGGACGCACCTGCTTAGTGCGCATGACCCGCGTGCGGATCCAACGCGCCCGAACTCTGCGCCAATTTGACGGAAATCGCGCCCTTCCCCACGATTTGTTCGCCGGCGGTCAGGCCCGACTTCACTTCGGTACGCATCCCGTCGGTATGGCCTTTCTCTATCTGACGTTTCTCGAACAATTCGTCCGTAATGCGGACAAAGACGAAATAGCTGCCCATTTCCTCCACGATGGCGGTATTGGGCACCGTCAGCACCTCGCGGTCGCCGATGGCGCGGATATAGACGTCCACGAACGAACCCGGAATCCACGTATCCACGGCGTCTATTTCAAACACGACGGGGATGAGCGGACTTTCGAGCGTGGCGCTGCGGCCGAACGACACCAAATGCCCGTTGAGTTCGTCAAGCGTATAGACCTTGGCGCCGTTCTTCTCGCGGAACACGGCCGTTTCGATGTTCTTGACGTCGGCATAGCGGCGCGGCGACACTTCCGCGCGCAGGAAACTCCGGCGGTTTTGGGAGATGACCATCAACGTCTGACCCGCCGTGACGTATTCGCCGTTGCGGACCATCATTTCGCGGATATAGCCGCTCATGGGCGCTTTGACCATCTGTTCCTGCTTGGAGAAGTTATCGCGCAGGTATTCGTACTCCGTCTTGGCGTTGTTGTATTCGGTGCTGACGCGCATCCAGTCCTTTTCCGACACGATTTTATCCTCGCGCAGGGGCGCCTTGCGGTCGTATTCGGCCTTGGCCAGCCGATAGCGGTTGTAGGCCTCGTTGAAACGGATTTGGATATTGTTGTTGGCCAAACCGCCGCTCCCGATGCTCAGCACCTGCTGGCCGGCCTTGACCTCGCTGCCGTCGATGAAGGGCTTGCTCGGATAGATGACCACGCCGTCGGCCTTGGCGATGACCTTGATTTCATCGTTGGGCGAAGGCTCCACATAAGCCACGGTCTTGATGACCGGGCCGAACGTCTCGTAACGCACCGTCTCTATGCCGAACGGCACTCTCTGTTGCAAAGCCCGCGAAAAGGCAATCGTATTGCCGTCGGTAGCGGCGACGGACGCATGGCCGTGGTCGTGACCCGCGTGGTCATGGTCGTGGTCGTGGCCTTCGTGGCTATGGACATGGGCTTCGTAGCCCTTTTCGGCCGAACGGCCGGAAGAAGCCGGCTTACAGGCCGTGCCGGCGCAAACCAAACCGGCGTACACGAGTGTTCTGACTAATATTTTCATGGTTTTCCCTTAATGCTTGTTTGTGAAACGCTGCAAAAGTAATTCAAACGACTTGCAACCGGGTTGCAAAACGGCAAAGATACTCATTTTCCGCCAACTTTCTTGCTACTCCACGATTTTAGCGAGCAGTTTTTCCGTTTCGGCCTCGGTCGCGCTCAAACGGGATTTGCAGATTTGGAGCAAGGTGCCGGCGCGTTGGAGCCGCGAAACGAGCGCGTCGATTTCCACCTCTTCGCTTTCGAGTTCGTCCACAATCTTCTGTAATTCCTTGAAAGCCTTGGTGTAGGATACTTCCGGTTTGCCGTCGCCAACGCCATCGGGCTTTGCGGCGGTTTTCTTCGTTGCCATGGTTTATCGGGTTTTGGTCACTTTTCGGGTTTGGGTTACCGCCGCCTCGGCCTCGCCTTGGCGGAAACGGATGCGTATCGTGTCGCCGGCGCGCAGGTCGGCGGCCTCCTTGACAATGCGGTTGCCGCTATAGACATAGGCGAAGCCGCGGCGCAGGATTTTTTCGGGGCTGACGGCCCGCAGCCATTTTTCCCATTGCGTCAACTGCTGCCGCTCCCAGCGGATTTTGCGGACAGCGAGCGCGGGCAAGGCCTTCCGGATGGTTTCGAGCTGACGGCTCTCCTGCCGGCAAATCCGGAGCGCGTGCCGCCCCGCCTCGCCCACACGTTCCAAGAAATGCCAATGCCGCCGCAGGATGTTTTCGGCCGAATAGACGATGTTCTGCGTCATGACTTCCAACGCCCGTTCGAAGGTGGCGAACGACTCCACAAGGTATTCGCCCACCTGCGTGGGGGTAATGCCGTTGTAATAAGCCACTTCCTCGGTCACGGTCAGGTTGGTGGAATGGCCGATGCCGGTCAGCACGGGCAACGGGAAACGCGCCACGGCCGCAGCCAGCTCGTAACGGTCGAAACCGCTCAAACCCACTTCGCCGCCCCCGCCGCGGATGATGACCACAATATCGTAGTCGCCCTTATGTTGTTCGATATGCTGTAAAGCCTCTGAAATAGAGGCAACCGACGCATCGCCCTGCAAAAGCGCCGTAAACAATTTCGTATGAAAAACGTAGCGGCCGGCATAGCTTTCCAGCACGCGCATAAAGTCGGAATAGCCCTTGCTTGACACGGCCGAAATGACGGCCACGCGCTTGGGTAAGAGCGGAAAATCGAGACGCTGTTGCGCCGCCCACAGGTTTTCCTTTTTCAGACGCGCCACGCAGGCCATGCGCTGCCGTTGCAGGTTGCCTAACGTAAACACGGGGTCGATGTCTAAAATATGCAGGCTCAGGCCATATTTGGGCTCATATTGTATCGTGACCTGCATCAACAGCTCGGTGCCTTCCTGCAAGGCTTCGCCCGTGGTCTGCTCAAACCGGGCCACGATGCGGCGGTAGTCGGCGCTCCAGAGCGTGGCGCGCATTTCGGCCACAATACGGTCGTCGGTTTTCTGACAGAGTTCGGGAAAGCAATGGCCGGAGGGCGGATAGTAGTTGAGTTTGTGCATTTCCGCGCGAAGCCAGAAGGCGGAACCGTAGCGGGCGGTGATGGTTTTATGGATGCTGTTGCAGACGTCCAGCAGGCTGAACACACGCCGCGCGGAAGCGGCCGCATCGGGCGCGGACGCCCCCTCCGGAAACGAAATCTCCGTCTGTCGCTTGTTCTTAGCCGCCATATCCTATTTTCTCGCAGGCCACGGTCAGACGGCGGCCGCTTTCCGCGCGGCCGAGCAGGGCCATGATGTCGAACAGGTGCGGCCCCATCGACGTGCCCACCAAGGCCACGCGCAGACTGTTGTAGAACTTGCCCGTATTCCAGCCCTGCTCGCCTATCATGCGCTCGGTCAGCGCATCCAAGGCCGCGACCGAAAAATCGGTGGCTTCGGCGGCCTGCCACCAGGCCTGTATCATGGCCGGCATTTCGGGCTGCCAACGCTTCTTGACCACCTTTTCGTCGTAGGCGGCGGGGGCTTCGAAGAAATAGAACAACTGGCCGTAGAGGTCGCCGGGGAACGTCAACCGGTCTTTCACCAAGTCTATCATGCGCAGGCAGGCCGCCTCGTCTTGCGCCAAGGCTTGCGCGGCCGCATCCAACGTCTTGTCTTTCAGTTGCGCCCGCAAGGCCGGCAACAAATCGACCGCCGTATGCTGTTGCAGATAGTGGCGGTTGTACCAATGCGCCTTGTCGAGGTTGAATTTCGCGCCCGATTTGCTTACTTTTTCGAGGTCAAACGCCTTGACCAACCCGTCCAACGTAAAGATTTCCTGCTCCGTGCCGGGGTTCCAGCCCAAGAAAGCCAGCATATTGACAACGGCTTCGGGATAGTAACCGCTCTCGCGGTAGCCGCTGCTCACGGCCCCCGTCTGCGGGTCGGTCCATTGCAGGGGGAACACGGGGAAGCCCAACCGGTCGCCGTCACGCTTGCTGAGCTTGCCGTTGCCGTCGGGCTTGAGCAGAAGCGGCAGGTGGGCGAAGGCCGGCATCCGGTCTTCCCAGCCGAGATAGCGGTACAGCAACACGTGCAGGGGCGCGGAGGGCAACCACTCCTCGCCGCGGATTACGTGCGAAATATCCATCAGATAGTCGTCCACGATATTGGCCAGATGGTAGGTCGGCAGGTCGTCGGCGCTCTTATACAGCACTTTGTCGTCCAAAATATCCGACTGCACGTGCACCGCGCCGCGGATCATGTCGTGAACGACAATCTCCTGCCCCGGCTCCACCTTTACGCGCACCACGTAGGGCGTGCCGGCCGCGAGCAAGGCCTTGACCTCATCGGCGCTCAGGCTGAGCGAGTTCTTCATGCCCATGCGCGTGGTGGCGTCGTATTGCTGCGAAGAGGCCTTGGCGGCTTCCAGACGCTTGCGCATGGCCTCCAACTCCTCCGGCGTGTCGAAGGCGTAATAGGCCTTGCCCGCGTCCAACAGGCGCTGTACGTGCACCCGGTAGATGTCGCGGCGCTCCGACTGGCGGTAGGGGCCTTTGTCGCCGCCTATGCCCACCCCCTCGTCGAACGGCAGGCCGAGCCACTTGAACGTCTCTATGATATAGGCTTCCGCGCCCGGCACAAAGCGGTTGGAGTCGGTGTCCTCGATGCGCAACAGAAAATCGCCGCCATGCTGCTTGGCGAACAGGTAATTGAACAAAGCGGTACGTACCCCGCCAATATGCAGGGGGCCGGTGGGACTTGGCGCAAAACGTACCCTTACGCGTCTTTCCATCTTCCACAAAAATTATCTTATTTAACTACTATATCCCCTTCAAAAACGAACTGAGCCAAACCCTCTAAATAGACCTCCGTAATCTTAGGCATCGTATTCAAAATGAGTTCTTCAGAAGTCGTCGGCACGTCGGTTTTAGGTACTTTCAAACGCGGACTGCCGTTACGTATTTCGAACTCCACTTTCAGGTGGCCGCCGCGCGTCAGTACCTGCACCGTATGCGCCCCTTCCTTGGGGTTCGTCATAAAAACGTAGGCGATGGCCGAGGCCGTCACGCCGGTTCCACACGAAAAGGTCTCGTTCTCAACGCCACGTTCATAGGTTCTTACAACCAAATTATCGGATTTTATCTGCACGAAATCCACGTTGACGCCCTCCGGAAATTCGTTCGAAAAACGTATTTTCGAACCTACTTTGTTAACGTCAATCCGTTCTACGTCGCCTACGAAACGGACGTAGTGGGGCGACCCCGTATCCAACAGAAAGACATTGCGTTTAAGTGCGTTTTTGGCTACGAGCGTGCGGCGGTAACAGCCCACGCCCGTCATCTGCAACTTGACCAAATACTGGTCGTTGAGCCCGTTGAGGATTTCCGCGCGGTGCAGCCCGTCCACGGCCACGAATTCGAGTTCCTTTTCCATAAGCCCGAGTTGCGCGGCGAAAGCCGTGAAGCAACGGCCGCCGTTGCCGCACATACTGCCCTCGCGGCCATCGGCATTGTAATAGCGCATCCGCAGGCCGTGTTCCGAATCCAACTGCAACGTCATCAGGCCGTCGGCCCCGATGCCGAAACGCCGGTCGCACAGCAACGCGATTTGCGACATCCCCAGCGCGGCGTACTCGTCCTTGCGGTTGTCCAACAGAATGAAGTCGTTGCCCGCGCCTTGATACTTGTAAAAATGGATTTTATCGGCCATCGTCTTGTTTATTGCGCCTCCGTTTCGTCGGCCTTTTCATCGTCGGCCGCCGGTTCCCCGAGCGAGTCGGTGCCCGAAATCAATTCGAAACGCTGCATTTCCGTCGAAGTCGTCAAACGGTAAATCGCCTCCTTGTGATACATCCAAACGCCATCCACGTGGTTTTCGAAACGCAAGGAGTCGGAATCGTTTATACCGTAGAGTATCAGGTTGTTGCCGCTAAGTTGGTAGCCCTTGTAATGCACGGGCGATTCCCAGAACTCCACGTGCAACGGCTTTTCGGAAGTCGGCGCGTCGGCGGAAGAGGCCGCAGCCTCTGCGCCATCGGTCATGCCGATGTCGTAACCGCTTGCATAAGTGGCGGTTGTATCGGCCGCGCCGGCCATCGACAGGCTGTCGGAAGACACCACCTGCAACTGCATCGCGCCCTGCCGCTTCAGCTGTTCCTGCAAAGGCCGGATGGACGTATCCACCGACAGCATCCCGTCGGCCGGCCCGTTCCACAAGCCCGTGCGGCGCGAAACCGCCGGCGCGGCCGCCAACGTGTCGGCCATGGGCGCCTGACGCTTCGGTTCACGCCACAGCGCCGGGTCCAAATAATATTCTTCCTCGCCCTCCACCTCCGGATGGCTCGCGTAGAAACTGTCCAAGGCCGACCAGCCGTGCGCCGAGGGCACGGCCTTGAGCTCGTCCAGCGGCTTCACGTCGCTGAAATCCCAAGGCGAAACGCTTTCGGATGCCGACGGGCGCATGGTCAAGCCGATACCTAAAAACAACAGTATCAGCAATAAGCCTGCACCGCCCGCCCCAATCAGCCAAAGCCCCAGCCGACGCGACCGATGCCGCTCATCGGCCCGCTTTTCCGCCCGGTCAACCGACCGCAGACCGTCGCTTACGGTCTGTGCTCCTTTGATTTTCCGTTTATTCATCTTGCCTGTCATATACGGTCGCCGTAATGTTCTTCCGCATCCGCCGCGCCCCTGGCCTGCGGCTTCTGTTTCTTACCGCTGGCCATCGGCTGGATGGGCAACGGTTGCGCCGGCAACGGCTGTATTTCGGAATGGCCCTCGTCGGGTCTGATCGAAGCGAAATCCATGATATATTCGATATAGGGCGCTATCGTCACGTCGCTGCGGTTGTTGAGCCAAATAAGCGTGCGGTGGTTGGCGTAGTCGTGAATGAAGTACGTGCGGAAGCCCTTCCACCAGCCGTGGTGGTAGGCGATTTTCTGACCGTTGCACTCCTGCTTGACGCGGAAGCCCAAGCCGTAGTCCTGCTGGTGTTTCTCGTCGAAAGGCTGGGCCGGCGTAAAGGCCAGCGTCAGGTTCTCTTCGTTCAAAAAGGCCTCGCAGTAGAGCGCGCGGTCGAACAGGAACAGGTCTTCGGCCGTGGAGAAAATGCCCTTGTCGCCCACCACGCCGTCGAGGTAGTCGGGCTGACGTTCATAGAAGCCGCGGCGGCGCGAGTAGGAATAACCCTTGACCAGATGCGACTGCTGTTTGTTCTTGTAGTCGTAAACGAACGTATGCGTCATGCCCAGCGGTTCGAAGATATAGCTGTTCAGCACCTCGGCGAACGGCTTTCCGGTAACGGATTCGATGATGGACGCCAGATAGGCGTAGTTCGTGTTGCAATAGCGGAAACGCGCGCCGGGCTTGAATTCCAGACGCGGACGGTAGCGCTTCAACAAGGGCGTGATGTCGGCGTTGGTCAGCGGCGTGCGGTAATCCCAATGCTCGTCGGCCACATAGATATAGTTGGGCAGACCGCTACGGTGTTGCAGCAGGTGGCGCACCGTCACGCTGTCGTGCGGAAAATCGGGCAGATAGTGCTTGACGGGCCGTTCGATGTCGATTTTGCCCTCCTGACGCAGTTTGAGCACGGCCACGGCCGCGAACGGCTTGGACGTGGAGGCCAGCTGAAAGCGGTCTTCGTTGCTCAGGCTGTCTTTGGTGCGGAAATTCTTATAACCGAAAGAACGGTTGTAAATGATATGCCCTTCCTGCGCGTAAAGCACATGGCCGTTGAAGCGGCCGCGCGAGAAAGCCGCCGTCAGCACCGAGTCGAGCTTGAAATACTGGGCGCTGTCGTTGGCGTTGAGCAAAACCGGGTCAAAACTCTCCGGCGGTTCGGGCAAGGCGGCCACCGCGGCGGCATTGGCCGTAAAATCGGGGTCTTCCTGCCAGGGGATGGGGGTCATGAAACCGATGCCGACCAACGTGGGCAGCAACACCGAAGCCCACATTCCACCATTCTTCAAGTATTTCATATTTTATGTATTTTTGCAAAACGACTGCCACACGTGTAGCCAATTTGCAAAAATATTTGAAAAAAACACTGTAAAACCATCGTTTCCTATGAATTCTCAACAACAGGGCGTTGAAAACGTCAAACGATACACGATTACGACCGCCTTGCCCTACGCCAACGGCCCCGTCCACATCGGCCACCTGGCGGGGGTTTACGTGCCGGCCGACATCTACGCGCGTTACCTGCGGCTTTGCGGCAAAGACGTCGTGCTGATAGGGGGTTCCGACGAACACGGCGTGCCGATTACGCTGCAGGCCAAGGCCAAGCACATGACCCCCCAGCAGGTCGTGGACCACTATCACGCCATCATCAAGAAAAGCTTTGAGGAGTTGGGCATCTCGTTCGACATCTATTCGCGCACGTCCACGCCGCTGCACGCCAAAACGGCCTCCGACTTCTTCAAGACACTCTACGACAAGGGCTGTTTCGAGGAAAAGACGTCGCTGCAATATTACGACGAGGAAAACCGCCAGTTTTTGGCCGACCGCTACATCATAGGCACCTGTCCGCACTGCGGCAACGAAAAGGCCTACGGCGACCAATGCGAGAAATGCGGCAGCACGCTCAGCCCCGACGAACTCATCGACCCCAAGTCGGCCATCAGCGGCAACAAGCCCGTCAAGAAAGAGACGAAACACTGGTATCTGCCGCTGGGTCAATACGAATCCTTCCTGCGCGAATGGATTTTGAAAGGCCATAAGGACGACTGGAAAACGAACGTCTATGGCCAGTGCAAGTCGTGGATAGACCAGGGCTTGTTGCCGCGGGCCGTGACGCGCGACCTCGACTGGGGCGTCAAACTGCCCTTGCCCGACACCGACGGCAAGGTGCTCTACGTATGGTTCGACGCGCCCATCGGCTATATATCCGCCACCAAGGAGCTGTTGCCCGACACTTGGGAAAAATACTGGAAGGAGCCGGACACCAAGCTCGTGCATTTCATCGGCAAGGACAATATCGTATTCCACTGCATCATTTTCCCCGTGATGCTCAAGGCGGAAGGCAGTTATATCCTGCCCGAAAACGTACCCGCCAACGAGTTTTTGAACTTGGAGGGCGACAAGATTTCGACCTCGCGCAACTGGGCGGTATGGCTGCACGAATATTTGGAGGAACTGCCCGGCAAACAGGACGTGTTGCGTTACGTGCTGACGGCCAACGCGCCCGAAACCAAAGACAACGACTTTACGTGGAAAGACTACCAGGCGCGCAACAACAACGAATTGTTGGCCGTGTTCGGCAACCTCGTCAACCGCACGCTCGTGTTGATTCAGAAGTATTTTGACGGCAAGACGCCGACGCCCGCGGCCCTGACCGAAGCCGACCGCGCCACGCTGGACGAGATGCGGGGCTACGGCCAACGCATCGGCGCGAGCATCGAAGCCTACCGCTTCCGTGAAGCGCTCAACGAAATGATGAACCTCGCGCGGCTCGGCAACAAATACCTGACCGAGACCGAACCGTGGAAAATCTGGAAGACCGACCCGCAGCGCGTGGCGACGGTGCTGCACGTATCGTTGCAGATTGTGGCGCATTTAGCCATCGTCTGCGAGCCTTTCCTACCGTTTACCGCTGCCAAGCTCCGCCGTATGCTCGATATGCCGGCTATGGGCTGGGAAGAGGCCGAAAAAGAGATTCTGATACCCGCCGGCCACACGCTGGGCGAAGTGGAACTGCTGTTTGAGAAAATAGAAGACAGCGTCATAGAGGCGCAGATGAAGAAACTCGCCGACGCCAAGGCCAAGAACCTCGCGGCGCAGGCCGCGGCCGCCCCCGTAAAGGAGAGCAAACCGCTCGTCTCGTTCGACGATTTCGCGCGCATGGACTTGCGCGTGGGCGTCATCAAAACGGCCGAAAAGGTGGCCAAGACCAAAAAACTGCTGAAACTGACCGTGGATACGGGCATCGATACGCGCACCATCGTGAGCGGCATCGCCGAATACTATCAGCCCGAAGAGCTGCCCGGCCGCAAGGTATGCGTGCTCGTGAACCTCGCGCCCAAAGACCTCAAGGGCATTCCCTCGCAAGGGATGCTGCTGTTGAGCGAGAACCCCGACGGCCGCCTGTTGTTCGTGGAACCGGGCGCGGACGCCGTTCCCGGCGCGGAGATACGGTAATTTAACGGATTTTCCGTTCGTTCAATGCCCGATGGTAACGTCGGGCATTGTTGTTATGTTCGTTGAGGCTCGTGGCGAACGCGTGATAGCCGGAAAAATCCTCACGTGCGCAGAAATAGAGATACGACGTCTTCTTATTGGCCAGCACCGCGTTGACGCTCGCGGCCGACGGCGTGCAGATGGGGCCCGGCGGCAGCCCGCGGTACAGATAGGTGTTGTAGGGCGAATCGGTTTTGAGATGCGACTTGAGGATGCGCCGCAACGCGGGGTCGCCCAACGCGAACTTGACGGTGGGGTCGGCCTGCAGCGGGATGCCCTTGCGCAAACGGTTCAGGTAAACGGAGGCGATGTCGGCCTTCTCGTCGTTCTTGTTCGTCTCCAACTCCACAATCGAAGCCAACGTGATGACTTCCATGGGCGTCAGCTTCAAGGCTTCGGCCTGGGCGCGCCGCTGATCGTTCCAAAAGGTCTCCTGCTCGTAAATCATGCGGCTCAGGAATTTTTCGGGCGTCGTGTTCCAATGGATATAATACGTGTTTGGCATAAAGCAACCCAAGGCCGTTTCGTAGGTCAGCGGCGCGCCGAACAGGTTGAACGCGCCCAAACGGGCCGGCTGCGTGAACAAGGCCATGAGCGAAGCCGAATCGGCCTCTATCTGGTGGCCGACGGTGGTCGCAAGCCCGGAGAGCGAACGCATACGCCCGAAATGCAGGTGCACTTCGTCCTGCGCGCCCGAACGCAGTTTATCGACCACGCTCGACGTGGAGGCACCTGCGGGCAGGATATAGCGGCCCGGCTTGACGTAGTAAGGGTATTTGCGGATTTTGGCGAGCAAATCGAAGCGGTAGTCGTTTACGAAGCCCGACGCCCGCAAACTGTCGCATACCTGACGGTAGGAAGCCTTGCTCGGCACGTACAGCACCGTTTCTTCGGGGATGGCCGGCGCGTAGGCGATGTAATACCAAAGGCCGCCGCCCAATACGAACATCACGCAGACCAAAATGGCCAGCGTTTCCAAAACGCGCCGCAACGGGCTTTTGCGCCTGTTGTTGCGCGCGCCGCGCGGTTTGTAATAAACGTTAGGGGATTTTCTTCTTGTCATGGAACCAACAAGTAAGGATGAAGAGTACCTTGGGCGGGAGTTGAACCCGCACGGCCTTACGGCCACAGGATTTTAAGTCCGGCGTGTCTACCGATTCCACCACCAAGGCGGGTACTTACAAAAAATCCCGATGGAAAGCACCGGGATTTGTGGAGCGGAAAACGGGGCTCGAACCCGCGACCTCAACCTTGGCAAGGTTGCGCTCTACCAGCTGAGCTACTTCCGCGCTGTTAAGAGGCCGCAAAATTACATCTTTTTTTTCATCCCGCCAAATTTTTGCGGCCTTTTTTGAGATATTTTCAGTCTTTCGACAATAATTGTTTGATTTCGTTTAATTTATTAAGCGCTTCGATGGGGGTCAGCCCGTTGAGGTCGGTGTTCAGGATGTCGTCTTTGATTTTTTCGATGAGCGGATCCTCCAACTGGATAAAGCTTAACTGATAACCCGACTTTGTGGCCTTGGAGCTATCTGCAAGGCCGTTTTCCGCCTCTTCGGACGGCTTTTCGGCGGCCTTTTCAACCGTTTTCGGCTGCGGAGAATCGGTTTTAAAATCCGACGACGGGGCGCAGGACGCTACAGCCGATTCTCGCGGCGTTGATTTTTCCATCGCGTCCAAAAGCGCCTCGGCCCGTTCCACGACCCGGACCGGCATCCCGGCCATGCGCGCGACATGAATACCGAAACTGTGTTCCGACCCGCCCGGCACGAGCTTGCGCAAAAACAGCATCTCCTTGCCCACCTCCTTGATGCTGATATGGAAATTATGGATGCGCGGAAACTGCACGGCCATGCGGTTAAGTTCATGGTAGTGCGTGGCGAACAGCACCTTGGGGCGGACCCGCTCGTCCTGATGCAGATATTCGGCAATGGCCCAGGCAATCGAGATGCCGTCGTAGGTGCTGGTGCCGCGGCCTATCTCGTCGAGCAACACGAGCGAACGCGACGTGATGTTGTTGAGGATGTTGGCCGTCTCGTTCATCTCCACCATGAACGTACTCTCGCCCGAAGCGATGTTGTCGCTCGCGCCCACGCGCGTGAACACCTTATCCACCAAGCCGATGCGGGCCGACTCGGCCGGCACGAAGCAGCCCATCTGCGCCATGAGCACAATCAGGGCCGTCTGCCGCAGCACCGCCGACTTACCCGACATATTGGGCCCCGTAATCATCATGATCTGCATCTTGTCCGTGTCTAGATGCAGGTCGTTCGGAATATAGGCCTCGCCCACGGGCAGGAAACGTTCGATGACCGGATGGCGGCCGCCCCGGATATCCAAGGCCGTGTCTTCCGCTATCTCGGGCCGCACGTAGCCATAGAGTTTGGCCGCGTCGGCAAACGCATACATCACGTCGGCAAAGGCCACCAGCTGCGCATCGTCCTGCAAATCCTTGATATAGGGCTGAACCGACAGCAACAGCTGCTCGTAGAGCGCGGCTTCCGTCCGCCCGATGGCCTCCTCGGCCTGCAACACGCGCTCCTCGTAGGTCTTGAGTTCGTCCGTAATGTAGCGCTCCCCGCCCGTGAGCGTCTGCTTGCGCACCCAGTCTTCCGGCACGCGGTCTTTATACGACTTGCTGACTTCCAGATAATAACCGAATACCGACGTAAAACCGAGCTTGAGGTTCGGGATGCCGCTGCGTTCGGCCTCACGCTGCTGGATTTCAACCAAATAGTCCTTGCCCGAAAAGACGAGCTTGCGCAGGTTGTCCAACTCGGCGTTGAAGCCCTCGGCAATGACCATCCCCTTGGCCAACGACACGGGCGGGTCGGCGTGCAGACCCGCTTCCAACTGCTTGCGCAGGTCTTCGCACACTACGATTTTCTCTACCCATTCGCGCACGGAAGCCGGCGTTTCGGCATCTTCCAAAAGACTGTCTTTCAAATCTTGAAGGCTATAAAGACAGGTTTTGAGCTGGTACAGTTCCCGCGGGTTGGCACGCAGGGCGGCCACCTTCGAAATCAGACGCTCCAAATCGCCTATACCGGCAAAGACCTCCTTCAATTGCCGCGCCGTTTCTGGGTTTTGCGACAATTCCTCCACAAAACGTAGTCGCCGCTCTATCTGCGTTTTTTCCACAAGCGGCATACTGATGTAACGCCGCATAAGCCGCGCCCCCATTGGCGTCACACTACGGTTCAGCACCCCGAAAAGCGAGTACTTTTCATCTGTGCCGAAGTGGACGGGCGCCAACAGTTCAAGGTTACGGACCGTAGAGGCGTCCAAGGCCAAAAACGTAGTGTCGCTCAGGCTCCGGATGCGGCTGACATGGGCCGATTCCTCGTGTTTCGTGGCGGCCAAATAATGCAGACAGGCGCCCGCGGCCACCTGTCCGAACGGCATCTTGTCAACGCCGAACCCTTTGAGGGAGCGCACTTTAAAATGCTTCAACAGGATGTCTTCGGCAAATTGGTTCGTGAAAACCCAGTCGTCGATTTTGGTCGTGAAGAACGCATTACCCATGCGTTCGAGCCAGGTCTTATACTGTAGGCTTGAAACGAGGATTTCAGAGGGCGAAAACGTATGGATGAGTTTGACGATACGGTCCCACGGCCCCTCGGTCAGATAAAACTCGCCGGTACTGATATCGAGCAGGGCCAAGCCGCAGGCCTGTTTCTGCAGATGGACGGCGGCCAGATAATTGTTCTTCTCGGCCTCCAACATCTTGTCGCTCAGCGCAACACCCGGCGTAATCAACTCGGTGACGCCCCGTTTGACGATTTTTTTCGTAAGCTTCGGATCCTCCAACTGCTCGCAAATGGCCACCTTGCCGCCCGCCTTTACCAAACGGTAGAGATAGCTGTCTAACGCGTGATGCGGAAAACCGGCCATCTCTATGCCGGCGGCCGCCCCGTTGGAACGACGGGTTTGTATGATATTCAGCACCTTGGATGCAAAAACGGCATCTTCGCCATAGGTCTCGTAAAAGTCACCGACCCGAAACAGCAACAGGGCTTCCGGATACTGCCGCTTGATTTCGTAAAACTGCTTCATCATCGGCGTCTCCGAACCCGTGGACGTGGGGTCGGCTGCGTTCCCGTCTTTCTTCGTTCTGGCCATTATTATTCACTATCAATATATTCATTCAGTGGGAGCCGTCGGGGCGGCCGCCGGGGCTTTGGAGGCGGCCTGCAAGCGGATGAGCAAGACCGATATGTCGGCCGGCGAAACGCCCGGAATGCGGGCGGCCTGCCCGATGGTCATCGGCCGGAGCTTCGACAGTTTCTCGCGCGCTTCGTAAGAGAGCGACGAAATGGCGCGGTAGTCGGTGTCTTCCGGCAGCCGCAGCTGCTCGTAGCGCGTCATGCGTTCGGCGTTCTCCTGTTCCTTGCGGATATACGACTCGTATTTGACACCTATCTCCACGGCCTCGCGCATCTCGCGGTAGTCGCTCTCGCCCCGGTAGGTCTGCAGAAGCGCCTGCAGGGCCGGCATCACGCTTTCCAACTCGTCGAGGCTGACCTGCGGCCGCTGCAACAGGCTTTCCAGCGTGGCCTTCTGCGGGATGGCCGACGTGCCGCAGGCTTCCAACATCGGGTTGGCCTCGGCCGGCTCAATCTTCGTCTGCCGCAGGAAGGCATCGACCTCGGCCGTGAAACGCTGCTTGCGCTCCAAGTCGCGCATACGTTTTCCGTCGGCCAAGCCCAAACGGAACGCCAAGGGTGTCAGGCGCGTATCGGCATTATCCTGCCGCAACAGGATACGGTATTCGGCCCGCGACGTAAACATACGGTAGGGCTCGTCCACGCCCTTGGTGATGAGGTCGTCTATAAGCACGCCGATATAGGCCTGCGAGCGGTCGAGCACGAAAGGCTCCGCGTCCTGCAACTTGAGATGGGCGTTGATGCCGGCCATGAACCCCTGCCCGGCGGCCTCCTCGTAGCCGGTCGTGCCGTTGACCTGACCCGCGAAATACAGATGTTCTACGGCCTTGGTCTCCAACGTGGCCTTGAGTTGGGTGGGCGGAAAATAATCGTACTCTATCGCGTAGCCCGGCCGGTATATCTTGGCGCGCTCAAAGCCTTTGATATGGCGCAGGGCCGCGCATTGCACCTCCTCCGGCAAAGAGGACGAAAATCCGTTCAAATAGTACTCGTGCGTATGGCGTCCCATCGGTTCCACAAACAGCTGGTGCCGGTCTTTGTCGGCAAAGCGGACGATTTTGTCTTCTATCGACGGACAGTAGCGCGGCCCCGTGCCCTGGATGCGCCCCGTGTACATCGGCGACTTGTCGAAGCCCGTACGCAGGATATCGTGAACCGTTTGGTCGGTGTACGCCAAAAAGCACGGCAGCTGCTGTTCCACGGGCCGGCTTTCGTCACTGAAAGAAAACTTGGCGGGTTGGTCGTCGCCCGGCTGGGGCGTCAATACCGAAAAATCGATGGTGCGGCCGTCTATGCGGACGGGCGTGCCTGTTTTGAGACGGGCGGAAACGAAGCCGAGCGATTGCAGGCTTTCGGTCAGGCCCGTCGCCGCCGCGTCGCCCATGCGGCCGCCCGCATACGAACACTCGCCGATATGGATTTTGCCGTTCAGGAACGTACCGGCCGTCAGCACCACAGCGCGGCCCTCTATCTGCAAGCCCGTGCGCGTCACCACGCCCTTCAGCCGCCCGTGTTCCATCCACAGGCCCGTCACCATGTCCTGCCGCAAATCGAGGTTGGGAATCGCGTCTATCTTTTGGCGCCACAGCCGCGAGAACTGCAACATATCGCATTGCGCGCGCGGGCTCCACATGGCCGGCCCCTTGGAACGGTTCAGCATCCGGAATTGTATCGTGGCCGCATCGGTCACCAGGCCGGAAAGCCCGCCCATCGCGTCGATTTCGCGCACAATCTGCCCCTTGGCCACGCCGCCCATCGCCGGGTTGCACGACATATAGGCCAGGCCGTCTATCTGCAGACTCAACAGCAGTACCCTTGAACCTAAGCGGGCGGCCGCCGCTGCCGCTTCACATCCGGCATGGCCACCGCCCACTACAATCACATCGTATGTTTCGGTACAGGCAAAATTTTGCATCCGTCTCCTTTTACGCGCTGAAACTTTCTATTGGGCCGGAAAACCGTGCGCCATCATGCGGTCTTCCATTTCGCGCATCTTCTTAGCCTCGGCCGGCGTCTTGTCGCCATAGCCCGCCAGATGCAGAATGCCGTGTATCATGACGCGGAGCAGCTCGTCGGCCTGCTTCACGTTAAAAATCTTGGCGTTCTCCTTGATGCGTTCCACACTGATGAAGATATCGCCGCTCAGTACGTTTTTCTCCGTATAGTCGAACGTGATGACATCGGTGTAGGTATCGTGCGAAAGATATTGCTCGTTCAATTTATGCAGATAGGCATCCGTGCAAAAGATAAAACTGATATCGCCGCATTTCTTTTTCAGCTTCGCCACGACACGTTCCAAACCCATGCGCGTTTCGCCTCTCTTGATGCAACGCACCCTGATTCCCTCTTCAAAAAAAGCAATGTTTTCCATAATCCGATGTTTTGGTTTCCGCCGGGCGGTTGGCCAAGGCCCCGCATATATGTTTAGTACAAATATAAAAAATTTATTCCAATTCCACCGCATGAATCCAGACGCATCGGGTGCATGAGGCCGCGTGACCCAACGAAAACGGTCTGACGGATGATTTTCTATCCGGAGCCCGAAAACGTATCCGTTCGACAACACAAAAACGTAGGCCTTATGCTTTATTTATAGGCGTGACCCGACCTTTGTGTTCCACGTGGAACATAGGTCAAAAACGTGGTACGATTCCACCCATGGAACGGGGTTCGGAGAAAACTTTTCCACCGACACAAAAATTTTTCGTATCTTCGACTTATAAATACCTTATATAAATGAGACGATTTTATCGAAGCCGGAACAACGTCATGTTGGGCGGTGTATGCGGCGGCTTGGGCGAGTACTTCAATGTGGATCCGGTGCTGTTCCGCATCCTCTTCATCTTTTTTGCCTTGACCGGCAGCCTGGGGGTTTGGGTTTACCTGTTGCTTTGGTTGCTCTCACAGCCACAGCCGAACAACCGTGCGACGTATGACGGCGCGGGCCACCGCCGTGGGGAAGCCACCACCGAAGATGTGGATTTCACCTACATCGATGAGGAAGACAAATCATAACCTTTTCTTTTGTCGAAAAGAAAAGGTTATACCAAAAGAAACGACCGCTTTCGCTCTGCTTGAAATTCGGCGGCGCCTCGGAAATTGGAACAAGTTCCATTTCGCTCGACTTGCACGAACTTTCGTATTTCTGTCTATGTCATTACAAGTCGCTCGCTAAAAAATTTAACTCGCAACTGCGTTGCTCAAACACCGTTTTTGATAAGCCGAGCGCAGAGCCGAACTTGTTCGGGCTATACCGAGGCGAAAAAAACGGCCCTTGAAAAGGAACAATTTTTTGACGCTCACTCTTGTATGCCATTACGACTGAAATACTATTGCGGTTTTATTCTTATACAGTGCTTTTTAGTATGGTCGCTAGCATAGCGACCTTTTCCTGTAAAGATCTTAGAGTTTCACTACGACCGTTGTTTAAGGTCGAAAATTTCGACCTTAAACATTTGGCCTCATAATCCAATTCCAAGATATACCCTTTGGGAACTTTTCGGATTCGTAAACTTTGAACAAATATGAAAAAAGGGGTGCGTAAAAACGTACCCCTTTTTTGTCGTAGGTCTGACTGTAGTTAATCCCAAAAGAAATCGAAGCAATAAGTACCGAAGTTGG
>CAYTZG010000003.1:0-9974 GCA_964442435.1 uncultured Bacteroidaceae bacterium | reverse complement strand
AGGTCTGACTGTAGTTAATCCCAAAAGAAATCGAAGCAATAAGTACCGAAGTTGGCCGACGGACAGAAGCCTACATATAATATAAGTAGGATGATGCCGATGATTAAAATCGTATTGAGGATAACACGGAACACGCGGTGCATCGGTATCAGATTCAAGCCTAAGAAGCACAACAGGACGGGCCAAAGTTTGAGCAGCATCCGGAAGTGGAAATGGAATATGCCGAACATATTGCCAAGCCAAAAGAGACCCAACAGGAATATGACGATGCCGATAAACGCGGCCCAGCAGTTGGCAACCCGGGTATTCGCTTTGGAAAACGGGAAATCTTCCGACGAACAGCATTTGCGACCATTTGTCTTTTCGCGCTGAGAACCGTCACGCTGATATTGATTCCTGCCTTGACGGTTATCGTTGGCGTGTTCGTTAGCCTCGGCCGTATGCGTTTTGGGTTGCGCATCGTCTTCGTGCAAGTCGTCGCCGGCTTCGGTATAGGTGGCGTCCTCAATGTTGTCGGCATGATAGACCGTATCGTGGCTCGGCACGAAAATCCAAAGCAGGATATAGATGCCAAGACCCGCACCGCCTAAAAACGTACTGAGCACAAAGGCCAACCGAATCAACAGCGGGTCGATGCCCGTATATTCGCTGAGGCCGCCGCATACACCGGCAAAGACTTTGTTTTGATTGCTTCTGAATAAAGTTTGCATGATTTACATTGTATTAGGGTGCAAAATTAATCATGCGCCAGCAAATCTGCAAGACGTTCCACGTGAAACATGGATGTTACCTTTTCTTTATCCGCAAAGAAAAGGTAACACCAAAAGAAGCTCCCGCTACGCGCGGGGCGTCAAGGCGGCCATCCTAGCGCTAAGTCCTCCTCCGCGCTTACGCGCTGCGTCGGGCGCCTACCCACGAGGCCAGCCACTCCGCAGATGAAAGTTAGCGCAGCCCCCAAGACGCACATACTTTATATGTTTCACGTGGAACACTTAGCCTTACACTGAGCCAAGTTTACTTGAAACATACCACTGAAAAGTTTTGAATTTTTTTAAGAAAGATTTCTTGTGAGGTGCAACTTCCGTTTGTAATTTTGCTAACCTAAAACATTGAATTATGAACAACGACATTGTAAAATTGCAATCGGTGGAAAACCGTATCATTGAGGTGCGGGGTGAAAAAGCACTCCTTGATAGCGACGTGGCGGCCCTATATGGTGTGGAAACCAAACGGGTCAATGAGGCCGTTAAGAATAATCCGGAGAAGTTCCCGGAGGGGTACCTCTTGGAATTAAATCACGAGGAGACCAAATCTTTAAGGTCGAAATTTTCGACCTTAGACAGAGGTCGTGGGGAACATACGAAATATAATGCCAAAGCATTTACCGAAAAGGGACTCTACATGCTGGCGACCATTTTAAAGAGTGAGCGTGCCACCCAAACCACTATTGCCATTGTGGAGACATTTGCCAAAATACGGGAATTGTCGCGGACGGTTGCCGAACTCTCAGCCACAGACAACCAATTTTCTCAAAAAAATCTGATGCAAAAGAGCGGCGACATCATGGCTGACATCCTTGGAGGCGATTTGCAGACAACCGGTACCGAAACTTCCATGGAGCTAAATCTCGCCGTCTTGAAGTTCAAACACACCATCAAGCGCAAGGCAGAGTAGAAGGCGGTTGCTCAAATTGTAATGAGGGGGGGTATGTTCCACGTGAAACTTTTCCAAAACAGGGGTTATCGAAAATTTCGATAACCTCAAACAGTATTCATGTAAAAATCGTGCGCCAGCAAACCGCAATAGTATTTCAATTGTGATGCCATACAGGAGCGGGCGAACGGCGCCCCGCGCCTACCGCTCTGTTGGCCGGCCTGTGTGCGGGCGTGCCGACGCAGCGTGCCCCAGCACGCAAGGAGAGCCTTCGCGCTAGGGGGCCGCTTGACACCCCCTGTTCCACGTGGAACGTGGGAAAAATTAAAGAAAATACTTCTCGACCTTCTGCTTTAATAGCGGATGCAAGGGCGGCATCTTTTGCTGCAACCCCTCGCGGCTGCGGAGCAAATCCTCTTCCTCAAACTTCCAATCCTCGATGCGGAACGGCCCCATCTCGCGGCCTTCTTTCGATTCGCGCCGCTCCTCTTTCTCACGTTTCAACTCGGCGTTTTCAGCCTCCAACAGGCGCGTGGCGATTTGCTGTTGCCGCAAAAGCATCTGCGGCGTCACCGTCTTGTGCACCAACTCGCGCTCGGTCCGCTCCATATCGCCCAACACGCGCTGCAAATCGCCCTGGGCCTTGCCGCCCTGACGCTTCATTTCCTCCATCTGCTTCTGCAAGGCGCGCCTAATCATCTCCTGTTGCGCGGCCGCCCGCATGAAAGCCTCGCTGCTTACCTGCTGCCCTTCCATAGCTTTCTGCAAAGCCTCCAAACCCCGGTTCAAACTCTCCTGCATCTCCCTCAGCGAAGGCCCTTCGCCGGGCTTCGGCTGTCCGCCGTCCTCACCGGGCTCCGAACCCGCTTGCGGCTCAGCACCGCTCTCGGCCGCCCCGGCCCCCGCCTGCGGCTGTCCCTTGCCGCCGCTTCCCTGCATGGAAAGGCTCATCTGCATCTGATCCAACGACTCGGATAGGAGCAACGCCAGCTCGTTGAGGCCATTCATGGCACGCTGCTGCGCGGCCTCGGCCTGACGGTTCTGCGTGCGGTAATAGCGATAGACCGTCGTATTCATCATGAGCAAATCGGCCAAAGCCTTCTGACTGTCCCAGCGCAGATGCTTGAGCACGCCCTGCGTATGGACGGCTATTTGCGGCTGACGGACGCTCAACGCGCGGATGCTGTCCTCCACCTGCGTCACATCGCGGTTCAGACGGCTCTGCCGCCGGATGACCGTGGCGTAACGCGGGTCGGATACCTCCATCCGCTGCAACAGCCCCATCAGGTCTTCCTGCTCAAACGACAGCCGCACGATTTCCTTGAGCAACAGCCGCAGGTATTCGGCGTCCTCGGCGTCTTGGTTCGCCTGCATGGCGGCCTGCTGCTCCGCCATGTTACGGCTCAGAGCCTGCAAGCCCTCCGACGCCTTTTGCTGAGGGCTGGCGGCGGCTTTGGGCCGGTTCTGTTGCAAGGCGTCGCCGGCCTGTTGCATCTGCGACCCCACGTCTTCCATCAGGTCGGACGGCAGTTCGAACGGGAACGGCCGCTTCAGCGCGTCGTTCTGGCGGTCGAGCGACTCCAACGTGCGCCGCATCTCGTCGTAACGGCGGTTTAACGCAGCCTGTTCTTCCGCCAAAGCCGTCGCGGCCGAATCCGACAGCGGCCGCCCGCCCTCCGCCGCCTGTTCGGTCTGCGTCTGCAAGTCCCGTTGATCCTCCGCCAACGTCTGCAGGTCGGCCGTCATCTTCTGCAGGCCCTTTTCAAATTCGAGACGCTTATAGATCTCCTTGTTGCGCTCCCAGTTGCGTACCAGGTCGCGGTGCTCCTCCTGCCACTGTTCCAAGGCCTCCACCACCTTCTCTTTGGGCGCGTTCTCCTGCAACCATTCTTCTATCTGCTGCAGCTTCTGCAAGGCCTCCTCGTTCCACAGCTGCGACATGAGTTCTTCAAGCTGCCGTTCCTGTTCGCGCAGTTCGTCGCTGTATTCGGTCTTGTCGGCCCGCCGTTGCTGCTCCAAGGCCTGTACCGCCTCGCGGTAGGCCTCCATCTGCGCCCGCTGCTCCGCTATCATGCGTTCCACCTTCTGGCGGTCCGACCACTCCCAACCCGCATTCTCCAAGAGCGAACGGCCTATATCGCGGAACTGCTCCGAAAAGGCCGCCTGCCCCGCCGACACTGAATCCAAGGCCCGCGCCAGCTGTTCGTGTTGCTCGCGCCACTGTTGCTGGGCCTCGTCGGCCTCCGCCACCCGGTAGGCGAACGCGCGCGACACCGCCGCCTTGTAGCCGCCGTAGGGGTCGTTGTCGCGCACCTCCAGTTCGTAGAAGACCGAGACGCCCGGCGGCAACGCCCAGACGTCGGGCGTCACGCCATAGACGAAGCGCGCCCAACGGCCGTTTTCAGAAAAGAATAATTTGGCGTGACCCGACGGGGATGCCGGTTGACCCGACGACCCCGCGCCGCCGTGAAACAGCGTGTCGGTATATATCGGCTTGCCATCCTCGTCCTTGACGCGGAACAACAGGCTGTAAAAGCCGTAGTCGTCGCTTATCTCGCCCTGCAGGATGCTTTCGTAGAGGCCGGCCGCCTCCGCCGGCGGCACCGTCCCCGCCGCCTCTATGCGCGGGTAGCGGTCGGGCCACACCTCGGTACGGCAGATTACCGTGTCGGCCCGGCGGTAAGACGAAGCCCGCGGCACGAACTTATAGCGCGCCGACCCCAGCGCTTGCGTTTCGTAAAGGAAGGCCAATCCGCTGTCCGCCGCCGGCCCGCGCCGCGCCGCCCGCACCGTCGTTTCGGGCGCCTCCGCATCGAGGGCCTCCGTCACGACCTCCAGCCCGTCCGCCTCCGCCCACACCATGCGCCAGCGCATCCGCGTGCCGTAGGGCAGGCCCGTTTCCGCCAGCTCCGACACCGCCTCGATGCGGCGCGGCGAAAGAGCCGTGTAGGCCGGATATATCAAATCCAACGTCAGCGACGTGAGCACCGCCGGCGGCACCACGCGCAACCGGTAGGGTTGGCTCACGAAACGCCCCGCCGTCAAGCGGAACACGACATCCTTATAGAGCGGCTCGAACGCATACGTGTAACGCCCCGCGGCCACGGTGCGGCAGTCGGCCCTGAAGCCCGACCCGGAGGCCGCCTCGTCCGCCTCCACCCATACCGTCAGGGCCGACGGCAGCCAGTCCCCTTCGGCCACGGCCTCCAACAGATACCGTTCGCCGTAAGGCACCGTCAGAACACTATCTTTCAAATGGATGCTGAATGGAAACTGCCGCACGAACGTCTGTCGCGGATGCATCAGCCGCTTGGAGGAGCCGCCCAGCACCGAAGGGAAAAAGCAAGCGGCCGCCAGCGTCAACAGCAGCGGAACGCCCAACAGGAACCACAGCGGCCGCAGTTGCGCGGGCTTGAAAACGGAGCTGAAACGGTAGGTGCGGAAACCGGCCGAAATCTGCTCGATGGCGGCCGCGGTCAAGACCGGCGTGTTATCGCTTATCTCCTTTAACTCCAATACATTGCAAAGCCGGTCGTCCAAATCCGGAAAATGCGCGGACAACAGGCGGGCGGCTTCCTTGCGGCTCATGCGCGCCCCGCCGCCCAAACGCTTCCAGAGCGGCAGCCCCACCTGCCAGACGACGATGCCCGCCCCCGCCGTCACGTACAGCCAGAACAGAAACGTCCGCACGGCCGACGACGAGCCGGAAGCGGCCCCCGCCTCCGCGCCGCCCCCGAAGAAAAACAGCGACTCCGCGGCCGCCATCAACAGGAACAACAGCAACAGGGCCGCCGCCGACCGCAAAATCCCCTTCCGGATTTCATAACCGTAATACCGGTCGGTAAACGCATCCAGTTGCGCGATAAACGCTTCGTAATTCGTGGTCATTTCCACGCAAAATTAAGGAAATTGCATTATTTAATTGCGCATAATTAGTAGTTTCGCTGAAAATTTATTATTTTTGCAAGTTGCATTGAACCGCAACGTAAATTTAAAAACGGAAAACCATGAAAAGAATGTACGTGCAAACGGGTCTTATGGGCGTGGCTCTCGCAGCCCTGATGACCTTGACCTCTTGTAAGATTGTCCGCACGGCCGACTACAACAAACTGATTGAAGACAACCTGATGATGACCGAGAGCATCTTCCGCTCCGACTCCATCCAGAACTGCTTCATGAGCGCTTATGCCGAGATAGAACGCAACATCGACGAAATCAAGGTTCGGGAAAAGATGATCGTTCAAGCCAACGAAGAAGGCCCGATCGACCAGCAGCAGAAAATCCTGAACGATATCGCCGAAATCGGCAAGCTCATGGAATCGAACCGCAAGCAGTTGCGTCAGATGCAGAGCCTGCGCAAACAGTTGATTGAATCCAAGAAACAGACGGCGCGTCTGCAGGAAAAGTCGGCTCAGTTGCAGGAACAGTCCACGCGTCTGCAAGAACAGACCACGCGTCTGCAGGAAGAAAACCGCCAATTGCGTGAAAACAGCAACCGGCCCGCGCCCCAACCGGTGGCCGCGCCGGCGCCCACGAACAACCAGGCCGAAAAATTGTCCTACTACGAACGCGAGAACCAGCGTCTGGCCGAGTTGAACAAACAGCTCGAAGAACAGATTGCGGGGCTTAAGAACAAGGTAACCGAAAGCGAAGCCCGCATCGAAAGCCTTCAGGAAGAACTGGCGTTGCTGAAAGACGCCTATGCCGCCCTGCAGGCCATCAACGATTCGTTGCAGCTTGAAATCGTCCGCTACCAGAAAGAAATCGAAAGCAAGGACAGCCAGCTGGCCAGCAAGGACAACGAAATCGCCACGCTCAACGGCATGGTGTCCACGGCCTACTACTTCGTAGGTACCGCCAAAGACATCAAGGAAAAGAGCATTTTGGACAAGAAATCCATCAACCCGAACGTCAAGATTTCCAACTTCACCCGCATCGAGAACTACAACGACGAGCGGACGATTGAAACGAAATCCGCCAAGGTGGTGTTGATGAGCACGCACCCGTCGGGCAGCTACACGATCAACAACAAGAACCCGAAGAACGTGGTCATCGAAATCAAGGATCCGGCCAAGTTCTGGAGCATCACGCGCTTCTGCATCATTCAGAAGAAATAAGGCTTGATGGTTGAGGTCACTTTCGGGTGACCCTACGAAAAAAGCGGTTGGACGTATCCAACCGCTTTTTTTATTGGTTCCTCCGAACCATCCGCCTCCGATGCCCGTTGCCTGTCGGCCGGCCGGCGCGGCATGCGCTACGCCAAGCCCGCCCCTTTCGCCAAGGCGTCGGCCAGGCGGCTCGCGCCGATGCGGAACAGGTCGGGGCGGAGCCAATCCTCGCCCAAGACGGCGTAGAGCAGGTGGAAGTAAGGCAACACGGCCTCCACCGTCGAGATGCCGCCGGCCGGCTTGATGCCGATGCGGCGTCCGCCCTGCGCACGGTATTCCTTTATAACGCGCAGCATGACGTAGAACGCCTCCAACGTGGCCGACACCGCGATTTTGCCCGTGGAGGTCTTGATGAAGTCGGCGCCGTTTTCGATGGCCAGGCGGGCGGCCGCCGCCACCGCGTCCAAATCCGGCAGGGCGCCGGTCTCCAAAATCACTTTCAGATGCTTGTCTCCGCAAACGGCCTTCATGGCCTTGATTTCCGCGCCGGCCCGGCGGCTGTCGCCCTCTATGAACGCCCCCTGCGCCAACACCATATCCATCTCGTCCGCGCCCTGTTCCAGCACGTAGCGGGCCTCGGCCAGCTTCAATTCCAACGGGAGTTGGGACGCCGGGAAACCGCCCACGACACAGGCCGTCCGGATGCCGCTGCCCTTCAACGTTTCGGCCACCAAACCCGCATAATACGGATAGACGCAGACGCCGCCCGTCTTGTAGCGCAAGGCCTTCGCGCAAAGGTCACGCACCCGCGCCTGCGTGTCGGTTCCCTCCAAGGTCGTCAAATCCAAAAAGCCCAACAGACGGGCACAGATTTCCTTTTCCGGAAAAGGAAGCGGTTGGTTTAAAATATCCGCTATCTCTTTCCGAACTAAATTGATATCCATAATCGAATTACTTATTCTGTGAGGTATATATACCGGCCGCTTCCGACCACAACACGTGGAAACTCTTCTGACTGAAATCCGGAAAGACCCGCTGCGCGCCGAATTCCTTCTTGATGCCGCTGGCCTTCAATATGAACTTGTTGTAAGACGATTCCATGGCCTTACGTTTCAAAAACATCTTCTTCAACGTCTTGACCTGCGATTTGTTCAGGCCGAAGCCGTTGCCCCTGCTGACGGCCTCCCGCCGGTTGAACAGGATGAGTTCCGGCAACGGGATTCGTACCGGACACACTTCCTGACACTTGCCGCACATCGTACAGGCAAAGCTCAGATAAGCGTATTTGTCAAAGCCGCGCTCTATCGGCAAGGCCACGCAAGCTAGGGGATTATCGTGGTTTTCATGGCCGTCCGTAGACTTCACGAACTTGAAGACCGGGCACAGGGCCTCGCACGCGCCGCAACGGATGCAGTTCAATATCGTGCGCTGGTCCTTGTAACCCATGATTTTGCTACGGCCGTTGTCCACCCATATCACATACATCTCTTCCGGCCCGTCGATTTCGCCTTCCTGCTTGGGCCCCATCACAATCGTTTGGTTCCAAGGCAGATAATCGCCGTAGCGATGCGTGGATTTCAAGGCGTTGAGCAATTCCAGCTCCGTAACCGAAGAAATGAGGCGGTCGATGCCGGCCACCACGATTTGTATCTTGCTGAAACTGTTCTGTATGGCCAATTCGCCGGTCTGATCCAAAAACACGACGCCCCCGATGTCGGCCACGAGGCTGTCGGCCGCCATAATGGAAATGGAATCGTCGTAAGCCTTGTTCAGCGACTGTTTCTTATAGAGATCCAACACGTTGACCGTGTTGCCGCTGAATTTCTCGGCTTGCAGTTCCTTAATCAGACCTTTGTTGATGTTTTCGGACGTTTCCGGATGAACCGGCGCGAAGAGACGGTGCAGCGACAACATCGTGTAGTCCTGCCCTTTCTCGCTGAGGTACGATTCAAGCCCTATCTCGTCCAGAATGGGCTCGGAGGACAGCAACAACTGCTTGCGCGTGTGTTGCGAGAGGATAAACGCGATTTCATTCAACGCACCGGCGGCGTTTTCGGCATAAATCACCTTGCCGCCGCCGGCCGTGAACCTTCCTTCGAACTCAATCAGATTATCGTGCAGATTCTTGATACCCTTGTATTTATAGAATGCCGCACGCTTCTTGGCCATGTCAAAACGGGTATAATAGGAAGGCGCGTTGGCGACGAGTTTTTCATAGTACTCCCCCACCGATTCGTAAACCGAATAGTCCGCCTTGTTCTTGACCGCATTGACGCCGCGTTCGTAAAAACGTCGGTAATGGTCTTTGAGTTCGCTCATCTAAAATCCTGTCCTACAGGTCTATTTTCTCTACTCTCAGCTGGTGACGGCCGCCCTCGAACGGTGTATCCAAAAAGCGTTTCACCATCTTTTCCGCCAATTCGCAAGAAATGAAACGACCTGGCAAAGCCATGATGTTGGCGTCGTTGTGCTGACGCGCCAGGCCCGCTAAGTCTTCGTTCCAGCAAAGGGCGCAACGGATGCCGCGGTGCTTGTTGGCCGTCATTGACACGCCGTTGCCCGAACCGCATACGAGGATGCCGAGTTTGTAGTCGCCCGTGGCAATGCTGCCGGCCACCTGATGCGCGAAATCCGGATAATCGACGCTCGCATCGCTGAACGTACCGAAATCCTTGAAGACGTAGCCTTGTTCACCCAATACGTCCACCAAATACTTCTTCATAGCGAAACCGGCGTGGTCGCAACCGATCGCTATCACTGTCTTTTTGTCAAACATAACGCTAATGTTTTTGTTTTCTATGATTTTGAACTAAAGTTTACAAATATAGGTATTTCAAGGCTCACAAACAACTTTTGTTCATAGTTTGTTCAATCGTTGTTCATAAACGGTTGATTAAATCCAACTGGAATGTGAATGACGGTACGACGGTCGTCTTTTTCATTTTTTTTGAACCTCATCCACCTGTTTTTTCCGCCGGATTCCCCTGCTTTTTACACGACCGGTGAATGCTGTTTTTTGAAAATTTTATGAACCCGAACCTTTTTCAACATAGGTTCATAAATTCCTAAAATATCATATGAAACAACACTTTACAATGTTTGTAAACTGTTCGTATGTCTTGATAAGTTTTGGGTTTTCGCAAATCCAAATTTTCGCAAAAAAGTTTTCAAAAGCACTAACAGGCTTGTTATGGTTTTTGTATTCTTTTTTTA
>CAYTZG010000002.1:145572-154748 GCA_964442435.1 uncultured Bacteroidaceae bacterium | reverse complement strand
CCATCGGCCTACGAGGCGCTCTCACTGTCTCTGCAAGATGTTCCTCTCTATAAATCTTAACGGGTAAAAATTAATCTTACCTTCAAACTTATAGCGATTATTTTCGCTATTGCTTGGTTTACAAAATGTCAATGAACTTTGTTCCCCTCGTCTGAACCAGTGGTTCCGGCGAAAAAGGAGTGCAAAGATACGACTCTTTTTTTTATCTGCAAACTTTTTCCATGATTTTTTTCAAAAAAAAGACAAAAAAACGGGGCACTTTTACGTACCCCGTTCATTGACAGCGTGCTAAAAATTTTCGCCGTCCGCCACTTTTTAGTGGATTTCGATGGTCCGGTCGTTTTTCCGCCGGTCTTCCTCGCTCATTTTGGGCATCTCAACGGTAAGGATACCGTTATCGACCTTGGCCGAAATCTTGCTTTTGTCCACATTTTCAGGCACTATAAAGTTCTTCTGAAATTTGGTGTAGGCAAATTCGCGCCGCAGATAGCGCACCGGCTTCAAGTCGGCCGCCGCTTCATCGGCCTTAGCCTCCTCTTTTTCTTGCAATTGGCCTTCCGGCTGACGCTCCTCCGACGCCTCGCGCTTCTCCACGCTGACCATCAGGCAACCCTGGTCATCCAACCGCAACCGGAAATCCTCGCGCCCCATGCCGGGCATCGCCAGTTCCAATTCGTAAGCTTCTTCGGTTTCCTTGATATTGATGGCGGGCGTGGTCAACTGCATTTTGGGCATCAGGTCGTTGTCAAACATACTCGCCAACATACCGGGCAACCAGTTTTCGTTTCTTTTAAGTAACATCATGATTTTGTCCTCCTGTTTTTGTTTTCATGTTTACCCGCAAGCGGGATGCCGCGGTTTGCGGCACGCTTTACCCTTGAACAACTCCCGTGCCACAAACAAAAGGATGGCCAGCCGCCCAAAAATCAAGACAAAATGTCGCCTTTTGATAACAAAATATGTCTTTTTGGCGTTTTTAGACATCCTTCACACGTTCCGTCCCTTTTATTTCCGCCCCTACTATATAATATTTGCCAATATCCCGCCGTCCGCTTTTTTTTTACGCTTTTTTGTTTTATCTTTGCCCCCGTTTTCGGGAAACGAAAACTTTGTGCTTGTCCTATGGTGTAATTGGCAACACGTCAGATTCTGGATCTGAAGAGTCTAGGTTCGACCCCTAGTAGGACAACTTCCGCCGACGGTTTCGCCGGCTTTTTTTTTAATATCGCGCACCCGCGAAGTGCGTACAAAACCGCTGAATATGCGCTTTTCTGCACATCACTACTTTATATATACAGGACTATTCCTGCTTCCCTGCCTTTTCTTATCCTGTAAAAACCGTACAACGGCCAACGATGACCATCCGGTGCAAAGAACCGTCCAGACCGTCTATCCCGAAAGCCGCACGCTGACCGAGTCCCACAGCTGCATCATCGTCGGCAACAAGAACATCGCCATCCGCCCCAAAATCACGGCCTTCATCGAAAAGCAACATATCAACGAGGGGGACTTCGTCAAGGAAGGGCAACTGCTGTTCACGCTGGAGGACGTGCAAATCAAGGCCGCCATGAACGTGGCCGAAGCCAATATCCAAGTGGCGGCCGCCCAGTTGGAGACGTCCCAACTGACGTTGAACACCAAGGAAGAGCTACACAAACGCAACATCATCAGCGACTACGACCTGCAGTTGGCACGCAACGACGTCAAGGTCAAGGAATCGCAATTGGCACAGGCGCAGGCGCAACTCGCCAATGCCGAACAGGAATTCGCCTACACGCGCGTCACCAGCCCGGTTGACGGCATTGTGGGCGTTATTTCGATGAGCCCGGGCAACCTGATTGGGCCCAATTCGGAAAAGCCCCTGACGCAGGTGACCCAAATCAGCATCATGCGGATTTATTTTTCGATGAGCGAACGCCAGGCGCTCGCCCTGTCGCGCCAATACGGTTCCCTCCACAATATGGTGGCCCAAATGCCGCCGTTGCGCCTGCGGCTGTCGGACGGCAACCTGTATCCGCACGAAGGCCAACTCATTACCATAAGCGGCAGCGTGGACGCCAACACCGGCGCCCTCCGCGCCCGCGCCAATTTCCCCAATCCCGAATACAGCCTCCGAAGCGGCTACACGGGCACGATTCTGATTCCCTATACCGTGGATTCCGTTTTCGTGATACCGCAAAGCGCCACGTTCGAGATTCAGAACCGACGCTTCGTCTATGTCGTCGATACGGCCACGGGGCGCGTCAAGTCGCGGGCCATCGAGGTGCATCCGCTCAACGACGGCTTGAGCTTCGTCGTGCTGGACGGCCTAAGGAGCGGCGAACAAATCGTGACCGAGGGCGCGGCCTTCCTTAAAGAAGACCAATTGATCAGCCCGATTACAGACACGCTCACCCGCTAAACCATGAACGTAGATATCTTTATCAAACGGCCGGTTCTATCCACCGTCATCTCCATACTCATTGTCATCCTGGGCCTCATCGGCCTGGTGTCATTGCCCATCGAGCAATACCCCAACATCGCGCCGCCCACCATCAGCGTTTCCACAACCTATACCGGCGCGGACGCCCGCACGATTCTCAACAGCGTCATCACGCCCTTGGAAGACGCCATCAACGGCGTGGAAGACATGAACTACATGGTTTCCAAGGCCACGAACGACGGCAGCGCGCAAATCACGGTTTATTTCCGCCAGGGCACCGACCCCGATATGGCGGCCGTGAACGTGCAGAACCGCGTGGCCAAGGCCACGAACCTGTTGCCGGCCGAAGTGGTGCGCGTGGGCGTAACGACGCGCAAGCGGCAGACGAGCACGTTGCTCATGTTCACAACCTACAGCCCCGACGACCGCTACGACGAGACGTTTATCGAGAACTACCTTAAAATAAACGTCGTGCCGCAAATCATGCGCGTCAAGGGCGTGGGCGACGCCTCGGCCTTCGGTTCGCACGACTACGCGATGCGCATTTGGCTACGGCCGGACGCGATGGCGCAATACCAACTCATGCCGTCCGACATCACGGCGGCCTTGGCGCAACAGAACATAGAGGCCGCGCCCGGCAAATTCGGCGAGAACTCGGAGCAGGCGTTTCAGTATATATTGCGTTACAAGGGCCGTCTGCCCAACCCGATTGACTACGAGAACATCGTGCTGGCCGTAAAGCCCAGCGGCGAGGAACTCAAACTCGGCGACGTGGCGCGGGTGGAAATGGGCGCGCTTTCGTCCAACATCATCAGCGGCGGCATGGGACATCCGGGCGCGACCGTGGCCATTTACCAGATGCCGGGCTCCAACGCCACGCAGGTTATCAAAGACGTGCAGGCCGTTATCGTCAAGGCCGCCGAAGAGTTCCCGCAAGGCATGGCCTATGCCGAGATGCAGAACGCCAACGACTTTCTCTACGCCTCCATCCACAAGGTTTTGCGCACGCTCATAGAAGCGTTCCTGCTCGTATTCCTCGTGGTCTATCTGTTTTTGCAGGACTTCCGCTCCACGTTGATTCCGGCCATCGCCGTACCGGTGGCCATCATCGGCACGTTCTTCTTCCTGCAGTTGTTCGGTTTCTCCATCAACCTGCTTACGCTCTTCGCCTTGGTGCTCGCCATCGCGATTGTCGTGGACGACGCCATCGTGGTGGTGGAAGCCGTACACGCCAAATTAGACCAAAACTACGCTTCGGCGCAGGTGGCCACCATCGACGCCATGCACGAGATTTCGGGCGCGATTGTCTCCATCACGCTGGTCATGGCCTCGGTCTTTATTCCGGTAACGTTTATCGGCGGCACGTCGGGCATTTTCTATACGCAGTTCGGCATCACGCTAGCCGTGGCCATCCTGCTGTCGGCCGTCAACGCGCTGACGCTCTCGCCCGCCCTCTGCGCGCTATTGCTCAAGCCGCACGCCCCAAAGCCCGTGGAACAGCGCCGCGTCATCGACTATTTCCACGGCGGCTTCAACCGGCTGTTCGAAGCCACGACGCTACATTATAAAAAGGCGGTCAACCGCTTTATCCGCCACCCGTGGCTTTCGTTCGGGCTGGTGGCGGTCTTCATCGCCACGCTGTTCCTGCTCATGCGCCACACGCCCAAAGGCCTCGTGCCCAACGAAGACAACGGCGTGATGTTCGTGGGCGTAAACCTGCCGCCGGCCACGACGCTCTATCAGACCGACTTGGTGATGAACCGCATCGACAGCCTCATCGCCACGCATCCGGCCATCAAGTCGCGTTCCAAACTGACGGGCTTCGGCTTTATCTCCGGCAACGGCAGCTGCTACGGCAACTTCACGCTCAACCTCAAACACTGGGACGAACGGCGCGATTATCCGCTCAGCCGCGTGACGGCCGACCTGAACAAGCTTTTGAAAGAGCAAGTGCACGAGGCGCAAATCATGATTTTCTCACCGCCCATGATTTCGGGTTTCAGCGCGACGAACGGGTTTGAGTTCAGTTTGCAGGACAAACGCGGCGGCGAGATTGAGGACTTCTACAATGTGGCGATGCACTTTATCGACGAATTGGGCAAACGGCCCGAAATCGCGTTCGCGCGCACGTCGTTCAGCCCGCACTTTCCGCAATACATGGTGGATGTGGATGTGCACAAATGCAAGCAGGCCGGCATCGGGCCGTCGGACGTGCTATCGGTGATGCAGGCTTACTTCGGCGGGCAATACGTGTCCAATTTCAACCGTTTCAGCAAGCTGTACCGCGTTATGTTGCAGGGTGACCCGACGATGACGACCGACCCCGAAGCCACGAAAAAGGTCTTTGTGCGGACGGCCAAAGGCATGGCGCCCATCGACCAGTTTCTGAAGGTGGAACGCGTATATGGCCCCGAAAACATCAACCGCTTCAACCTCTTTACGTCCATTGCCGTAAACGGGATGCCGGCCGAGGGCTACAGCTCCGGCGACGCCATCCGCGCCATTGAGGAAACGGCCGCCTCCGCCCTGCCCACGGGCTACGGCTTCGAATTTTCGGGCATCACGCGCAACGAGCAGGAAGCCGGCAATACGGTGGGGCTCATCCTGACGCTCTGCCTTGTATTCGTCTATCTGTTGCTCTGCATCCAATACGAGAGTTATATCCTGCCGCTTTCGGTCATCCTGTCGCTGCCGTTCGGCTTGGCGGGTTCGTTTGTCTTCGTGCGGATGCTCGGCCTGAACAATAATATATACCTACAGATTTCGCTCATCATGCTCATCGGGCTGTTGGCCAAGAACGCCATTCTGATTATCGAATTCGCGTTGCAACGCCGCCAACAGGGGTTGAGCATCGCGGGGGCGGCCGTAGCGGGCGCCACCGCGCGTCTGCGCCCCATTCTGATGACCTCGCTGGCCTTGATATTCGGCCTGTTGCCGCTCGTGTTCTCAACCGGCGTCGGCTCCAACGGCAACCGCACGATTGGCGCGGGCGCCGTGGGCGGTATGTTCGTCGGCATGATCTGTCAGATTTTCGTGGTGCCGGTGCTGTTCGTCGTATTCGAGAGATTGCAGGAACGGTTCAAGCCGTTGCGGCCGGCCAAGCCCGACGCGCCGGTCATTCCGGTCTATAAATCGGACAACGAAGCGGCTCAGCAATACTATCTGTAAAGCCGTTTGAGCCGACGGCCTAAAAAAGAAGCGGCGCCCGCCATACGCGAACGCCGCTTCCACAAATCCGTCAAAGGATAACGGGGTTCAACCTACCGTCAACCGGCGGACGCCGCCCGTTTCTCCTGACGTTTCCGTTCGTTTTCGTCCAGAATGATTTTGCGCAGACGCAGACTTTGGGGCGTCACTTCCAGATATTCGTCGGCACCGATATATTCCATATATTCCTCCAACGACATCTTGCGCGGCGGCACGAGCCGCACGGCGTCGTCGGCGCCGGAAGCCCGCATATTGGTCAGTTTCTTGCTCTTGCAGACGTTGATGACGAGGTCGTCCTGACGGATGTGCTCGCCAATGACCTGCCCCGCATACACCTCCTCGTTCGCGTCGATGAAGAACGTGCCGCGGTCCTGCAACTTGTCTATCGCATACGGGAACGCGTTGCCGGTTTCCATCGCGATGAGCGCGCCCGCATTGCGCAAGCCCATCTCGCCCTTCCACGGCTCAAAGCCCTTGAGGCGGTGCGCCATAACGGCCTCGCCTTCCGTGGCCGTAAGCACGTTGTTGCGCAAGCCTATCAAACCGCGCGACGGAATCGTAAATTCCAGATGCGCCCGGTCGGCCCGCGTCTCGATGCTGACGATTTCGCCCTTGCGTTGCGTCACGAGTTCGATGACCTTGCCCGAAAAGTTCTCCGGCACCACCACCGTCAGTTCTTCCACCGGCTCGCACTGCTTGCCGTCAATTTCCTTAAGGATGACCTTGGGCTGCCCTACCTGCAACTCGTAGCCCTCGCGCCGCATCGTCTCGATGAGCACCGAAAGATGCAGGATGCCGCGCCCGTACACGAGCAGGGCGTCGGGCGAAGCGGTCTCTTCCACACGCAAGGCCAAGTTCTTCTCCAATTCCTTGAACAGACGGTCGCGCAGGTGACGGGACGTCACGAACTTACCCTCCCGTCCGAAGAAAGGCGAGTTGTTGATGGTAAACAACATACTCATCGTGGGCTCATCCACGGCAATCGGCGCCAAGGCCTCGGGCGCGTCGAAATCGGCCACGGTATCGCCGATATCGAAATTCTCCAGCCCCATGATGGCGCAGATTTCACCGGCTTCCACGGGCGTCTTGACTTTTTCCTTGCCCAAGCCCTCAAACACATAGAGTTCCTTGATTTTTTCCTTTTGGGTCGTGCCGTCGCGCTTGATGAGCGTAACGTTCTGCCCCGCCTGCAACGTGCCGCGGTGCAGACGTCCTACGGCGATACGGCCTATATAGGACGAATAATCCAAGGATGTAATCATGAGCTGCGTATTGCCCACCGGCGGTTTGGGCGCCGGAATATGCTTGACGATTAAATCGAGCAGATACGTGATGTCCTGCGTCGGCGTCTTCCAGTCCGGCCCCATCCAGCCCTGTTTGGACGAGCCGAAAGCCGTCGGGAAATCCAACTGGTCTTCGTCCGCCCCCAACGTGAACATGAGGTCGAATACTTTTTCCTGCGTCAATTCCGGTTCGCAGTTGGGCTTGTCCACCTTGTTGATGACTACAATCGGTTTGAGGTGCAAATCCAAGGCTTTCTGCAACACGAAGCGCGTCTGCGGCATCGGGCCTTCAAACGCATCCACGACGAGCAGCACGCCGTCGGCCATGTTGAGCACGCGCTCCACCTCACCGCCGAAGTCGGCGTGACCCGGCGTATCGATGATGTTGATCTTGACGTCTTTGTAACGAACCGAAACGTTCTTGGCCAAAATCGTGATGCCGCGCTCGCGTTCCAAATCGTTGTTGTCAAGAATCAAATCCTGTTTTTCCTGATTGTCCCTAAACAGATTGGCCTGATACAGCATACGGTCAACCAAGGTCGTCTTGCCGTGGTCAACGTGTGCGATAATGGCTATGTTCCTAATCTCAGACATATATACTTATAAGGCTTATTTGCTGTAATCGTAAAATCCACGTCCGGTTTTACGGCCCAGGAGACCGGCCCGTACCATCTTACGCAACAGCGGATGCGGACGGTATTTGTCCTCGCCGAACTCGGCGTGCAGCACTTCCATGATGGCCAGGCAAACGTCAAGCCCAATCAGGTCGCCCAAGGCCAACGGGCCCATCGGGTGGTTGGCGCCCATCTGCATGGCCGCGTCGATTTCATCGCGCGAAGCCACACCGTCGGCCAAAATGCCGATGCCTTCGTTTACGAGCGGAATCAAAATACGGTTTACGACGAAACCCGGCGCCTCGTTGACCGAAACCGGCGTCTTGCCCATCTGCTTGGCCAGTTCCGTCACCGTGTCGTGCACGTTCTGCGCCGTAAGCTGGCCTTTGATGATTTCCACCAGCTTCATCATCGGCACGGGATTGAAGAAGTGCATCCCGATAACCCGCTGCGGATTCGCCACCGACGCCGCCAGCTCGGTAATGGAGAGCGAGGACGTATTGGACGCCAGAATCGCGTCTTCCTTGCAGAAGCCGGCCAACTCGGCGAAAATGGTTTTCTTGACGGCCATGTCTTCCGAAATGGCTTCGATGAACAAATCGGCGTCGCGCACGGCGTCATAGGTCAACACCGGCTTGATATGTCCCAAAATCTCGTTTTTCTTCGCCTCTTCCATCTTGCCCTTTTCAACGAGTTTGGACAAGGATTTCTCTACAATCTTGACGGCTTTGTCGAGAGAGGCCTGCGAACGGCCTTTCATATACACTTCCATACCGGACTGCGCCATGGCCTGTACGATGCCATGTCCCATCGTGCCGGTTCCTACCACACAGATTTTCATATTGCTGTTGTTTTTAATGATTATTTTCTCCGTTTATTGCCTTATCGGGACATCCGACGCAACGCCTAACGGCCGTTGAACGTCGCCGGCCGTTTGTCCAAAAACGCCCGCATCCCCTCCTTTTGATCCTCCGTCGCGAAGCAGAGACCGAACAAATTGGCTTCCAACGCGATGCCGCTGTCCATATCCACATCGTAGCCCTTCTGTATCGCCTCCTTGGCGTAGCTTACGGCCACCGGCGCCTTGGCCGCGATTTTCTCCGCCATGGCCACGGCCGTATCCAACAAGGCTTCGGGTTCGCAAACGGCATTGACGAGCCCGCAAGCCAACGCATCGGCGGCCGTCATCGGGTCGCCCGTAAAAATCATTTCCTTGGCCTTGCCCAAGCCGACAAGACGGCTCAGACGCTGCGTGCCCGAAAAACCGGGCGTGATGCCCAAACCCACTTCCGGCTGACCGAATTTGGCCTTGGACGAGGCGATACGGATGTCACAGGCCATGGCCAACTCGCAACCGCCCCCGAGCGCGAAGCCGTTGACGGCCGCAATCACGGGCTTGTTGAGCAATTCGATGCGGCGGAACACTTCGCTGCCCATTTCGCCGAAAGCCTTGCCGGCCGCGGCGTCCATACCGGCCATCTCGGCGATGTCGGCACCGGCCACAAACGACTTGCCCTCACCCGTAAGCACGATGACGCGGGTTTCGGATTCACAGGCCGCTTCGGTAAAGGCGGCATCCAGTTCGGAAAGCAATTCGCCGTTCAAGGCGTTGAGGGCTTCGGGACGATGAATCGTGATGATCTGCACCGC
>CAYTZG010000002.1:0-145472 GCA_964442435.1 uncultured Bacteroidaceae bacterium | reverse complement strand
CGTATCTTGGCGGCGATAGCCGCAAAGATACGATTTTATCTGCAAAATATCGTGAATTTTCGCTACTTTTGTGGGGAGAATAATCAGCATTATGGCATCTATCGAACAGACCCTGAGTACCGCCGTGGCGGACATCACGAACCGCTTGTTTTCGTTGGAAACCAAGCCCGAATCGATTTCTTTCCAAAAGACCAAACGCGAATTCGAAGGCGACCTCACGCTCGTGGTCTTTCCGTTTGTCAAGGCGGCGCGCAAAAGCCCGGAAGACACGGCCAAGGCCATAGGCGAAGCCCTGTGCGCGGACTGTCCGCTCGTGGAGAAATTCAACGTGGTCAAAGGTTTTCTGAACCTGAGCCTACGCTCCGGCCATTGGGTGGAAGCGTTTGACGCGGAACGGCAGGCCGAATTCACAAGGCCGGTATGCCCCGACGACGCGCCGACGCCCGACGGTCATCCCATCGTCATCGAATATTCGTCGCCCAACACGAACAAGCCGCTGCACCTCGGCCATATCCGCAACAACCTGCTGGGTTGGTCGGTTTCCGAAATACTGAAAAGCGCCGGCAAAAACGTCAAGAAAGTCAATCTGGTCAACGACCGCGGCATCCATATCTGCAAATCCATGCTCGCCTGGAAACTGTTTTCGGACGGCGAAACGCCGGCTTCCTCCGGCATGAAGGGCGACCACCTCGTGGGCAAATACTACGTCGTGTTCAGTCAGAAACTGTCGGAACAGACCAAGGCCATCATGGAGGCGGAAAAAATAGAGAAAGACGAAGCCGAAAACAAGGCGCCGCTGATGTTGCAGGCGCGGGAAATGCTGCGGCTTTGGGAAGCCGGCGACAAGGAAACGCTTGACCTTTGGAACATGATGAACGGTTGGGTTTACGAGGGCTTCCAACAGACCTACGACCGTTTGGGCGTAAACTTCGACAAGACCTATTACGAATCGCAGACCTATCTGTCGGGCAAGGCCATCGTACAGAAAGGTTTGGCCGACGGCGTGCTGATACGCAAGGAAGACGGCTCGGTGTGGGCCGACCTGCGCGACGAAGGCTTGGACGAAAAACTGCTGTTGCGCAAGGACGGCACATCGGTATATATGACACAGGACTTGGGTACCGCCACGTTGCGCAACGAGGAATGGCAGGCCGACCGGCTGATTTACGTGGTCGGCAACGAACAGAACTACCACTTCGACGTGCTGAAACGGGTACTGAAGAAACTCGGCTACGCCTGGGGCGACAAAATCGTCCACCTCTCCTACGGCATGGTGGAACTGCCGGAGGGCAAGATGAAATCGCGCGAAGGTACGGTGGTGGACGCCGACGACCTGATGGACAAGATGGAAAGCACGGCCCGCGAGACGACCGAAACGCTCGGCAAGTCGGCCCAGCTGCCCGAAGCGGAAGCGCGCGCGCTTTACCGCACGCTGTCGTTGGGTGCGCTCAAATACTTCCTGCTTAAAGTGGACCCGGTCAAGAATATGCTGTTCAACCCCAAGGAGTCCATCGACTTCAACGGCAATACAGGGCCTTTCATCCAATACACGCACGCGCGCATCCGCTCGCTCGGCCGCAAGTTCCGCGCCACGACCGGCACGCCCGCCCCGGCGCAGGAAACGCTGTTCGCCTTCAACCCGGCCGACGTGACGCTGTCTGACAAAGAGAGCCAGCTGATTCAGCGCCTGCTGGCCTATCGCGACACGGTTTGCCAGGCGGCCGACCAGTTCAGCCCGGCCATCATCGCGAACTACCTGTTCGATTTGGCCAAGGAATTCAACGGTTTCTACCAAGACACGCCCATCCTGCGCGAGGAAAACGAAGCGCAGAAACGCTTCCGTCTGGCGTTGGCGCAACACACGGGCTTCATCCTCAAAAAAGGCCTGCACCTGCTGGGCATCGAAGCGCCCGAAAGTATGTAATCGCGGCGGTTCGCCCCGCCGGCCGGAAGTCCGGACATGAAAAAAGCGGCCCCCATACGGGAGCCGCTTTTTTTTACGACCGCTCGGCCGCTTATTTATACATATCGATGTTTTCCGGAACGAACGTGCGGATATAGGCCGCGTGTTTCTCCACCTCGCAACGACCGAACTGAATGTAGATTTCGGCCGATTTGCGGAACATTTCGTTGCGGTCGGCGTCCTGCACGAGCAGATAGCCCATGACGATATGGCCGCCCATTTCCACGAGACGGCGCGCATGGAAGTCGATGAGTTCGTCCGAACCCATGCCCTTGACCTGTTCCACCGCCGCGGCCAAGGTTTCGGTCATGGCCTTGAGCTGGGTGGTCAGATGCGCGAAGTCGGCCTTGACGGGCTGCGCGGCCAGCTCTTCGATATACTTGCCCAGATTGCCGTTGAGCACGTGACGGATGGCCGCCACGACCTGCAACTGCGACGTACCTTCGTATATCGTCAGGATGCGGGCGTCACGATAGAGGCGTTCCACCGGAAAATCCTTCATGAAACCGGTACCGCCGTGTACCTGAACGGCATCATAGGCGTTCTGGTTCGCGTATTCACTCGAAAACATTTTAAGAATCGGCGTCAGCATATCGGCGTTGCGCTGCGAAAGTTTCATGTCGGCACGCTGTTCCGGCGTCAGTTTCTCGCCTTCGTTCATCATGGCCGCATACGACTTGGAAACGTCCACCTGACGTGAGGTCTCGTACAGCAACGTCCGCGTGGCGTCGGTCTTGGCGCGCATCATGGCCAGCATTTCATAAACGGCCGGGAACTTGATAATCGCCTGACCGAACTGTTCGCGTTCGCACGCATACTTGAAGGCTTCGCGGTAAGCCGCTTCCGACAGGCCCACCGACTGGGCGCCAACCCCCAGACGGGCGCCGTTCATCAACGTCATCACGTATTTGATCAAGCCCATCTTGCGGTCACCGATCAATTTGGCCGGCGCGTTCTCGAACACGAGCTCGCAGGTGGGCGAACCCTTGATGCCCATCTTGTTTTCGATGCGGCGCACCTTGACACCACCCCAAGCCTTGTCGTGCACGAAATACGAAAGCCCGCGGCCGTCGCGCGTCCCTTCTTCCGAACGCGCCAACACCAATTTTATCTCGGCGTCGCCGTTCGTGATGAAACGCTTAACGCCGTTGAGCATCCACATCTGCTTGCCCGCGTCGTAGGTAGCCTTGAGCTGAACCGCCTGCAGGTCGCTGCCCGCGTCGGGTTCGGTCAAGTCCATCGAACAGGTCGCGCCCTGATGGATGCGCGGCAGGAACTCGCGCTTGATTTCTTCGGAGGCGAATTCGTAAATCGTCTCGGCGCAGTCCTGCAAGCCCCAGATGTTGGCGAAACCCGCATCGGCCCGCGACACGATTTCGGCCGCCATCACGTAAGGCACCATCGAGAAGTTCAAACCGCCGTAAGCCCGCGGCAACGCGATGCCGTAAACGCCGGCCTGCGTCAGTTTCTCATGGTTCATGCGCGTACCGTCGGCATAACGCACGCGGTAGTTCTCTACGGAAGGGCCCTGATGGTCAACGTCCTCGGCATTGGCCGCCAACACATTGGCGGAGATATCGCCGATGATTTCCATCACCTTGTCGTAGTTGTCCATCGCGTCTTCGAAATCGCGCGGCGCGTAATCGTATTGGTCTTTTTCCTTATATTGGCGTTCCTTCATATCCACGCATTTCTGCATGTTCGGATGATGCAGGTGAAACGCCAGGGCTTCGTTATCGCTGTAAAAATTCATGGTCTTCCTTTTTAAGTGTTTTGTACCAACCGCCGGTTCCGACTATTTCGAACGGGCTTTATAATATTGAATCATTTTAGGCAACACGTCCTGCACGCTCCCCACGATAACGTAGTCGGCAATCGCGTTGATGGGCGCGTTCGGGTCCGTATTGATGCTGATGATTTTGGCCGACTGGTCCATACCGGCTCTGTGCTGCACCGCGCCGGAGATACCGCACGCGATATAGAGTTTCGGGCGTACCGTTACCCCGGTTTGACCGATCTGACGTTCGTGTTCGATAAAACCGCCGTCCACGGCCGCACGCGTAGCCCCTACTTCGCCGCCTATCGTTTCGGCCAGTTCGAACAGCAGGCGGAAGTTCTCTTTCGAACCCACGCCGTAGCCGCCGGCCACAATGATTTGCGCGCCCTTGATGTTGACTTTCTGCGCCTCGATCTGACGGTCGATAATCTGGCAGACGAAATCGGCGGGCTTCGTATAGCGCGCCACGTCTATCGGCTTCAACACGCCTTTGTAGTCGGCCTTGTAGATTTCCTGTTTCATGACGCCCTCGCGCACCGTCGCCATCTGCGGACGGGTTTCGGGGTTCACGATCGTGGCGATGATGTTGCCGCCGAAGGCCGGACGGATTTGATACAGCAGGTCTTTGTATTCCTTGCCGCTCTTGGCGTCGGTGTGGTCGCCGATTTCAAGGCTCGTGCAGTCGGCCGTCAAGCCGCAACGCAGGGCCGAAGAAACGCGCGGGGCCAAGTCACGGCCTACGGAGGTGGCGCCGAACAGCGCGATATCCGGTTTCAAATCGTTGAACAAGCCCACGATGATGGCCATATGCGGCAGGGTCGTATAAGGGAACAGACGCGCGTCGTCGGCGTAATGAATGACATCCACGCCATAGGGATACAGTTTCGCCTCCAGATTCTGCACGCCATGCCCCAAGACCACGGCTTCCAATTGCAAATTCAGACGGTCGGCCAGCTTGCGCCCTTTCGAAAGCAGCTCCAGGCTGACTTCCGCCACCGTCTTTTCTTCCGTTATTTCGCAGTAAACAAAAACGTTACTCATAATCTTCAATTTTTCTATGTTCGAGACCCTATCCGATAACGTGGGTCGCCATCAATTCCTGAATCAACGTGTCAATCGCCTCGTCGGAAGCCGTCATGACCGTGGCTTCCTTGTGCGCCAGCACCACGTTGTCAACTTTCTTCACCTTGGTCGGCGAGCCGGACAAGCCCAATCGTTCCGGTTCCGCGTCCAAATCCGCCGCCGTCCATTCGCCGATTTGCAGATAGGGACGGTTGTTCAAGACTTCCGTATAGTCGGAACCGCGCTGCTGCGCCTCGCTCGGCGTGGCCGCGTTCTTGTACTTCATGACGCGGACGGCATGACGCGGACGGCATTCCTGGGCCGAACCGTGTACCGTCACAAGACAGGGCAAGGGAGACTTGACCGTTTCCACACCGCGTTCCAGACGACGTTTTACCGTGACGTCCTTTTCCGTAATGTCGATGAGTTCTTCGGCATACGTAATCTGCGGCATATTCAGTTTTTCGGCCGTCTGCGGGCCCACCTGCGCCGTATCGCCGTCGATGGCCTGACGCCCCGAAATCAGGATTTGGAACGGTTGCAGTTTTTTCAACGCCATGCTCAACGTATAGGACGTGGCCAGCGTATCCGCCCCCGCGAACTTCATGTCGCTGACCAAATAACCGCCGTCAGCGCCGCGGTACATGGCCTCGCGGATGATTTCCGACGCACGGGACGGGCCCATCGTCAGCACCAGCACCTCAGCGTCTTTTATCTTCTCTTTCATTTGGATAGCCATCTCCAGCGCGTTCAAGTCCTCCGGATTGAAAATAGCCGGAAGCGCCGCGCGGTTAATCGTGCCGTCCGCCTTCATCGCGTCCTTCCCCACATTGCGGGTATCGGGCACCTGTTTGGCCAAGACCACAATTCTGAAACTCATATTATTTCTGTTTTGGATTTGTTCAATCGGTTTTTATCAAGTTGCAAATATAACATTTATAATAATAATTTACTACCTTTGCATGCTTCTTTATACGAACCATGTCCGATACGAACCACAAAAACAAGGGTAAAGAACGCTGTTCGTTCTGCAACCGCCCGCTTTCGGAAACGGAGACCTTCGCCCTCGGCCACGACGGCGCACGGCTCTGCACACACTGCGCCCAAGAGGTGCATCTGCTGTTCAAGCAACAGGAAGAGGCCATCAGCGGCAAAGGCAAGCGAAACCACGCGCCCGTTGAGAAACTGGCGCTCAAGACGCCGTCGGAAATCAAGGCGTTCCTAGACCTGTACGTCATCGGGCAAGACGCGGCCAAGAAAACGCTCTCTGTGGCGGTCTACAACCACTACAAGCGGCTCAACTACCTCATGGACAAGAAGGCCGACGATGTGGAAATCGACAAGTCGAACATCATCCTGCTCGGCGAGACCGGCACGGGCAAAACGCTGTTGGCCCGCACGATCGCCCGCCTGTTGGACGTGCCGTTCTGCATCGCCGACGCCACGGTCTTGACCGAAGCCGGCTATGTGGGCGAAGACGTGGAGAGCATCCTGACGCGCCTGTTGCAGGCGGCCGACTACAACGTGGCGGCGGCGCAACGGGGCATCATCTTCATTGACGAAATCGACAAAATAGCGCGCAAGTCGGCCAACCCGTCGATTACGCGCGACGTGTCCGGCGAAGGCGTACAGCAGGCCTTGCTCAAACTGCTGGAAGGCACCACGGTCAACGTACCGCCCAAAGGCGGCCGCAAACACCCCGACCAGGAATTCATCGCCGTAGACACACGCCATATCCTGTTCATCGCCGGCGGCGCGTTCGACGGCATCGAACAGCATATCGCCTCCCGCCTCCGCACGGCGGCCATCGGCTACAAGAACCGCGACCTCCAGCAAGTTGACCGCAACAACCTGCTCGACTACGTGGCGCCGCAGGACTTGAAACGTTTCGGGCTGATTCCCGAAGTCGTGGGCCGTTTTCCGGTGCTCTCGCACCTCAACCCGCTGAAAGAAGAAGATTTAAGGCGTATCCTGACCGAACCCAAGAACGCCTTGACCAAACAATACACGCAGTTGCTGGCCATGGACGGCGTAACGCTCGCCTTTGAACCGGAAGCCTTGGATTTCCTTGCCCAAACGACGGTGGAATACAAACTCGGCGCACGCGGCCTAAGGGCGTTGATGGAAAAGGTGATGGAAGACCTGATGTTTGAACTGCCTTCCCGACAGACGCCGCCCGCCACGTTTGCCATCACGAAGGCGATGGTGGAAGAGCGCCTGCAACCCCATTTGATGCAGAACCTATAAATTATTTGTAGAGCCCGATGTTTCCGCAACGCTTCATACGGTTTTGGCTGACGGTCGGTCTGTTTATCGCCGGTTGTGCCGGCGGCCTCGGATTCGCCCAGACGCAGTTCCTGCCCGTATTGACGGTGGAGGCGCCTACGGAAGCGACGACCGATGCGGCGGAATTGCCGAAAACCATTTGGCTGGACTACGACGCCAACGTGATTTGCTACGGCGACTCCGTCTCGCTGGAAGCCGTTTATGACGACTACGACCCCATCAGCCACCTCCGCTGCGACTGGTTCTACAATGGCCAAAAATTCGTAACCGATTCCAACCAAACCCGTATCGTATTCTCCCCCTCGTCCAACAACATCCGCATTTGGTTCATGCTGTACGACAACAACCGTCCGGTAGGTTCGGACACGATGACGCTATACGTGACCGACGCCCCGACGGGTTACACGATGCAGCACGATACGATTTGCCGCGGCGATGAAGCCACGGTGGGCGTGGCGGGCAACGTGGGCGGCAGCGCGGGCCGCTATTGGGACTGGAGCACGACCGGCACGACGCAGTTCATCAACGACCGCCCGTTGGTCTCGACCGACTACCGCGTGTATTTCTCACAATATCCGATTAAGGAATACGGCTACAAGAACCGCTGCTACACGACCGACACCGCCCATGTGGAGGTGCTGACCGAACCCGACGTCACGATTACGGGCGACTCGGCCGTCTGCGTCGGCAACAATACGGTCATCGAACTTGTCGGCGCCCGCGACATCCTGTGGGGCGACGGTTCGACCGACCCCGTCTATCATGTCAACGACGTTCAGGACGACATCATCCTGCAGGTGCGGGTAACCGACCGTTTCGGATGCCGGGGCGTGCGCCAATGGGAAATCAAGGCGGTGGAACGGCCGCAGGGCGAAATCGCGGCGTCGGACGACACACTGAACCTCGGCGAGGAAGTCTTGGTATGGATTGCCTACACGAACGCCGACAGCATGGTTTGGTTCAACCGGGAGCAAGCCGATACGATATCTTTCTACCCCAAACAGAGCATGGATATCTACGCCGACCTCTACATCGGACGGCACGGCGCCGGTTGTTCGACCCGGATTTACAAGCACCTGCAGGTCAACAATAATCTGAAAGTGCATTTCCCGACCGGCTTCAAACTCGACGGCATCAGCCGCGAATACAAGCCCATCGGCATCATAGAGCCCTCCAAATCGTATTATTTCGCCATCTTCAACCGCAACGGCCTGCGCGTGTTCGAGACCCGTGACCTGAACGTGGGTTGGGACGGCAAATTCAAAGGCGAATGGGTACATCCGGGCGTTTACGTCTTTTATTACAAGGAGACGTTCGACCGTTTCACAAACGAACTCAACGGCACGATTACCGTGGTCAAATAGCCATGGGGCAACACTTATGAGCCGTTCCTTCTGCCGCATTCCCGTCTTCATTCCGCAATTGGGTTGCCGGTACGCCTGCAGTTACTGCAATCAGGCGGCCATTACGGGCGTAACGCAAGCCCCGCCGCCCGAACACATCGACCGTATCGTGGAGCGGCACCTCGCTACGCTCGGCGCGGACCGACAGGCCGAAATCGCCTTTTTCGGCGGCACGTTCACGGCCCTGCCCGTCGAACTGCAGGAACTGTATCTAGAACGGGCCGCCCGCTATCTGAAAACCGATCCACGCGTTACCGCCATCCGTTTCTCGACCCGTCCCGACGGCATAGACGCGGCCCTGCTGCCGGTGTATAAGCGCTACGGCGTCCAAACGATTGAACTCGGCGCGCAGAGCCTGCACGACGACATTTTAGAAACGGTACGGCGCGGCCACCGGCGGGCGGACGTGGAGACGGCTTCGGCCCGCATACTGGACGCCGGCCTGCGGCTTGGCCTGCAAATGATGATAGGCCTGCCGGGCGACAGCCTCGCCCGCAGCATGGAGACCGCCCGCCGCTTCATCGACCTGGGCGCGACCGAAACCCGCATCTACCCGACGCTCGTCATGGAAAAGACGCTGTTGGCGGAACAATACCGCGCCGGCGCCTACCGGCCGCTGACCTTGGAAGAGGCCGTGGACTGGTGCGCCGAACTCATCCCGCTGTTTGAGGCCGCCGACGTGCGGATTCTGCGCGTGGGGCTGCACCCGTCGGAGGAACTGGCCGCCGGCGCGGGCCTCGTGGCGGGGCCGTTCCATCCGGCCTTCCGCGCCCTGGCCGAAAGCGCGATTTGGGCGCGCATCTGGCATCAGGCGGACTTCGGCGAAGCGGCGGGCGCAAGGCCAGCGGCCTTCCCCGCGCGACAGGGCCGCCCGCGCCTCAAACTATGGGTATCGCCCAATCAGGTCAATGTGGCCAACGGGCATCACGGCGAGAACAAACGCTATCTGGAGACCCGCTTCCGCAAAGTGTCGATTTATGCCGAGCCCGCTTTGACCGGCCGTCAATACCGAAGTGCCTTATGTTTTTAGCCGACAAACGACTGGGGGCCGAACGGCTCTACGCCCTGGCCGAATACGACGAGGTGCTGCCGTTTGAGACGGAGGGCTTGGTTTACGGGGCCGTGTCCGGCCATCCCGATATCTTCGTCTGCCCGCTGCCGCACGAAATCGTCGTGGCCCCCAACCTGCCGGCACGCTGGACGGAGAGCCTGCGGCGATTCACGCGCCGCCCGATCGTGCCGGGCCAAACCCCGGTCGGCGACGCCTACCCCGCCTCCGCCCGCTACAACCTCGGCTTCTCCGAAGCCGTCTGCGTGGGCGGCGCGCAGACAGACCCCTATCTGGCGGAGGCGGCCCGGCGGGCTTCCCGCCAATGGGTTACGGTCAAACAAGGCTACGTGCGTTGCAACCTGCTCTGGATTGGGACGGATTTCGTGACCTCCGACCGCGGCATCGAAAAGGCACTGCGCGCCGCCGGCCATAGCGGCCTGTGGGTAAATCCCGCGCCCGTCCTGCTGCACGGCTTTCCCTACGGCTTTATCGGCGGCTGCGCCGGCACGGACGGGCGGCACCTCTTTTGGACCGGCGCGCTCAAACACCTCGGCTCCGAAACGGCGCAAGCCCTGCGCGCCTTAGCCGAAAAAAAAGGCCTTGAGACCATCGAACTGTCCCAAGGCCCTCTCATAGACGGCGGCGGTTTGCTTTGGATTTAAGCCGCTTCGGTTGATTATTTTCCCAACAATTTGAACATCTGCTTCTTGTAGGCTTCCACGCCCGGCTGGTCGAACGGATTGACGTGCATCGAATAGCCGCTCAGCGCACAGGCCGTCTCAAAGAAATAAATCAGACGCCCCAACACGGCTTCATCCAACGCCGGCAGCACGACGCGCGCCACCGGCACGCCGCCTTCCGCGCTATGCGCCGTACACGTGGCTTCCTCGGCCTTGGCGTTTACATACGACAAGCGGCGGCCGGCCACAAAGTTCATGCCGTCGGCGTTTTCGGCATCGGTCGGAATCTCGACCTTGTTCCGCCCCTGCGCCAACGAGAGCACGGTTTCGCAGAGCATACGCGGCCCCTGCTGGATATACTGCCCCATCGAATGCAGGTCGGTCGTAAACGAGACGGAAGCCGGGAACAGACCCTTGCCCTCCTTGCCCTCGCTCTCGCCATAGAGCTGTTTCCACCACTCGGCCATGTATATCAGACGCGGGTCGTAATTGACGAGCAATTCGATGCCCAAGCCGTGCCGGTAGCACCACTGGCGGTAGTAGGCGTATTGCAGGCTCAGATTGCGTTGAAAGTCATCGCCGGCGGCGACCACGGCCTCGGCTTCGGCGGCCGCGCCCCGTACCAGGGCCACGATATCGACACCCGCCACAGCCAACGGGAACAGCCCCACCGGCGTCAGCACCGAAAAGCGGCCACCCACGTTGTCGGGCACGACGTAGGTCGTATAGCCCTCGCGGTCGGCCAACTGCCGCATCGCCCCCTTGCGCGCGTCGGTAATGGCCACGATACGCGTGCGGGCTTCCTCCTTGCCGTATTTCTTTTCCAAATGCGCCCGCAACAAGCGGAACGCGATGGCGGGCTCGGTCGTCGTGCCCGATTTGGAGATGATGCAGATACTGTAATCCTTGCCGTCGAGATAGGTCAGCAACTCGTGCATATAGTCCTCGCTCAGCTGATGGCCGGCATACAGGATTTCGGGGCCGCCGGGCATAGAGAGCGACAAGGCCGGCTTCAAGGCCTCGATGATGGCCTTGGCGCCTAGATACGAGCCACCGATGCCGATGCAGACGAAGGCCTGCGACTTGGCGCGCAATTCGGCCGCCCGCCGCTGCATGGCCTGCAGTTCCGCCTCGGCGGTCTGCTTAGGCGTGTCGAGCCAGCCCAAGAAATCGTTGCCCGCCCCTTGACGGCCCTGCAACGTATGCCAGGCCTGGCGCAATTCATCGGCCAACTGCTTGCAGTCCGGGCACGCGGGCGCGCCCTGCATGACCTGCTGCACGGCCTGTCCCGCCTGCAACGCATACGTAAAATCCAATGCGAGTGTTTTTGTTTCCATAGTTTCCTGATTTTGTGATTTTCTGTTTGTGATACTGCAAATATAACGATTTTTTCCATGCGGCGGGACGTTCCGCGGCGCCCCCTTTCCCACTTTTGCAACCGGGTTGCAAATTTTTTTCGCTAAATTTGTATGTCGTTTCATTCACACGAATGCAAACGACAGTACGGACTTCACGTTTCAAGATGATGGAGAGAAGGATGCGACGTTTCAAACAACTGCTTTCCGAGGCGGATGCCAAGGATATTCTAAGCAAGGGTTCTAACGGGATTCTGTCGTTGGTGGATACCGACGGCACGCCCTACGGGGTGCCCCTGAATTATGTATATAACAACGGTCAACACATCTATTTCCACAGTGCGGTAGAAGGGCATAAAATCGACTGCCTGCGCGTAAATCCGCGTTGCGCGTTCTGCGTGGTCGGCCAAGATAGCATCATTCCGGAAGAATTTACCTCGTATTTCCGGAGTGTCATCGTAAAGGGACGCATGCACCGGGTTTCCGATCCAAAAGAAATCAGGATGGGCCTGTTGCTGCTATGCGAAAAGTATGCGCCCGGCCTTGACCCCGAGGCCGAGATTGCCAAACATCTTCCCCATGTGGCCATACTCCGTCTCGACATTGAGAACATGACTGGGAAAGAAGCCATCGAGATCGTCCAACAACGCGACCACCTCCAATAAACATCTTTTCTATGGACAGACCGACTGAAATTCGGAACGCCTACCGGCATATGGGCGGCGACGCGACGTTTTACGACGGCATGATTACGTGCTCGACCTTTATCGGGCGCATCGTGAGCCTGGCCGTCTGGAACCTGAACCGGGAAAAGACCCGCCGCTATCAGGAACTAGCGCTTTCCGCCATCCCCGCCGACTTTGCCGGCCGGCTTTTGGAAGTGCCCGTGGGTACGGGCATCATCACGATGCCGTTGTACCAAACGCTCGGCAAGGCGGACATCACGTGTCTGGACTATTCGCCGGACATGATGGCGCGGGCGCAACGTTTGGCAAGCAGACTACGGATTCCCAATATCGATTTCGTTCAGGGCGACGTGGGGAACCTGACGTTTGAGGACGCAAGTTTCGACACGGTGTTGTCGCTCAACGGCTTCCACGCTTTCCCCGACAAGGAGGCCGCCTACCGCGAGACGTTCCGCGTCTTGAAACCCGGCGGCGTTCTCTGCGGTTGCTTCGCCGTGATGAAAGAAAACCGGCGCACCGACTTCTTCATCAAGCGGGTTTACACGCCGATGGGCTATTGCACGCCGCCGTTCGAAACGGCCGCCAGCCTGAAGGCCCGCCTCGAACGGATGTACCGGCAGGTGGAACTGACCACCGTCGAAAGCATGGCGGTATTCCGCGCCGTGAAATAACAAAAAAAAGAGATAAACCATACGCCAGATATGTTCATAGCCATTCTAACCTACAAAAAGCCGCTAGAAGAAGTGGACCGCTTCCTTCAGGCGCATCGTGACTTCCTATCCGTACATTACGCCGCAGGGGACTTTATCGCTTCCGGCCCACAAACGCCGCGCACTGGCGGTGTCATCATGATGCAGGCCGAAAGCCGTGCCGTTGTTGACACCATCATCGCGCAAGATCCGTTTCACATCCATGGCATTGCGGATTATCAGATTGTAGCATTTACGCCTACCCTGTTCCGCGACGACGCCTTGAAACATATGATAGGATAATGGAAACGGAACGCCTATTGCTACGTCCGTGGTTAGAATCCGACGCGGCGGCCCTTTATCGATACGCGAGCGATCCGGACATAGGCCCCATTGCCGGCTGGCCGCCACATACCTCAATAGCAAACAGTCTCGAAATCATCCGCACCGTCTTTTCGGCCCCCGAAACGTACGCGGTGGTTTTGAAAGAGACCGAAGAACCGGTCGGCAGTTGCGGCATCCTATTCTCCAACAGCCTGCACACCGCGGATATGAAGCAGGGCGAAGCGGAAATCGGCTATTGGATCGGCAAACCCTATTGGGGACAGGGCCTGATTCCCGAGGCGGTAAGGGCTCTGCTGTCAAGAGGCTTCCAAACCTTAGGCCTTGACGCGGTATGGTGCGGCTATTATGAAGGAAACCTCAAATCGAAGCGTGTCTGCGAGAAATGCGGTTTCAAATTTCATCACACCAACCGCGACATCGTGTCGCCCCTCGGCGATACGCGGACCGAACATTTTTACCTGATGACCCAACAAGATTATCATGCCTTAAAAAAGAATCATTATGGCTTGTTCAACTGATTTCATTGAGGATATATGCAATACGCTTGCACCGCTCGGCGATGTCCGCAGTCGCAAAATGATGGGGGATTATGTCATCTATCTGAATGAGAAATGCGTCATTACGGCCTGCGACAACCTGGCGTATGTCAAGAAGTTGCCCTGCATTGCCGATATGATGGCCGACGCCGAATGCGGCTGTCCCTATCCCGGCGCCAAAGAGGCCTATATTCTTGATATATACAATCGCAGTCAGGCGATGAAAGTCATAGAAACGCTTTGGGAACACCTCCCGTTCCCCAAGCCCAAAAAGAAATAAATCATGCCTTACATATCCATTGAAAGCGGTAAACTGACCGCTGAACAAAAGAAAGAACTGATTGAACGCCTTACGGCAACGGCTTCCGAGATAACCCATATCCCCGCGCAGTTCTTCACCGTCACCCTCAAGGAACTGCCCGACGAGAACTTCGGCATCGGCGGCAAGTCGATTGACGAAATCAAACGGAACTACAAAGCGTAAACAGATGAAAGTCGTAGGCATCAACGGGAGTTCCCGCAAAGACGGAAATACGGCACTCCTTATCAAAACCGTTTTTGAGGAATTGCATAAGGCCGGCATCGATACCGAACTTATCCAGCTGGCCGAGGCCGACATTCAACCGTGCAAGGCTTGTTTCGCCTGCCGTGGCAAAGGCAACTGCGTGTGCACGGGGGATGCGTTCTGCGACATCTTCCGCCGCATGGCCGAGGCCGACGGCATCCTACTCGGTTCACCCGTGTATTCCGCGGATGTATCGGCCAAAATGAAGGCCTTTTTGGAACGCGGCGGCGTGGTCGTCGCCACCAATCCGGGATTGTTGCGGCATAAAGTGGGGGCCTCCGTGGCCGCGGTACGGCGGGCTGGCGGCATGACAACCGTCGATACGATGAACCATTTTATGCTCAACAAAGAAATGCTGGTGGTGGGCTCCACCTATTGGAATATGGTGTATGGCCGCGAAATCGGCGACGTGTCGAAAGACGAGGAGGGCTTGGCCAACATGCGCAACCTTGGTCAAAATATGGCATGGTTGCTGAACCGATTGCATGAATGATGGGGAGAATTTCGTACTTTTGCACGTTATGAATGACACGCATCCCTCTCGGACGACTTGGATTTTCATCGCGTTAGCGGTGCTGACGCTGTTGCTTTTCACGGCGGATTTGGCCGTGGGCGCGGTGGCGATACCGATACGGGAGGTATGGGCGGCGCTGTTCAAGGCCGACACGGTGACGGACGGCACGGTGCTGATTGTGCGCCATATCCGTCTCATCAAGGCGGCGGTGGCCCTGTTGGCCGGCATGGCCTTGTCAGTCAGCGGCCTACAGATGCAGACACTGTTCCGCAACCCGCTGGCCGGCCCCTACGTATTGGGCATCAGCTCCGGTGCGAGCCTCGGCGTGGCCCTGTTCATTCTCGGCGCCCCGGTCTTGGGCCTGACGGCACACGCCGCCGTGGCCACGCTCGGATTGGCCGGCGCCGCCTGGATAGGCGCGGCCCTCCTGTTGGCGCTCGTCGCGCTCGTCAGCCGCCGCGTCAAAGACATCATGGTCATTCTCATCCTCGGCATGATGCTCTCGTCGGGCATCGGCGCCGTGGTTCAAATCCTGCAATACCTCAGCCACGAAAACGCGCTGAAGAGTTTCGTCATCTGGACGATGGGCTCGCTCGGCGACGTGACGGTGCCGCAACTGGGGTTGCTGATTCCGGCCGTGCTGCTCGGCCTCGGGCTGGCCGTAGCCGCCGTCAAGCCGCTCAACCTGCTGTTGCTTGGCGAAGACTACGCCCGCACGATGGGTCTGAACGTCCGCCGCTCGCGCCGCCTCATCTTCCTCTCGACCGTTTTTTTAGCCGGCACCGTGACGGCTTTTTGCGGCCCCATCGGCTTTATCGGCCTGGCCGTGCCGCACGTGGCGCGTATGCTGTTCCGCGAGGCCGACCACCGCATCCTGATTCCCGGCGCCGCCCTGTGCGGGGCGGTCGTGCTGTTGCTCTGCGACATCATCTCCAAGGGGCTGACGTTGCCCATCAACAGCATCACGGCGCTTTTGGGCATCCCGATGGTAATTTGGGTCGTCATCCGTCATAAAAACATCGTCTGAACCATGATTCGCCTCGAAAACATCCGCTTGGGTTACGGTCAACGCCGCCTGTTGGACAACGTTTCGGCCTCCCTGCCGACCGGCTCGCTGACGGCGCTATTGGGACGCAACGGTTCGGGCAAGTCCACGTTGCTCCGCGCGCTCATCGGGCAGGAGAAGCCGCAACAGGGCCTTATCCGGCTCAACGGACAGCCGCTGTCGGACATCACGCCGGAACGGCTCGCCCGCACCGTGGCCTTCGTCAACACCGCGCGCGTGCGCATCGCCAACCTGCGTTGCAAGGATGTCGTGGCCTTGGGACGTGCGCCCTACACGAACTGGATTGGCCGGATGCAGGCGCAGGATGAAGCCGCCGTGAACGAAGCCCTGACGATGACCGGCATGGCCGCCTATGCCGACCGCACGATGGACAAGATGTCGGACGGCGAATGCCAGCGCATCATGATTGCCCGCGCGCTCGCGCAACAGACACCGATTATCCTGCTGGACGAGCCCACCTCCTTCCTTGACCTGCCCAACCGCTACGAGTTGGGGCGGCTGTTGGCGCAATTGGCCCACGAACAAAACAAGTGTATCTTCTTTTCGACGCACGAATTGGATATCGCGCTCGCGCTCTGCGACAGCGTCGCGCTCATAGACGGCCGGCAACTGCATCACCGGCCGGCGGCCGAGCTGCCGGCAAGCGGCCTGCTGGAAAAAGTATTCGGCGACAGCCTCCGCCTCAGCGGCCTCTATTCCAACGGACGATAATATACGAAAGCCTCCGGCTCGAGTTCCGGATGCAGGATTTTAATCCAGTCGCGCAACACGACATCGGGATGCATGATGCCCGACTCCCAATAGTCGTTGCCGCCGGCCGCGTTCAACCGCCGGTCATCGGCATACACCCGCCCCGCACGGACGCAAGATACGGCGGCCGTATTCGGCAGACGCCGCCGCAGTTCGGCCAAATCCGCAAATCCGTTCACATTGCACCACACATCGGCTTCGGCCAACAGCCGCATCGCCGTTTCCATATCGACCGGCTCCGAGCGCGTGCCGTGGTTGCGTTCATACAGATAACGGCCGCCGGCGTCCTGAATCAGCCGCACGACATAACTGCCGTCGGCCGGCATAAACCAGCTGTCGCCATAGGGCGCGTTCAACATGACGGCGGGGCGGTAGGTCACGCTGTCCACACGGGTTTTCATGGCTTCGTAGCGCGGCACCAACGCGCCGAACAACGCTTCTCCCGCCGCCCGGTCGTCCAAGATTTCGGCCACGGGCACCAGCCATTCGGCCTTGCCGAGCGGGTTCTCCTCCAAATAGTCGCCCATATATACAAACGGGATACCGAGTTCCCGCAGTTTGGCCTCCATCGTACTCAGACCGTTTACGCCATAGAGCAGTACCAAATCCGGCGCCACGGCCACCAGCGTCTCGTAATCGATATTCCCCTCATAACCCACCTCGGCGATGGCCCCGCGCCGCAAGGCCACGCTGTCGTTGGATATATAGGCACGCCCCGACAGGCCGACGATACGGTTTACGGCTTTCAGTTCCGACAGCATCGCCACATAAGACGACGACATACAGACGATGCGCCGCGCCCCGGCCCGCACCGTCTGTCCTTTGAAGCCGGCGGGCGTCGGTTCGCCGCCGCGCGCGATGAACAGGGCCGTTTCCTCGCCCTCAGCGCCCTGCCAAGGCCGTTTCGTCTTCAATATCGTGCTCTGTCCGTCCGCTCGGCCTACAATCTCAAAGCCGACGGCATAGGCCGGTTCATACACCACCCGCGTAAAATCCCGCAAATCCGCGTTCCCGCGCGGGCGACACGCACTCCATACGAACATCATGCCTAAACACAACGCCCCTACGGCCATCCATTTCCTATTTCCTACGTTCGGTTTCATCCCTTTCCATGCTTTCGGCAAATTTACGAAATCGGGGGAAATATTGTATCTTTATGCCCTAAGAACCCCTATTTTACATACCATCATGGATAAGATATTCAATGAATTGAACGTTGCCATCACCGTTTGTGACGAAAAAGGCGAAATCCTTGAGATGAACGAGGCTTCCGAAAAAGTGAACCTCAAACCCGGTATGCCGGGCCTCATCGGGAAAAACGTACTGGACTGCCATCCGGAGCCGGCCAAAAGCAAGCTGGCCGGTATGCTGAAAGAGCCGCAGACCAACGCCTACACGATTGAGAAGAACGGGGTCAAGAAACTGATTTACCAAACCCCCTGGTACGAAAACGGCGTGTTCAAGGGTTTGGTCGAATTCTCGATTGTCATTCCGTTCGAAATGCCGCACTATATCCGTCAACCGAAAGCCTAAACGGAAATCCCCCCTGTCCGCATGATTGTCACACCGCCCGCCGATATCAAGACGACGCTGACGCTGCTGCCCGACTCTCCGGGCGTGTATCAGTATTTCTCCGCCGACGGGGAATTGATATACGTGGGCAAGGCCAAGAACCTCAAACGCCGCGTCAATTCGTATTTCAACAAGGATCAGACGGGCAAGGTGCTGGCCTTGGTGCGCCGCATCGCGAAACTGGAATACATCGTCGTCAATACCGAGTTCGACGCACTCCTGCTGGAGAACAACCTCATCAAGGAGCATCAGCCGCACTACAACATCATGCTCAAGGACGACAAGACGTATCCTTGGCTGTGCCTGACGAATGAGCCGTATCCGCGCTTGTTTCCGACCCGCCGCTATCTGCCCGGACAAGGCACCTATTTCGGCCCTTACGCCTCGGTGCGCATGATGCACACGCTACTTGACCTCATCCACGATATGTTTCCGCTCCGCAACTGCCGGCACCGGCTGTCGGACAGCGTTGTGGCCGCAGGCAAAGTCAAACTCTGCCTGCAATATCAGATGAAGCGCTGCGCGGGCCCCTGTCAGGGCTTGCAGAGCCATGCGGCCTACGACGAACAGATTGACCAAATCAAGAACCTGTTGCGCGGCCATATCAAGCCGTTGCTTTCAAGCCTGAAAGAGAAGATGCTCGACGCGGCGCAGCGGCAGGACTTCAAGACGGCGCAACAGTACAAGGAGAAATGGCAGCTGTTGGAGCAATACCAAAGCCGCTCGGCCGTGGTGAGCGACACGCTGTCGGATGCGGATGTCCTGCAGGTCAAGGAGAAAGACGACTATCTCTACTTCAACTATATGCGTATCGTGGACGGGCTGATGGTGCAGGCGCATACGGTTGAAATCCGCAAGAAGCTGGACGAAACGCCGCAGGATCTTTGGCAAGGCGTGCTCGTGGACTTCCGCCGCCGCTACGCCTCCACGGCCACCGAGGTCTTTTTGCCGTTCGAACCCGAATGGGATATGCCCGACCTCAAAATAACGGTGCCGAAAGGCGGCGACGGCAAGAAGCTGCTCGACCTCTCTGCCCGCAACATCGACTATTTCATTTTGGAGAAAAGCCGACGGCTGGATTTGGTCGATCCCGACCGACATAGCAAGCGGTTATTGGCCGAGATGCAAAAAACGCTGGGCATGAGCGAGCCGCCCGCGCATATCGAATGCTTCGACAACTCGAATATGCTGGGCGAATATCCGGTGTCGGCCATGACCGTGAGCAAAAACGGCAAACTCTCCAAACGGGATTACCGGCATTTCCTCGTCCGCACGGTGGAAGGCCCCGACGACTACGCCTCGATGGAAGAAGTCATCGAACGGCGTTACAGCCGATTGCTACGCGAGAATCAGCCGTTGCCGCAGCTCTTGATTGTGGACGGCGGGAAAGGCCAGCTGAGTTCCGCCTACAAGGTGCTGTGCCGCTTGGGATTGGAACGCCGCATTTTCCTGATTGGCATCGCCGAGAATCTGGAAGAACTTTACAAGGTGGGTGACCCGTACCCGCTGTTACTTGACAAGAAATCGGAGGTGCTCAAACACATCCAGCTGTTGCGCGACGAGGCGCACCGCTTCGGCATCACGCACTACCGCAAACGCCATGTCAAAGGCGTGGTCAAGACCGAACTGACCGAAATCAAAGGCATCGGCACGGAAACGGCGCAAACGTTGCTGCGACGGTTCAAGTCGGTCAAACAAATACGGAACACCCCGCTCGCCGACCTGACGGCGGTTATCGGCGCGGCCAAGGCGAAACTGGTATTCGACTATTTCCAAAACACGAACCTCGATGTTGCCCGAACGGACGCTTGATATAGCCCTTCGTTTTTTTGACGGAACACCCGCAAAGCGGCCGCGCCCCAATGCGTTTCGGGCGGAGGTACACGCTTGGGCGCAAGCGCATTTGGAAGCGGCCTACGCCGCCTACGGACTCGGCGTCTTGCCGCCCGTGCAGACCGGCCCCCACGGCAAGCCCTCGTTCGGCGACGCCTTCCCGCTCCACTTCAACCTGTCGCACAGCGGCGCAGGCGCGGCCCTGGCCGTCAGTGACGCGCCCGTCGGCATCGACCTCGAATGCGGTGACGGCCACCGGTGGGAAGCCCTGTCGCAACGCTTCTTCAGCCCCGAAGAACAGGCCTTCCTCGCCGCCCAACCGCCGGCGGCGCGGCCTCAGACGTTCATCCTGCTCTGGACCTGCAAGGAAAGCCTATACAAATATATCGGCTGCGGCCTTGGGCAAGGCCTTTCCCGCTACACGCTCCGGTTCGACGGCTTGGACGACGGAGACGAAACCGAACCCAACCGCCTGCCCCGCTTAAAAAAAGTGCGGGCCTCTTACGAAGCCCGCACGCTCTATTTCTATTCCCGCCCGATGGATTGGCGGGGGCAGATGTACCGCCTTACCGTCTGCAGTCCGTTGCAGACCGACGTTTATTTCAACAACGCATCCAGCGTTTCGTAAAACTCCGGATCCTCCCCTAAGAACACCCGTTCCACTTTGAGACCGGATTTGAGAATCACCTTGGTCGGATAACCGCTCACGCCATAGCGGAACGCGATGTCGTCGTTCCCCTCGCCGTTCATGACCGAAACCCACGGCAAGCCTTCCTTTTCGACGAACGACCGCACCTTGTCCAAACGGTCACGGCACGCGATGCCGATGAACGTCGCCTTACGCTGGTACTTGGCGTAATAGCGCTTCATTTCCGGCATCCCCTTGATGCACCACGGGCACCATGTACCCCAAAAATCCAGCACGACATAACGTTTGGCGTAGTTTGACAGCGTGACCGGCTTGCCGTGGATATCCGTCAGCGTGAAGTCCGGCGCGATGGCGTCCTGCACCAGCGCGGCCGCATTGGCTTCCTGCTGTTTGCGGCGTTCGAAATATACCTTGGCCTCGTCGAGCCGGTTTTTCAGCAAGCCTTCCCGCACTTCCGCCTTCAACAGGCCCTCGCATTCCAGAAACGCATCGGCCGACTGCTGTTCCAACAGGTAAAGCCCCGCCAACAGATTGCCCGGATGCAGACGGATGTATTGCCGTTCGGCCTCGCGCAAACGTTCCAGACGCGCCGTCAATTCGGCATAGAGGCTGTCCATATAGGCTTCGTCTATATGCTCCACGCCCAAACCGTAAAGGCTGTCCACCCGGCCGGCCAACAGGCTGTAATCGCGCAACGTGGTCTCCATGCTTTCACGCAAGTCGGCCTGCGCCTCCAAATCCTGCGTGCCGCGCAACATATAGCTCAGATAACCGTCTTCGTAAACGCCGCGCAGACGCACTTGCTCGCCCGGCTGCATCCAAAAACGGATTTGGTGGCTCAGCGGCACCGAAAGACGGCCCCGGCGGTTGGCCCGCAAGTCCGAAGCCGGCTCCAAGCGGATTTCTATCGGTTCATTTTCCATCACCGGGCTGAACGCGAGCTTCCCGTTTACGGCCTGCAACGTATCGTCCGTCATGGCCGACAAATCCGAAACCGGCGCATAATGCACATAGACGGGCCCGTCCGGCAGGCCCTCGATTTCCACTTTGACCGATGCCTTTTCGCAGCATCCGGCCGCCAAAACCGCCAAACCGAAAGCGGCCACGGCCATTTTCATCCATTGTCTTCTCATCGTATCCGTGTGTGTTTGATTATACGTAATTAATGTAAAACGGCGTCCATCGGCACGTCCCAGGCATCGTGCGGCACCCCGTCCACAAACTGGAACGGAAAGCAGACGCCCATTTTCGGCGCCTTGACCTTGGGCAGGAAGCGGTCGTAAAAGCCCTTGCCGCGACCGAGCCGAAAGCCCGCCGCATCGAACGCCACGCCCGGCACGATGACCAGGTCTATTTTGGCGTAATCTTCCTGATATTCGTCGGTATCCGGTTCCTGTACCCGGAGCGCGCCGTCCCGCAGACGCGCTGCCCCTTCATACCGTTTGAGACGGATATCCTCCCCCTCCACGACCGGCAGCCAGATTTCCTTTTCCAAATGCCACCGCTCGATGAAATCCTGCGTGCGCACCTCGTCTTTCAACGCATGATACACCATGACGGTACGCGCGGCCTGAAACCAGGCGTGCGCCGCCACCTGCGCCATAATCGGTTCGGACATCCGCTCCAACGCTTCGGCGCCGTATTCTTTCTTCAACGTTCTCATCCGTTGACGGAGTTCGTCTTTCGTCATCCTGTTCCCCGTTTTGTACGAAAGGTACAAAGTTAATCAAATCAGAAAGAATATCAACGAAAATATTCGTAAGTTTGTCGGGAAATCCGGATAATGCATCCGACCGAACCCAACCCCTATGCAAAGAACCGATTTTAAGATAGAAGTCTGCGCCTACAGTGTGGAAATCGCCGAGGCGGCCATGGCGGCCGGTGCCGACCGTGTGGAACTCTGTACGGCCGGCGAAGGCGGCCTGACGCCCTCCCACGGCTTTATAAAGCGTGCCAAGACCCGCTTGCCCAAGGGCGTACACGTGCTGATCCGACCGCGGGGCGGCCTTTTCCATTATACGGCGGCCGAAAAGGAAGAGATGCTGTACGACATCGAACAGGCGCAAGCCTTGGGCGCGGACGGCCTCGTCATCGGCGCGCTGACCGAAGCGGGCGACATTGACTGGGAGTGGGTGCGCCGTTGCCGTCAGGCTACGGATGCAAGCCGCAGCTTGACGTTTCACCGCGCGTTTGACTTCTGCCGCCGCCCGTTGGAAAGCATCCCGGCCTTGGAAGAAGCCGGCGTGGACCGCGTGCTGACCTCCGGACAGGCCGCCGACGCGCTACAGGGCGCCGACTTGCTCAAAGCCTGTGTAGAAGCCGCGCACCGCTTGCAAATCATGCCGGGCGGCGGCGTTTCGCCGAACAACATCGCCCGCATCGCCCAAATGACCGGCGCCCGTGAATTCCATTTCTCGGCCGCCCGACCGATGCCCGCGCCGACGGCAACGGCCGACGCCTTGGGAATGGGCGTGGCTAACGGGCCGTATCCCGAGAAGGTACGGCAAGCGATTGCAGCACTTTTATAAGTTGTTCGCCCAAACCTATCGTATAACCGTGGCTTACCCACACGACGCGGTTGAACGTGTCGGCCACAATCCATATGGGTAATTGCGAAGCGCCCAAATCCAGATTCGCGCGGATTTCGGCCTCGATTCCGCCGTCCACATCCAAACCGTATTGCGTCTGAGCCGGCAGTTTACGCCATTTGCCGGCCTGAAAACGCTTCCATTCGGCCTCGTCCCGGCACAACAGCAACAACGGCCTACCGATGGCTTCCAATTCGGCCTTCACGGCACTGACATCCCGCAACGCATGGTCGGTAGGCTCCTGGCCGGGGCCCAACACCGCCAACACGTAAAAGCCGCGCCCCACCGCCTGCAAGACGCTCTGCGCCGAAGCCGCGCCAGCGGTCGCCCCTGCCTGTAAAGGCACATATTTCCGCTCCGAATCGAATTGGCCGATAACGCCCACCCGGTCCGCATCCTGCCGCACGACCAGCGGCTGTTCCACCTCCACGCCGGCCGGCACGTTGAATGCCCGCAGGTGCGCCAATACGCCGCCCTGCGCCAATCGGCCACCGCTACATAACAGATAGTAGCCCGTATCCACCATTTGCCCCGCCTTGAAATAACGCCGCCACGTCGTTTCCCGGCTCTCGTCGAACGTCAGCAGGTCGAATGCCGTTCCGTTATAGCGCGAAAGCGTGAAATGCGTATAATAAACGGGGTCTTGGGGCCGGACGCCTTCATAGGAAAGCCGCAACCGGCCCTGCACCGGGTGTTGGGCGATGCGGTCGTCGAAATCCACTTCCCGCCAACGGCCCGTCACATCCATATACTGCATTTTGCCCGTCACCTCGTGCAGACGCGCCGGGATGCCCAGGCTCCGTAAAACCGATACATAAAAGATTTGCAACGATTCCCAATCGGCCGTCTTATGTCGCCACACGCCTATGGGCGATACCGGCACGCGTTGCGGGTTGCGGTCGGATTGCAGGTCGATTTGCGTCATGCAATAGGCCGCGAACCAAACCGGGTCGCCGATAATCCGCATCCGAAGCGTATCGGGCAGATTTTCCTGAAAAAACCGCTTGCAGGGCGTCAGATGCTCATAGCGCACCCGCGGGTTCAACACATAATGCCGCCACACCGCCGTATCGAGCCCCTCGGCGCGGGGATACGTATATACAAAACAGTCTTGCAACACGGCCGGTTCCATATCGCGCAAATCCTTGTCCGACACCACCGACAGCAAGGCCACGGCCCTTTCCAAACCCTCTGCCGGCACGCCGGCGAGAAAGTCCGCCAAAACCGCATGATTGCCTCGGCTGCGTTCCAACAAGACGGCGGCACGATGCCTAAGTACGGTATCGGCTATAAACGACAAGCGATGCCAAGCCGCTTCCGCCGTCACGAACGTGGCTGTGTATGCGTCGCGCAACGCGTCTTCCGCCAGCAACCGCCGGTCGTTCTCCGCACGTTGCGCCGGGCTTACCGCCACCGTTTGGGCCGTGGCCACGGGCGGTTCCATATCCAAGTCCAAGTCGAACGCATCGCCTATGCGGTGGTTCAACACCACCGTCACCAGACTGTCACGTCCGAAAGAGGCCTTGACGAAACCGAAGCGATGCCCCTGCGAAGCCCCTACGAGCATATCGCCACGGCCGGCCGTCAAACCGGCTTCCCCGTCTTCATCCGTCCGGAAGGCCGCCACCGTAAAGAACTCGGCATAATTATAGAGTTTGAATTCGACCCGGGCGTCGGGAACCGCACGGCCGGCCGTATCCGTAACCCGCACCTTAAGCCGGCTTACCGGCGCATACTGCCCTACAACGTTGATTTCCGTATAACAAGGCGTCCGTCCGATGACTTCCTCCGGGCCGTCGTAATCGCCAAACACCTTCGTGTGCATGAGCATACCGCGTGAAGCCGGTTCGTTGAACCACGCCAGATTCAACACCGGTTCCGGTTCACACGCGCCCAGAAAATACCAAGTGCTGTCCACCCAAGCTTCCACCCAGGCATGGTTATCGTCGGTATGCGCCCAGCGCGGCGTATATACTTGACGCGCGGGAATGCCGACCGACCGCAGGGCCGCCACCAGCAAAACCGACTCCTCGCCACAACGCCCGTAAGCCGTCTTTACCGTGGCCAATGGTGCGGATGTCCGCGCGTCGGACGGCGTATAGACGGCCTTCTCGTGACACCAATGATTGACTTCCAACACAGCCTCATACATGGACAACGATTGCACGCGCGGTTTCAACGCGCGGTAAAACACCTGACGGGCGCTGTCCAACCGCTCGTTATTGACGCGCGGCGGCAACACAAAATGCCGGAATTCGCGCTCCGGCACCCGTCCGCCCCACGGCATCTCCATCCTGGTCTGCAAGGCCGAACGCACGTTGGCCGCATGAAACGCGCTGTCGTAGTCCGCTTGGTCGCACAACGGCATATAAGCGTACAAAAATTGCAAATAGCGGTCAACGGCCGTATCCGCCGGTCGTTCGGCCGCACGCCCCGGCCCCCAGGCCGCAACGAGGCCAAACACAGATACCGCCGTCAACTGACGGAGGCTTCGGCTCATTTTGTTCATACCTTGTATTTTGATAACGGATGGAACTGCTGTATCGTCTCACGCAGATAACGCTTGTCCAAATGCGTGTAGATTTCGGTCGTCGTAATCGTCGCGTGCCCCAGCATCTCCTGCACGGCCCGTAGGTCGGCGCCGCCCTCCACAAGGTGCGTCGCAAAGCTGTGGCGGAAACTGTGCGGGCTTACCGGCTTCGTCACACCGGCCAGACCGGCCGTCTGCCGTATCATCATGAAAACCATCTCACGGCTCAGGCGTCCGCCGCGCCGGTTCAGGAAAACGATGTCCTCGCAACCCGATTTCACCGTCAACTGGCTGCGGTCGTAACGCAGATAATGTTCCACAAGACGGATGGCCTCCTGCCCGATCGGCACAAGCCGTTCCTTGTTGCCCTTGCCGATGACGCGCACGAAACCGTCGTCGAGAAACAGGCAGGATATGCGCAGGTTCGTCAATTCCGAGACCCGCAAACCGCAAGCGTACAGCACGGCCAAAATCGCCTTGTTGCGCCGCCCCTCCGCCTTGCTCATGTCAATGACCTGCATCAGACGGTCGATTTCCTCCACCGTCAGCACTTCCGGCAAATGCCGCCGCCATTGGGGCGCCTCCACGAGTTCGGCCGGCGAAACGGTCAGTTCCCCTTCCTCCACCATATAGCCGAAAAAGGATTTCAAACCGCTCAGCATACGGGCCTGGGTCACCGCCGCCAGATTCATATCGTACAAATATTTCAGGAAACGTTCGATGTCGGCCTGCCGCACGGCTACCCACGACACGGGCGTATGCCGCTCCCCCTGCAGAAACGCGGCGAACTGCGCCACATCGTGCGTATAGGCCGCGACGGTGGCTTCGGAAAGATGCTTTTCAAGCCGAAGATAGGTTGTAAATCCTTTGATATATGACTGCACCGCCGCCATAAAACCCTCCGCCGCGCCTTACAGATACGCGATATTGACTTTTTTTAGCCACTTCTCTTCCAGCAAGGCCGCAATCCGCTTGACGACGTTGCGCCGGATTTCCAACTCCACGGGCAAAGACGGGTCTTGATGCGCCTCGTTGATGCGCGTGCCGATGAGCAGGTCGATGATGTCCGACTCCATGATGAGCCGTATCAAATCCCAGGCCGGCGAATACTTATGTTCTTCCAACGGGTTGTCTTTCTCCAGCATTTCGGCCACCATGCCCAACGTCAGGATGCCTTCGGTCACGAGGTCCACGCCCTGCATCGTCGCGGCCGGCGGATATTCGCGCGTCCGGATGTTCTTGATATCGACGGAGATTTCACGGTTCAACTCCCGCGACAGGATTTTGGACGTCGTGCCGCCGCACACCACCTTTTTGCCGTCATATTTATCCACGGCCGCCGCCAACGTCTTGTCGTTCTTGGCGTCGTAGGGCGGGCCGGAACAGATGAGCAATTGCCGCGGGTCACGCGCGTAAATCACGGCGCAGGTAATGTCGTCGCGCGACTTCATGCCGTCTTTCTGCAAGGCCGCGGTAACAATTTTGCGCGACAGGTCGCGGGCGGATATATCGGGCTTCTGCCGTATGAGTTCCTGCACATAGGCGCGCACGGCTTTCTCGCCCCAGCCGAACGGATGCTCTTTAGCCCCCATGCCCGACTGCACGACGCCGTCGCTGTAGAAGATGATGCGGTCGCCCTTGCACAGCCTTAAGTGAGAGCAGTACATAACCCGGAACTTGTCGGGTTCGGCCCCCAGCCGCCGCATCGCCTCCACATCGCCGCTGTAAGCCGTAAACTGCTGGCCCTCGCGGTCGATGCCGATGGCGTCCTTGACGGGTTCCACCTGTTGCCCGTCGCGGAACAACAGGTATTCCGGCCCGTCGAACTCCACGATTTCCGTCGTGCCCTCGAAATCCGTATCCACAATCGTGAACGTCGCATAGCTGATGTTGCGCGCCGAATCGACGGGCAAGGCGTTCATGATGTTGAGGGCCGAACGCAGAATCGGCTCGCGCCGCAGACGGAAATTCAACGCCATGGAAGCCGTCATCGTGCTCAGCACGTTGGCTTTGATACCGCTGCCCAATCCATCGGACAACACGGCCACGTAACGGTTGTCGTCCGTTATCTTGCGCGAGAGGAACGTATCGCCGCAAACCGGCTTGTTGTGCTTGTTCTCGTGGTGATGCGCAATCTCTATAAAGAGTTTTTCCTTCTTCTCCATACCGTTTCCCGCTTATTCCGTTTGCTTGGCGACCGGCGCCGTTTCCCGGCTATCGACCAACGAGTTGAGCATGGATTCGGTAAACGAGGCGTTTTCGCCCAACAGATACGCGATGCGTTGCACCGACTCCACGTTTTGCTTGATGACCTCCCGGATGCGGTCGGTCAGCAGTTCGTACTGCATCTCCGGCGCACGCAGGTTCTGGATGATACCGCAAACCATCTTGTATTGCTGAATCGTGACCAACGACAGATGATAGAAATTGTCGCCCTCGCGCACGTCGTGTTCGGTCATCTCGCCCCCGCTCTGCAACAGCGATTCAAACAGGTTATGGAACGGCAACACGCGCCGTATGTCCACGCCTTTCAGCCCCGGCACGGCCTTATAGACCTGCATGAGCTCGTCGCCCATAATCTCGGCGAACTTGCGGTTGGCTTCCACCACCTTCAACTGGTCGTCCACCGTCACCACGCCGTAAGGCATCTTCTGCAACAGCACCGACGCCTTTTCCTGCGCTTCCTGCCGCATACACGACACGCACATCTCGCGGTGCGCGTTGCCGCTCAGCATGGCTTCGGCCAAGGCCCGGCAGCTGTCGTAGCCGCAACCCGTACAGTTGTATTCATCCTTGACGGTGCGTTTGCCCAACGAACGGAGCGCCTCCACGATGTCTTCCTCCGGATACTGGCATTTTACCTTGTAATCCCTTACAAACTCCCGGTTAATCCAGTTCATGTCGGCCGGTTCCGACAACGGCTTGTAGGGCAAGGTCGATTTCTGCAACTGGCCGTGCATCTGTATCATCGCGCGCCGCTTGGCCGCCACGCCGTCGTGGTTGATCATGGCCGGCCCCTTGATGCAACCGCCCTTGCAAGCCATGAGTTCGAGAAACAGTTTACCTTTCTCTTTCCACTGCGGAATCTCGCCGCAGATGTCGATGACCTGCTCCATACCGGAAAAGCACATATAATCGGTTTCGGCCACCTTCATATCGGCCGCCATCGTGGCCAGCATACCGCCGTCCACGGGGAACATATCGCCCGTACCCGGCCGCCCGATGATGAAGTCGTCCGGCACTTCGATGCGGTCGAACGGGTAGAGTTCCACCTTTTCCTCGTCAAACCAACGTTTCAGGTTTTGGAACGTTACGGCGGCGTCCAACACGTCTTCGTTATAGTCGCGTTCGTCTTTCTTGGCGATGCAAGGCCCGATGAACACCAGTTTTTCGGTCGGGAACAGCGTTTTGCGCAACAAGCGCGCGTGCGCCACCATGGGCGACACCACCGGCGACAAATGGTTCAAGGCCTCCGGCATATAGATGTGCATATAGTTGACCACGGCAGGACAGGCCGACGATATATAAACCCCGTCCGGTTGCTCGGCCAGCCAGCGGTTCGTTTCCCGCGCCACGATATCGGCCCCGATGGCCACCTCCGAAACGGCCGCGAAACCCAATTTATACAGTACCTTGACCAATTGGTCGGTCGTCATGTAACCGAAATCCGTGACAAAGGTCGGCGCGATGCAGGCCACCACCCTTTCGCCCGAAGACAGCCAATACTGAACCCGGCTCAAATCGTCGCGGTACTTCTTGGCGTCGGCCGGACATATCCGCACGCAGCGGCCACAATAAATGCAGGTGTCGAAGATGACCGACGCGCTGTTGCCCTCCATCCGTATAGACTTGACCGGGCATTCGCGGATACACTTATAGCAGTCCTGACAGTTGTTCTTCTCGGTATATATTACATTCTCTTTCATACGCGTTTCGTTTTATCATTCAGCAAAAACCCCGGCAAAGTCCGGTCTCGCACGGTCCTTGTCGGGGTCTTGCATCCAGTCGGTCGATTGGGAACCGATTACAGGTCCTTGAAATTATCGTCCAATATGGCGCGCAGATTCGTGGCCGTTACGCCGTAATAGACCTTGTCGCCTATCTTGAGCGTCGGCCCCTGCTTGCAGACTTCCTCACACAGATGCCCCGCGAAATCGATTTTATCGTCCAGGTGCTTCTCGGCGAAATACGCCTGCATGATTTCCAGATTCTTTTGGCTGCCCCGCGCGAAGCAGGAACTGCCCAGGCAAATGGAAACCTTGATTTTATCCGCGCTCATCTTAGGCCTGCTCCTGTTTCTTTTTCTCGTCTTCCGCGATAAAGTTCTGAATCTGACGCGTAGCCGTCCGCGGATTCGCCAAAGCGTTGCATCCGTTTACACAACCGCCCTTGCACATCATGAATTCGATGAAGTTGGGCTGATCGGGCCCGCCGCACGTCTTCTTGATGTTCTTCAGGCTCTTGATGACGGCCTTGTCGATACCGTCCACGATATAGGGACGGATGTTTTCGGGATGCTTGGCGTATTTCTTGACCGAATCCAACACACCGCCCGTGTACGGGAACGCGCGGCCGGAGTTGTCGATACCGCCATCGTATGCGCTTTCCTCGCACGCGAGCACATCCACGCCCGCCGTCACCATCATGGCACCCAATTCCTCAAACGACATCACATAGTCGATGTTCGGGTCATAGAAACCTTCGTGACGTTTGGAAACGCAAGGCGCGATGAATACGGTTACGGATTCCGGCTGTTCCTTCTTGATGAGTTCGGCCGTATAGCTCGCCGGCGTACGCGTGGTGGACACATAGGGCGCCAATTCCGTCAGATGCTTTTTGGTCAACTCCGTATAGGCGTGGCAGCAGGAGGTGGTCATAAACGGCTCGCCTTGTTCCATGCGTTCTTCAAATTCGGCCGCTTCGGTTTCCGTCGTAATGTTCGCCCCCTTGGCCACTTCCCACACTTCGTCGAAACCGACGCCACGGATGGCCGAGATAATCTTGCCGAGCGGCGCGGGGAACTGCCCCGCCAAAGCCGGCGCGAACATGGCCACGACTTTTTTCTTCGGGTCTTTCAACGCGGCGTAAATCTGCACCAGATACGTCTTTTCCATGATGGCGCCGTAAGGGCAGGCTTCACGGCAACGGCCGCAATAGATACATTTCGTTTCGTCGATGTGTTCCACCCCGTATTCGTCCTTGGAAATCGCACCCACCGGGCAGGATTCCTCGCACGGTACCGCCTGGTAGATGATGGCGTTGAACGGACAGGCCTGCATACAAAGGCCGCAGCTCACGCACTTGGACGGGTCGATTTTGGCCTTCTCGTTAACGCTGATGGCCTGCTTGTGGCAAGCGAACGTACACGGATGACCGATACAGCCGTGGCACATATTGGTCACGACATAGTTGGACTTGACGCAGGAGCTGCAAGCCTCGTCCACCACCGTCAGCATGATATCGGTAAAGTCTTTCCGTTCTTCCGCCATTTTGGCGTATTGCGAAAGCGGAATCAATTCGTCTTCCTCGTCCCGGACATCGAAGCCCAGAATCGCCATGAGCCGGTACTTGATGACCGCCCGGTCCTTGTGGATGCAGCAGCGCGATACTTCGTTGCTGTGACGAGGCCGCATGATCAAGGGGATGCGGTCGATTTCCTCCTTGAGGTTGCCGTCTTTAATGAGTTTGCACATACGGGCCAACAGGTCCCGTCGAATCATCATTGCCTGATTGTATGCCATAGTTGTTTGTTTTTTCAAATTCAATGAACACAGCCGGCCTCACGACCCGCCGTATCCGAGTTTCCTCCCTTGCAAAGCGTATGCCGACCCGACGTTCCGCACGCCATGGGCCGCCCCTCTGCAAAAATGGCGGATTCCGCCTATTCGTTCATCGCGATATGTTTGACAATCAAATCGACCAACAAGCGCACGTCCACGCGGTCATAGATCTGTCCGTCAATGCGCACGAAAGGCGCCTTGCCGTGTTCCGGATGCTGACAGACATCCAGGCAGGTCGTGCCCTTTATCTCCACGCGTTCCTTCTGTTCGGGCGTCAGATAATCCTCTATCAGCATGAGTTCGGAAGCGCCCATCACATAGCAGGCGGTTCCCACACAAATTTCGACCAATACTTTTTTCATATGCGTTCGGGTTTTAATAATCCATGATATGACTTGCAAATATAAGATTTTTTTTCGTTTCTTTGCACTTATCCTTTTTCTAAACCATGAACGAACATTTGGACCCGGAAAAAGAACGGCTCTCGCCCTCGGACAAGGAAATCGAGAAAGCGTTAAGGCCGTCGCTTTTCGACAGTTTCCAAGGGCAGGACGCCATCGTGGAGAACCTCAAGGTCTTCGTCATGGCCGCCAAGATGCGGCAGGAGGCCTTGGACCACGTGCTGCTGCACGGCCCTCCCGGCTTGGGCAAGACGACGCTTTCGTATATCATCGCCAACGAGTTGGGCGTACAGATGAAGACGACCTCCGGCCCAGTGCTGGACAAGCCCGGCGAACTGGCCGGCCTGCTGACGAGCCTGCAGCCCAACGACGTGCTGTTTATCGACGAAATCCATCGGCTGAGCCCGATTGTGGAGGAATATCTCTACTCGGCCATGGAGGATTACCGTATCGACATCATAATTGAGAGCGGCCCCAACGCCCGCAGCGTACAGATTACCTTGAATCCGTTTACGCTCATCGGGGCGACGACCCGCTCCGGCCTGCTGACCGCGCCCTTGCGCTCGCGTTTCGGCATCAGCGCGCGTTTGGCCTACTACCCCGCCGACACGCTGCGCGGCATCATCGAACGCTCGGCCGAGCTTCTGGACGTGCCGATAGAAAAGAACGCGGCCGCCGAAATCGCACGGCGCAGCCGCGGCACGCCCCGTATCGCCAACCTGCTGTTGCGCCGCGTGCGCGACTTTGCCCAAATCAAGGGCGACGGCGTCATCGACGTGCCCATCGTGCAGCACGCCTTGCAGGCGTTGAACGTGGACAAACACGGGTTGGACGAAATGGACAACCGCATCCTGTCGGTTATCGTGGACAAGTTCCGCGGCGGCCCCGTCGGCCTGAACACGATTGCGACGGCCGTGGGAGAAGACCCGGGCACGATAGAAGAAGTCTATGAACCGTTCCTGATACAAGAGGGCTATCTCATGCGCACGCCGCGCGGACGGGAGGCGACCTCGGCCGCTTACAAACATTTGGGGCGCGTGCCGGGATTGAGCCGCGACGCGCAGGCCTCGCTGTTCGAGTGACATGGCGGATTCCCACTTGTTGAACGCGGCCGCTTTCAAGGCCGAAGCCTTAGGCCTGGGGGCGGCCGGGGTCGGTTTGGCCGCCGCCGACACGCTGGCGGCCGAATGGCCTTACCTGCAAGCCTATCTGAACGCCGGCGCCCAAGGAGAGATGGCCTATCTGGCCCGTTCGCCCGAAACCCGTTGCATGCCCGGACATTTGTTGCCCGGCGTCCGCACGGTGGCCGTCTGCGCCTTCAGCTATTTTCCCCGCCCCGACCTTTATCCGTATCATCCGCGCATCGCCGGTTTCGCGCAAGGCGAAGACTATCACCGCGTCATCCGGCGTTTCCTCAAACAAATGGCGGCCTATCTGACCCAACGTCATCCAAAGGCCCGTTGCCGCGGCTTTGTCGATACCGCCCCGATTTTGGAAAAAGCCTGGGCCGTGCGGGCCGGCTTGGGGCAGATTGGCCGCAACGACCTGCTGCAGAACCCGCGTTTGGGGACTTATCTGTTTTTGGGGCTGCTGCTGACCGATGTGCCGGCCGACACTTACGACCGCCCGACGGATGAGGCGGCGGGCCTGCCGCCCAACTGCCTGCATTGTCGCGCCTGCGTGGACGCCTGTCCCACCGGCGCGCTCTCTTTCGAGGGCGCGCCGCGCCTGCGGGCGGACCGATGCCTGGCCTACGCCACGATAGAGATGCGGGCGGACGGCCACGGCCACAAGGTGTTTCCTCCCCTGCGCCCGCAGGCGGCAGGCGCTCCCCCGCTCGCCATCTTCGGCTGCGACCGTTGCCAGACCGTCTGCCCCGCCAACCGGTTGGGAGCCGCCGCGCCGGCACCGCATCCGGCCTTTGTGCCCGTCCCCGGCTTAGCCGCCATGACCAAGGCCGACTTCGCCCGCCTTGACGACACCGCCGTTGAGGCTCGCTTTGCCCTGTCGCCGCTCCGACGCGCCGGCGCGGACGGCCTCAAAGCCAACCTCGCGCTTTGGGATTGATTTGCTTTTTTTCGTCTTTTACCTTACCTTTGCAACCTCTTTGGAGGATTGACCAATGGTGTAATTGGCAACACAACAGATTTTGGTTCTGTCATTCCAGGTTCGAGTCCTGGTTGGTCAACCAATGAAAAAAGCGGGATAATACCTCGGTATTGTCCCGCTTTTGTTTTCAGACCGTCCGTGCCCGCTAGAATATCGACACGCCTATATCCGTCGTAAACCGCTCCAGGGTTTCCATGCCCATAATCGAATTGCCGTGCGGATTGAGCTCGGGGCTCCAGACGGCGATGCTGAGCCGCCCCGGAATGACAGCCACGATGCCGCCGCCCACGCCGCTCTTGCCCGGCATCCCGACCCGAAACGCGAAATCGCCCGACTCGTCATAGAATCCGCACGTCAGCATCAAGGCATTCAGACGTTTGGAACGGCTCATGCTCAAGATTTGCTCGTTGTTATACGGATTGACGCCCCGGTTGGCCAAAAAGACGAACGATTTGGCCAATTCCTCGCAGGTCATGGCAATGCCGCACTGATGGCAATAGACGTCCACCAACGCATCCACCTCGTTTTCGATGTTGCCGAAACTCTTCATGAAATGCCCCAGCGCCAGATTGCGGCTCGCGTGTTCCAGTTCCGAATGCGCCACCGCCGTGTCGAAATAGATGTCCGGGGTATCGGCCACCGAACGCACGAACTGCAGAATCGCTTCCTTGGGCTTGGCATAGAGCTGCATGAGCTTGTCGGTGATGACGAGCGCCCCCGCGTTGATGAAAGGATTGCGCGGCACACCCTGTTCAAACTCCAACTGCACCAACGAATTGAACGCCGTACCGGAGGGTTCCCGCCCGACGTATTTCCACAACGAACTGCCCATGTGACGCAGCACCATGACCAGCGTGAACACCTTGGAAATACTCTGTATCGAGAACTTGGTGCGATAGTCGCCCACCCCCATGAGTTGCCCGTCCACGGTCGCCACCGCGATGCCGTACTGATGCGGGTCCACGTTCGCCAGGGCCGGGATATAATCCGCCACCTTTCCCTGTCCGAACAACGGCTTTACATCGTTGTATATTTGCGTGATAACCTCTTTATAATCCATAAGGCCCTGATAGAATCTTTCGCGAAGTTACGGATTTTTCGTAAATTCAGGGCACCTGAATCCGATGCCGGCTTCTGAACGGGCATCGTACCGCACTAAAACAGAAACATTTGTATGAAATCCATGGATTCCACGGCCGCCAAGAACCGGCACGACCGCATCGTTTCATTCTGCTGGCAACACCTGTGGTTGCTCGTTTCCCTGTTCATCATGACCGTGGGCGTGGCGGTCTGCGTCCGCTCCACGCTGGGGACGAGCGTCATCAGCGTGCTGCCCTACGTATTCGAAAGCGCCGGCCAAGCGGGGCTGGCGCCCGCGCTGACCATCGGCCAATATACCTACATCATGAATTTCATCCTCGTATTCGGCCAAATCGCCGTGCTGAGGCGGCAATTCGAATGGGTGCAGTTGTTTCAACTCGTCATCGGCTTTCTGTTCGGCACGCTCATCGACCTGAATATGTTGCTGACCGCCTGGCTGGCGCCGGTCACCCTTTGGCAACGGGCGGCGACCCAAATCGCGGGCTGTACGGTTGTAGGCATCGGCATCGCGCTGGAAGTCTGCTGCGGCAGTGTGACCATGCCCGGCGAAGGCTTCCCCGTGGCCATCAGCCGCATCACGGGCATTGATTTCGCCAAAGTCAAGATTTGCGTCGATACCGCCTTGGTGCTTCTCGGCATCGTGGCCTGCTATGCCTTCTTCGGCGCATGGCAGTGGCACATCATCGGCATCGGCACGCTGTTCGCCATGTTTTACGTGGGCATCGTCGTCCGGTTTACCGGTAAACGGCTCGGCTGGTTCCGCCATCTGTTGGCCTACCGCCCCGGCTTGCGCCGTTATGTTTACGGGTTGGCCCGCTTCATCTACAACCGCAACGCCGACGATTAGCCCCGCCTACCGTTCCAATTGGTCTATCTGACGCAAGATTTCATCGGCGGAGCGTATGATGTGGCGGTTCATGGACAAGCCGCAGAAGCCACCGATCAACGCGCCGATTAAAGCGCCGGAGGCCATGAACCAAAAGGCATCGCCGCCAACGCCGTACAGTTCCCACAACATCCAGAACAGCCACAGGCAAACCATCGGAATCCCGATGCGCGGCCAGAATACATATTGCCGCCTGAAGTTCTGCACCGTCTCCGCCACCTTCACCAAATTGTCCGTCGCCCAATTGATGCGCCACAACGGCCAATGCATCGCGAGCGTACAGCCAGCCGAAATGCCCAACATCACATCCGTCGCCACACTGAACGCCACCGAAAGCCCGTTCATGCCGGAAAAAATCCCGGGCGCGGACACCATCGTCGCCACGCTCAACACAATAATGAAGATGGCCTTGCGGTTGATATGATCCGTCTGCATCGCCATCGCGTTGCGGATGCTACGGTCTTCCACCTGTAAACGTTCCGCTAATATATATTTCAACGAAGCCAGTTCCGACTTCATCTGTTCCATTTCCAAGTTTTCGTTTTCCATAGCCAACCTCCTTCTATTGTTTGTTGTGTTTCAATTCTTCCTTGATTCGGAACAAGCGCACGCCCACATTCCGTGCCGAAATACCGACAATGGCGCCGATTTCCTCATACGACAAATCCTCCAGCCACAGCAAGACTATCGCGCGGTCGAACATACCGAGGCGCGCAATCCGGTCGTGCAACAACCGCGCCTGCTTGATGTCCGCCGCTTCGGCCTCGTAAAGCGACGCGCTCAAATCCACCAAACCGGCGTCCGAACGGCGCTCCGACGAACGGCGGCGTTTTTGCTTGCGGTCGGCACTGATACAGGTGTTGAGCGCGACGCGCCACACATACGTGCGCACCTGACTCTCCCCACGGAACCGCTTGAAGCCGCGCCACAGATTGATCAGCGTCTCCTGAAACAAATCGCTCACTTCATCGGGATTATCCGAAAACATATAGCAGACGGTGTATATCGTCTCCTTCTGTTCCCGGACCAACCGCGCAAACTCTTTCTCCGTCATTTGAACTCGTTTTAGACATTAGACGCGAGGGGCGTCCGAATAATTACAGAAAACGGCTTTTTTTAACGACCGGAAGCCATCTTGGCTTTCTTGCTCTCATACAACTGCCACGAATTGACAAGATTATGCCAGATGCTGTAAAATCCGCCGACCACGGCCGTAATCGGGGTAAAGAACGTAAAGCCCATCCAAATCGCCAAAACGGTGTTTTTCTGCCCCAGCGATTGCCCCGCACTGATTTTGTCGTCATAGCGCGCACCGACCCGCCGCCCCACGTAGAACTGCAACAGACAGCAGACCAAAGAGGCGACGACGAGCCACAGTTCCGTGGCCAGACTCTCCTCGCTGTGCATGATACTGCGCACCGTGACGGCCGTCGCCAACGCCAGGGCCACCGCCCAAAGATAGAAGGCCAGCTCCTGATAATGCGACAGGATGAAATGCAGCCGCGGCGCCAAATAACGGACCAAGATGGCGGCCAACAGCGGCATCAGCAAAAGCGGAAACACCTTGCCGAGAATCAGCAGGGACGACGTCCACATCGTGACGCCCGGACTCGGATGCACGTATGGCACCAAAGCCGGCACGACGAGCGCGACGGCTAAATTGATCAGAATCGTGTAAGTGGTCAGATGCGCCGCATTGCCGCCCAACTTCTTCGTAATGACCGCGCCAGCCGTCGCCGTGGGGCAGATGATGCAAATCATGACGCCCTCGATGACCACACGCATCCCGCTGTGCGGCATCAGCACCAACAGGGCCGCCAAGGCCGCGAAGATGCCCACCTGAAACAACAGCAAAAAGCCGTGCCACGGGCACAGCCGCAGTTTCTTCGGGTTGACCTTGCAGAACGTGAGGAACAGCATCGAAAAAATCAACAGCGGCTGCAACAGCCTCACTGCCTTACCTGCCAACATATGCGTCGGCGCGAGAAACGGAATGTTCACATAAATGAAATAGCCCGCGATACCGGACAGCATCGCGAAAATCAACATCCAATCCTTGATGAACCTGAGTATGCCTTTCATCATTTGACGCGCTTCTGTGCAAAGATACGAAAATATCGCCTTTTTTGTTTATCTTTGCCGTGCTTTTGATGCCGCCAATTGATTGACGGCCGGCCTATGGGGGTGACTGGTTTTGACAGCAAGCATAGCCGGAAGATAAGCACGCCGAGTTCTGTGTATTCGCCTCGTAAATCGTGATGCACAACGCCATTAAACGGCAACGAAAACAATTATGCCCTCGCGGCCTAGTATCAGATACTACGCTTGAGGTGCTTCCGGAAAAGCCCCGGCAGAAGGCTCGTTCCAGCGAAGTATAAAATCAATCTCTGCTCCTTGGCGATTCGCTTTCGGTCGTTGGAGGTACAACAGGAAGATAAGGAAAAGATACAGGCCGTCTTTCGCCTACCCTTTTCTCGAAAACCCAACGAAAGACTAAGCGTGTAGAAAGTTTTTCAACTACTTGTTTGGACGGCGGTTCGATTCCGCCCACTTCCACAGCCAACACGGACGATTCGCCTACGGCGGGTCGTCCGTTTGTTTTTTACCTCAAAATAGCGAAACAAAATACCTCAAAATAGCGAAACAAAATACCTCAAAATAGCGAAACGAATTTGGTAAGTCTCTAAATTTCACTTATCTTTGCAATATCCAAATCTGCTCTATATGAAATACCTACCACGCATAGCGGATAAAGAACTCCAGCACAGACTTACCTATATGGGGGCCGTCCTTATAGAGGGGCCGAAATGGTGCGGCAAAACGACAACCGCGGAACAACAGGCCGCCAGCATCCTGAAGCTCCAAAATCCGGATACCCGGGAAGCCTACCTGACAACCGGACGCACCAAGCCGTCCAACTTGCTTAACGGTGCCACGCCCCGTCTGATAGACGAGTGGCAGGATGCCCCCCTTCTTTGGGATGCCGTCCGTTCCTTAGTGGATGAACGTGGCGGCGCTCCCGGACAATTCATCCTAACAGGTAGTAACTCTGTTGATGAGCAATCAATTATGCACAGCGGTACGGGACGTATATCCAGAATGAAGATGTATCCCATGAGTCTTTACGAGTCCGGCGAATCTTCTGGAGCAATCTCCCTGAAAGATTTATTTGACCACAAAGACATGGATATTGACGGCATTGCGTCCAACATGACCATCAACGACCTTATCCGTTCCGCGTGCCGAGGCGGATGGCCAGCCTCGTTGAAACTGAGTAATGCGACGGAAACATTGAGAATTGCGAAAGATTATCTCGATGGCGTGGTAGCCTCGGATATTATAAAAGTAGATGGTATCAAACGCGACCCGGCTTTGGCAAAAGCCATCATCCAAACCTATGCCAGAAACCTGTCAACCTTGGCCAAACGCACCAACCTCCTGAAAGACGTCAATGCAATCAGCGAAGGTTGCTCCGACCGCACGTTTGACGATTATGTGAAAGCACTGACCCGCCTGTTCGTAATTCAAGACATTCCGGCCTGGTCGCCAGCCGTGAGGTCTGCCACCGTTATCCGCAGAAGCCCCAAGAGAGGTCTCATAGACCCATCCATCGCCATTGCCGCCTTGGGATTATCTCCACAGACATTGGAAATGGACCTCAAAACCTTTGGCTTCATCTTTGAATGTATGGCCATCCGCGATTTGAAAGCCTATACCCAATCTTTATACGGCGAGTTATCGTACTATCATGACCGCTACGACCTTGAAGCCGATGCCGTGCTACATCTCAACGACGGCCGATATGCCCTTATCGAATTCAAACTCGGTAGCGCGGAAATAGAAGAAGGGGCAGACCATTTGATTGAGATACGCAACCTTGTAAGGAAGCATAACGAGAAAGAGGCGCAGCTACAGCTCCGGGAGCCGGATTTACTGCTCGTCATTACCGGCGGCCCCATGGCATACACCCACCCGAGCGGCGTAAAGGTCATTCCTCTCGCCTGTTTGAGGGATTAAAACGAGTTTTGTTTACATAATAAGCCTCTATCCCAATGGGCCTTCCCCCTCCTATAAAAAGGATTCCGCTACATATTCCATGAAAAACTAAACCGCTGACCCGATATAGTCAATTCAAGTTCGACAGTATCACCTTTTTTACGCTCGGACATAATATAGCCTGAAACACAATCACCAGGAAATACAGTATTTTTCTTAAGGTAACCCGCTTTTACCATCTTACGGTTCGATTCATGCACAGAAGTATTGTAAGCCATGATGATATTATCCAGTTGTTTTTCTTCGCGAGTTTTCTTGCCGCCAGTTCCCGCATTAAAGCCCTCAAGCCCCTCAGTCAGCATATCAAGACGCTGCATCCGTTTGTTAAATTCATCTGCCTTCCACACTTTCAATTCAGTTTCCTTCCCTTTTTTATAAACCCGTGCGCTACACCCCTCGTTGAACAGAAATGTTTGTCTTTCGCTTACATTATTTATCAGTATATTGAATCTGTAGTAATTCAAATCTTGCATGGTTTCTACTTCAACAGAGGCACACACATCAACGGAATCCCCACTTGTACAATACCATTCAAGACCATCCACATAAAAGGATGCGTTTTGAGCATTCGACAACGTGACGTGCAATTCAAGAATGCACAAAAGCATGAGAAATGTTTTGAGTGATTTCATATCGAAATATTTTTAAAATAAATTATTACAAATATTTATATATCTTTACAAAAATGGCATCCTATGCCTTTTCTACAATTTACTTGTGATAGGTTCTTTCCCCTTATTATTCTTTAAGTATTTCCGAGCAACCTTCACCAAAGACCAATTTGAATACCTGATCTCTTTTTTCTTTACTTAGTTCTATTTGCAGAACGGCCTTGACTGGCTCTTTTGTGACCTTATCAACCGGCAGGTACTTTACCGGATATGTAATAATATCGATTTCTGACATAGAAAACGCTCTTGCAAATTTGGAAAGAGAATCAATACTCATGCGTTGGTCTCCACTCAAAATTTTACTGACCTGAGACGCTTGCATACCGGCCTTAGATGCTATTCTACTCTGCGATATATCCCTATCCTTCATTATTTTTCGTATATTCCGTAGAATAGTATCGTAAAATGTCTTAATCTGTTTCTCCATAACTCTAATATTTTGCAAAGTTAGCAAAAATTATCCGTATTTTGCATTCCAGCAAACCAATCAAATATTTACAAATCACAAAAATTCATACCATGACAATTATCACAGACGACACGCCGATAGTTATGCTTACTCTCGGCCAGCTGAAAGAGGAATTGCGGGATATACTGACTTCCGCAACAACTTCCCTGGGGAATGAGGCGCAAACCGAGTTCTATAGTTCGGACGAATATGTGTTTGGGTTACACGGCATCTGCGACCTATTTGGTGTATCTCGCACAACAGCGCAGAATTACAAGAACACATGGCTCGCACCTGCCGTCAAACAACGTGGAAAGAAAATCATCATCAACCGCAAGATGGCGCTTGAGTTATTCAATGCATGGAATTTCCAAAGAAACCAATAGCGAAATTTTCCGTATCTTGCAGGTTGTTTCAAAGACCTATGACCAATACTATGACTTCTGATAACGCTTCGTCCGCCATCGAACGCCACCGCGACCGATTCGCGGCCGTGGCCATGCGCGAGGGGCATCCGCATTGGGATACCTGCATCGCGCGCCAACGCCCCGACCGCCGCAAGCCGGACGAAATCCGCAGCGAATTCGACCGCGACGCCGGCCGCATCCTGCACTCGCTCGCCTACTCCCGCCTCAAATCAAAGACGCAGGTTTTCTTCCATACGCACGACGACCGTATCTGCACGCGCATCGAACACGTCAACCACGTGATTTCGGTAAGCGACACCATCGCCCGCTTCATGGGGCTGAACACCGAGCTGACCCAGGCCATCGCCATGGGGCACGACCTCGGCCACGCGCCGTTCGGCCACCGCGGCGAGACGGTTTTGGACGCCCTCTGCAAGCAACACGGTTTGGGCGAATTCTGGCACGAGAAGAACTCGTTGCGCGTGATTGACGCGCTCGAACGGCTGCCAGCCCCCAACGGCCGCTACCAGCACCTCAACCTGACGTACGCCGTCCGCGACGGCATCATCTCGCACTGCGGCGAAGTGAACCAACAATGCCTCCGCACGCGCGACGAGGCCATCGACCTCATGCAGTTCAGCAAACACCGCCGCTTTGACCCTTATACATGGGAAGGCTGCGTCGTCAAGCTGTCGGACAAAATGGCCTACCTCGGCCGCGACCTCGAAGACGCCCAACGCATCGGCCTGCTCGAACCGGAGCAAGTCCGCATCCTTGAACAGGAAACCGCCCGCTGCTACCCCTTGCAGGCCGTCAACAACACCAACCTCATCCACACGTTCATCATCGACCTCTGCCGGCACAGCGACCCCGAAAACGGGCTGCGCCTCTCGCCCGAATGCTACGAGCTTATGAAGACGGTCATGCGGTTCAACTATACGTATATCTACGGACACAAACGGCTGCTGAACTACGACAAATACGCCAATCTCGTGCTGAACTCACTGTTTGACGCGCTGAACCAAGCCTACGACGGCGCCGACACGATACGCAACCTGCGGAAAGACTACGGCTGCTATCCGCATCTTTCGACCGATTTTTCCAATTGGTTGGAGACTTTTACGGGTGACCCGACGGGCGACGACGCGCCGCTCTACGACCTGGCCGAAGCCAAAGACTACCGCCGCGCCATCGTCGAATTCCTGTCACTATTGACCGACCGCGGCATCCTCGAATACTATACGGAGCTGACGACGTTCTAAACTCAGGACTTCGTAATCTGATAGAGGAAGCGCTTGATACTGCGCTTGGGCGTTTTCTCGAACTCCTCGGTCACGAGCCGCACGCGCGTAATCTGGCTGTAAGCCGGCAAGGACGTATTGAGTTCCACGCGGTTCTGCTCCATGATACGCTGCAAGTCCTCGTACACGAGGTTGGCGGCATCGGCCGCTTCGAAATCCGGATAGATGCAAGCCTCCAGACGGCCGCCGCCCACATCCAGCACGAGCGACTCCGACACGAACGGCATCGTGTTCAAGACGTCTTCTATTTCTTCCGGATAGATATTCTGACCGCTCGGCCCTAAAATCATGTTCTTGCTGCGTCCCTTGATGAAGAGGTTGCCTTCCGCGTCCAGCAGGCCAAGGTCGCCCGTCCGCATCCAGCCGTCCTCCGTAAAGGCGGCGGCCGTCGCTTCGTCGTTCTTGTAATAGCCCAGCATCGTGTTCGCGCCGCGTACATGAATCTCGCCCACCTCGTTCAACGGGTCGGCCGAATCGATACGGATTTCCATGCGGGGCGCGGCCTTGCCGCAGGAGTGCAACACGTGCTTGGCCCAGTCTTCGTAGGCGATGATGGGGCCGCACTCGGTCATGCCGTAGCCCACCGTATAGGGGAACTGCATCCGCTTGAAGAAATCCTCGGTCTCCTTGTTGAACGGCGCGCCGCCGATAATGATTTCGTAGAACTGGCCGCCGAACGACGCCACGAGCGTTTCCCGCACCTTGTCGGTCACGGTCTTGTCTATGAACGGTAGTTTGAGCATCGCCTTGATGGCCGGCCGGTCGATGACCGGTACGATTTTCTTGCGGTAAATCTTTTCGATAATCAGCGGCACGGCGATGATGATGCCCGGCTTGATTTCCTCAAAGGCCTCCATAATGACCTTCGGCGACGGGTTGCGTGTAAGGAAATACACGTGCGCGCCCACCGACATCTCGAACAGGAATTCGAACGCCATGCCGTACATATGCGCCATCGGCAAGAGCGAAACCACGGTCTTGTCGGGGCCGAGGTTGTGGATGACCTCGCCGGCGAACAACAGGTTGGACAAGAGGCTGCGGTACGGCAACATCACGCCCTTGGAACTGCTCGTCGTGCCCGACGTATAGCTGATCAACGCCAATTCCTCGTTGTCCTCCACATGAAAATGCAGGTCGTCTTTCGTAAACGAACGCGGGTAACGTTCGCCGAACAGCCGGTTGAGGTTGGAGCGGGCCGCGTCGCAGCGTTCCGAACTGCAATACAGCACATTGAAATCCGTCAACGAATAGATGGCCGACACCCGTATCATGTCGGTGGGGTTCAGGTTCTCCCAAACCACATCCCCTACGAACAACAGTTTGGCCTCGCAGTGGTTGATGATATGATGCAGGCTCTCCGGCTTGAACTCGTGCAAGACCGGCACGACGACCGCCCCGTAGCTCAGCGTGGCCAGATAGGTCACGGCCCAGTTGGCGCAGTTGCGCCCGATGATGGCGATCTTGTCGCCCTTCACAACGCCGCACTCCTCGAACAGGATATGCAGTTTGGCGATTTTGCGCGCGATATCCTTGTATTGATACGTCGCACCCTTATAGTCGGTCAAGGCCGCATGATCCCAATTGTCCTTGATGCTCTTCTCGATGATCGATAAAAATTTCCCTTCCATGTTACAAAGTTACAAAAAATCCGCATTATTGCTATCTTTGCGGTTGGAATAACCGCCAAACCTTGTTGTCATGCAAACAGCCTTCAGATTTCTCCCGGTCTTGATCCTATGGGGATTTTTCTGCGTTCTGACGCCGGGCCGCACCTACGCGCAATCGATATCCGAGGCGGATTCGGCGTTCATGCCCCTAACCGACACGCTGACGCCCGCCCCCGACACGGTGATGCCGTTGGGCGACATCCTGCGGCTGATAACCCACGACAAGGCCCTGGACAGTTTGATTCAGAAACGCCTGGCTTATTACAAGGACCATCCCACGCAAGGCTACAGCGTGCTGTTCTTTTCGGCCAGCGGCAACCATTCCGGCGCGGCCGCGGAACAGGCCAACGAACTGTTCCAGTTCCTCTATCCCGAAACGCCGACCTACCTCAGCTACGACGCGCCCTACTACAAGCTCAAAGCCGGCAATTTCCGCACACGCCTCGAAGCCTCGGCTTTTTTGGCCCGGATTCAGAACGACTACCCGAATGCGTTTGTCGTAAGGGATGTGCTGGACATCAAGCATCTGCTCCAAATGGAAGAACCGGCGCCCGAACCCGCCCCTGAAGAGGCTGACGGCGACACCGAAAACCCGGACGCCGCGCCCGTCGAATAACCGCTACGCCATCCGCTCCGCTTCGTCGCCGCAGACCGTCACGTGGAAACTGTCGGCCGCGAAATAGCGTTGCGCCGCCTGTTGAATCTGAGCGGGCGTGATATTTTCCAAGGTTTCGGCAAATTGACGGTAGAACGCATCGCTTAGTCCGAACATCCGCAGGAATTTCCATTTCTCGGCAATCTCGAAAATGCCGTCCATCTCGCGCAGGAAATCGCCCTGATAGACCTGACGCACGATATCCAACTCCTTCTTGCCCGGCTTACGGTCGCAGAGTTTGCGCATCTCGTTCCGGATTTCCTCCACCACCTGAGCGCTACAAGCCTGCTTGACCTCCGAAGCCACAATCCAGACCGTATGCGCGCGCAAGGGCAAGATATAAGACGATATGCCGTAGGTATAGCCTTTCTCCTCGCGGATATTCTGCATGATGCGGGAACCGAAATAGCCGCCGAACAGATAATCCAACACCTTGAACGTTGAAAAATCGGCCGCGGTGGGCGGCATGACGACCTTGCCCATGCGCACCGAAGCCTGCAACGCGCCGGCCTTGGGCACGAATCCGCTGCGGGCCGACGGCAGGGCTTCCACCGCCGGGCCGGGCACCGGGGCGGCCTGCCCTATCGGGAAACCGCTACCGAAACGGTCGGACAACGCCCGCACGGTTTCGTCGTTGTAGCCGCCCGCCAGCACGATGCCCGCATTGGCCGCCACATAGAACTCGCGGTAAAAGGCTTCCACGTCCTCGCGTTGCAGGCGGTCGTAATCCGCCCGTTCGATGTTCTGCCCGTAGGGATGCCCCGGGCCGAACACCTGCGCGAAGAACGCCCGCCGCGACACTTCGGCCACCTTCTGCATCGCGATGTCGAACTGGCTGCGCTGTTTTTCCAGATACAGCTTCAATTCGGTGGCGGAGAAAACGGCTTCCTTGAAAATCTCCTCGCAGAGCGCGATGATTTCGCGGCTGTAGCGCGCCAACGCATAAATGACGAGCGACGACTGGTCGCGGTCCACATATTTCTCGATATACGCGCCGTAATAGTCAAACCGCTCGGTCATGGCGTCGGCCGAATGGTGCAACGTGGCTTCCAACAGCGCGTTGCACGCCCGCGCCTGTATGGGCTTACGCTGAAAGCTGCTGCCGGCCTCGAAGATGAATTCTATGCGCAACAACTCCGAATTGGGGTCCGGAAACAGGTAGAGCGGTATGCCGTTCCCAAGCCGCAGGGTTTCGGGCATGAGCTGACGATAATCGAAATTCATGATTTGGCTGTATAATAAAGCGTTGTGGCATTCTCTTCCCGCAGGTAGCGTTTGACGGCCGCCTGCATGCGCGGCCCGTCCACGGCCGCGTATTTCTCCATTTCCAACGACAGGTTTTCTGCCCCGCCCATGAGTTCGAAATAACAGAGGTTCGTGGCCTTGTCCAACGCTTTCAGGTTGGAAAACAGCAAAGCCGTTTCCAGTTTGTTCTTGATTTTTTCCAATTCGTGCGCCGACGGCAACTGTGTGGCCAACGTATCGATCTGCGCCTGCAGGGCGGCTTCCGCCTCGGCGTAGCCCACCCCTTCGTTCAAACGGCCGCGGATATAGAACGTGCCCGGCTCGATATCGGCCGACACATAGGCGTCCAGTTCGTTGAACAGCCGCTGTTTCTTGACGAGTTCCACATAAAAGCGCGATGACTTCCCGTTGGAGAACAGGTCGGATATCAAGTCGAAGACATAGAAATCCGGGCTCATGCGCTCGCCGATATGATAGACTTTATAGAGCGTCGAATAGGGCACGTCGCGCACGACTTCCAGACGCCGCGCCTCGGTCTGTTCGGGCTCTACCGTCACGGCACGCGGCACGCCGCCACCGGCGGGGATGCCGCCGAACCATTTTTCACTCAACGCGAACACTTCTTCCGCTTCCACGGGGCCGGCCACGGCCAAAATCGCGTTGTCGGGCCGGTAGTAACGGTTGTAGAACGCCTTGATTTCCGCCATCGGCATATCGGCGATATGCGCCGTCTCCTTGCCGATTGTGGCCCATGCGTACGGATGCCGCGTATAGCAGAGCGGGCGCAACAGCAAATCCACATCCCCGTAGGGTCGGTTCAGATAACGTTCCTTGAACTCCTCTATGACGACGTCTTTCTGTATGCCGACTTTCTTGGGCGTCAGCACAAGGTTCCGCATCCGGTCGCTCTCCACCTCGAACGCCAGTTCCAGACGGTCTTTCGGCATCTGCAGATAGTAGTTCGTGAAATCGTTGTTCGTGAACGCGTTGTTCTCGCCGCCCACGCCTTCGATTACCTCGTCGAAATCGGGAAACCGCCGCGTGCCGCCGAACATCAGGTGTTCCAACAGGTGCGCCAGGCCCGTATGCGACGGATGCTCATCCTTGGAGCCGACGTCGTACAGCAGGTTGAACGCCGCCATGGGCGTCGTCGTGTCCTTATGCACAAGCACTTTCAGGCCGTTGGCCAGCACTTTTTTCTCAAACGGGATGTTCATGGCTATTTACACAGGTCCAGACCGATGTCCTTGCGGCTGTACTTACCGTCCATTTCGATGCGGTCCATTAGGGCGTAGGCCTTGCGGCGCGCCGCCTCGATATCCTGGCCCAGGGCGCCGGCCGACAGGATACGGCCGCCGGCGCTCACCACCGTGCCCTGCATATCGCGCTTGGTTCCGGCATGGAAAATGACTTCCCCGCCCTGCGCGGGCAAATCCGGCAAGCGGATGGCCGCCCCCGTCTGCGGTCGGTCGGGATAGCCCGGCGCCGCCATCACGACCTGAACGGCCGTCAGCGGGTTGGTTTGCATCTTCACTTCGCCCAAACGGTGCGTACAGGCGGCTTCCAGCAAATCCATCAGGTCGTTGTCGATGCGCATCATGACCGACTGCGTTTCCGGGTCGCCCATGCGCACGTTGTATTCAATCACATAGGGTTCACCCGCACAGACCATCAGGCCGAGGAAGATGAAACCCGTATAGGGAATCGCGTCGCGCCGCAAGCCGTCTATCGTCGGGCGCACGATACGCTCTTCCACCTTTTGGCGCAATTCGTCCGTAAAGAAAGGCACGGGCGAAACCGAACCCATGCCGCCCGTATTCGGCCCCGTGTCGCCGTCGCCTATACGCTTGTAATCCTTGGCTTCCGGCAAAATCACATAGTCCTGCCCATCGGTCAGCACAAAGACCGAGACCTCGATGCCCGACAGGTATTCTTCGATGACGACCTTGGCCGACGCCTTGCCGAACTTGGCGCGGCACAGCATCTCTTCCAAAGCGGCTTCGGCCTCTTTCAAATCGTTCAGAATCAACACACCCTTGCCCGAAGCCAAACCGTCGGCCTTCAGCACGTAAGGCGGCTTGAGACCAGATAGAAACGCCTTGCCCTCGGCCAAGGTCGCTTCCGTAAAACTGCGGTAGGCGGCCGTCGGGATATGATGACGCTGCATGAAATCCTTGGCGAAATCCTTGCTGCCCTCCAACGTCGCGCCCTGTCGGCCGGGGCCCACGATGCACAAATCGCGGAAGCCGGCGTCGGCCGCGAAATAATCGCGTATGCCGTCCACCAACGGTTGCTCCGGCCCCACGACCAGCATCCCCACTTCGTGTTCTATGATGAAATCCTTGATGGCCGCAAAATTCTGCAACGACAGATTCACGTTCTCGGCATAAGCCTGCGTGCCGGCGTTACCGGGCGCGACATATAGCGAACCAATCCGTTCACTTTGCGACAATTTCCAAGCCAAGGCACTCTCGCGCCCACCGCCGCCAAGAACCAAAACGTTCATTTTCATAACAATTACCTTATTTTGACTAACTGACAAAAATACGCATTTATTTGCTTTTTTAGCATCAAATATCTACTTTTGCTATGATTATAGCCCATTTTCTATGAAAAAAACGCCCTATATCCAGATAATGTCGGTTTTGGCCATCGGCCTGCTGGCGCTGTGTACGGCCTGCAAACAGGAAAAGCCCCTGCAGTTGCAAGGCGAATGGCAGGAAGAGTCTTACTATACCCCCAACGATACCATCGCCGCCGACACGCTCATCCGCACCTATACGTTGCGTCATATCATTTTCGACTGCGGCGGATATTTCTTTATGAGACTGAATACCTACCACGACTCCATCGAGGGTGATCCGGCCTTGGGCACAACCTATTATTCCGAATACGTCAAGGGGCGCTACAGCACGACAGGCAAGTCTATCAAGATGGAAGACGGCCATTACTATACCGACGGCAGTTACGCCGTCATCGCCGACTCCAACAATACGCTCTATTCATACGGGGATTACAAATTGGACGGTACGTTCAAATTGGATGACAAACGCCTGATACTGACCCCCACCTCTACGGAAAACACGACGCACACGACTTTCGCCCAAATCGGCGAGCCGTTTGACTGTTACGAATAATAACCAAATACGCATAAGCATAAAAAAAGGTGTCGGAACCGACACCTTTTTTTATTGGATATAACGACCGGGCCTACGCATCGATGTTCGCGTAGGTGGCGTTCTGTTCGATGAACTCGCGGCGCGGCCCTACTTCGTCGCCCATAAGCATGGAGAAAATCCGGTCGGCTTCCATCGCGTTTTCAATCGAAACCTTGCGCAACGTCCGGAATTCCGGATCCATCGTCGTGTGCCACAACTGTTCGGGATTCATTTCACCCAAACCTTTGTAACGCTGGATGTGCATCCCTTTCTGCTGACCGTCCGGTCCGGAGAACAAAGCCGTCACCTCGGCGCGGTCTTCCTCCGTCCAGCAATAGCGTTCTTCCTTGCCCTTCTTGATTAAGTAAAGCGGCGGCGTGGCGATAAAGACGTGGCCGTTTTCTATCAAGTCGCGCATATAGCGGAAGAAGAAGGTCAGAATCAAGGTCGTGATGTGACTGCCGTCCACATCGGCATCGGTCATGATGATGACTTTATTGTAACGCAGTTTGCTCAGGTTAAGCGCCTTGCTGTCTTCTTCCGTGCCGATAGTCACGCCCAAGGCCGTATAGATGTTCTTGATTTCCTCGCTTTCGAAAGCGCGGTGCTCCATCGCCTTTTCCACATTGAGGATTTTACCCCTCAGCGGCAGGATGGCTTGGAAACGACGGTCGCGGCCCTGTTTGGCCGAACCGCCGGCCGAGTCGCCCTCGACGAGATACAACTCGCAAACGGCCGGGTCTTTTTCCGAGCAGTCGGCCAGCTTGCCGGGCAGGCTGTTGGCCGAGAAAACGCTCTTGCGCTGCACCATCTCGCGGGCCTTGCGCGCGGCATGACGCGCCGTGGCGGCCAAAATCACCTTCTCTACAATCATCTTGGCTTCCCGCGGGTGCTCTTCCAAGAAATAGGAAAGCATCTCGCTCACCAACTGCGAAACGGCCGGCGTCACCTCGCTGTTGCCCAGCTTCGTCTTCGTCTGGCCTTCGAACTGCGGCTCCGACACCTTGACCGAAATAACGGCCGTCAACCCCTCGCGGAAGTCGTCGCCCTTGATTTCGATTTTCTGTTTCTCCAGTTTTTCCAACAGACCGGAGCGTTTGGCGTAATCGGTCAGCGTACGCGTCAAGCCCATACGGAAGCCCGTCAGATGCGTACCGCCTTCTATCGTATTGATGTTGTTGACATAGGAATGCAGGTTTTCGGTAAAGCCGTCGTTGTACTGCATGGCCAACTCCACGGGAATGCCGTTCTTCTCGCCCTCGATGCAAATCGGTTCCTCCATCAGGTTCGTCCGGTTCGAATCCAGATACTTGATGAAGTCCTTCAAACCTTCGGCCGAATAGAAACTTTCGGAAAGCGGCTCGCCGGCTTCGTTGCGCTGACGGTAATCGGTCAGCGTCAGGCGCAGGCCCTTGTTCAGAAACGCCAACTCGCGCAAACGGGCGGCCAGGGTTTCGTAACGGTAAACGGTTACGGAAAAAACACCGGCATCCGGCTTGAAATGCACCATCGTACCGCGCTTGTCGGTCTCGCCGATTTCCTTGACGGCATAAAGCGGCCGGCCCTGCTCGTATTCCTGTATATATTTCTTGCCACCCCGGCAGACTTCCACGGTCAAGTGTTCGGACAAGGCGTTCACGCAAGAAACACCCACACCGTGCAAACCGCCGGAAACCTTGTAACTGCCCTTGTTGAACTTACCGCCCGCATGGAGTACGGTCATAACGACTTCCAAGGCCGAACGGCCTTCTTTCGGGTGCATATCGGTCGGGATACCGCGGCCGTCGTCCGATACGGAAATGGAGTTGTCTTCATGGATGGCGACTTCCACATGCGTACAATAGCCGGCCAACGACTCGTCGATGGAGTTGTCCACGACCTCATAGACCAAATGATGCAGACCGCGTTCGTTGATATCGCCGATGTACATGGCGGGACGCTTGCGCACGGCTTCAAGGCCTTCCAACACCTGAATATTCTTGGCCGTATATTCCCCGTTGTCGGAAACGACGGGCACACCATTCTCTAATTCGCTCATAACAAATGAATTATTTTTATTTCAAAACCAAACACAAGATAGCAAAAAATCCGCGTAAAAACAAGCGTCCGAAACGCTTTTTTCAATCGAAGAAACGCCAGGCCAAACCGAAGCGGAAACAGCGGTCGTGCAACGGATAATGCGGCGTATCGAAATAGTTGTAAGGGAACAAGCCTTCCGCCACATTCTGCAACTTCAAAAAGACATTCATCCGCTTGATGCGGAAATTCACATAGAAATCCACGAGCAACGCGTTGCCCGTCTCCACCTCATCCTGCCAGTAATACGTATTCAAGGCCGGCATATAGGCATCGGCGTAATAGCCCGTGTTGTAGAAGAAATCCAGCCCCACCTGCACTTCCGCCAAATCCTTGATGGGAATGCGGCCATACAGCGACTCCCGCATGGAGAACAACGGCAGGTGCATATAACTTTCGTCCGAAACATAGGCCAGCATCAACAGACTGTTCAAGCCCACATAGCGGCCTATTTCCAAATCCTTGCCCACGGTCACGTTGCCCACGCAAAAAGCCTTGTCCGCCTGCACCGGTCCGTCCTGCTTATAAAACACATAATCGGTCTTGCGCGCGCCATAGGCCTTGAGCCACCATCCCCGGTACGAGAACTCCAAACCCGCGAACAGTTCGCTTTCTTTGCGCCAATCGTACCGCCAATAGAAGTGGTTGGAGAAATGATAACTTTTCATGTATTCCGGCGCATGGCGCGTATAACCGGCAAACAGCTTGACGCCGTCGTTGCGCAAGAGGTTCATGCCGCCGTCCTTGAAACAGTATTTGACATAGAACCGACCGAGATAATCGTCCTGATTGTAGCCACCCGCGCCGAAATCCGCATAGGCGTCCAACACCACGCGCCCGGCGATGACGCCCTGCAATTCCGCAAACGGATACCAACTGTGCCATTGCTGTTTGTAGAGCATATCCCGCTGCTGCACATACGTAAATTTGGCGCCGGCCGCCAGTTTGAGGAAACGGCCGTCCAGCTGCTCCACATCGCCGTAACTGTAATAGAGCCGTTGGGTCAACTGCAAGGCCCAGGACGTATCCCGCGACTGGGACGGATTTATATAGAAATCCTCATAAAAGCCCGTCGATGATTCTTGCGTTTGGTCCACATAGGTACGCTTATAATCGTGTACCTCGAACGTATGCGCGACAAAGCCGTAGGAACGGTCGTTTTCCGGCAGCGTATCCCGGTGGTCGACATAGATATGATAGACCTGTTTTAGAAAATACGTATTATCGCGCCAACGGCTGTTGGTGCCGGAGGAAAACCAAACGGGCATACTCAGCCGGTTGGTCGTCAGATTTTCCGTAAACAGACTGTCATTTTTGATACCGCCGTTCTCGCCCACGCGCGCCGTATTGCGGATATAGCCGAACTGCAAGCGGTAACGCGCGTCCCGCGTAAAGAAATTGCCATAGAAACGCAGGTTGTGCTGCAATGCATTGCTATTAGTATATACACCTTGCGTCTGCAACACGTTGTAATCGATGGTCAGGTTCAAGCCCCGATATACGTTCTGACTGTGCGTCACATTGAAAACGTGCAGGTTCTTGCCGAAATTATTGACGTAATACAGGTTGGAATACGGGATTTTCGACTGGAAGAAGCGCGTGTTCTCTATCGTGTACATCCACGACGAAAACGGATTGTAACGCTCGGCATAACCGGAGGTCATCTGCGGCGTATAGCCGAGCACCTCGTCCGTCAGCCCCACCTCGCCGCGGCCGGCGCGGAAATCCTGATGCGTGTAAATCTTATCGTATGTCTGGAACTGGGAAAGCGGATGCCGCGTGCTGTCCAAAGCCGGCACGGAGGTTTGCAACGGACTGTCGTAGAAGTAATAGGCCGCCCCGTGCATCCGCGCCATGGCGGCCTTCTTGGCGCGCCGGACCGAATCGCGCGCGGAAGCCGTCGTATTGGCCGTATTCTTGATCGCCCCCTCTATTTGCGCCGTATTCTGCGCTGAAGCCATCCCCGACAGCCCCATCAGGCAACCCAACAGAGCGCCGACACACCACCGCAACAACGTCCTTCCTTTCATAACGCGTCCGTTACCACTGCTTGACCAATTCCCGCATGATGGTGTCCACGGCGCCGGCATGGTCCTGCACGTAGCGGGCGGACGTTTCGGCGGCCTTGCGCCAGACGGCCGCATCGCTCAACCGTTGCAGACAGTCGTTGAGTTCCGCCACGGTCCGCACCGAAAAGGCCGCGCCGGATTGTACCAAATCCACGGCTTCGGAAAACCGTTCGTAATGCGGGCCGAACAACACCGGCAGGCCGTAAACGGCCGGCTCCAACGTATTGTGGATGCCCTTGCCGAAACCGCCGCCGATATAGGCGATATGGCCGTAACGGTAAAGTTTGGACAGATGCCCCACCTCGTCTATGACCAATATGCGGGCCTTATCCAAGGCCGCCTGCCATTCGGTCTCCGGCATCCGTTTCAGGGCCGAATACAGCACACAGCCGTCCAAACGCCCCAAGGCTTCGATGTGTTGCAGCCGGCTTTCCTTGATTTCGTGCGGCACGACCAGCCAACGGCAGGCGTCCGTATGGCAACCGCCTATCAGGTCGATGTCTTCATCCCACACGCTGCCCGCCACAATCAAGGGCGACTTGGCGGCGAAATAAGCCACCACCGGATATTCGACCGCCTCGCTTTTCAGGCGCACCACCCGGTCGCAACGCGTGTCGCCGGCCACGTAAACCTGCCGGATGCCGTTTGCATTCAAACATTCGCGCGAGGCCTCATCCTGCACGAAGAAAGCCGTGACCCGCGTCAGCTGCCGTTTGAACCAACAGGCGTACCAACGGAAGAAATAATCGGACGGACGGAAACGCGCGGCGACGAAATACAACGGAATCCGCCGCTCGGCCATCTCCCGCATGAAATTGAACCAATACTCGTATTTGACGAAAACGGCGGCCTTGGGGCGGACGATATCCAAAAACAGACGGGCGTTCCGCGACAAATCGGCCGGCATATAGGCCACCACATCGGCCAAGGGCGTGTTTTTGCACATCTCGTAGCCCGAAGGCGAAAAGAACGTCAACAGGATTTTCTTTTCCGGATAACGGCTCCGACAGGCGGCCAACAACTCCCGCCCCTGCTCGAATTCGCCCAACGAAGCCACATGAAACCACAGCACATCGGCCGTATTGCCGGCCAAAGCCGTCCGCAGCCGTTGCGCCCAATGCCGACGGCCTTCCGTCCACAACCGCGCCTTTTCATTCCAAAACCGCGCCAACGCGATACCGCCGGCCATACACCGGATGCCGAAACCATACAAGAGCCGTATCATCGTCCGTTTGCCTGATTAGGGGTTTGGTTTGCCTTCGCCACCGAGGCGGAAAGCGATATATTTGATGGTTTTGCCGGCCGCAAGCCAAATGCCTTCGTAATACGTCTGCACGGCGCGGGCCAACTCGAAGCCGGGCGCGTCCTCCCGATACAGGTCGGCCGTATTCGCCACGATGTCATAGCCGGCGGGGCGCACGACCTCATTCAACGTATAGTCGTACAAATCGTAGTCGTCGGTTTTGAGGTGCACGAGACCGCCCGCGCGCAGGATACGCGCGTAACGGGCCAAGAACACCGGCGAGGTCAAGCGCTTGCGCGGCTTGTTCGGTTGCGGGTCGGGAAACGTCACCCATATTTCGGACACCTCGTCCGGCGCAAACATCTTTTCGATGAATTCCACCTGAATGCGCGCGAAAGCCACATTGGGCAAGCCCCGTTCCAACGCATTCCGGCAACCGCGCCACAGCCGCGCGCCCTTGATGTCCACGCCCACGTAATTGCGTTCCGGGTTCAATTGCGCCAGCCCGACGGTATAATCGCCCTTGCCGCAGCCCAACTCTAAAACGAGAGGCGCCGCATTCTTGAAATACGACGCACCCCATTGTCCCTTCATCGCCATATCCGGCGTGTCGGGCACGCTCGGCCATTGGAACAGGTTCGGAAACGTTTCGTTTTCCGCGAACCTGAGCAGTTTTTTCTTTTTACCCAAGACCGAACCGCCTACTTATGTTCGTAAATCCAGCCGTCCATACCGGCGCCGGTCCGCAAATCGTTCTTGAAACGAATCGCCTCCCCTTTGTCGTAGAACTCCTTGATGCTGACTTTGTAGATATTCCTTTCGGCATCGAACAGAATCCGGACGTTGAAGGAAGCGGTGCCGGACAACTCGCCTACCACGCGGCGGGCGTTGTCAAGGTTGGCGTAACTGCCCACGATGATATAGAACTTGCCGAGTTCGGGACGGTTGACGCCCGGCGCCAGGCCACCGGTCTGGGCGGCGGGTTTGGGAGCCGGTTTGGCCGCGGGCTTAGGCGCGGGTTTAGGAGCCGGCTTGGGCGCGGGCGCGGGTTTGGCGGCCTGTTCCTGACGGGCCGTAGCCTCGGCGGCCTTGCGTTCCCGTTCGCCGGCCAAAAACGCCTGCTCTATTTCTTCGTCCTCATGGATTTTGGCACAGGGCACCGACGGCATCTCTACGGGTTCCGCCACTTCGGGACGGTCGGTCTCGCCCAGAATGATATCTTCGATAACGGCCGCTTCGCCGCCCGTCATGCCCGAAAACGGTTTGAACACCAACAGCAAGGCCGCGAGCAGAATCACGATGCAACCGCCTATGCCAATCCACATGAGCAACATCTGACGCTTCTTGCGTTCTTCCTTATGGTGCTCATTGGTAAGGTGTTCCGTCTGCTCCATTTCTTCCGCGAAACGGGTTTCCTCGTCCAAATCGGCGGGCGCCGTCAAGTCCTCCGTTTCATCGGCCGGCGTCTGCGCGACGGGCGCCACCGGTTCCAAGCCGAAACGGTCTTCCTTGTCCTGTTCGGCCGACGGCAGGAAATTAACGCGGTCGTCGCTGACTTCAAACGTCCCGATGCCGGGCAACGTGGCCACCTTTATCGACTTCAACGATTTGAGGATACTCTTGACCCATTCGTCCAATTTCTCCATGGCTTCCTGCTCCGTCGCATTCATGCGGAACGCCACGTGGTTGATGAAATCCTTGCCCTTGGGCGCCACTTCCTCAAACAGAATGCGGTAACGACCGTCCGCGCCCTCTTCGGCGTAAAAAACGCCCAAACCCGGCACCGCCGCCTTGCGGCTCGCATCCTCCGCAAAGAAATCCTTCAAATAATCCGTCATATTCATAGTTTCCACATTTTTTTTAACGTTTCTATATCTTCCGGTCGGTCAACCGAAACACTTTCATAATCCGTCTCGCAGCCATAGATGGTATAGCCATTCTCCAGCCACCGCAACTGCTCCAGACTCTCGGCCTTTTCCAAACGGCCGGTCTCCAAGGCGGTCAGTTCCGCCAACACCGCGCTGCGGTAGGCATACAGCCCGATGTGCTTGAAATAAGGCGTCGTCCGCAACCAGGCCGCCGCGTCATCCGCCGCCAAATCGCGCTGGAACGGGATGGCCTGACGCGAAAAGTACAGCGCGCGGCCGTCTTTCGCCCGCACGACCTTGACCACGTTCGGGTCAAACAGGAACGCCGGCTCCGTGATGCGTTTGACCAAGGTCACGACGTCTTTGTCCGTGCCGTTTTCAAACGCCTTCACGACGGTTTCCACGGCCTGCGGCGCGATAAAGGGTTCGTCGCCCTGCACGTTGACGATAACGTCCGCCTCGCCGATTTGCGGCTTAATCGTATCGGCATACGCCCGATAGCAACGCTGGGTGCCGTTGGGCAAATCCGGCGACGTAAGGCAATAGCGCGCGCCGAAGCCCTCCAGATGCGCGGCAATCCGCTCGTCGTCGGTGGCCACCCAAACGCCGGCCAAGCCCTCGCACTGCATGACCTGCTCATATACACGACGGATCATGCTCTTGCCCATGATGTCCGCCAACGGCTTCCCCTCAAAACGCGAGGAGCCGTAACGGGCCGGTATAATCGCGATTGCTTTCATCAAAACAAACCGTTAATCTGCGCGTCGATGCTCTCTATGACGAAACCCAAATCTTCGGGTTTGTGCGAATAGTCCAAATGATCGACGTCCACAATCAACATCTTGCCCTTGTATTCGCTAATCCACGACTCGTAGCGTTCGTTCAGGCTCTTGAGGTAATCCAACCGGATGCCGCTCTCGTAATCGCGGCCGCGCAACTGTATCTGACGCACGAGCGTGGGCACGTCGGCCCGCAGGTACACCAACAGGTCGGGCGGCTGGATAAAGGAGTTCATGAGCTCGAACAAGGAGGCGTAGTTCTCGAAATCCCGCGTCGTCATGAGGCCCATGGCGTGCAGGTTCGGGGCAAAGATATAGGCATCCTCGTAAATTGTCCGGTCCTGCACGACATTCTTTCCGCTCTGCCGCAAATCCACAATCTGGCGGAAGCGCGTGTTGAGGAAATAGACCTGCAGGTTGAAAGACCAACGCCGCATATCCTCGTAGAAACTGTTCAGATACGGATTGTCATCCGTTTCCTCGTACAAGGGTTTCCATTTGTAATGCTTGGCCAACAGCCCCGTCAGGGTTGTCTTCCCGCTGCCGATATTGCCGGCTATGGCAAGGTGCATCATACCGTCCGTTTTTACTGCCAGTTAAACTCCGCTTGACGCCCCGCGGCCCCCTGCGGCCCGCCTTACCGACGGTCGGACAAGGGACATTTCGGCATCAAACATATATTTCGCAAAGTTAAACAAAATTAGAGACAAAGAAAAGCGCCGCCCCGATGAAAAACGGCACAAAAAAAGGCCGTCTCTTTCGAAACGGCCTTTCTGTCTTTCGTCCTGCGGATTAAGCCTCCGTCGAGGGAATGTTGTTGCCCAAAAAGCCAATCGTGTTGTCGTTGCCGCGTTCCGGCTCCTTAATCGTGCCGAAGCGGGCCTCGAACTTGGACACATTGTCGGACAAAGCCGCCAACAAGCGTTTGGCGTGCAAGGGCGTCATGATGACGCGGGAGCGGACGATGGCTTTCGGAATGCCGGGCAGCATCTGCAAGAAGTCCACGATAAACTCCGCCTGCGAATGCGTAATCATCGCCAGGTTGGAATAGACCCCTTTGGCCGTCTCCACCGACAATTCCACATCCAACTGCTGTCCTTCCTTGCGGTTTTTCTGTTCTGCCATTTTTCCCTCCTTTTATCTGAACAATTCCTCGTATTCCTCCTTGGCGTAAACGATGTCGTCCTGATAGGCCTTCAAGCCGGTACCGGCCGGAATCAAGTGGCCTACCAAAACATTCTCCTTCAAGCCTTCGAGGTAATCGACCTTGGCGTTCACGGCGGCGTCGGTCAGCACCTTCGTCGTTTCCTGGAAAGAAGCGGCCGAAAGGAAGCTCTTGACCTGCAACGAAGCCTTCGTGATACCTTGCAGCACCTGACGGGCCGTAGCCGGTTGCGCTTCGCGCGCGGCGACAAGCTTGAGCCCCTTGCGGCGCAGTATGGAGTTTTCGTCACGCAACGCGCGGGCCGTGAGAATCTGACCGGGTTTCACGTTTTCGGAATCGCCGGCGTCTTCCACGACTTTCTCGCCGTAAATCTTGTCGTTGGCTTCGATGAAGTCGATTTTGTTGACGAGTTCGCCTTCGAGGAAGTTGGTGTCACCCGGATCGATGACTTCCACCTTGCGCATCATCTGACGCACGATGATTTCGAAGTGCTTGTCGTTGATTTTAACGCCCTGCAGACGGTAAACTTCCTGTACTTCGTTGACGATGTATTCCTGAACCTTCATCGGGCCCTTGATGGCGAGAATGTCGGCCGGCGTGATGTCGCCCTCGGACAAGGGCGTACCCGCTTTGACATAGTCGTTTTCCTGAGCCAGAATCTGCTTGGACGTCGGAATCAGATAGGACTTCTCCTCGCCCGTGCGCGCCGTGATGATGACCTCGCGGTGGCCGCGTTTGAGTTTCTTGCCGAAGCTGACGATACCGTCGATTTCCGCAACGATGGCCGGGTCGGACGGGTTACGCGCCTCAAACAATTCGGTAACACGCGGCAGACCGCCCGTGATATCGCCCGACTTGCCGAACGAACGCGGTATCTTGACCAGAATCTCACCGGCCTTGATATCGACGTTGTCGTCGATGACCACGTGCGCGCCCACCGGAATATCGTAAATCTTCAGGATTTCGCCCGAAGCCGACAATACGTTGATGGACGGGTTCTTGGATTTCTGACGGGATTCGATGATAACCTTGTCCTTGTAACCGGTCTGGTCGTCTGATTCCACGCGGAACGTTACGTTTTCCACAAGGTTCTGGAACGAAATCCGACCGCTTACCTCGGAGATGATGACGGCATTGTACGGATCCCAGTCGGCCAACAGCGTGCCGGCCTTGACGGCGTCGCCATGCTTGACGTACAGCCAGGCGCCGTAAGGGATATTGGCCACGGTCAATACGGCCTTCGTGTTGGGGTCCACCACGCGCATTTCCGCCGAACGGCCGATAACGACCTCGCATTTCGTGCCGTCCTCTTTCGTGTAAGGCACGCTGCGCAATTCGTCGATTTCAATGATACCATCGTATTTGGGTTCGATACGCGCGTTGGTACCGATGTTGCCACCGGCCACACCACCGACGTGGAATGTACGCAACGTAAGCTGGGTACCGGGTTCGCCGATGGACTGGGCCGCGATAACGCCGACCGCCTCGCCTTTCTGCACCATCTTGCGCGTGGCCAGGTTGCGGCCATAGCAACGGGCGCAGACGCCATGCTTGGATTCGCACGTCAGCACCGAACGGATTTCCACTTCCTCAATGGGCGAATCTTCTATCTTCTGCGCGATTTCTTCGGTGATTTCCTCGCCGGCCGCCACAATGAGTTCGTTGGTCTGCGGATGATAGATGTCGTCCACCGTCGTACGACCCAAAATACGTTCGTACAAGGTTTCCACCACCTCGTCGTTCTTCTTCAAGGCCGTGGCGATCAGACCGCGCTGCGTATGGCAGTCTTCTTCCGAAATGATGACATCCTGCGCCACGTCCACGAGACGACGCGTCAGATAACCGGCGTCGGCCGTCTTCAAGGCCGTATCGGCCAAACCCTTACGGGCACCGTGCGTAGAGATGAAGTACTCCAATACCGAAAGGCCTTCCTTGAAGTTCGCCAAAATCGGGTTCTCGATGATTTCGCCGCCGCTGGCACCGGATTTCTGAGGCTTGGCCATCAAACCACGCATACCGCAGAGCTGACGGATCTGTTCCTTAGAACCACGCGCCCCGGAATCCAACATCATGAAGACCGGGTTGAAGCCCTGACGGTCGGCCGAAAGCTGTTTCATAACCGCCGTCGTCAGTTTGGAGTTCGTATGGGTCCAGATATCGATAATCTGGTTGTAACGTTCGTTGTTCGTGATGAAACCCATGTTGTAGTTGTTCATCACTTCATCCACGTCGTTGTTCGCGCTGGCAATCAGTTCTTCCTTGATTTCCGGCACGATGACGTCGCCCAGGTTGAACGAGAGGCTACCCTTGTAGGCCGTGCGGTAACCGAGGCTCTTGATGTCGTCGAGGAACTGAACCGTCTTGGCATTGCCGGTCTTCATCAATACGTCGGAGATGATGTCGCGCAACGATTTCTTGGTCAGCAGTTCGTTGATGAAGCCGTATTCCTTCGGCACCACGCGGTTGAAGATGATACGTCCCACCGTCGTGTCGAGCAGATAGGTCGAACCGTCGGGATTTTCCAAACGCACCTTGACCCAGGCGTGCATATTCACGCGGCCTTCGTTGTAGGCTATCAACGCCTCTTCGGCCGAATAGAACACGGAACCTTCGCCCTGAACCTTCATATCGCCTTCCGACTTCAGGCCTTTGGTCAGATAGTACAGACCCAATACCATGTCTTGCGACGGTACCGTGATAGGCGCGCCGTTGGCGGGGTTCAGGATGTTGTGCGAAGCCAGCATCAGCAACTGGGCTTCCAAAATGGCCGCATTGCCGAGCGGCACGTGAACGGCCATCTGGTCACCGTCGAAGTCGGCGTTGAAGGCCGTACATACCAACGGGTGCAGACGCATGGCCTTGCCTTCGATGAGTTTGGGCTGGAACGCCTGAATACCCAAGCGGTGCAAGGTCGGGGCACGGTTCAACAGAACGGGGTGCCCTTTCATGATGTTTTCGAGGATATCCCAGATAACCGGGTCTTTGCGCTCCACAATCTTCTTGGCCGATTTCACGGTCTTGACGATGCCGCGCTCCAGCAGCTTGCGGATGATGAACGGCTTGTACAACTCGGCCGCCATGTCTTTCGGCAAACCGCATTCGTTCATCTTCAAATCCGGGCCGACGACGATAACCGAACGGCCGGAATAGTCCACACGTTTACCCAACAGGTTCTGACGGAAACGGCCTTGCTTACCTTTCAAGCTGTCGGAGAGGGATTTGAGCAAACGCGTGCCGTCGCTCTTGACCGTGCGCGCCTTGCGGCTGTTGTCGAACAGCGAATCGACGGCTTCCTGCAACATACGCTTTTCGTTGCGCATGATGACATCGGGCGCCTTGATTTCGATAAGGCGTTTGAGACGGTTGTTGCGGATGATGACGCGACGGTACAGGTCGTTGAGGTCGGACGTGGCGAAACGGCCGCCATCCAACGGCACCAACGGACGCAAATCGGGCGGGATGACCGGAACCACCTTCATGATCATCCATTCCGGACGGTTCTCGATACGGGTCTGCGATTCGCGGAAAGCTTCCACGACATTCAGACGCTTGAGGGCCTCCTGCTTTCTCTGCTGAGAGGTTTCCTTGTTCGCGCGGTCGCGCAATTCGTAGGAAAGCGCATCCAAATCGATGCGTTTGAGCAAGTCGTACAAGGCCTCACCGCCCATCTTGGCGATGAACTTGTTGGGGTCGCTGTCGTCAAGCAACGCGTTGTCGGCCGGCAGGTTGTCCACGATGTCGTAGTATTCCTCATCCGAGAGGAACTGCATGAACTCGATGCCGTCGGCGGCCTTGATACCGGGTTGAATCACCACATACTTCTCGTAGTAGATGATGGATTCCAACTTTTTGGTCTGCATCCCCAGCAGCGCGCCGATTTTATTCGGCAACGAACGGAAGAACCAGATGTGCGCCACCGGTACGACCAACTGGATGTGCCCCATGCGCTCACGTCTTACCTTCTTTTCCGTCACTTCCACACCGCATCGGTCGCAGACGATGCCTTTATAACGAATACGTTTATATTTACCGCAATGGCATTCCCAGTCTTTAATCGGGCCGAAAATGCGTTCGCAGAACAAACCGTCGCGTTCCGGCTTGTAGGTACGGTAGTTGATGGTCTCCGGCTTGGTCACTTCTCCGTGAGAACGCTCCAAAATGGTTTCCGGAGAGGCCAGACTGATGGTGATTTTGTTAAAATCCAGTGCAACAGGACCTTCTTTTTTCAACGCCATATATGTAGTTAGATTGAATGTTAATATTTAGGGTTCCGTCAACGGTTTAGCTGAACGATACTTCCAAGCCCAAACCTCTCAACTCGTTGATAAGTACGTTGAAAGATTCCGGAATAGAAGGCGTCGGCATATTCTCGCCCTTGACAATCGCTTCGTAAGCCTTGGCACGTCCGTTCACGTCGTCGGACTTGACCGTCAATACCTCTTGCAGGATATTGGCCGCGCCGAACGCTTCCAAAGCCCAGATTTCCATCTCACCGAAACGCTGACCACCGAACTGCGCCTTACCGCCCAACGGCTGTTGCGTGATAAGCGAGTACGGCCCGATCGAACGCGCGTGCATCTTGTCGTCGATCATGTGGTGCAGCTTGATCATGTAGATGTAGCCCACCGTGGCCGGTTGGTCGAAACGCTCGCCGGTACCGCCGTCGTAGAGGTACGTACGGCCGTATTGCGGCAAGCCCGCTTCCTTGATGTACTTGTCGATTTCTTCGGGTTCGGCACCGTCGAAAATCGGGGTCGCGAACTGCAAGCCCAATTCCTTGCCGGCCCAGCCCAAAACGGTTTCGTATATCTGACCCAAGTTCATACGCGAAGGTACGCCCAACGGGTTCAATACGATATCCACCGGTGTACCGTCTTCGAGGAAGGGCATATCCTCCTCACGGACAATACGGGCCACGATACCCTTGTTACCGTGACGGCCGGCCATCTTGTCACCGATACGCAACTTACGCTTCTTGGCGATGACGACCTTGGCCATCTGAACCACGCCGACGGGCAACTCGGCGCCCACCGTCTTTTCGAACCGGCTTCTCTGGAAGCGGCCCAGCAGTTCGCGGTACTTGATGTTGTAGTTATTGAGCAGACGCTTGATCAAGGCATTGACCTCTTCGTCGTTCGTCCACTTGGCCGGGTTGACCGTTTGGTAATCCAGCTCCATCAACGTCTTGGCCGTAAAGCGGACTTTCTTGGCGATGAGTTCCTCACGCAGGTTGCTATATACACCGGCCGACTTGTTGTCGCCCACAATCTGCAAGAGTTTTTCCACCAATTTGGCCTTCAATTCCTGAACCTCCTTGTTGAAGTCGCGTTCCAGCAATTTAAGGTCATCTTTGTCTTTCTTATCCTTGCCTTTGGTCTTGCCCTTGATTTCAAAATGGTCGGTCGCGATGACGGTACCGCTGGCCGAAGGCGGCATCTTCAACGAAGCATCCTTGACATCGCCGGCCTTGTCGCCGAAGATGGCGCGCAGCAGTTTTTCTTCCGGCGTCGGGTCGGACTCGCCCTTGGGCGTAATCTTACCGATAAGGATATCGCCTTCCTTAACCTCGGAACCGATGCGGACGATACCGTTTTCTTCCAAATCCTTCGTGGCTTCCTGGCTGACGTTCGGGATGTCGCTCGTCAGTTCCTCCATGCCGCGCTTGGTTTCACGCACGTCCAACGTATATTCTTCCACGTGGATGGACGTAAAGAGGTCTTCCTTGACCACGCGTTCCGAAATCACGATGGCGTCCTCGAAGTTGTAACCCTTCCACGGCATGAACGCCACTTTAAGGTTGCGTCCCAAGGCCAACTCGCCGTTGCGCGTCGCATAACCCTCGCAAAGCACCTGCCCTTTCTTGACGGTGTCGCCCTTGCGGACAATCGGCGTCAGGTTGATGCACGAGCTTTGGTTCGTGCGGCGGAACTTGGTAAGCGTATAGGTCTTGGCGTCGTCGTCGAAATTGGTCAGACGTTCGTCCTCGCTCATTTCGTAACGAATCGTAATCGTATTGGCATCCACATAGGTCACGACCCCGTCGCCCTCGGCATTGATCAACACGCGGGAATCCTGCGCCACGTGCGGTTCCAGACCCGTTCCCACAATCGGCACTTCAGGCTGCAACAACGGCACGGCCTGACGCATCATGTTAGAGCCCATCAACGCACGGTTGGCGTCGTCGTGTTCCAAAAACGGAATCAACGAAGCCGCGATAGAGGCAATCTGGTTAGGCGCCACGTCCATAAGGTTGACCTCTTCCTTGGGAACAATCGGGAAGTCGGCCAAATGACGGGCCTTGATACGGCTTTCCTTGATTTGGCCGTCGGCCTCGATGGGCGTACAGGCCTGCGCGATAATCGTATTTTCTTCCTCTTCGGCCGTAAGGTAAACCGGATCCTCGTTGATGGCCACCTTGCCGTTTTCCACTTTATAGTAGGGCGTTTCGATGAAGCCCAACTTGTTGATGACGGCGAAGACGCAGAGCGAGGAAATCAAACCGATGTTCGGGCCTTCAGGCGTTTCAATCGTACACAGACGACCGTAGTGCGTATAGTGCACGTCTCGCACCTCGAAGCCCGCACGCTCACGTGAAAGACCGCCGGGGCCCAAGGCCGAGATACGACGCTTGTGCGTGATTTCGGACAGGGGGTTCGTCTGGTCCATGAACTGCGAAAGCTGGTTCGTGCCGAAGAACGAATTGATGACGGAAGACAGCGTCTTGGCGTTGATCAAATCCATGGGCGTGAACACCTCGTTGTCGCGCACGTTCATTCTTTCACGAATCGTACGGGCCATACGGTTGAGGCCGACGCCGAACTGCGCGTACAGCTGCTCGCCCACCGTCCGGATACGACGGTTGCTCAAGTGGTCGATATCGTCCACTTCGGCGTGCGAGTTAATGAGTTCGATCAGGTGCTTGATGATGCAGATGATGTCTTCCTTCGTCAGGACGCGGACATCCAAAGGCGTGGTCAAATCCAACTTGCGGTTGATACGGTAACGGCCTACTTCGCCCAAATCGTAACGCTTGTCGGAGAAGAACAGTTTTTCGATGATGCCGCGCGCCGTCTCTTCGTCTGGCGGCTCGGCGCTCCGCAACTGGCGGTAGATGAATTCGACGGCTTCCTTGGCATTGTTGGCCGCATCCTTTTGCAATGTATTGAAAATGATGGAGCAATCCAGGTTGCTGTCGTTCTCTTCTTTGTGAATCAACACGGTCTTGATGCCCGCGTCCACAATCATATCGATGTGACGTTCCGACAACTCGGTTTCACGATCGATGATGACCTCGGTACGTTCGATGGAAACGACCTCGCCCGTATCCTCGTCCACGAAGTCTTCAACCCAGGAACGGACGACGCGCGCCGCCAAACGTGTACCTATATACTTTTTCAACCCGGCCTTGCTGACTTTGATTTCCTTGGCCAAGTCGAATATTTCCAAAATATCTTTATCCGTTTCGTAGCCTATAGCCCGAAGCAGCGTCGTAATCGGCAACTTCTTCTTACGGTCGATATAGGCGAACATCACGTTGCTGATGTCGGTGGTGAATTCCATCCAGGAGCCCTTGAACGGAATGATGCGGGCGGAATACAACTGCTGGCCGTTCGAGTGGTAGCTCGTGCCGAAAAATACGCCCGGCGAACGATGCAACTGGGATACGATGACACGTTCGGCCCCGTTGATGATGAACGAGCCGCTCGGCGTCATGTAGGGAATCATCCCCAGATAAACATCTTGTATAACATCCTTGAAATCCTCATGTTCCGAATCGGTGCAGGAAAGCTTCAGTTTGGCTTTCAACGGCACGCTATACGTCAATCCCCTGTTCAAGCATTCGTCGATGCTGTAACGGGGCGGATCGATGAAATAATCCAAAAATTCCAATACGAAATTGTTGCGCGCATCCGTAATCGGAAAATTCTCTGCAAAAACTTTATACAGCCCCTCGTCAACCCGATTTTCAGGATTGGTTTCCAACTGGAAGAAATCGCGGAACGACTTCAACTGTATATCCAGAAAATCTATATGCTCCGCCGGTTTGGTCGAAGCAAAATTTATCTTTTTTATCGTTTTCGTAGACAACGTAGTAGGGTTTTAATAAAACGTTAAAAATTGGCAGGCTGCCGCCGTTTTACGGACAACAACACCATAAACCAAAATAAGGAACACGGCTTTTACCATGAAAAGCCATGTTCCTTGACCTTGGAACGAAAGAAGAAATTACTTCACTTCTACTTCCGCACCGGCTTCTTCCAAGCTCTTCTTCAAAGCTTCGGCTTCGTCTTTCGCGATGCCTTCCTTGACCGGTTTCGGGGCGGCGTCTACCAATTCCTTGGCTTCTTTCAAGCCGAGGCTGGCCAACTCCTTAACGAGTTTAACAACGGCCAACTTGTTGGCGCCGGCGTTCTTCAGGATAACATCGAAAGAAGATTTTTCTTCGGCAGCGGCGGCACCGGCAGCGGCGGCACCGGGAGCAGCTACGGCTACAGCCGCGGCGGCGGGTTCAATACCATATTCTTCTTTCAATACGTCCGCTAATTCTTTTACTTCCTTAACGGTCAAATTTACTAACTGTTCTGCTAAAGCTTTAATGTCTGCCATTTTATTTAATTTTTTAATGGTTACTAATTAATTTTTTGTTGTTTACCTTACTTTTTATTCCGCTCTTTCCGAAAGCGTTTTGACAACGCCGGCCAGCGTACGCGGCGCCGATTCCAGCGCACCCAATACCCCTTGCAACGGCGATTGCAACAGACCGATTACCTCGCCAATCAACTCGGACTTGGACTTGATGTGAGCCAAAGCGTCGAGCGTCTGGTCGCCGACATAGAAGGATTCTTCTACGTAAGCGCCTTTCAGCACCGGTTTTTCGGAGGTTTTACGAAATTCCTGAATCAATTGGGCGGGCGCGTTGTTGATTTCAGACAGCATGACGGCAGTCGTGCCCTTCATCGTCGGAAACAACTCGCTGTAATCCACGTCCGTTTTTTCCAAGGCTTTCTTCAGTAAGGTATTCTTCACCATGATCAGCTTCACGTTCTTCTTGAAGCACAACCGTCTGAGCTTGCTTGTATCCGCCGCATTCAAACCTGCGATATCGGTAATATACAAGTGCGGTCTGGCCGTAACTTCAGCGAAGATCGATTCCACAACCTGGCTTTTCTCTTCTTTCTTCATACCTTGTTGATTTACCAAATTTGTTTTTTGTTCGGACTGACTTAAATGGACTTCGGATCAATCTGAATGCCCGGGCTCATCGTGCTGGAGATATACACGCTCTGCATATACGTCCCCTTCGCGGCGGCGGGTTTCAGTTTGAGGATGGTTTGGAGTACTTCCCGCGCGTTGTCGGCGATTTTCTTCGCATCGAAGGAAACACGCGCCACCCCGGTGTGGATGATACCGAATTTGTCCACTTTGAAGTCGATCTTACCGGCCTTGACTTCCTGTACGGCCTTGCCCACCTCCATCGTGACCGTACCGGTCTTGGGGTTAGGCATCAAGCCGCGCGGGCCGAGGATTTTACCCAGGGCACCGACTTTAGGCATTACGTTCGGCGTGGTAATAACAACGTCAATGTCCGTCCAACCGCCTTTGATCTTTTCCACGTATTCGTCCAATCCGCAGAAATCGGCTCCGGCAGCTTTAGCTTCCTCTTCCTTATCCGGCGTACACAATACCAACACGCGAACCTGTTTGCCGGTTCCGTGCGGCAAGGCAACGACCCCGCGCACCATTTGGTTGGCCTTACGGGGATCTACGCCCAAGCGTACATCCAAATCGATAGAGGCGTCGAACTTCGTGAAGGTAATGTCCTTGACCAACGCCGCAGCTTCGTCCAAGCTGTACAGTTTGGTCTTGTCTACCTTGGCTAAAGCTTCTTTTCTCTTTTTAGATATTTTTGCCATTGATAGTTGTTTGTTTAAAGGTTTTGAGCCCTCCCGGGCTTTCACTTTTGAATAAATTACAAGGCAGGCTTATCGCCTTTGACCTCGATACCCATACTGCGGGCGGTACCGGCCACCATTTTCATGGCGGATTCTACCGTAAAGCAGTTCAAATCGGGCATTTTGGCTTCCGCGATGGTTTTTACCTGATCCCAGGTCACGCTGGCTACCTTGTTACGGTTAGGTTCGGCGGAACCTTTCTTGGCTTTGGACATTTCCTTAAGCTGAACCGCAACGGGAGGCGTCTTAACGATGAAGTCAAACGATTTATCGGCGTACACCGTGATGATAACCGGCAATACCTTGCCCGCGCTATCCTGCGTACGTGCGTTAAACTGTTTGCAGAACTCCATAATGTTGACACCCTTGGCACCCAAGGCAGGACCTACGGGAGGAGAAGGATTGGCAGCACCACCTTTTATCTGCAATTTAATCAGTGCACTAACTTGCTTTGCCATTTTACGTTTGTTTAAAATGTTTTTTACGAGAACCGATCTACACTATTCCTTTTCAACTTGGACAAAATTAAGCTCGAGAGGCGTCTTGCGTCCAAATATCTTTACCATTACTTTCAGTTTTTTCTTCTCTTCATTCACCTCCTCGATCACCGCCGAAAAATTGTTGAACGGCCCGTCGATTACCTTGACCGGCTCGCCGACAATAAAGGGTTCCACAATCTCTTCGGTCTGGGACGACAGTTCGTCCATCTTGCCGAGGATTCGGTTGACCTCGGCCGGACGCATCGGCACCGGATCGCCTTGAGACCCAAGGAAGCCCAATACATTCGGGATGTTTCGGATGATGTGCTGAATCTCTCCCACAAGCAACGCTTCAACCAGAACGTAACCAGGCAAATAGGACCGCTCTTGGCTGACCTTCTTGCCGTTCCGGATCGTGTACACTTTTTCGGTGGGAATCAGTACTTGCGAGATGTAATCGTTCAAGTTCAATCTGTTGATTTCACTCTCCAGATATTCCTTGACTTTCTTTTCCTTTCCACTGACGGAACGGATTACATACCAGCTTTTCACTTGTTCGCTCATACCTTTTCGAAACGCCTGAAATTAAACAATATAGATCAATAAGCGACTTCTCCGGCAGACATTGGAAGCTATGTCTGAAAAAGCCCCTTCAAGGCCGCTTATCCGTTCTTTCTAACTTAACAGATCATAAATATAGCCTAAAATGCCTTTCCAAGCCATATCGCTATGGGCACCTAACACAAAGTCCATGATGAATACCACCAAAGCGATAATCAAAGCGGCTACAAATACGACTACGGCGCTATTCTGCAATTCGGAATAGGTAGGCCACGACACTTTATGCACCAATTCGTCGTAACTGGCCTTGAAGTAGTTTACTATTTTCGACATTTTACGCTTCTTTTTTTGCAGGGGCAGAGAGATTCGAACTCCCATCAACGGTTTTGGAGACCGCTATTCTGCCCTTAAACTATGCCCCTTAAACCCAAAGAAAGGCATCGGTAAAACCAATGCCTTTCTATCAGTAGGATTTATTTCAAACTATGATTAGTCCAAAATTTCCGTTACCTGACCGGCACCTACCGTTCTACCACCTTCACGGATAGCGAAGCGGAGGTTCTTGTTCATGGCGATTTCAGCGATCAAGTTCACTTCAATCGTCAAGTTATCGCCGGGCATTACCATTTCAACACCGGCCGGCAGCGTGATTTCGCCGGTTACGTCGGTCGTTCTGAAGTAGAACTGCGGACGGTATTTGTTGTGGAACGGCGTGTGACGGCCACCTTCTTCTTTCTTCAAGATATAAACTTCAGCCTTGAAGTGCTTGTGCGGGGTTACGGAACCCGGCTTGGCGATAACCATACCACGACGGATCTGATCCTTGTCGATACCACGGAGCAACAGACCAACGTTGTCGCCGGCTTCGCCGCGGTCCAAAATCTTACGGAACATTTCAACACCCGTTACCGTGGATTTCAGTTTTTCAGCACCCATACCGATGATGTCAACGGGGTCGCCGGAGTTAACAACGCCGGATTCAACACGACCCGTGGCAACGGTACCACGACCGGTAATCGAGAACACGTCTTCGATCGGCATCAGGAAGTCTTTGTCGATGTCACGCGGAGGCAGCGGAATCCAGGTGTCAACCGCATCCATCAATTCAACGATCTTTTCAACCCACTTCGGTTCGTTGTTCAAACCACCCAAAGCGGAACCGCGGATGATGGGCGTGTTGTCGCCGTCGAAACCGTAGAACGTCAACAGTTCACGGATTTCCATTTCAACCAAATCCAACAATTCGGGGTCGTCAACCAAGTCAACCTTGTTCATGAAAACCACGATACGGGGTACACCTACCTGACGGGCCAACAGGATGTGTTCACGCGTCTGGGGCATGGGACCGTCGGTCGCGGCTACAACGAGGATGGCACCGTCCATCTGAGCGGCACCCGTTACCATGTTCTTAACGTAGTCGGCGTGACCCGGACAGTCAACGTGCGCATAGTGACGGCTTTCCGTCTGATACTCGATATGGGAAGTATTGATGGTAATACCTCTTTCCTTTTCTTCGGGCGCGTTGTCGATCGCATCGAAGGATTTCAGTTCAGAAAGACCTTTGGCGGCCAAAACCGTCGTGATAGCGGCGGTCAAAGTCGTTTTACCGTGGTCAACGTGTCCGATCGTACCAACGTTTACGTGCGGTTTAGTACGTACGAAATTTTCTTTTGCCATATTACAAATTGTTTAAATGTTTAGACTTATTATGTTTTGCAATGTTTATCTGCAATGTCTTCTATCTAAGCACTAAAACCCCTTTCGGGGCACCATGAGCCGACAGCGAGAGTTGAACTCGCGACCTCTTCCTTACCAAGGAAGTGCTCTACCACTGAGCTATGTCGGCAAGCGAGCGGAAGACGGGGCTCGAACCCGCCACCTATAGCTTGGAAGGCTATCGCTCTACCAAATGAGCTACTTCCGCCTAAGTGCTGGTGTGGGGGGAGGAGGATTCGAACCTCCGAAGGCTAAGCCGACAGATTTACAGTCTGGTCCATTTGACCGCTCTGGAATCCCCCCGGGTTACAACACCAATCTTCGTTTCGTTGCGTTCTAAGCTTTACAGCACTTTTCCTTTCCCACTTCCTTAGTGAGCCAATGAAGGGATTCGAACCCCCGACCGGCTGATTACAAATCAGCTGCTCTGGCCAACTGAGCTACATTGGCATAGGCACGCCCTTCATCAAAAAGGATTGCAAAAGTATGGCTTTTTTTTGACATATGCAAACTTTCATATCTTTTTTTTCACTTTTTTGCGCTTTTTTATGTTTTTGTGCATTTTATCTGTTGAATTCTGACGAACGAACCTACTATTTTATTATATTTGTAGGCTATTTTGTGGCCGTTCGCTGAGAACGGCCGATATAAACAACCCTAACAAACCTACTTATGAAGAAAACGCCCGTAACGCTGGCGGCATTGCTGTTGGGTTTCCTGCCCTCGGCATTCGCCAACGAAGCCGATCTGGTGGTGCCGGATCTGCGTAACGCCATCTTTTCGAACTTTTCCTTGAACGGATGGCAAATGCTTGGCTTAGGCGGCATCCTGATCCTGATTATCATGTACTTCGTACTGCACCAATACCACGGCATCAAGAAACTGCCCGTGCATTCGTCCATGGCCCAGGTCTCGCATACGATTTATGAAACCTGCAAAACGTACCTGAAACAACAGGGACGCTTCCTTATTATCCTGTTCTGCATCGTGGGGCTGGCCATGACGTACTATTTCTCCGGCCTCTCCCATATGCCGATGCCCAAGGTGTTGCTCGTACTGCTTTGGGCCATCCTCGGTATCTTGGGGTCTTACGGCGTGGCGTGGTTCGGCATCCGGATCAATACGATCGCCAACAGCCGCACGGCCTTCGCCTCGTTGAAAGGCAAGCCGTGGCCGGTGGTCAACATCCCGCTGCGGGCCGGCATGAGCGTCGGCCTGTTCCTCATCACGGTGGAACTCATCATGATGCTGTTTATCCTGCTGTTTGTGCCGTCCGACTGTGCGGGCGCCTGCTTCGTGGGCTTTGCCATAGGGGAATCGTTGGGCGCCAGCGCGTTGCGCATTGCCGGCGGTATCTTCACGAAGATAGCCGACATCGGGGCCGACCTGATGAAAGTCGTTTTCAAAATCGGCGAGGATGACCCGCGGAACCCCGGCGTCATTGCCGACTGCACGGGCGACAATGCCGGCGACAGCGTAGGCCCGACCGCCGACGGTTTCGAAACCTACGGCGTAACCGGCGTGGCCTTGATTTCGTTTATCCTGTTGGCGCTCGGCGTGGAATTCCAACCGCAACTCATCGTCTGGATTTTCGTTATGCGTATCATCATGGTGATGACCTCGCTCCTCTCCTACTTTATAAATAACGCCTGGTCCACCCACCGTTTCAAAAACGCGGCGCATTTCAACTTCGAAACCCCGCTGACGACTTTGGTGTGGATTACCTCCATCATCTCCATCGGCGTATGCTTCGGCGTAAGCTACCTGCTGTTGGACGACCTGCAGACCGGCATAGACGGACTGTGGTGGAAACTGGCCAGCATTATCGGTTGCGGCACGTTGGCGGCCGCCATCATTCCCGAACTGACGAAAGTGTTTACGAGCTCCAAATCCATCCATGTACAGGAAGTGGTAACGGCCTCGCGCGAGGGCGGCGCTTCGCTGAACATCCTTTCCGGCATGGTGGCCGGTAATTTCAGCGGTTTCTGGAAAGGCATCACGATTGTGGCGTTGATGTGCATCGCGTTTTGGATCAGCTCCATGGGTTTGGACGCCTTGATTGCAGACCCGGCCAACAAGGGCTATATCGCGATTTTCGCGTTCGGCCTCGTGGCGTTCGGCTTCCTCAGCATGGGCCCCGTGACGATTGCCGTTGACAGCTACGGCCCCGTAACCGACAACGCGCAGTCGGTGTTCGAATTGTCGCGCATCGACAAACGTCCCAACATCAACGAGGACATTGAAAGCAACTTCGGCTTCACGCCCGATTTTGAAAAGGGTAAGTTCTATCTGGAAGAAAACGACTCGGCCGGCAATACGTTCAAGGCCACGGCCAAACCGGTACTGATCGGCACGGCGGTGGTGGGCGCGACGACGATGATTTTTGCCATCGTCTTGATTTTGAAGAGCCTCGGTATGCTTTCGTTGGAACTGACTTCCGCCCCCGTCCTCTTGGGCTTTATCTGCGGCGGGGCCGTGATCTATTGGTTCTCGGGCGCTTCCATCCAGGCCGTGACGACCGGCGCTTACCGCGCGGTGGAATTCATCAAGAAGAACCTGAAATTGGATAAGGAAGAGGCCGACATCGAAGATTCGAAGAAGGTTGTGAAGATTTGTACACAATACGCCCAATACGGTATGTGGAACATCTTCGGCGTGATTTTCTGCCTAACGCTGGCGTTCGCGTTCTTTGACCCCAACTTCTTTGTGGCCTACCTTATGGGCATCGCGATTTTCGGCCTGTTCCAGGCCTTGTATATGGCCAATGCCGGCGGGGCGTGGGACAACGCCAAGAAGGTGGTGGAAGTGGATTTGAAGGAGAAAGGCACGCCGCTGCACGACGCCTCGGTGGTAGGCGACACGGTGGGCGACCCCTATAAGGACACGACCTCGGTTTCGCTGAACCCCATCATCAAGTTCTCGACGCTGTTCGGACTGTTGGCGGCGGAAATAGCCGTGACGATGAAACTGAATACGCTCAACACCGGCACGCATGACTTTACGCCGATAGTCGGCATATTGTTCCTGCTCGTCGGTCTGTATTTCGTTTACCGTTCGTTCTACAAGATGCGGATTCCGAAAGACAACGCCTTTAAGCGGGAAAAGAAACATTAAGCGCCGCGAGGCTGAAACCGTAACCCCGTCCAGACACGCGCCACAGCGCCCTCAGGACGGGGTTTTTCATTTTTTTGAAAAAAGGTTGTATTTATCAAATAATCGTTATATCTTTGCACCCTCTTTACGGGGCATTAGCTCAGTTGGCTAGAGCGTTTGACTGGCAGTCAAGAGGTCAGGGGTTCGACTCCCCTATGCTCCACAATCAAAGCTGTAAATCAGCAACTTGCAATCCCTATACACAGCTTGTACACAAAAGCCCCTCTCAAAGGGGCTTTTGCATTTTAGAACGGTGCGGTGGGCGATAAGCCTATTATCCCAAACGCACACGGCTGCCGCCTCCCCCCGTGGGTTCCACGAGAATCCGACAGGGAATCCGTTCCGTCATTTCGGCCACGTGCGTGATAACGCCTATCTTGCGGCCCTGCGTCTGCAAATGTTCCAAGGCCGCCATCGCGGTTTGCAACGTGTCGGCGTCCAACGAGCCGAAGCCCTCGTCTATGAACAGCGAATCCACACGCATCGTGTTGGACGAAAGCGAAGCCAAGCCCAAAGCCAGCGCCAACGAAACGAGGAACGACTCGCCGCCCGAAAGCGAATGCACGCTCCGCACCTCGCCCAGCATATCCCCGTCCTCAACCTGCAAGGCCAACGTATCGCCGACCCGCTGTATCGTATAGCGTTTGGTCAACTGCTCCAGATGACGGTTGGCGTAGCCGAGCAAGATATCCAACGTATAGGCCTGCGCCATCTGCTTGAACTTGCCGCCGTCGGCACTGCCGAACAACTCGTTGAGTTTGGCCCATTCTTCGTAGGCGAGGCGGGCTTTCTCCATTTCGACCGTCAGTTGTTGCAGATGCGCCTGCCGGTCTGCCTCCTGCTTGAACTGCAATTCGAGCTCGGTCTTGCGTCGTTGCCGCTTTTCCAAGGTCTGCCGCGCTTCGGCCACCTGAGCCGCCAAGGCCGCGCGGTCGGTGTCTTCGGACGGATGCGCCGGCTGTTGCCGATGCGCCTGCAACTGCGATTGCCGTTCTTCCCACACGCTCTGCGCCTGAATACGGGTCTGCCGCCCCTGCTCGCGTTGCCGTTGCCACGAAGCCAAATCGGTTTCGGACGTCGCCAACAGCTGTTGCAAGCGCTCTTCCGTACCGATTTCCGAATGGGCGGACAGCCACTTTTGTATATATTTCTCTTTCCTTTCTATCGCTGTTTTCAATTCGGCCTGACGGTCGGCCAACTGCTTGCATTGGGTTTCCAAGGCGGTTTTCTGCCGCTCGGCCGCCTGTAAGGCCGTTTCCGCCGCCTGCAAATCGGATTCCAAGGCCTGTCGCTGCGCCTTGAAGCGGGCTTCCACCTGCTCCAAGCGCTCTTCGCCCCACAGTTGCCGGTAAGCATCGGCCAAGGCCTCTATCTGCCCTTGCAGGGCCGTCAACTCCGCCTCCTGTTGCCGCAAGGCCTGCGCCTCCTGCGCCGTTACCTCCTGCAAACCGGCCAAGGCCACCCGCGCTTCCTGCGCTTGCCGCTCGGCCGTTTGCCGACGGCTTTCATGCTGTTGCCAAGCCGCCACACGGCTTTCGATTTCCGCTTGCAGACGCCCCGCCTGCCACAACGCCTCCCAATCGGGCAAACACGCGGTCAAATGCCCGCCCAAGGTCTCGTGCGCCTCGGCGGCCCGCTGCCGATAGGTTTCGGCCATGCCTTCCAACCGCTGCACCTCGGCCTGACGGTCGGCCATCTGCTTGGCCTGTTGCTCCATAGCGGCCTGTAAGGCTTCCTTGGCCTGCTTCAACTGATGCTCATCCTCGCTCAATACGTCGAGCCGGTCGCCCCACGGATGATGCACGGCCCCGCAAACCGGACACGGTTGTCCGTCCGCCAACTGCTGACGCAACGCAAAGACCTGCTCCGGCAAGGCCTCGGCCAATCGTTGGGCCTGCTGTTCCTGCCGGGCCAACACCACCCGGTCTTTCTCCAACTGCGTGCGGTTCTGCCCCGCCAACGTCTCGTTCTGCCGCCACTGCGCCGTTTCGCGCACAATGGTTTCGCACAGATTGAGCAACAGACCGGCCTGTTGGGCCAATACGGCATCGGACGCCTGTTGCTCCGCATACCGTTGCTCCGCCGCCAAATCCTGAGCCGCCCGGTCTTGCTGGGCGGTCAGCCGCGCCAAATCGGCCGTATGCCCTTGCCACTGCTTTTGTGCGGCTTCGTGCTCCGCCTGTAGCTTGCGACGCCGGGCATCCCGTTCCTGTACCGTGGTGCGCCACTGCTTGGCCTGTTCCAACTTAGGCACCGCATCTTCTTCGTATTGCCGCAGCCATGCCTGCAGGGCGGCCTGTGCCTTGTCCCGCCCCTGCGTTAAATTATCCAAAGAGGCCGCCTGACGCGCCAAATCGGCCGATACCTGCGCGGCCTGTTGTTCCGCCTGTTGCCGTTCGCGCACATCCCGGCTGTAATCGGCATAATCGGTTCGGATTTGCCAGGCGGTTTCCACCAGCGGCAGATGCGGATGCGCCTCCTCGAAGGCCGCCATCCACGCCTTGGCCTGTTCCAAGCCCTGCCGCGCGTCCTTTTCGCCCGCCAGCAGTTCATCGTAGCGCCGCAACCACTGTTCCGCCTGCCGCAAGGCCTCGCCCTGCCGCGTGCGCTGTTCCAAGTCGGGCAACAGCCCGTCGTATTCCGCCTGCAATCGTTCCCGCTCTTGCGCCGGCATCAGGTTGAGGCCTTCGGTCTGTATCTCGTATTGCCGATAGCGTTCAGCGGCCTCCTTGTTCTTCTGAAACAAGGCCGACGATATGCGCCCGAAAATCTCCGTGCCCGTCAGTTTCTCCAGTATCTCGGCTTTCTCGCCTTGGGTGGCCTTGAGGAAGGTGGCGAAATCGCCCTGCGCCAACAGTACGGAACGCGTGAACTGCGCGAATGACAAGCCGACGAGTTGCGCAATCCGGTTCCACAACTCCATGCGCTTGCCGCCCTCTTCCCGACCGCTTTTGAGATTGTACAAACGGACTTCCGCTTCCTGCAACGCCCCGTCCGCACGGTCGCGCGCCCGACGCACCGCCCAGCGCGCCCGATAGGGTTCGCCCGACAAAGCCAGAAAATCGACCTCGGCATAGCCCTCGGCGCAACCGCGGCGCAACAGGAAACGGGCGTCGTGCGGCGAGAGGTTCTTGCCGACTTCGGTAATGGCCACGTTGATTTCCCGTGCCTTTTCCAAACGCGGGGTCTTGCCGTACAAGGCCAGGCACAACACGTCCAGCAACGTGGACTTGCCCGCCCCCGTAGGCCCCACGATGGCGAACAAACCGGCGGAAGCCAAAGGTTCGCGCCGGAAATCCAACTCGAAATCGCCTTCTATCGACGCGATATTCCTGCCGCGGATGGCCAATATCTTCATGCTTCCACCTCCTTAATCACGTCCGACATCAGTTTTTGCAGCGTGTCCGGCATCTCCACGCCGTATTTCTTACGATACACCTCTTGGGCGATTCCCAATGGCGGTATCTGCGACAACGTGCGCTGGGCGGTCGGTGCCTCGTCCCCGTTTCGGGCGGCCGAGGCGTCCCCGGCGGCCTTGGCCGGATAGAACGGCAAGATGGCCGTAAGCCGCACGCTTTTGCCTTTCAAGGCCTTTTCTATTTTGTAGCGCAAGGTGGGATCCGGCCCGAACATCTGCACCTTGATTTCCAAATAGGGCGAATCGTCCGTGACCTCGCCCTGCGGCAGTTCGGCCAAGGCCGCCAGCACGTCGTCTATCGTGCCGGGCTTTTCGGGCACGCTCCACAAGGCCACCTTGGGTTCGTAGGGCAACAGGCCGACGGATACGCCCCCCTCGGAGAGTTCCACACGGCATACGCTCTGCGTATTGTTTTTCTCGGCAAACGACATCGGTATCGGCGCACCGGCATAACGCACCGTGTCGCGACCGGCCACCCGTTGCGCCCGATGCAGATGCCCCAAGGCGCCATAGGCCACGTCGGGCGGAAAGATGGCGTCCGAAACGCAGTCCAAGCCGCCGACAACGACGCGCTCACTGCGGTCGCGCTCGGAGACGGCGGCCCCCAACACATGGAGATGCCCCGTCATGACGACGGGCTTGCCGCCCGATTGCCGGCGTGCCGCCTCAGCCAAAGCCGCATACAGCTTTTGCACACCCTCATCGTAAGTGGATGCGGACGGATAGTCGCCCTGCCGCAGATAGGGCACGGCCACGCAACAGGCTTCCACCTCGCCCGACGCCCCGCGCAGCGGCAGCACCATGCGTTCGGCGGCACCCGCCAAAGCCGCTTCCGTGTTGGCCAAGCCCTCCGCCTCGCCGTAATGCGCGGAGCCCACCACCTTGACGTTCATCGTCTCCAGCAAGGGGGCGGGCGCTTCCAGACGCGCGGCCGAATCGTGGTTGCCGGCCGTAATGATGACCTGCAAATCGGGCAACCGGTTGCCGACCTCGCGCAAAAAGGCGTAATACAGGTGTTGCGCCTTGGCCGGCGGGTTGGGCCCGTCGAACACATCGCCCGTAACGAGCAACACATCCGCACGCTGCGCCACCAAGGTGTCCGCCAGCCAGTCGAAGAAATGCCGGTGTTCCCCGTAGCGGTCGTAACCGTAAAAATTCTGACCGATATGCCAGTCGGCCGTATGTATTAGAACCATAGCTTCTATATCACCTTACAAATGTACGAATTTTCATTTTTTTTCGTATTTTTGCACTCCTTTCAGCGTTCCAAATTTATGGACGAAGGGATGGTTCCGTAGCTCAGCTGGATAGAGCAACTGCCTTCTAAGCAGTAGGCCGCGCGTTCGAATCGCGCCGGAATCACAGAGTGGAATACTTAATAAGAAAGGGCGCACCAAATGGTGCGCCCTTTCTGCTTGCTTACAACGGCTGTCCTTCTTTCTTCCGCTACCTTACCACCACTTTGTAGCGGCGGCCGTCGGCCACGACGCGCAGGATATAGGCGCCAGGATGCGGCAGGAGAATGGCATTGTCACGGCCCCTGTACACGCGCTGCCCCGTGGCCGTCAACGCCTCCACTTCGCCGAGGCCATCCTGCAGATAGGCCATGCGACCCTGCACATAGGCGAAGGGCGCGGCGGTCAGGGCCGACTCGTTGGCCACGCCGTTCTTGGCGAAAATGGCCGTGAGCGTGATGTCGGCTGTCACTTTCAACCTACGGGGATTGTCGGTATTGTCGTCATCCCATTTGACAAAATGATAGCCGTCATTGGGAATGGCCTCAAGCGTAACAAGTTCATCGAGTTCATATTCTCCGCTTCCGGTTACGCGTCCCATGGATTCATCATTGGCCTTTACCGTAATCAAACCCGTTCCGTCAAACCCGAATTCGTATATCGTTTTGAAATACCTCCATTCCTCAGCCGATTCATAAGCCGATTTTCTACCGCGCGGCACATAAAGATTTTCATGAACGGAAAAAGTGCCATAGTCACAGACCGGCGGATTCTCGGCCAAACAATAGACATCTCGCAGACTATCACAGTGAAAAGCCCTCCATTCAATCGTATCGAGACTTTCAGGTAGAATTACCGATGTTAAACCACTACACTTATCAAAAGCCCTCCACCCTATCGAGGTCACACTATTCGGAATAGTCACCGATGTCAAACCACTACACTCCTGAAAAGCCCCATCCCCTATCGAAGTTACACTCTCCGGAATAGTCACCGATGTCAGACCGCTACATCCGTAAAATGCCGCTCTTCCGATAGAAGTCACTCTTTCAGGAAGTGTCACCGATGTCAGACCGCTACAATCGCAAAAAACAACATCCGCAATAGCGGTCACACTATTTGGAATCGTCACCGACGTCAAACCGCTACAGCCGTAAAAAGCGCCCTCCCCGATAGCAGTCACACTCCCTGGTATCGTTACCGATGTCAAACCGCTACACCCATCAAAAGCGCCGCTCGCAATCAACTGAATACCAAATGGTATTACATATTCGCCGCTGTAATCCTCTGGCATATAGGCGAACACATGGCTGTTATACAAGGGGGCGATGATGGACGTACAACCGTAAAAAGCAGCCTCTACATAAGTCACGCTCTCTGGAAGCGTAACCGATGTCAAACCGCTACACTCCGCAAAAGCATGCGCCAAAATAGTATCCACCCCTTCTTCAAGGATAACCGACGTCAAATTACTACACCCCTGAAAAGCCGCTTCCCCTATCGAGGTCACACTCTCCGGAATAGTTACCGATGTCAAACTACTACACTCATAAAAAGCACCTCCCGCTATCGTTTGAATGCCGGACGGGATTGCATATTCGTCGCTGTAATCCTCTGGCATATAAGCGAACACCTTGGTATTATACAACGGGGCGATGATGGACGTACAACCGTAAAAAGCAGCCTCTACATAAGTCACGCTCTCTGGAAACGTAACCGATGTCAGACCACTACAATCCGAAAAAGCACGATACCCAATAGAGGTCACACTCTCAGGAATAACCACCGACGTCAAACCAGGACAAGTCGAAAAAGCCCAAGACCCGATAGAGGTCACCGCATAGGTAACGCCTTCATACGTCACCGTAGCCGGAATAGCTACTGTACCGGTATATACACTTCCATCTCCACCGTAAGTTACCTCCACTTGGTCGTCTGTGCCGGAGATACGGTTGTAATAGATGCCATCGACCTCGAAGTCATAAGCCCGCGCACTGAACACGGTCAGCAACGCGAATAAACTGAGAAGAATTATTTTTCTCATATTGTATTGTTTTAATGGTTAATAATCTTGCAAAAATCCATCGGTCGGACTATCGTCCGTCCGATTTCAGCCGCTAATGTACTATATATATAACGAGTCCAAATTTTTCGACCACTTTTTTTGAAAAAGTTTTCAACAAGTCGAACAGAATGCCGTAGAAGGCGGTTTTTCAACTTTTCTTTCGCCGAAAAGATGACAAAAGCGCGATGCTGCGCATCGCTGGACTTAAAACCTTTTCTTTTATCGAAAAGAAAAGGTTTTACCAAAAGAAACGACCACTGCGTGGAGCTCAAAGCGGCCCCGCGGCGCTAAAGTTCGTGCAAGGTGAGCGCAGAGGCCAAGCTTGCTTGGACTATGCCGAACCGCCGCCGAACTTCAACACGAAGTGTTAAGGCGCTCCTTGCGTGCTGAAGCACGCTTCGTCGGCACGCCTACCCACGAGTCCCGCCAACGCACACATGCCCATATCGCTTGATTTCGGCATAGCGGTCGCGCGGACAGCGAGCGTAAATTCGAAAAAAGCGCGGTACACACGTTGCGACAAGGCAGAGCAGTTTCCGCTTTTTTTGCTGGAGCGAGCATCCGACGCGCCGCAATGCCGCTTATAGTCAAAACACAGCAACGACGCGGGCTTCCAAACTTTTTTCGTTAAAAGCCGAGGTCGAACGTACATTAAGTAAAGACAAAAACCTAAAACTATAAAACGATGGCTAAAATAACCGTAAAAGATGCCGATATACGCATCATACAATATTTTTCGGAAGATTACATCAGCCTCACCGACATGGCAAAAAGCCAATTGCAGGAGCATATCATCTTCCGATGGCTAAGCCTGAAAAGCACCATAGAATACCTTGGAGAATGGGAATTGTTGTATAATCCCGATTTTAATTATACCGAATTCGGTACAATTAAAAATGCCGCAGGCAGCAACAACTTCGTCCTTTCCGTAAAAGCATGGATTGAGCGCACAAATGCTATCGGAATCCAGTCAAAAGCAGGACGTTATGGTGGCACCTACGCCCACAAGGACTTGGCCTATCATTTCGGAATGTGGATTTCTCCTAAATTCCAACTTCTGCTCATTAAAGAGTATCAGCGGCTCAAAGCGGAAGAACAACGTCAAATCGGTTGGTCGGCCAAACGGGAATTGTCGAAAATAAACTATCGAATTCATACCCACGCCATCAAGCAGAATCTCATTCCGACGGAAGTGACGGCGGCTCAGGCCAACATCATCTACGCCAACGAAGCTGACGTACTGAATGTGGCCATGTTCGGCATGACGGCCAAGCAATGGCGGGAGGCCCACCCCGAACGCAACGGCAATATCCGCGATTACGCCACCATCAACGAACTGATATGCCTGTCGAACATGGAGAACCTCAACGCCGTTTTCATCGAGCAAGGCGTACCGCAACACGAGCGGCTCGTCAAGCTCAACCAAATCGCCATCCAACAAATGAGCGTTTTGGAAAGAAAGCCTTGTGAGATTCCCAACTTGTAGCAACGACGCGGGGTTCCAAACTTTTTTTCATATAAAATCCGAGTGTGTTCGTATTATATCTGAAACCAGGCAAGAATTTGCCCCAAAAAACAGAATACCATGTATGCTTTTTTCAATCGAAAACTGACGATTGCCGTCGGTTTGGCGCTCGGGGGATTTTTCTCCGGACGCGCCCAAGTAAAACCCCTGCCGGTCATTCCGCCCGATGCGCTCGTACAGACCTACACCGGACGCTTGGCCTATACGTTGCTGAACGGCTACGTAAAGAACGACGATGCCCGCCTATCCGACAGCCGCTCGCCCAAAGGCACGGCCGGCGGCGACCTGACCGGCACGTATCCCAATCCGACCATCAAAGCGTCCGTCAACCTGACCGGAAGCCCAACCGCACCTACGCCAACGAACTCGACCAACAGCACCCGGATTGCCACGACCGCCTACGTCAAGAACAATCTTGCCAGCTATGTGACGACGAGCGACAATCGCCTATCCGACAGCCGCACGCCCACGGGGACGGCCGGCGGCGACCTGACCGGCACCTATCCCAATCCGACCATCAAAGCGTCCGTCAACCTGACCGGAAACCCGACCGTGGCCGGCAATCTGACCATCAACGGCACCGGCGAAAACCTCATCAAAGGCAACCTGCGGTTAAAAGGGGCCGGCAATTACGGCAACAAGCTCAATTTCGGCGATGGTGATTACATCTATTTCTATGAGGAAACCGATGATAACCTGACCATAAAAGCAAAAAACATATACATAACTCCTACGAGCACTGTCACTGCGCCTACGCCGGTCACAACCGACAACAGCACCCAAATAGCCACCACTGCCTACGTACAGAACAATCTAGCGAATTTTTCGAATCTGCCGGTCGTCATCGCCTCCGGACAAATTAAAAGAGTATCTCCCACCAATAATATGTCCAATTGGCGAATCATATCGCAAACCGCCGGTTCCGCATCCATAGAAAACCAAGAAAACAACGGAGAGATACGAGGCATTATAACTGTAAACGGCATGACGAACGACTGTATCGTTATTCTATACAGTATAAACGGATCTATTGCCCTGACTAGACAGAGTAATAATTTTTTTGAAATCATCGGTACCGCATGGGGCAACAGTTATCATACCAATTATTATACCGTCTTGAAAATACAATAAACACCACTTTGCTCTATGAAACGCATACTTCTTTTCCTAATAGCATCTCTGTCATATATACCCTTGGCGGCGCAGACCCTGATGTTCGGAGACTGCTATCCGGCCGGCATGGCGGCCGCGCGTACGACCGCCGCCGATGGCCTTACCGCCGGCATCCGTCAAACCCAAGTGTTGCGGCGGCCGCAATTCCAAGCGACCATCCAAACAGACGACAGCCGCTATACGCTGCCCACCCGGTTGGACGCACGTTACGCCCCCTTCGCGTTCGATTCCATCGCGGCCACCCGCGACGGCTATTACCTCTACCGGTACCGCGCCCTCAACGATCCGAGGCGCGTGTTGACCGACTCCGTTTACGTGCGGCTTAAACGCAACGCGCGGCCGCATCTGACGCCCGACACCGGCGCGATACCGGTGTTGCTGCCCGTGCCGCAAATCGTCAACCTCGTCGTCATCGACCACCACGGCTTTCACCATTTCAAAATCCTCAACGCCGAGGACTTTACGCGGATAGACCTGACACTCTACGACCGGCGCGGCGCCGTCCTGCTCCGCAACGACGACTACCGCAACGACTACGACATGAGCCCCCTGCCCGCCGATACCTATTACTACCGACTGATCGGGCATACGCCGCAAGGGGAAATCTCCCGCAAAGGATTCGTTGAACTTGTAAAACCGTGACACCCATGAAAACGACCATACTGCACCGGCCATGGCGGGCCATGCCATACATCCTGCTGGGCCTCCTTGCCCAAACGCCGCAACGCGCGGCCGCCCAACTGCCCACCGAACACTTCGTCAATATCCTCTGCCCGCAGACGTTGCCGCCCGCACTGGATGCGGCCCGCTTAGGCGCACGCCTTGCCTCGGAACAGGACTTCGTGGCCATGCCGGGCCATCCGCAAAGCTATCGGCTCGACCTGTTCGGCCGCCCCATCCGACAGCTCTTTATCGGTGGCAACGTCGCGCACGCTTCTTCCGGCTTGCGTCAGGAACTTTCCGCCGAGATAGACCTGGCCGCCGACCTGAGCCTATCGCCCGACTGGCGGTTTTTCGGCGGACTCGCCGCCAGGATGCGCCACCGCCACTACCGCCGGGACGGCATCGTTTCGAAACATCCGTTCTATGACGAAGCCTTGGCCGAAAACCGCTTCCGCTACACGGTCGGCGTTCTGACCGCCGCCACCTATGACTTCGGCGACGGCCAACGGCTCGGCTTCGGCACGCGGGCTGACCTCGCCACCGACGACAAAAGCGTTTGCACTCGGTCTTATGTCTTTTTTGACAACAAAGACCCGAAGCAAGCGAAAGCCGCCTGCCATACCTACTTTGTGCACAGTTTCAACAGCGGCCTGAAAACCAAACACTATTACAAGGCGGGCTGCCGACTCGACCTGTTTCAAAAACGCCTGGCGTTAGAGGCCGCCTACGAAGCTTCTGCCGACCTGCAGACGTTTGCCACGGGGATAAGCATCGGTCTCTACAAGGGACTGACCCTATCCTACGACCTGTCTCTGCCGTTCCGCTTCGACGGCCGGCACGCCGGCATGGCCGCGCACACCGTGGCCCTGTCCTACCGATTACAACAAGACAAACCATAATTATTAACCAAAACCTTAAATCACTTCAACTATGAAAAAGACAAGAACCACCACCGTTTTGAGCGCTTTCCTCATCGGAAGCGCCATCTGCTTCGGCCTGATGCGCCCCACCGCGGCCGCTTCCGCCAGCAACCCCATCGTGTTCTCGGCCGTGGCCCGGGACGCCGACGGCTTTGTGAAGAACAACGCGACGCTGCAACTCGATTGCCGGCTCGTGGACCGCGAAACGCGCAACACCGTTTACAGCGAGACGCATACGCTTTCCGCCGATGCCATGGGACAGTTGCAAATCCCGCTCGGAGACGGGGAGGCCACCTACGGCGATTTCCAGCAGGTGGATTTCTCCCAGCCGCTTGACCTTGTGGTGTATGACGGCGACCAACTGTTGACCGACGCGCCGCTGACCCAAGTGCCGGCCGCCGCGTTCGCACGTCAGGCCGACAACGCCAAGACCGCGGAGACGGCCCAGCAAATCGACGGCATCGCGTTTGACGACGAGGCCGAACCCGACCAAGCCACCATCTGGTCGTCGGCCAAGGTGGCCCAGATGCTCGGCAACAGCCAGGGTTCACAGACCGGACAGACCGCCATCGCCAAGGAGCGCGCCGAACGCATGGCCGAAGACCAACGGATTTGGGACAGCCTCAACGTCCGCGGCAACGACCTGCTTATCATTGAAGAACGCGTCAGCGAACACGACCGGCACCTCAACGACCTTGAAGAACGCCTCCATGAGCACGATGACGGCCTCGGCTCGCTGGAAGAACGCATCAACGCACACGATGAGGACATCAACGCCCTTGAAGAACACGCCGACGACATGGATCATAACCTACACGAACTGGAAGAACGCGTCAACGGACACGACGAAGCCGTCAACACGCTGGAAGAACGCGTCGATGAACACGATACCCACCTCGATGACCTTGACCGCAATCTGCACGAACTGGAAGAACGGCTCAACGACTCCATCGACATCGTTTGGGACAGCATCGACGCGCTTAAAGACGAACTCCGCCAGCAAAAGGAGGAAATAGAACGGCAGATGGACGACATCAATTACTGCCTCGTCAACGATGCCGAAAAAGGCATCTACCACGCCGCCATTCCGCTCTACGACACCGATAAGCCGGATTCCATCGGGCTGTTCGCCAACCCTATCCTCAAGGTGTTGCGCCAAGACGGCAACTGCGACCTGTTCGCGAATCTGAACCAAGCCTCCCTGCTGAAGCGGTCTTACCGCGCCCGCGTCATGACCTACAACACCGGCGGCGCCCCGACGCGCCCGAAAGAAGTATATATTCCCGCCTCCACCGCCGGCCTCGAAGTCTATGTGGACAACTACCCCATCGCGGCTCCCTACATCTACTACACCTACGATGCGCTGGTCTTCGACGTGGAGTTCTACTACCTCGGCGACGACACGACGCCCAAACTCTATGTGACGCTTATCCGGGAATAAGACCGGAGCCGAAAGACAAAACGCCCGCCGATTCACAGACCGACGGGCGTTTTCCTTTATCCAAACCTGTATCCTTATTTCTTGCGGCCGAAATCGGCGGGGATTTCGCCCCAACGGTCGGTATCCCACTTGCGAATCGGGTTCTGCCACGTATGGGTGGCGAGCCATTGCTCCGCCCGTTCGACAAGCGGCAGCCAAGCCTTGTTCCGTGCCGTGACCGCGACTTTGGTGTTGGCTTTCTTCTTGCGCACCCAAGCCATGGCCGTCATGGAGTCGGAATAAATCGGCGTCTGCGCGTACTTGGGCCCCAACTGATGGAAATAAGCGAGCGCGTGCACCAACGCCAGAAACTCGCCGATGTTGTTGGTGCCGTCGGGAAACGGGCCTTTCTTAAAGATTTCCTTGCCGTCCCAAGCCTGTACGCCCCGGTACTCCATATCGCCGGGATTGCCGCTGCAAGCCGCGTCCACGGCCAATGCCCCCGCCGTCAGTTCTATCGGTGCCCCGCTACTGTTCCGCTTGGCCATACGCCTATTTCCGTAGGTTTGAAAAATATTGATCTATCAATTGCTGGGCGATGTTATACGGGCTGCCGCTCTTTTCCGAAACCCGGCGGCGCGCCTCCTCCATCCGCTCTTCCATGCCTTCGGCACCGTAAAAATGCCCCAACAACTGTTCCTCTATCGTCTCTTCCAAAATGCGTTCGGCCTGCTTCCGCCGCTTGCGCTCGAAATAGCCGTTCTGCTTCGTGAACGTCGCATATTCGACGATATGCTGCCAAACGCGGTCGATGCCGTCTTTGGTATAGGCCGAACACGTTTCCACCGTGGGCGTCCAACCGGACTCCGGCGCGGGAAACAACTGCAACGCATTGCGGAACTGCACGCGCGCCACCTGCGCCTTGTGCAGGAACTCGCCCTCGGCCTTGTTGATGGCGATGCCGTCGGCCATTTCCATGATACCGCGCTTGATGCCCTGCAATTCGTCGCCGGTATTGGCCAACTGCAACAGCAGGAAATAATCGACCATGCCGTAGGCCGCCGTTTCGGACTGTCCGACGCCCACCGTCTCTACAAATACGTAGTCGAAGCCGGCCGCCTCGCACAGCACGATGGTCTCGCGCGTCTTGCGGGCCACCCCGCCCAACGAACCCGCCGACGGAGAAGGCCGGATAAACGCGTCTTTCATGCCCGACAGTTCTTCCATACGGGTTTTGTCGCCCAAGATGCTGCCCTTGGAACGTTCGCTGCTGGGGTCGATGGCCAACACGGCCAGTTTGTGTCCCGACCGCACCAAATGAGAGCCCAAAGCCTCGATGAACGTGCTTTTGCCGGCTCCCGGCACACCGGTGATGCCGAGCCGCAACGACTTGCCCGAATGCGGCAGACAACGTTCTATGACTTCCTGCGCTATTTTCTGATGCGCCGGCAAAGAGCTCTCCACCAATGTGATGGCCCGGCTCAACAACGTCCGGTTGCCCGAAAGGATGCCGTCCACGAGTTCGTCCGCCGTCGGCAAGGCCGGTCGCCGGATGGCCGCGCCCGCCGCAAATGCCGGATTGATGGTGCCGGGTTGCGCCACGCCCGCCCGTTCGGTCAAGGCCGAATCGAACGTACCGTCTTGATGTTCCATAAAACCTGTCTGCTTGATGTTTTTTCGTAAAATATGAGAGGAAAGCAAGGGCGGGCGCGGTGGCACCCGCCCCAACCGTCTTACTTAACGGCGATGCATTCTATTTCCACCATAACGCCCAGCGGCAGTTTCTGTACCGCGAAAGCGGCACGCGCGGGGGCTTCGCTCTGGTAGTAGCGGGCATACACTTCGTTCATGCCGGCGAAATGATCCATCGTGCTCAACAGGCAGGTGGATTTCACCACGTTGGCGAACGTGTAGCCGGCTTCCTTCAGAATGGCGCCGACATTCTTCAACACCTGTTCGGTCTGTTCCTGAATGCCGCCTTCCACGATTTTACCCGTGGCCGGATCTACCGGCAACTGACCGGAAACGAACAACATACCATTGGCTTCAATGGCCTGGCTGTAAGGACCTATCGCCTTGGGGGCGTGTTCGGTCGCAATGACTTTCTTCATGACTTTATGGTTTTATTTGGTTTATCTTACATTCCCGCGCCCTGCCGCAACGGCCGGCCTCACAAAAATAACGTTTTTTTTCATACGCTAAAACAACGGGATATCATCCCTGAAGTCACGGCGTTTTTCATACTTGATATCCTGAAATACCGAGCTACGGATCCGGATATGGAAATGCCACTCGGAGTGTCCGCCCCACGGTACCCAATAAAAGCCCATTTCCCAGCAATGCAGGTCACGCGCGAAATTGATGCTCGTCAACGTCATCTTGCGGCTCATGATATCGAAGCCCGTAGAAAACGTGATTTTCCATTTGGGCGTAAGCGAAAAATCGCCGGAAAGCCCGATGGTCTGCGTGAACTGATGCCGGAACACCGCCTCCGGATTCTTGCCATCCCGCGTGTCGCGCGGCAGATAGGGGCTCATCGTATAGCTGCCGTAATAGGTCAGCGACAGGTTCCACGGCACGGAGAAATCCACGGGCGCCATAAACAAATCCGACTGCGTGTAGAGCGGATTCGCGTAAGACGTTATCTGCGGGTCCACCATCGTTTCGTTCAGGCTCGGCACCGTGCCCGGCGCGGATGAATTCTTGGCCTTGGGGTTGAAACTCCACGAGAGTGAGATGTTGACGTTCGTGCGCGTGAAACGCAAGCCCTTGATTTTGTTGTTTACCCAAAAGAACTCGTTGTAGCGGCGCCCCATGCTGTCGATTTTATAGAAATCGAACTGCGTGTTGAGGCTTACGTTCAACCGTTTGAACAATACCGTCCGCGCCGAAATCGAAATCGGGCTCCAGCGCAGGGAGTCGGCCGCCATGTTGTAGGACGTGGACACCGACAGCTGGTCGATGAGATTGACCTTCTTTTCGCCCGTCACCGTGTCTTTCCGGTTCCGCACCTTCATGTCGAACGTGTTGTTGATGCTGAAATTGACGCTCCCCATCATCCCCGCCGACGGCCCGCCGTAGAGCGTGTTGGCGAATTTGGAATACAGATGCGTCTGCCCGTAGTTATCGACGTAGGTATCGTAGGTGTTCCAAAACGGCTTGCTGAAATCCGGATGATAGGTAAAGCCGACCGAAGGCGTCAGGACATGGCGGAACGCCTTTAAGCCGCCGCGTCGGAAACGGTAGATGCCGTACAGCTTGAAATTGAAGCTCGTATTGTATTGGAAATCGCGCGTGGTCTTGAAGCCCTTTTCCTCCTCGGTCTGCAAATGCCAGCCCGTCGAATCCTCGACATACGACCGCAGGTAATCTTTCAGATACCAGTATTCGTTGTAATTGACCGAGTTCGTCCAGTTGATGTACTTAAAAATCTTGACCGTGCTGCTGAGGCTGACATTCTGCTTCATCCCGTTGCGCATATAGTCGAACATTTCCGGCTTGAAGAACAATGTATCGGGGCTGTTGATTTCGTTCTTGGCATCCAGACGGTAGTTGAACCCGATGGTTTCGTACCATTTCCGCTTGCCCACCTGCTTTTTGCGGCGAAACGGGTAGATGGTGCTGACCGAGAAATTGGCCGACGGCAGACTGAAACTCAGCGTCCGCGTCTGCGTATTGTAGGAGTTGCCGGCGTTCAGATTGAAATGGAACTTGCCGGCATTATACGAATACGTGATGTTGGACGTGGTCGTGTTGGTCACATAGTCGTTCAGGTTGCCCGAATTCCGCGCATAGGTGGAGTTCTGGAAATTGACGTTGGCCGAGAAATTGCTGTTGGGATGCGCCTTGCTGTCCTGGCTGTGCGTCCAACGCACCGAGATACCCGTGGTTTTGTTCCGACCCGGATCGCCGCGCGTGCCGTTGTAAATCTGCGAATAGCCGAGCCCCAACGAACCGTGGAAATGGTAACGCCACGCATAGCGCAAATCGCCCCGGATTTCCCAATTGCCGCCCGTATAGAGGTCTGTCACGACTTTAAGGTCGGCATAATCGCCAAACCGCTGGTAATAGCCCAAGCCGCGGAAGAAATAGCCGTCGCGCGCGCTTTGACCGAAAGTCGGAATCAAGATGCCCGAACGGCGGGTTTTGGAGTTGGGCAGTACGGCGAACGGCAGCACCAAGGGCGTGGGCACGTCTTCGACGAACATCATGCCCACCCCGATGACGACCTTGTCGTTGGGGATGACCTTGGCTTTGTAGGCGCGTATGTCGAAATGCGGGTGATCCAACTCGCAGGACGTAAAGGCGGCCTTATGGATATGGATTTCCTCGTTTTCGTAGCGTTTGACGACCCGCCCGTGCACGAACAGTTCGTCCTGAATCGTGACGACTTCCTTGATGAGCCCGCGTTCGGTCTTGAAGTTATAACGGATTTCCTTGGCGTCGAACGCGTCCTTGCCGTTTTCGAAATGCGGCAGGCCGATGAGTTCGCCCGTGGAGTCCTGCACCGGCTGCGCGAAGACCTCCGAAGCCCGCATATCCATTTCCATATAGGCGGCTTCCAAGCGGGCGCCCTGATAGTTGACGCTGGCGTCGGCATAGAGGTGCGCCAAGCCCGTGTTCATATCCAGATAGATGGAGTCTTTGGCCGCATAGCGGACGACCTCCGTCACGGCGGAGGAATTGGTCAGCGCGGGCGATGCGGCGGTGTCGGCGGAGGCGGAAAGACTGTCGGCGGGGGCGGCCAGCGAATCGGGCACAACAGAAAGGGTATCGGGTAGAGCGGCCAGCAAATCGACAGAAGCGGAAAGCGAATCAACGGAGGCGGCGATGCTGTCGGGAACGGCTTGCGCGCAATGGGCGGCCAACGGCCACAAAAGGACAACCGTCAGGATAAAACCCATCCTGCTCCTCTTTGCCATGTGTGTGCCCTTCATCCTTTCGCTTCCGTTCTATGGTTTTTCAACGTGCCGGTTCCCTATTGCTAATGCACCCCGTTTTCGCTATCTTTGCCGAAGATAGGATGCGCCTCAACATACGTCCAAGTAAACTTGGCGTCTGTATTCGGCTTTCGCTATCTTTGCGCTAACTTTTGCAAACAAAAATAACTGACAAAGTTACGGTTTTTCCATCGCAAAACCAAAATTCGCACGCCATGAGAAACACGCTGCTTAGCCTACTGATTATCGCGCTTTTAGCGCCATTTTCACTCCATGCCGCCGGGGAGAAAGTCTCCACCATCGTCATCGACCCCGGGCACGGCGGGAAAGACGCCGGCGCCGTGGGCAAGAACTGCTACGAGAAGGACATCGCGCTGAAAGTGGCGTTGAAATTCGGGGAACTCATCAACCAGAACTTCCCGGACGTCAAGGTGATTTACACGCGCAAGGACGACCGCTTTGTGGAACTGCGGCAACGCGGCCGCATCGCCAACCAGAACCACGCCGACCTGTTCGTGTCCATCCACTGCAATTCGACCGATGGCAAAGAGGCCAAAGGCGTGGAAACGTGGATCATGGGTAACCACAAGAACGACGCCAACCTGAAAGTGGCCCAGCTGGAGAACTCGGCCATCCTGCAAGAACAGAACCACGAGGAGAACTACGACAACTTCGACCCCAATTCGCCCGACGCCTATATCATCTTCTCGCTGTATCAGAACGCCTTTATGGATCAGAGCCTCGGTTTCGCGGCCAAGATTCAGGACCAATACGGCCAGCGCGTGCCGTCGCCGAACCGCGGCATCAAACAGGCCGGGTTCCTCGTGCTGTGGGCCTGTGCCCTGCCTTCGGTGCTGACCGAAATCGGCTTTATCAGCAATCCGACCGAAGAAAAGTTCCTCAATTCCGAAGACGGGCAGTTGAAAATCGCAACCTCGCTGTTCAACGCGTTCAAGGAATACAAATACCAAGTGGAAGGCTTTAACAATCAAGCGGAAGCGAAGAAGCCCACGGCTGAGCCAACCAAGCCAGCTGCGGAACCTACCAAACCTGCGGTTGAGCCCGCCAAGCCCGTTGCGGAACCTGCCAAGCCTGCGGCTGAACCCGCCAAGCCCGTTGCGGATCCTGCCAAACCTGCGGTTGAGCCCGCCAAGCCCGTGGTTGAACCCGCTAAACCGGCCGCCGACACCACGCGCCCCGCCGCCAAGCCGACGGATATCCCCTCCGCCGCGTCCGTCCTCAACGACACGGCCCACACGCAAGCTGTTCCGGAATCGGCCGCGCCCGAACAGCCGGCCAGCCCGAAGCCCGACACGGTACAGCCCCAACCGGCGGCCCCCGCCGTGCCGGCCATGGAGACGCCCGCCCCCGATACGGCTCAGACCGAAGCCGTTATTGAATCGCCCGCGCCCGACCTTGAACCCGCCTCCGCGCCGCGCCTCGTCTTCAAGATTCAGTTCGCCAGCTCATCGACCGACAAAGCCCTCGACGCGCCCGAATTCAAGAACCTGAACCTCCCCGTTCTGAGCAAATACGAAGACAACGGCCTGTTCAAATACTGCTGCGGTGAAGCCGACACGCCCGAAGCGGCGCAGCAAATCCTGCGGCAGGTGCAGGAAGCCGGCTTCAAGGACGCGTTCATGGTGGTGTTCTCCAACGGACGCCGCATCTCCACCCAGGAAGCCTACCGCATTTTGCAGGAACGCAACAAATAGTTAATTTTGCATACATGAATACAGCAGAATCCCGTCCGTGGCGGCCGTCCAAACAGGCCGTCATTGGCCTCGTGGGTGTCGTGACCGTCGCCCTTTTCGTTTGGTTCGCGTTTTTCCTCAAAGGCAAGAACCTGCTTACGGACGAATACGGCTACTATGCCATCTACGAACAGACCCACGGCATCAACGTCTCGTCGCCGGTTGTCCTCAACGGCTATAAAATAGGCCGCGTGAGCGCCATTGACTTCGTGTCGCCGACCGACCACCGCATCCGCGTGGATATGCAGATTCTAAAGAAGTACCCGATTCCCGAGAACTCCATCGCCTCGCTGGAATCGTTGGGCCTGCTCAGCGGTTCGGGCGTGGTCATCCACTTGGGGGACGCCACGGCCGTCAAAAAGCCCGGCAGCGCGTTCGCGACGCATGAAGGCGCCGACCTCATGGCGCAAATCGCGCCGCTCAAGGACCAACTGGGCAGCATCCTGCTGTCGGTGGACTCCATCCTCGGCAGCGTGCGCGACGTGTTCCATCCCGGCACCGTGCAGTCACTGAGCGAGAGTTTCGCGGCCTTGGAGACGAGCATGAAGAACCTCGCGGCCCTGAGCGGCGACGCCAAAACCCTGCTCCACGACAAGAAAGACGATTTGTCGGTCATCGTGACCGACCTCAAGAACCTGAGCGGCACGCTGAGTCAGAACAGCGGCAAAATAGACCATATCATCGACAACTTCGCGGAACTGAGCGACACGCTTGTACAGGCCCAGCTCGGCCAAAGTATGCAAAGCCTCGGCGAGACGATTCAATCGCTTGAGAACCTGCTTAAAAACATTGAGAACGGCGAAGGTTCGGTGGGTCAGTTCCTGCACAACGACACGCTTTACCTCAACATAGAGGAGGCGTCGCGCCAACTGCAACTGCTGCTGGAAGACCTGCGGCTACACCCGAGCCGCTATGTGCATATCTCGCTGTTCGGCAAAAAGGACAAGGCGCCGGCCGAACTGAAAGCCGACGGGAACGCCGACAAGGCCGAGAAGCCGGCCAAGGAGAAAGCCACCAAGCCCCGCAAAGGCAAAGCGAAAACGGAAACGAAATAAACATCAAACGCATATGAACGAGTTCCAAAAACAACTGACGGAAGGCATCCCCGATGTCCTGCCCCAGCCCCAGGCCTACGACAAAACCGTAAGCCACGCCCCGAAACGCAAGGATATCCTGACGCCGGAAGAAAAAAAACTGGCCATCCGCAACGCGCTGCGCTACTTCCCCGCCAAGCATCACGCGATGCTCGCGCCCGAATTCGCACACGAACTGGAGACCTACGGCCGCATATACATGTATCGTCTGCGCCCGACCTATCCGATGTTCGCGCGTCCGATTGAGGAATACCCCGCCAAATGCAAGCAGGCGGCGGCCATCATGCTCATGATTCAGAACAACCTCGACCCGGCCGTGGCGCAGCATCCGCACGAGCTGATTACCTACGGCGGCAACGGCGCGGTGTTCCAGAACTGGGCGCAGTACCGCCTGACGATGAAATACCTGTCCGAGATGACGGACGAGCAGACGCTCGTGATGTATTCCGGCCATCCGATGGGCCTCTACCCCTCGCACAAGGACGCCCCGCGCGTGATTGTGACGAACGGCATGATGATTCCGAACCACTCCAAGCCCGACGACTGGGAGCGCTACAATGCGTTGGGCGTAACCCAATACGGTCAGATGACGGCCGGTTCGTATATGTATATCGGCCCGCAGGGTATCGTACACGGCACCACGATTACGGTACTCAACGCCACGCGCCGCATCGGCAAAAAGGCCGCCGGCACGCTGTTCGTGACCTGCGGTTTGGGCGGCATGAGCGGTGCGCAGCCCAAGGCCGGCAACATTGCCGGCGTGGTGTCGATTACGGCCGAAATCAACCCGATGGCGGCTCAGAAACGCCATGCCCAAGGCTGGGTGGACGAAATCCACGAAGACCTGAACGAACTCTTTACGTGCGTGAACAAGGCGCGCGAAAACAAGGAAGCGCGTTCGTTCGCCTACCTCGGCAACGCCGTGGATCTGTGGGAATATATCGCCGAACACAACATTCAGGTGGACCTCGGCTCCGACCAAAGCTCGCTGCACAACCCGTTCGCGGGCGGCTACTACCCGGTGGGCTACAGCTTCGAAGAGTCGAACCGCATGATGGCCGAGGAGCCGGAACGATTCAAGGAAGCCGTTTACGCCTCGTTGCGCCGTCAGGTCAAGGCCATCAACACGCTGGCCGAGCGCGGTATGTACTTCTTCGACTACGGCAACGCCTTTATGCTTGAATCGAGCCGCGCGGGCGCGGACATCCTCAAGCCGGACGGCCGCTTCAAATACCCCTCGTATGTGGAAGACATCATGGGGCCGATGTGTTTCGACTACGGCTTCGGCCCGTTCCGTTGGGTCTGCACGTCGGGCAAAGCGGAAGACCTGGATGTGACCGACCACTTGGCGATGGACGCGCTGGAAAAACTGGCGGCCGAATCGCCGGCGGAAATCCAGCAGCAGATGCACGACAACATTACGTGGATCAAGGGCGCGAAAGCCAACAAGCTGGTCGTAGGCTCGCAGGCGCGCATCCTGTATGCCGACGCCGAGGGCCGCACGCGCATCGCCGCCGCCTTCAACGAAGCCATCAAGTCGGGCAAGTTGTCGGCGCCGGTGGTATTGGGACGCGACCACCACGATGTGTCCGGTACCGACTCGCCCTATCGCGAGACTTCCAATATCTACGACGGTTCGATGTTCTGTGCCGACATGGCGGTGCAGAACGTTATCGGCGACTCTTTCCGCGGCGCCACGTGGGTGAGCATCCACAACGGCGGCGGCGTGGGCTGGGGCGAAGTGATGAACGGTGGCTTCGGCATGGTGCTTGACGGCAGCGCCGAGGCGGACCGCCGCCTGCACAGCATGCTGTTCTGGGATGTGAACAACGGCATCTCGCGGCGCAGCTGGGCCCGTAACGAAGGTGCGATGTTCGCCATCAAGCGCGCCATGGCCGCCGAGCCGCGGCTCAAGGTAACGCTGCCCAACCTCGTGGATGACAGCGTGATTGACGGGTGCTGGAAGTAAGAACGACTACGGCATAAAGCAAGCGGGGCGCACCGAATGGTACGCCCCGCTTTGCGTTTAGTGCCATCGCTGTTTCTCCCCTACATATCCTCCAACGTCAGGCAGCGTTGCTCAATGTCGTAGCCGGGAAGCACCTTGTCTTGGAGATGTTGCACTTTTTCGGCAAAGAGGTTGGCGTTGAAAGCCTTTCGTTGGCGCTTTACCTCTACAACCACGGCCTTTTTCTTCTGCAACCTGATGGCTACAATGTCTATTTCGTATTGTTCCTTACCTTTCCGAGCTTCCCAATACGAACCCATGTCCCGGTATTCGTGGCTCTCGATAAATTGCAGTTTGAAGTATTCCTCCAACGTCAGCCCCGAATAGGTGGGATAGTCCGAAAGGATAAGCCTTTCCAGCACCTTGAACTGGTTCATCTCGATTAAGTTGCGATTGCTTTCAAAGTATCGGAACCAGAACCGCAGGAACATATCGGCTATTTCGTAGCGCACGGTCTGGGTACCTTTTTTCGACAGCAGGGGACGCTTCTTTCTAATCACATCATAGGTCTCCTCCAGCTTCTTCAATTGCCCGCCGATGCTCTTTTCTCCCAATGTCGCCGCGATTTCACCTTGGGTATTACGCCCGCTGGAAATGGCATCCAAAATGGAGAAATAGGTTCCGTAATTCTTGCCGAACTCATCGATAAGCAGGTTTCTGCCTTCTTCTATAAAAGGCGAATCGGGCTCGCAAACGGCATGAATCATCGTTTTTACCGACAAGGCTTTGGCATCCACAAGAAGTTCCACATATTTGGGAATGCCGCCGGTAATGGAGAACAGAGCGAGCAAATCATCGTTGGTGTAGTTCTTGTGGTTGTCCGCCATGATTTGTTTTAAGACGGGGATGCCGAACGGTTGCAGTTTCAGCAGAACGTCCGCACGTCCGAAAAGGGGTTCATGATAGTTTTGAAAAATCTTCACCATCAGCGAGTAAACGGAGCCGCTCACCACAAAATTCACATGGGTTTCAAGGCGATATTGATCCCAGTAGTTCTGTATGTCGCTGTAAATGGAAGGGTTGATGTTGAGAAACTCTTGAAATTCGTCTATCACCAAAGAAAAACGCTTGGTTTTCCCTTGTTGCATCAAGAAGATGAAGATATCCTTGAATGTGCTGATTTCGGGCACGAACACATCTAATTTCTCGGCTATTTCCCGGCAATAGCCGGCACAGAGCGCGGATTCGTTCTTGCGCCCCACGAAGAAATAGAGGAAAGGCTCATCCGACAACGCCTTGGCGATAAGCGAGGTCTTTCCGATGCGCCTGCGACCGGTAACCACCGTCAAACGGGAGTGGTCTTCATACGCCCATTGCCGTATCTCGTGCAATTTGGCTATTTCCTGCTCTCTGTTGTAAAACTTCATCTCTAAAAAGTTTGTTACCGTGGTAAATTTTACGGCGGTAACAAAATTACAGATTGTTTCCGAAATATGCAAACGGAGGGATGCTTTCCCGTATCGGAATATGAGACAGCACGGCGGTAATTTTGTTGCAGAAACTTACTCCCATAGATAAATTACACGGTTCTACTCTTTGGGATAGCATGGTTGAAGCACGATTCGAAACCTTATGGCAAGAAATAGGATGAGAAAAGAAAGAGTAGAGGATAGCGATTCCGATAACTCCTCTTAACCTTAGAGTAGAAGCCCCTGAAATTGCGGATCAGAATATAAATCTTTAATTTTGTAGATGAAGAGGTATTTGCTCACAGGCGCAAAAGGCGATGTAAGTGGGATTAAAACATTATGATGAATATGGAAAATTTATTCAAGACTGAACCACAAATAGTTTTTACACAATTCTTGTGTAAACAAAAAGTGAAGTTCTACATCCCCTCTTACCAACGGGGGTATCGTTGGGAAAAGCCTCAGATAGAGTGTCTTCTTAATGATATTTTATCATACGATTCGGAAAAAGATGGTAATTTTTATTGTCTTCAACCAATCGTCATATGTTATGACAAGGAGAATAAGTGGTGGAGATTGGTGGATGGGCAACAACGATTGACAACTCTTTATTTGACAATAAAAATACTTTGTCCAAAAAAAGATGTATTCAGTATAGAATTTGAAAGAGGTAGTCATTTTCCTAAAAAAATTGGAGAGGAAATACACCAAAAAGATAATGATAACAACAAAGATAATGATAACACCGCAGAGAACTTTTATTTAACGCAAGCGTGTGAAATTATACGCATATGGAAAGAGAATAAGGAAAAAGGGCATCCTGATAATATCAAAACTCTTTGTGATAATATTTCGAAAAAGTTGGGAATTATATGGTATCCTATTAAGCAGGAACAGGAATTCGATTTTTTCATGCACTTGAACTCCGGGAAAATCCATTTAACAGACGCAGAACTTGTCAAGGCTCTTTTATTGCATGATATCCACCGCGGGCAAAATATCGAAAAGACATTGACCCAGACATCCATGGCCGAGGAATGGAATCGTATGGAGACCAAATTGAGGGAACCTTCATTTTGGCATTTCATAGCAGGAAGGACCCCTATTCCTGACTGCGCAATGGATTATCTTCTAGAAGTACATTACAAATCCCTAATTTCTGATTCTAAGGAATTTCAAAACTATCCTTATCCTACTTTTGCTTGGGCTGAGAGCAAATTGATAGGAAATGGTGATAATCAAGAAACAAAAGACCAAAACGCCACCACGAATTTGTGGAATGATTTAAGACGCACGTTTGCTATTATTACTGGTTGGTACGAAGATACCCAAGTATATAATCTTGTCGGTCTCTTGCTTACGATTAACAAACCAAAGGATAAACTTGTCTCGTTGCTTAAAATGATGCGAGAAAAAGGGATGTCTAAACACTCTTTTATTGCCCAACTTTGGAAAAGTGCAACCATTGACTCAAAAATTATCCCATCCGAAGATCGAGTGTCAATTTTAGCAGATAAAATAAAAGACTTGGAAATATACGATTATCATTTCAAAAAAACGTATGATAAAGTGTTTAACCTTCTCACACTCATCAACATTGCCCAATACACTATTGGAGGGCAGAAACGTAGATTTGAGTTTGAGAGATATAATGATGTAGCCACACCTTGGAATATAGAACACATATCGCCACAGAATCCAAGGGATGATGATGAGTTGCTGAAGTACTTTGATAGTGCTAAAAAAGAAGTAAGCGATGACTTTCCTGAAGAGATTGAAGTCCTCCGTAACCTATTGACAGAACTTAAAGATCTTGAGTCTGCCAATCCGTTTGACAACAAAATTCAGCAGAAGCAAGAGAAAATACTAAAAATTCGGGAGAAGGTGCTTCCATTTACAGATGAAGAAGTAATGAAACTAGGTAATTTGACGCTATTGCACGAGAATCCGAACAAAGGAATTGGCAACAATTTCTTTTTTGTTAAACGAAAAAAATTACGAGCCAAACAGGAACAAGGTCATTTTATACCACAAGTCACTGTCAACGTCTTTACCAAGTGGTATTCTAAAAAACCTACCTCCCCTTTGCTTTGGGAAGGAGAGGATCGCACCGACTATCTCCACGCTATTGCTGATATGCTTAAGAAAACTTTTGAATACATAAACCATAATTACCCATCATGAACTTCCAAGAACTGCTAAACAGTAAGGAATATACTCAAATTTGTATTCCAAGATTACAGAGAGATTATGCCCATGGGCGAGTATCTAGAAAAGTCGAAGACATCAGACATGATTTTCTGAAGGATATTTTTTCAGGGAAGCCATTGTCTTTAAATATGGTGTTCGGCGATGTGGACGATAAGACTCTCCCTAGAGAGAAAAGATTTATTCCTATCGACGGACAGCAACGCCTTACAACACTATATTTACTGCATATTTACGCACACAAATGCGTTGATGGCATCAACATAGAGAATCTGAAAAAGTTTTGCTATGAAACTCGCCAATCCTCAAATGACTTCGTCAAGGCATTGCTTTCTGAAAAGTGGCCCACTCCTGTTGGTGAAGAGACTCTCGGTGATGCAATCAAAAATTGCCATTGGTTTTGGTGGACGTGGAATTCCGATCCAACTGTGAGCGGAATGCTTACCATGTTAAGCGATATCTATAGGTCGCATCAACACACCAAAACTTTCCCGAATTTGGATTCAATCACTTTTGACTTCCAAGACCTAAAAGAGAATAATCTCAATGAGACTCTTTATATAAAGATGAATTCCAGAGGACTCCCACTTACAGAATTCGAACAAATCAAGTGTGGGATGGAGGAAGAAATATCTAAAATCGATGATTTCAAAAATGTAAATAAGAATGCAAATGCCTACTTCCCAGAAGACTTGAAATTAACGAGGTTTGACCAAAAGTGGAGTTGGCAGATGGATAGGAGTTGGTCTGAATGGTTCTGGAATTGTGAGACCCATACCCTTGATAGGAATATCCTTTGGTTTATTGTCGAATATACGTGTTGCTTCTGTGCCTGTTGGATGGATGCCAAGAATAAATCATTAATTGGACAAATCGAAGATTTTCGAAAACGTTTTGAAGAAGAAGAGGCAACTTGGCATTCCTTAAAATCAATGTTTGAATCTGATTTAGATGGATTTTCCAATTACAAAGATTTAATGACAAAGTTTTTCATTGGTCTCGCCTCTTTATTTAATAGAATCATTAAGCTATCTGAACTAAAAACATCATGGGGAGAAACTTATCAATTTAAATCCAAGGATCCCAAACAAGAGAAGAAACAAAGTGTAATGCTTTTTGCTATTTCATGCTACGAAGGTCATTTTGAAGGAGACGCTTTTAACGAATGGTTCCGTTTTTGTGCAAACATCATTCAACATTATGATACAAGTGGCGAAGGTTTTGTTAGTTTGTGCCGCGCTTTTGGTCATGAATATTCCTGCTACTCAACCGATATTCTCAATTGGCTATCGAAAAAAGAGTTGGAAGGACAGCGCAATGAACAGTTTATAGAAGAATGCAAAAAGGCCTCTTTAATGAAGAATGTAGAGACGGATGTGAGGAGCGCAGAAGCGCACCCTCTGTTTAAGGGGCGTATTCGCCAACTTTTAGTTGATGCTAATGGTGAATATACAGGTGAATTTAGTGATAAAAAATGGAAGAGTATAAAAAAATATTTTACAGATAAAGGGGAGGTTCGCGATGACTTTCAATCATCATTTTCAAAAGCTTTCCTGAGATGCTTAAACAAAAAAAATCAGATATTTGATGGGCAATATATTTTAAATCATACATATGCTGAAACGGCAGAAAGATTAAAGCAAAAAAGATATATAAAAGCATACCATTTATGTTTAGATGCAGATGAATTGTCTAAGGTGGCGCCTTTGTCTTGGAGTGAGGATGAAGAAAAAGAATTTGGTCAATATAGAGAAAAAATCTTGGAGAATGGAGTCATAGATGCAATTGTAAAATGTGCCCCAAAACCTGTAAATATCATGAGATTTAAGTTATTTGGCAACTGCTGGTTCTTCTATCCTTATAATAGTAAATCGATCGATTGGTATATTGGTTTTGATAGAAAAGAGGATGGAGAGACGGAGTCGTCATGGGATAGATCTCGTAATCAAATAACGAAGCAACTTATTGCTGAAAAAAATGCAAGTATTTCTCAAGCGCAAGTTGCATCAGCAGATTTGTGGTGGGGGCAGACTTTCAAATATGCACTCCCAGAAGACGGCCTATATTTCGATTGGGATAGCAATTATAACGTTCATCTTCTTAATGAAGGAGGGGAGAGGATAAAAAAGCCTAATAAGAATGAAGAGTATTGTTTCAGTGCAGTTGGCCTTTCCTATGATGATTTCTTAAAAAAGATTCAAGATCTTCACGAAGAATATAACAAAGATTTACGTGAGCTGTAATTTCACCATGCTTTGATAGTTGTGAGTCTTGACTTTGCTGCGTCACCATAATGCCAATACTATAAGCCTCCAGCCATTCGCCTAATGATTACCTGTGTTATCTTCAAAACCGGATTGGCCCCGCACGCCCTAACACACAGAACAATCACGATTTACAACGCGACCATTCTGCAACATAGGGCGGCAGGCCTTTCCGATACACAAATCTGCGCTTTATCCCCTCCGCCTCGGCGCTATGCCTGTTTGTCCCGCATCTCCAAGCATCGTTGCACAACCTTGCAGAACAATTCGTAGGTGGCGTCATAGTCCTGTCCCATCCATTTAAAGAGTCCAAATAAGATAGGCCCATCTTCTGCCTCTTCCGGGAGTATATCTTTCAGGCCCATGAGTTTGTCATTTTTCCTGATATTCCGCTTGTCTTCCGGTAAATGGTAATCGGATTCCGCCTGACAAAACAACTTGCCATCTTGCCAACCGATATACACGGCAACCTTTGTACCGGCTACAGCATCAATGATAACGTGTGTTACCGATTCCATCAGATCATACCCTTTCGCATTCGGGTCCAAAACCTTAAATTTCTCTTGCGTTGCCTGTTTCCAATTGGCAAAAATACGCTCACGTTCACTTTCTTTTATTTTCCATACGAAATCTAATAAATTGTGCTGTTTTTGAAACAATTCCTCCAATTTCTGCATCCGTTTGGTATCAGAAGCATCCTCCAATCCAAATTCCCGCTCAATTAATTCTTTCATTTTTTTATTCATTTGTTTTTCAGTTTCACGTATATAAAAACGGCCTTCCAGATAATCTATATATTGCACAAGGGCCGTCTGCAAATAAACATCCTTATACCGCACGCCCAGCAAAACCTTTTCTTTCAGCCACTGATAAATATCATTCCTGTAAGAGAGATTGACACACCTATTGCCAATAAGCGGCTTATAATCAATCTTATTATCGCCATCCACTTTAACCCACGATTGAGCGGTTGGTTCCTGCCCGTCTGAAGAAAGATATATAACGAAGATGTTTTTATCAACCTTATACTTACCGCCCGGTTGCGCTATCGTTTCTTTAATATACCGTGCCAACTGCGCTTCTTGATCCGGCGCATTGTAAATCTTGTTTTCGAAGATTATCGCATAGCCCTTATCCCGAACCCACAAATCGATTCGCGCTTTCTCTTGGGTCATCCGAGGTTCCTCTATGCTGATACGAGAAAAGCCCGATTGCCGCTCCTTAATGTAGTCCAGCAAGCTCCGGTATATTTCAAGCTCCCCGTTCTCATTGACAAACTGCAACAACCTCAACAGAATCCGACTATGCGCATTCTCATGGTCATGCAATTCATCAATGATATTCAGATGATACGGTAACTCGCGCCGCGCTTTTTCCATACATTCGGCAAATTTTTTGGAAAACGCAACCAATGACTCACAAGTTATAGGTTCATTTTCCGCAAGGGGGTGTTTCCCCGCTCCCACATTCTCGTTATTCATCGTAAGTTTTTTTTTAACAAACCTCCATTTCATTTATTCAACTGGACGACATCCAAATAGACAGAAGAAAGCCAATGCGCCTTCTTCATATCAACGCCATACTTAGACATGAATGCCGCCGCGATTTTGTCTTTCCCTTCCGGGCTTGACAACGGCTTACCCACTGTTATCACGACCTCTACGGTCATTCCTTTTTCGATAAACTCGCCATTTGCACGAGCCTTCTGTTTGGTTATCACTTGCCACAAAGCCATAATGATTGTTTTTTAGGTTAATATTCTAATATGTTTTCTTTTGTCAATTAGGTTGCATATCCGGCTTGGCCTTCGGCCTTCGCGACGGGGCTTCCACCACCGTCACTTTTTCCGATACCGCAAAATTATATATATTTTGAGTTTTGCAAGTGCTTTCCAAAAAAGTTTTCAACACACGCCAAACACGTGAATAGATTCTCTGGAATAGGTTAGTCACATGGTTTAAATCAGGCAACAAAGTTATAAGCCCCCTGTCTCACTTGGCAAGACAGGCCAAGAAATTTGTATTACATGTGCAAATACCATTAGCGAAATCATCTTTGGCGTTGGGTGAAACTGAATAGTTGATGATATAATACAGCTATAGGGTTCTATATCGGGAAATGGGACACCACGAGGGTAATTTTGCCTCGTAAAGAACTATGGTATGAAGTATCAAGATTACTTTAAACAGAATGATTTTGAGAAAATTTGGGCAACCCTCAGCAACGTCTATGGAGAACCGGAAGAGTCCAAGTTATTGTATGCAAAACTTGTGTCCGCAATCATTGACTTGCCCATATTGCCTGAATATTCCACGAGTACAATTAATCTGACGCTTGATTTTTGTGACGAGGTGAAGATTAAAGGAGCGCCCGATCCTCAGGAGTGGCTTGTCGGCAGGGAAGTTGTCCTTGACTTTGGTGCAGATGTTAATGAATCATTGCTTAATAAGACTGTACAAAACGCATCTGATGTTGCAGCTCATTTGCTTTATTGGTCTACAATGTACGGCATCAGGACACATACTCAACATAGTGAGGATTTCTCCCGATGGCCCGTCAAAATCGGTATGGGGCCGTATTACAATGAGGAAGGAGAAATATTAAATGCCCTTGATGATAAGCCTCTCAGCTATTCCATTGACCCTGATGAAGAAAAGGAATGTAGCAATATAGAAGAAATAGAGGAATCCAGTTGCAAACGTAAACGTCTGAAATATTGGCGTGACACGGTCGCTTACGATGAGGCCATATACTGGTCGTGGAATCTCTTGATACTTAAAAAGAAACTGGAATATAATATTGGCTATTGGCGATACGTGCAACGTTACGTGGGATGGGAGAAAGATGTTCGTCGAATGCAATTGTGTCGACGTTTGCTTGATTTGGCGGCAAGTGATTTTCCTGATATGGAGGGAGTCTATGTCAACGAGCATAACGCTTTTCGCTTTGGAATGAAAATAGAGCACGATGAATATCTTGAACTCCATCTTCAAGACTTGCGCAGAGAAAAAGCCTATCAACTTGTTTGGAAGTTTATGGCAGAGAATATGAAAAAATGGTGGGATTGAAATTACAGCAGCGATGTCTCGTTTTGCGATACAGCGACTTGGATTTTGACCGCAAATTGCCGCCGAAAATTTGGTATCGTTTTTTGAGACAGCCACCCGCTATTTTTGCCGCACAACAACATATTTATTAACCAATTAAACTTTTAAAACTATGGTCACTTTAAATTTTCCTAACGGAAACACGCAGACTTATCCGAACACGTCTGCTATGTTCAGCGCAGCAAGGGCAATGGGTGGAAACGCTATAGTGGTTTCCGCAAACGTTTACGCATTTGTACCTAAAAAGTAAATGGGTAAAACGAATTGCCGGGCGGATGCGTCAATGCTCCGCCCGTTTTTTTTCAAATGTATTGAATTTTGGTACACCTCGGGCATACTTTTGCGGTGAACAGGGATTGAACGCTACCGAATGGTGGCACAGCCCCAAAACCGCAATGATGAAAAACACAAAAACAAACGACAAAGCCAACGACAACGGCAACAACGTCATCGAAACAATCCTAAAAGTTATTAAAGATAAAGAGGGGATATCTGAGGGGCTGCGGGCCGTCGAGGAGGTCACTTACGAAATCAAGGAAGCAAACGGGAAAATAATAGAAGAAAAGGAGATTTCCCGAGCGTGGGGATTTGTTAACGAGGCCGGAGAGATGCGGATTCCGCCCATTTATGCTGTGGTGTGGAACTTCAAAGGGGGCTTGGCCAAGGTTTGCCAGAAAGGCAAATGGGGCATGATAAACAAATGCGGGGAAACGGTCGTTCCAATTGAATGTGACGCACTTTATGAGGCGTCGGACGGGATGTTGCAGGTTCAAGTGAAAGGCCGATGGGGATGCTTGAAAAAAGACGGAACCACGGTGGTAAAACCCCGCTACGACTATATCTTTCCTTTCAGGTTCGGCTTCGCCGCCATCAAAAAAGACGGCAAATACGGTTTTGTGAACCTTGAAGCCCAAGAAGTCATCGCCCCTTGTTTCGATGAGGTCGGGCTAATTGCGGCCGGCGGTGTCGTAAGGGTGCGGAACGGAAGCCAGTGGAAAGAGCTACGCCTGTAACAAGCGGCCGAATTTCCTACTTTCCGTCCCGCTTTTACCACAAATCCTACATCGACATTTAAGAGAAAAGTTTTTATGGTTTCAGCGGCAAAGTTCGGCACAAGGTGTATCATAAAAGGGGGCAAGAGGGATATCACTACTTATTTTCGATTCCTGAAAAATAGCTCCATAATTTTTTGACAATAGCTTCAATGTGTTCTTTCATGCTACCATCATTGAGCCCTTTCATAACTTTGTCATTATTCCAATTGCGATACTCGTCATCATATTTTCCAAAAGCCCACCAGTTGCTGTCATTATAACACTTATATTCAGCTTCCAAGCATTGCCGAAGAATGTTTTCTATTTTCTGTTTCCCCTCTTTACCATCGGCTCGCCAGATACCATAATAAAAATTGTTTAGGTTTTCTTGCCCGAATTCGAATGTTATGTAAATGTTGCCCCAAGAAGGCACCTGAAATGAAAATTTACTATATTGGGCTGTCCATCCCCCGTCGTTATCAATCCTGATATCGCACCCCAATTCCTTCTCAATATCTTTTATTAGAGGGACGAGTTTTTCATCACAAACTTTGTTCAACACATCGCTGTAAATTTCCGTTACGGCAAACAAGGCTCCTATATTCTCAGGTTTCGCTAACAGGGTGGTAAGTTTTTCCTTTGTTGTGGTTTCCATATCTTGGTATGTGAGTTTTTTGATAAGGTCGTGGTATTGGGTTATCGTTTCCCGCACTAAGGGTGCGGCGGTAGCCTTTTCCTTACATAAGGAAAGCCAATCGCAAATATGGTGTTCGTAGCTGATACAAAAATAATCTTCGTTTTCCGCCAGTGTCTTATCAGTACCCATTAAAGATTTCTCATCCGGCGAATGGCCATCCAATGTCAAATACAGAATCAGATAATTTCCTTCGCCGTATTGTTGTTGCGCGAACTTACGATAACGATAAAGTTGCTTTTCTTGATCGCCTGCATATATTTTGTTTTCAATGATGATGGCTTTGCCCTTGCCTTCTAAAAGAATGTCAATCCGCCCACCCTCTTCCTTATTGGCGCTAATGGGGCCTATATTGTATTCCACATATGTATGGGTATAGACATCGAATGCATTGAACATCTCGGCATACGGCACGCTGTTTTCTTTAAGAGACTCTTGAATCGTGTCAAGAAACAACTTTAGAAAAGCATCCCCTTGCCCATGCTTCCCTTTCGGGTTGAGTAGTTCCGCAATAAACGCGGAATGTGTGCGAACTTCGTAAGATTCGGCACGCATCACCTCAAAAATATTGAATTCCTCGCCTCTGCGGAGCTTTTCTTCCTTCAACACTTTCTCTTCTTGCAAGATAAGGTTTATCTTATGCAATAAATTTTTCATGTGCTTATGTCAGGTCTGTTTATCGTTGCGTCCCAAGCATGGCAAAGATAATGAAATTGACGAAAACTTCGGCATCTACAATATCTTGATCGCGATGGCGGCGCAGGCCTCGGCATCGGCCAGGGCGTGGTGATGGTTTGCCATGTCGTAGCCGCAGGCGGCGGCCACCACCTAAAGCTGATGGCACGGTAGGTCGAGACACCGGCGCGAAGCGGCAAGCGTACAATGAAATTCATATCCGGGATAGGCCATGCCGTAGGCCTCAAACACGGCCCTAAGGCAACTTTCATCGAAAGGCCGGTTGTGCGCCACGAGCGGCAAGCCCGCAAGACGGTCTTTAACTTGCCGCCAAACCTCCGGAAACGGCGGTTGGCCATCGGTATCCTGCCGCGTAAGACCATGCACGGCGGTTGACCAATCGGTATAATAATTGGGCGTGGGCTGAATCAGACTATAGAATTTATCCACCACCTTGCCGCCGCGCACCATCACGATGCCGACGCTGCACACGCTGGAACGCCGTCCGTTGGCCGTTTCAAAATCAATGGCCGCAAAATCCCTCATCGTCAATCGTTTTTATAAAGTTTATGCATATCGGAAATCCATCCTTTCATCGTTTTGCGCAAGGAAAGCGGTTCCAAAACCTCTATCATCGCCCCCATGCTCAGCAATTTCATCACAAAATCGTAGGTCGGCGCGAGATACAATTCAAAATCGGCATATTCGCCACAGTCTTCCAACAGCCGCTGACTATGGTGCAACGGCAAGGAGGCCAAATAATTCCGATGGGAAGCATAGGCCCTGATCACAACCCGTTCCGGCTCCTCCCCCGTTCCCGTCACCACGCCATAATAGTCCGAGAAATAATCTTGCGCCAAGAAATCATCCGGCAAATTGAACGTTTCGTCGGTCTCTTCAATATCCTTAATACGATCAAAGCCATAGATACGGACTTTACCAGACAGAATGCCATACGCCACCAAATACCAACGGTTTTCGAAAAGCCGGACGCAATAGGGCGCCACCGGGAACGTACTATCCTTGTCTTGCTGAAAAGACCGGTAGGTCAGGTTTAGGAGGCGGTTTCCCTTGATGGCCGACAGGATATCGGTCAACCACACGCGCCCCGAAGGGATTTCGGGCACAAGGATACGCTCTTTTTGCGTCAGATACTCGCCCAGCAGGTTGCCGACCGCAAACGTGTCGAGCATCCACCGTTTCAGTTCACCCTTGTCGATGTCTTCGGGATTCTCTATATAGTAGAGGTAGCCGCCCGTACGCTGACAGGCGATACTGATGCCGAACATATCCGAGATGGCCTCTTTCCAACGGTTGAACGTGGCCCGGGCAAGCGGGGCGCCTTCATCGTTTTCTGTCGACTGTTCCCATTTTTTGGAAAGTTCTTTGTGTGAGATTTTTCCCGCACTACGGATGGTCTCAATGAGCCAAGTGTACTTTCGCAGTTGTATCATATCGGTTTGAATTTGTTGCAAAGTTACGAATAAGCTGTCTTATTCAGTGAGACAAGTTTGATTTTTAACGATGGCCACGACAACTTTCTAACAACCGGACAACTAAAGGAACCGACCGACGAGGCCCGCGCGCAGATATGGCGGACAAAACACCCGCCACCGAATCAGGTATTGAGGATCGTCCGCCCCTCTACTTCGAGGCCTTGAAGTTGAAGATGGGGCGAATGATTGTGTCGATGGAGACCGTGTCGCCGATGTTGGCGATGATTTCGGCGGCGGGTTTGTAGGCCATGGGCGACTCGTCGCGGGTAAAGTCATTGACGCTCTCGGAGTAGATGCCGGCCATCGCGGCCTCAAAATCCGCCATCCCGATTTGTTCGTAAGCCTGCGTGCGGCTCAGCACCCGCCCTGCCCCATGCGGAGCCGAAGCGTTCCAGTCGGGATTTCCTTTGCCGGTGCAAAGTAGCGAACCATCACGCATATTCAACGGAATGATGCAACGCTCGCCCTCGGCGGCCGAAATAGCGCCCTTGCGGATGATATTATCATCGCCGACATAGTTATGAACGCTCTCAAATTCCTCTAAAACAGATACATTATCAAAGAACCTCAAAAGCAGCAGGGCGATGAGTTTGCGGTTGAGGATGGCCCACCGCTGACAAATCCGCATATCGTGCAGATAGTCCTCGCGCGCCTCCCCTTCCACATAGCACAAATCCCGAGGCAAAACAGGTTCGGCCTCCTGTTGGGACTTACGCATCTTGGCGATGACCCGTTGCAGTTCGTTGCGGCGTCCGGCGGTCTTGTATTCCGCAATGGTCTGTTTTATCGTTTCTTCAAACGCCTCGGCGCCATCGGTCAGATGCTTGATGGCCCTGTGCTGATAAAGGTCGGCCACCTGCTTTCCCAAATTGCGGGAACCGGTATGGATAACGAGATATACATTCCCATCGTCGTCTTGGTTGAGTTCGATAAAGTGGTTACCGCCGCCGAGCGAACCGATGGCCTTGTGGATACGGTCGGTGTTTTTCAGATCGCGGTAGCAACGCAGTTCCGTCACCATCCGCTTGGCCTCCCTATAGAGTTCCATATCCTCTTGCACCAAGGGGTTGAACCCGAATTTGTTTTCCCGAACAATCATCCCAGATGGCACATGGACGCGGATATGCTCGTTGAATGCATGAAAGTCGATGTCCCCGATGTGGCCGAGTTTGAGGATGCGCATGCCGCAACCGATGTCAACGCCCACAATGTTGGGAATGACCTTGTCGCCGAGATTGCCGGTAAAACCAATCACGCAACCTGCCCCGGCATGAACATCGGGCATAATACGTATCTTTTTGTCCGAAAATACTGAGATATCGAGCAGCGCCTTAATCTGCGCCATCGCGTTTTCCTCAATGTTGTCCGTGAATATCTTCACGTCATAGCCTTCGATTGTTTTCATAATCGCATGGGTTGAAGCGCAAAGTTAATTTCAAATTGTCTCATTTTTCGAGACATCCTTTATTTCTATCCCTCACTCGTAGTACAAAAAAAGGCGGCCCCATGCGAGGCCGCCTTTCTACTATGGCATCCCCTGCGGGACGCCGATTATGCGGGATGATTAGTCCACAATCACATTCCAGCCGTGGATGTCTTCCACTTCGCCTTCCTGAATGGCGCGCAGCTGTTTGTACAGCGCCGTGGATTTCGGGCCAACCTGACCGTCTTTGCTCACCACGAATTCGTGCCCCGTAGAGCGGTCCACGATTTTGCTGATGGGCGAAATAACGGCGGCCGTACCGCAAGCGCCGATTTCGTCGAAGTTGGCCAATTCGGCTTCCTCAATCGGGCGTTTTTCCACTTCCATGCCCAAATCCAACGCAATCTGCTGCAAACTCATGTTGGTGATGGAGCGCAGGATGGTGTGGGAATCCGGCGTGATGTACTTGTTGCCCTTGATGGCGAAGAAGTTGGCGGGACCGGCTTCGTCGATATATTTGTGTTCCTTCGCGTCAAGGAACAATACCGTCGAGAAACCTTCCTCGTGCGCACGTTCGCTGGCGCGCAACGAAGCGGCGTAGTTACCGCCCACCTTGAACAGACCCGTACCCAGCGGGGCCACACGGTCGAAATCCTTTACGGTCTGCATCGGCACCGGCTTGAAACCGGCCTTGAAGTAAGGACCTACGGGGCCGCCGAATACCACGAACGTGTATTCCTTGGCCGGCTTAACGCCCACTTCGGCACCCGTACCGATCAACAGCGGACGGATATAGAAGGAAGCGCCCATACCGTAAGGCGGTACGAATTTCTCGTTCAGCTTAACCACTTTCTTGCAGGCTTCGATAAACAGTTCGGTGGGCACCGGCTGCATCATGATGCCGTTGGCGGAAAGCAACAGACGTTTGGCGTTTTCGTCCGGACGGAACATACGGATTTTTCCGTCTTTACCGCGGAACGCCTTCATGCCTTCGAACGCTTCCTGACCATAGTGCAGACACGTGGCCGCCATATGGATATTCAGGTACTCGTCCTGGCTTACTTCCAGATCGCTCCATTTGCCGTCCTTGTAATAAGCGCGGACATTGTAATCGGTTTTGAAATAACCGAAAGGCAGGTTTTTCCAATCGATTTCGCTCATAGTTTTATATTTTTAAGGTTTATATCCGTTTTCCGTTTCGGGTGACCCGACGATTTTTTTTGGGGTGACCCGACGATGGAATGCAAAGGTACGATTTTCCCCCGACTTTTCCGCACCGACTTTTCAACGTGGCGGAAAGCGGCCACGGACGCGCTAATCGCGACGTCCGACGAAAATCAGGATGTAGTACAGCAACGTGGCCAAAGACGAAAGCGCCGCCACCACATAGGTATAGGCGGCCGTCCGCAAGGCGTCCCTGGCGGCCGGATAGGTCTGCGCCGAGGCGACGCCCGCCCCCTGCAGCCACACCAACGCGCGGCGGGAGGCGTCGATTTCGACCGGCAACGTCACAAAACTGAACAGGGTCGTGATGCCGAACAGGATGATGCCGAACAGCAACAAATTTGGGAAGACCTCCACGAGCAGGATGCCGGCCAACAGCACCCACTGCACCCAACGGGAGGCGAACTCCACGGGCGGCACCAAGGCCGAGCGCAACTTAATCCAAGGGTAAGCCACGGCGTGCTGTACGGCGTGACCGCATTCGTGCGCCGCCACGGCCGCCGCCGATATGCCGTTGCCGTAATAGACATCCTCACTCAGGTTCACCGTTTGGTCGGCGGGGTTGTAGTGGTCGGTCAAACGGCCCTGCACGCACGTAATCTTGACGTCGTAAATGCCGTGGTCGTGCAGCATCTTTTCGGCCACGTCGCGGCCCGTCAAGCCGCCCTCGGTCGGCATCTTGGCGTACCGCTTGAATTTATTCTGCAAACTGCTGCTGAGCCAAAAGCTCAGAATCATCAATCCGATGAAAATAATCCATATACTAGGCATGACTCCCGTTTTTTTAGGTTCAAACTATTCGTATTGCCAAGTGGCACCGTCCTTGCCGTCCAGCACCTTGATGCCCAAGGCTTTCAACTCGTCGCGAATCTTGTCGGACGTGGCGAAATCCTTGGCCGCCTTGGCCTGCGCGCGCATATCCAATAGCATCTTGACCAAGCCGTCGGTACGGTCGGCCGAGGCGTCCCCGCTGCCGTCCTCCGCTTTCAGGCCCAAGATTTCTTCAATATATACCGCATAGAGGTCGCGCGCTTTGTCCAAATCGGCCTGCGTGAACGAGGCCTTTCCGTCGGCCGCCTGGTTGATGAGCCGCACGAGTTCGAAGAACTGCGCCAGCACCATCGGCGTATTGAGGTCGTCGTCCATGGCCTCGCGGCACTTGTCGCCCATGGTTTGCAGAAAGTCGGCCACGGTGGACGCGGGCTGCGCCGCCAGCCGGTCGAGCGTCTGACGCGCCTGCTGCAACCGCTGCCAGCCCTTTTCGGCCGACTGCAACGCCTCGTTCGAGAAATCGAGCGTGCCGCGGTAGTGCGCCTGCAGGATGAAGAAACGCACCGTCATCGGGGAATAGGCTTGTTCCAAGGCCTTGTGGTCGCCCGTAAACAACTGCTCCAACGTGATGAAGTTGCCCAGCGACTTGCCCATCTTCTGGCCGTTGATCGTAATCATGTTGTTGTGCACCCAATAGCGGCACGGTTCTTGGCCGTAGGCCGCCACCGACTGCGCGATTTCGGACTCGTGGTGCGGAAACAGCAAGTCCATGCCGCCGCCGTGGATGTCGAACGGCTGCCCCAGATACTTGCAGGACATGGCCGTACACTCGGCGTGCCAGCCCGGGAAGCCGTCGCTCCAAGGCGAGGGCCAGCGCATGATATGCTCCGGCGAGGCCTTTTTCCAAAGCGCGAAATCCAACGGGCTCTCCTTTTCGTCCTGCGAGGCCAGGTTGGTGCGCGTGGTGCCCAACAGGTCTTCGATAACGCGGCCCGACAGCTGCCCGTAGTGGTGCCGCTCGTTGTATTTCCGCACGTCGAAATAGACGGAACCGTTGCGTTCGTAGGCGTAACCGGCGTCTAAAATCTTCTTGATCATCTCAATCTGTTCGATGATGTGGCCGGAGGCGTGCGGCTCTATCGAAGGCCGGCTCACGCCCAACTTATCCATATAGTCGTGGTAGCGGTTTGTATAGTATTGCGCCACTTCCATCGGCTCCAACTGTTCCAGACGCGCTTTCTTGGCGATTTTGTCCTCGCCCTCGTCGGCGTCGTGTTCCAAGTGGCCCACGTCGGTGATGTTGCGCACATAGCGCACCTTATAGCCGAGATGCCGCAGATAGCGGAACAGGATGTCGAACGTGACGCCCGGACGCGCGTGCCCGAGATGCGGGTCGCCATAGACCGTGGGGCCGCAGACATACAGCCCCACCTGCGGGGCGTGCAACGGTTCGAACAACTCCTTGCGCCGATGCAGCGTATTGTAAAGCATCAATCGGTTTTCCATGGTTATGTAAGGTTAAATCGTTTATACACATTTATCTGCCGCAGCGGGATGGCCGAAGCCGCCAAACCCATGGCAAGGCCTATCAAGCCCACGACGACCGCATCCCCCCACTGCCAGGCCACGGGATAGGTTTCCAACACATAGGTGCCGCCGGCGCCCATGCCGAACTTGACCCAACCGAAACGCGCCTGACCATAGACGATGCCGCCGGCCAACAGCAGGCCAAAAAACGTGCCAACCGCCGTTATCAAGAGGCCTTCGAACGCAAATACGGCCTTGAGCCACGTGTCGCTCATGCCCTGTGCCGACAAAATGGCGGTATCGCGCCGCTTCTCGTACATGAGCAACATGAGCGAAGACACCATCGTGAACGTGGATACGAGCAGGATGAACGCGAAGATGGCGATCATCATCCATTTCTCGGTGCGCATACTGCTGTAGAGCGTCTGCTGCTGTTCCAAACGGTTGCGCACCGTAAAGCCGTCGCCGACAAGTGCGCGGATGTCCTGACGCAGTTTACGGAGCGCCTTGCCCGACAGCCCCGCCGTTAGCTGCACCTCCACGGCCGACACCTGCTGCGGCACCTTGAGTACGCGCCGCACGAACGAAAGCGGCGCCAGCACATAGCGGTTGTCGTATTCGGGCAAAACCGAGAACACGCCGCTCGGATAGACGCTCTCGGACATCAGGGCCTGCTGCCACATCGCGGCCGAAAGCCGGTCGGCGTCAACCGTATATATCAAACACGGGTATTCGGCGTTCAACAGCGGAATGCCCATGCGGGTGGCCAATCCGTAGCCGACAGACACCGGCACGTAATCGCCCTCCTCAAAATCCGGATAGCCCTCCACCCATTGGGCGGCCCGTTCCGACAAGGCGGCATAGCCCGTGTCAACGCCTTTGAGCCGTATCATCTGCACGTCGTCGCGGAAGCGCAACAGGGCCTGGTCTTCCAACACCGGCACCACGGCCCGCACCTGCGGCATACGGCGCAGACGGTCGATAAAGCCGGGCGTATAGAACTTGCCCGCCTTGGCCTCGATGAGCAAATCGGGGTCGAAACTGCTGAAGCGCGCCATGATATAGGCGTTCATGCCGTTCATGACCGAGAAGATGACGAGCATGGCCGCCGTGGCCACGGCCAGACTCAACAGCGAAACGCCGCTGATGATATTGACCAGCCTCGATTTTCGGGAAACGAAATAACGACGGGCTATGCGGAAAGACAGTTTCATGAGCGGACTTATTGCGCCAACAATTCGTCTATGCGTGCGACGCGATCCAACGTATCATCGATGAAAAACTGCAGTTGCGGCAGAATCCGCAACTGGTCGTGCACCTGCCGCCCGAGCAGATAACGGATTTCCGCGGCGTGCCCCTTGATGGCCTTCAGAACGGCCTCCTTGCCTTCCTTGGGCGCCGGGAACAGGCTCAGGTTGACGCGCGCGAGCGAGAGGTCGGACGTAACGCGCACGAACGTCACCGTCATCATCAGCCCCGGGAAATAGGGCTGCATCTGCACGCGGAATATCTCGCCCAGCTCTTTCTGCAGCAGCCGGTTTATCTTCTGTTGTCTCTGACTGTCCATAACTTTTTACCCCGTAACGTACAAAGATCTCCGTTTCCTCTTTGCCGAACCGCCGCCGATCTTGTGTACTTCAGTACACAAAGATAAACTTTTTTAGGCACTTTTCACAACATCCAAACACTTCAACGCCTCAACGAAAGATATGAAAAAAGCCGCTACAAATCTTGCAGCGGCTTTTATTTTCTTCAAATGGTCTTACTGAAATATCAAAACCTAAAACCAATGAAAATCAACCCACGAACATCCACCGGGCCAGACAGCGTGATACTATTCTGCCAAAAGGCTCTGTCGTCATTGACGTTTACATTTACTTCCACACCCGCCATAAAATGTTCCAAGAACGTATATTCATAGCGCAACCCTAAATTGCCGACCAATCCGGAAACATGGTATTGCCATGTCGCGGTGGTGTACGTATCTTGTAAAAACGGGGCTATCGCCTGAAAGCACAAACCATCCACAAAATACCACCCCACACCGAGATAAACCGAAAATCGGTGGTGCTCATTATCTATCATGTGATAAACCGGCCGAAACGTAATGGCCAAAGAGTTGTGACGCAACCAAATCAGATTATTGGGGTCATTACCCTTTAATATCCAATCATTGATATACTCACGCACCTCGGGTCGGTCACCCAATTCGGGATACTTCAAATACTCTCCGGTAAACTGGGGCGTAGCCGCATCGGGAAAGGTATTGCGATACGATGCCTGCACATCCAATTCCACAGAAAAACGGCGTATCAAATCCCTTTGGTAATTAAATCCATATATCGCCGTAGCATAATACTTATTCCGGTAATCATAATAGTTCCCCGCCGCAGATTTTTCAACATATTGAGTATGAAGTCCCCAATAGCCGACCCCGCCATACAACCGAACGGAGTTTCGCGTGGACATAGGCATATCGCCGGCTTTTGCCCAAGCCTCGGACACAAGCCCTACGCTCAGCAAAAGCCAGCATACCGGCAACAGCCTTATCATAAAACTTCTTTTCATGGCTAAAAGGTTTTTTAGTTGTTAATTAAATCATCGCACGACCATCCGTCGTACTAAATTCCGTATCGAGTTTATCCGTCCATGGCGCCCCATCGTCATTGAATGCCACACAAAAATCCACTCCCACCATAAATTTTTCCAAGAACGTATATTCATAACGCAAGCCTACATTTCCCGCCAAACCCGACACATGATTTTGTTTCAGGCTTGACCCGTATATGGCATCCAACGTGTATCGAAGGTCATCCACGAAATACCACCCGATACCGGCATAGGCCGAAAAACGATGGTGTACATTGTCTATCATATGCAAAACAGGACGTATGGTAATGGCCATGGAATTATATCGAAGCCAAATAAAATTACGGGGGTCATTGCCGTCGCCCAACCATTGTGAAATATACTCCTGTACTTGCGGCATATCATCCAATTTGGTGTACGGCTGAAGCGGATTATCGCTATTATAGGCATTCGCCTCACGGGGAAATGTATTGCGATACGCCCCTTGCACATCCAATTCCACAGAAAAACGGCGTATCAAATCCCTTTGATAATTAAATCCATATATCGCTGTAGCGTAATATTTTGGCCAAGCCTCTGTATAGTAATAGCCCCCCGGCATGCCAACATATGGAATATACACCGTTTCGACCTTATAGGAATAAGGCCCCCAATAGCCGACTCCACCATACAACCGAACGGAGTTTCGCGTGGACATAGGCATATCGCCGGCTTTTGCCCAAGCCTCGGACACAAACCCTACGCTCAGCAAAAGCCAGCATACCGACAACAGCCTTGCAATAAAACGTCTTTTCATAGCTAAAAGGTTTTTAGTTGTTAATTAAGACATTAAAACTATTTTTCCCTTCTGTTTAAATTATTTTAAGGCCGCTAATATAATAATATCGCGTAAAAACAACGCAATGCGACGATTCGTCTATGCCATGGAAAGGCTGTATGCGTCCAGAATGGCGGCGGCTTCCTGATAGTCGCCCGTGCGCATAAGTTGCGCCTTGAACGGTTTGAAGCCGCTCAAGCCCTTGAAATAACCGGAATAATGGATTTTGATGAGTTGCCCGCCGACCGCCGGCCCATAGTGTTCGACCAAGGCCGCGAAATGCGCGAGACAGGCCGCCTTGCGCGTGGCCAAATCCGGCAACGGCAGTTCCGTGCCCGTGGCGAGATAATGTTTGATTTGCGAAAAAATCCACGGGTTGCCGATGGCCGCCCGCCCCACCAACAGGCCGTCCACCCCCGTATAGGCCAGCACTTCCTTGGCCTTGGGGCCTGCATCGATATCGCCGTTGGCGATAACGGGTATCCGCATCCGCGGATTGTCCTTAACCGCCTTGATGAGCGTATAGTCGGCCTTGCCGGTATAGAGTTGCGAGCGGGTACGGCCATGGATGCCGATACAGGCGATGCCCACGTCCTGAAGCCGCTCGGCGGCCTCCACAATCGGCAGTTCGGAAAAATCCCAGCCAAGGCGGGTTTTAACCGTGACGGGCATACCGAGCGGCTCCAGATGCCGCACCACCGCCGCGGTGACGGATACCATGCGCGGTATGTCGCGCAGGATGCCGGCCCCGGCGCCCTTGCTCACCACCTTGCGCACCGGACAGCCCCAGTTGATATCGACAAAAGCCGGCTTGCGGGCCGCCGCCAGTTCCGCCGCCTCACACAGGCTCTTTTCATCATGACCGAAAATCTGAATGGCCGTCGGCGCGTCCGAGGGGTCGAACGCCATCTTGTCAAAACTCTTCTGCGCGCTACGCACCAAGGCTTCGGACGAAACGAACTCGGTAACCGACACATCGACGCCATAGCCCTTGCAGATATGGCGGAACGGCGGATCCGTGACGCCCTCCATGGGCGACAGCCATAAAGTAGGATGTTCCGGTGTGCCGAACATGACGCGCGGTTTGGTTGGTATTGAAAACAAAAAAGGCAGCCTTTGTCGGACTGCCCTTTTGCGCTCCCTCAAGGACTTGAACCTTGGACCCTCTGATTAACAGTCAGATGCTCTAACCAGCTGAGCTAAGGAAGCTTTCTACAATCATGAAAACGGGGGCAAAGGTAACACTTTTTTTTTGATATAGCAATACCCCGCCCCCATTTTTTTTACTTCTTCAACGCATCCGCTTCCTGCAACATGACCTCGACGGCCTTTTCTATCTGCAGGTCACGGCCGGCGGCCATCGTCGCGGGGGTATTGTAAATCAAGACGTCGGGCTGCAATTCCTGATTCTCCAGATAGTTGCCGTCTTCGTCCAACGTCCCCACCTGCGGAATGCCGAACACATACCCGCCGGGCAACGACTCCCACCATACGGCCGTCATCGTGCCGGGCACCGGCGCCCCGATGAGTTTACCGATACCCAAGGCTTTGTAAACGAAAGGCGTACCGTGCGCGTCGGAATAGTTGTTTTCGCCCACGAGCATACAGGACGGCTTCGTCCACTTGCCATAGGGTTCATCGGAAACGAACTGGCCGCGCGGCGAGAAGCGGACGTAACGCTTGCCGCTCAAAAGCGTGGCCACATCGTCGTGCAGCCAGCCGCCGCCGTTATGGCGCGTATCCACTATCACGGCCTCGCGGTTGCGGTTCTTGTCGTTGAGCAACTGACGATATACGCGGCGGAAACTCGGCGAGTCCATGCCTTCTATATGAACGTAAGCCAAGCGGCCGTTCGACAGCGAATCCACGAGCGCTTCGTTGCGCTTTACCCAACGGTGATACAGCAGGTCATACTGCGCGCCGGCGGAAATCGGCTTTACCGTCACGTCAAACGCCTTGCCCTTGGCCGGCTGTATCGTGAAGCGCGTCTTGACGCCCACCTTGCCTTCCAGCAGCGGATAGTAGTCTTCGCCGGCTTTGACGGCCTGGCCGTCGATATGCGTAATCACGTCGCCCGCCTTGACTTCCGGCGTCACGACGGCAAACGGCCCGTTGAACAGCACTTCCTGAATTTTCAAGCCGTCGCCCTTGAAGGCCGGATCGAGGAACACACCCAGTTCCGCCGTGCTCATGCCGCCGCCGTTGCCATAGAAACGGCACCCCGTATGCGAGGCGTTGAGTTCGCCCAACAGTTCGCTCGCCATCTCGGAGAAATCGTAGCCGTTGTTGATATGCGGCAGGAAGCGCGCGTAGTTGTCGTAAAACGCTTTCCAATCCATACCGCGGAACGTCGGGTCGTAGAACTTGTCGAGCACCTGACGCCAGATATGGTTGAACCAATAGGCGCGTTCCTTGGCGGGGAAAGCCGTATGCACGGCCGCGAAATCCACCGATTCCACCTCGCCGCTGGCCGCCGTTATTTTCTGAATGCCGTTGCGCCCCAACATGAAGAAGGCCGAACCGTCTTGGGTGGGCAACAGCGCGCCGTAGCCCACGTCACGCACCTTGATTTCGGTCTTACCCTCGCGCAAATCTTTAACCCACAACGCGAACTTGTCCTGATTGGGCGCAATGTAGTAGAGTTTTTCGCCGTCCTTGTCGAGGAACATATCCCCCACATTGTCAACCGACGTCAGCCGCACCGTGCGTTCATCGAGATAATTCCAATCGAACGTCAGCGGCTCCACCTTGTCGGAAGCGCTGTCAGCCTCTTTCTTGTCCTTCTTGCCCTTTTCCGATTCTTTCTTCTTGTCGGCCAAGGCCACGCTTTCCTTGTCCATTTTGAAACGTTCGTAAGCCTCACGGTCAAAGAACATCAGATAGATATCGACTTCGCTGCCCCACGAACCGTGGCTGCGGTAGCCGTTGCGGTCGCTGATAAACATCATGGCCTTGCCGCCCAGCGCCCACTGACCGTCGAACTCGCTGTAACCGCTGTTCGTCAGGTTGTGGATTTCGCCCGAGCCGTCGGCCTTGACCATCGCCAAGTCCTTATGGTTCCAGCCGCCCGTGCCGATATAGCCCGTCAGAATCCAGCGGCTGTCGGGACTCCAGCTGAACGACTGGTCACCGTCGCTGTACGAATATTCGTATTTGCCGTCCATGGCCGTATGCACCTTGCCCGATTTCAAGTCCAAGACGCAGATTTCGGTGCGGTTCCGCAAAAAGGCCAACGACTTGCCGTCGGGGCTGTATTTGGGATAGAAGCTCGTGGCCTCCGACTTGGCCAACGGTTCTTCCTTGAGTTCGGTCGCATAGGCGAATCCGTCTTCGTCCTTGGAAACAATCGACGTCTGGTAAATCTGCCAAAGGCCGTTGCGTTCGGACGCATAGGCTATCGAACGGCCATCCGGCGCAAAATCGATGTTGCGCTCATATTCGGGCGTGTTCGTCACCCGCTTCGTCGTCTCGTATTCGACCGACGTCACATAGACGTCGCCTTTCAAGACGAACGCGATTTCATTGCCATCCGGCGAAACGGCGATTTCGGAAGCGCCGCTGCGCAGAATCTGCTTGACCGCTTCCTTTTCGGCGGGGTCGTTCACAATCCGAACCGCCAGCTTGACCGGCTGCGCCCCCTCGCGCATCGTGTAAATCTCGCCGTTGTAGGTAAAGCACAACAGACCGTCGGCCGAAACACTCAGGAAACGGACCGGATGCGTCTGAAAGTCGGTCAGTTTCTGAGCCGCCGAACCCGGCACGGCTTCACGCTTATAAACGTTGAAACTGCCGTCCTGTTCGCTCAGATAATAGTAATGCTTGTAATCGGACGCCCAAACCGGGTTGCGGTCTTCGCCCTTGAAGTCGGTCAGACGCGTATATTCCCCCTTGTCGAATAGCCAGATGTCGCGCGTAACCGACGAGGTGTGATGCTTGCGCCACGGGTCTTCGTAGCCCTTGCTGTCGTTGTAGAGGATACGGCCATCGGGCGCCAGACTGATGTCGAGCATCGGCTGCGGCTGGTAGAGCTCGGGGCGGCCGCCATCGACCGAAACTTTATAGAGTTGCGGATAAGTGCTTTGCGGCATCTGACGGTCCATGGCCGTCGGCATCGCCGCCGTACCGAAAATAATCGTGTTGTCGGGCTGGAACACATAGGGAATCTCAACCCCGCTCCGCGTCGTGACCCGCTTGGCCGCGCCGCCGTCCACCGACATAACGTATATATCTCTGCTACCCTCACGGTCGCTCATGAACGCGAGGCGGCTGCCGTCCGGACTCCATACGGGGCGGGCGTCGTAGGCGCTGTTGGTGGTCAACTGACGGGCCGTACCGCCTTCCACCGGCACCACATAGAGGTCGCCCTCATAGCCGAACGCAATCTGTTTGCCGTCCGGAGAAACGGCCGGATAGCGGAGCCACAGCGGCGCATCCGCCGACTGTTGGGCCTGTAGCGGGAACGCGCCGCACAAGAGCGCGCAAAACGCTAAAACATAATTCTTCATACTTCTGTATAATAAGGTTTGATAGGCAAATGTAAGCATTTATAGGCAATCCGTCAAGGTTTGGAAACATCCGTTTGCTCAAACCATAAGCGGCTACAAACAAACGATAGGGTGTAAAAAAAAGAGCAGGTTAAAAGTATTTCAACCCGCTCTTTTCTCTAAAAGGTCTATCTTACTACTCTTGTTACCTCAATTTAGGACACTGAGACACCCTTACATCCGGCCCTAATTCATATTCCCCATCTGAAATAAAGGCATCTAATACTCTTTCGTTGGACGAAGTATCATTGGCTGAAAAAGATACGATTACAACATTCGTCGAAGCAAACACCTCAAACCACTCTCCTGTGATTTTCTCATATCCCTCTCCTTTTATCTTCACAGAGTCAGCATCCAATTGCGCAAAACTAATCCAGTTATAGTTAGAATCGTAAAATCCACAGCCTAACGCCCTGATGTTAGGAATGACTTGGACGTTGACATCAAGCGTCGGCCGCCAAACCACCGTTCCCCCTTCTGCAGGAATTTCTTTGCCACCTTGCCAATTCCTCGTTTTACACCCTCGCCCGCAGGAACATAAGCATATTGCCAAAGTTAGCACCATAAGGGCAAAGACAAAAGATTTTTTCATAATTACAACGAATATGTGATACTAACAAGACAAGAGAGCCGCAAATAGATTGATATTTTTTTATACTCAAAGTAGTTAATTGTTTGAATGCAAAGATACATAAATTATTTATAAACTGTCCAACTGCCGATTTTCGTAATACCATGCACGTTTATCTTAACATTATACAATCAAAAATCGCGTCCAACACGTCCAAAGCCGTCGTTACGGCGAACTGATGCTTGCCCTGCGTGTTAGGCTCGGCGGTCATGACCACGACCAAGCCCGCGTCCGGCTTGACGAACACGAACTGCCCGCCCTGCCCGTTCATGAAAACGACGCCGCGCGTTTCGTCAACCCACCAATAATAGCCGAACGACAGCCCGTGATAGGCCGTTTCTTGGGCCGACACCTTGGGCGCGGTCATCGTGGCCACCCAATCGGGCGAAACCAACGGCACGCCCCGCCACCGCCCGCCGTCAAGCACCAGTTGCCCGAAGCGGGCCATTTCCCGCGGAGTGGCGGAAATGCCGAAAGCGCCCATCGTAAGGCCGTCGCGGTAGGCAATCCAATCGTAATGCCGCATCCCGAGCGGCTCAAACAGCACCTCGCACGCCCAGTCGCGGACACTCCGTCCGGTCTGCGCCTGCAAGACAGCCGACAGGATTTGCGGGTCGCCGTCGCTGTAATGGAACGTCGTGCCGGGCGGATGGCGGAGCGGCAAGCCCAACACGAAATCCAGGCTGTTGTCCGGCACCTGTTTCAGCAATTGATTCGAACCGCCGTTCAGCCCGCCGTTCTCAAAGCCAATGCCCGAGCGCATCGTCAGCAGGTCGCCGATGCGGATGGCGGCCTTGTCGGGATGGGAGGCGGCCGAGGCCGGCAGATAACGGTCGATGGCGGAAGCCGTGTCGATGAGCCGCCGCTCCAAGGCCATGCCCGTCAGCAAGGCCATGACCTGCTTGGTGCACGACCAGACGGCCGTCGGCCGCGTGCGGTCGGCCGTGTCTTTCGTATAACTCTCCGCCACAAGCCGCCCATGCCGGAACACGAGCAGGCTACGCACCTGCCATAAGTCGCTTTTTTCGTGAAAGTCGCGGTAGATACGCGTCAGCGCCGCCCCGTCCATGCCCGCCTCCTCCGGCGTAGCCACCACCCAGCCGTCGGCCAAGGCCGCCGGCGCGTAGGTCGTAAACGGCAATTTCAACGCGTCTTCCTTCAAACAGGCCGGCAACAGCACGCCCACCGCCGCCAGCGCCATCCCCGCCGCTACGGCGCGGCCATACCGTTTTAAAACACCTTTCGCCATAGCAGATAACAGTTCAAGGTTTGATAACGCACCGCCCCGTAATAGCCCACGTATTCCAAGCCGAGGCCGAACGCATGGGGCGGCAGGGCGGCCGGCGCGTATTCCAGACGGACAACCGTGCGGTCGTAGCGGTCGAAACTGCCGAATTGCAGGTTTTGATGCGGCCGCACGACAAAATCGGCCAACCGCAACGAATAGAAATAAGACGGATTATCGGGCGTATGCGACACGAAGCCCAACAGCGAATTGGCCCATTGCAGGCTCAGCCGGCCGCCCTGCCAATGGAACGCATAGCCCAGACGCAACGACAGGCCGATTTCGCCAAACCAAAACAGATGTGCGTTCTGCAAATCGGGATAGGTCTGATAGCGGTAGCGCGCCGCCACTTCGCCGCCGAGCTGCAACCGATGACGCCCCGTTTGCCAGACCGGCGCCTGAAACGCGAGTTCGACGGGCGTAATCTGCAAATTGACGGCCGCCATGCCCCGGCTCAACGGCACGCCGAGCGCCAGTTCGGGGCTATAGGCGAAATCGAAAACGCCGGCCGACCAATGCAGTTCGTAACGCACGGCCGCCTGCGGCCCGTTGAAGACCATGCCGCCGTTAAAGCCTTCCTTGATGGAAACGCTCCCCACGTAAACCGAAAGGTGGTGACGCAACCCGGAGCCGACCGCCGCCCCCGCGTCCGCCGGCGGTTCCGCCGCCAAGCCCTGACCGCCCAACGCCCCCGACACCGCCACAAGAACGCCCATCCACCAACGGCAGACCGTCCGGATTCGTTTGGCCGCGTCCATCCCCCTCCCGATTATTGTTGACGCACACATTGCGGACAAATTCCCTTGAGCATGAAATTGATGGACTTAACTTTGAACGCCTCGGGCACAGCGACCTGCGGCACGGCGATGTCATCGAAACAATAGACCTTATCGCACTTTTCGCAATAAAAATGCACATGTTGGTCGGATACGGAATGATGGCTTCCGCTGGGACAGAATTCATATTTCTGCGAGCGGCTGCCGTCCTCGATAACATGGAGCAACTCTTTTTCCGCAAAAAGTTCAAGCGCCCGGAAGATGCTGGCCTTGTCCATCGGATGCAACGCCAATTCCAAATCCGCCAGACAGACAGGCCGTGCCACCGTCATCAGGGCGTTCAAGACCAATATCCGGTTGGCCGTCGGCTTGACGCCCCTGCCCGTCAAAATACGTTCAATCTCGGCCTTGTTCATATACTAAATTTCCTACAAAGATAACACATCATTACATAATTGATTATTTTTGCGCTTATATAATTTTGTGCCATGACGGAAAAAGAAAAATGCGCCAAAGGGCTGCTGTACGATGCGAACTACGACCAAGACCTCATCCATGAGCGCCTGTCGTGCCAAGACCAATGTTTCAATTTCAACCACCTGCGCCCTTCCGAGGTAAGGGCGAAAAACCAAATCCTGAGCCGTTTGCTGGGTAAGGCCGGCAAAAATTTCACGGTTGTAGCGCCTTTCAACTGTGACTATGGCTACAACATCGAAATCGGCGAGAATTTCTTTGCCAATTTCAATCTCGTGATTCTCGACGAAGCCAAGGTGTCGTTCGGCGACAACGTTTTCATCGGGCCGAATTGCGCTTTCTATACCGCCATCCATCCGCTCGACGCCGAACGGCGCAATCAGGGCTTGGAATACGCCAAGCCCATCACGGTCGGCCACAACGTATGGTTTGGCGGCAATGTCGTCGTTTTGCCCGGCGTGACCATCGACCATGATTGCGTGATAGGGGCCGGCAGTGTCGTCACGAAAGACGTGGCCGCCTTTTCCGTGGTGGCCGGCAATCCGGCACGCGTCATCAAGACGGTGAGATAGGCCAAGGCGCCGGTACTTAACCCGTGGCCGGTTTTTCTTTTTCCTTTTTTTTTGTACCTTTGCCGCTCGTTAGCGATTCGTCGCAGCCGTTTTCCGTTGAGGAGTATGGGTTTAGGCGGGGATGAATCGCATAACGAAGGAAAGATGCCGGAGTGGTCGATCGGGGCGGTCTCGAAAACCGTTGTGCCTTCGGGTACCCAGGGTTCGAATCCCTGTCTTTCCGCAAAGGAATGAGCAAAGCCGCTACCATTTGGTAGCGGCTTTTTTTTGTATCACATCCGAGCCAAGCTTGCTTGCGCGAGGATGAGGATACAAAAAAAGCCATGCTACGCGCAGCGTAGTATGGCTTTGCTCGATTGCTTTGCCGCGCCCCCCCCGAGGATCACCGAGCGCAGCGAGGTAATCCCGCATTCCAAGTTCACTTGCGCGCTAATTTCTTTTGGAGTAGCTGGAGTAGCGTGTATTGCTTTCTTCCCCCCTGTTTTTCATTCTTTATCCCTCGAATTCGATGTGGTTAAAGGACGATTGAACATATTACTTCAAAACAATTCCGAATGGGAACCAAAACGGACAAGCTTAATCATATCGATGGTTTCGTCTAACCATATCAGCAATAAATCATTTTCGATATGACACTCCATATACCCCTTATATGCACCCGACAAACTATGCGGACGCTGTTGTGCAGTCAAGGCTTCCCCTTGGGCCAATTTAGCGACCACCGCATACAATTTCTGCAATTTTAACGGCTGATGACGATATTTCCTAATATCTTTCCTGAATTGTCCGGTACTGATGACCTGCTTCATACTGCTATTCCAACGATTTCAAAAAACGTTCCAAGCTGGCCATATCGACTTTCTTTAACCGCTTGCCCTGCTCAGCTTCCCGCATAGCGGCCATGGTCTCGGCATTCGGCAAATGATTGATGGTTTCCATCAATATATTCTCGACATAATTATTAAGGCTACGGTTTTCTTTGTGCGCCTCTATCTTCAACCGCGCCAACAAATCCGCCCGCAAACGGAATGCCGTTTGTTTTCTCTCAGTCATTACCTCCATAAGGCTTATACTTTATCATACAAAAATATAACACTTGTATGACAAATACAAGTTAAGTGACTTTTTTCAGACTTGAACGTATGATAGTTTCCTGAAGCCCGAGAATGGCATCTCAAAACAGCGACAAAGATAGATGGCACGCCCCACGCGCAAAAGCAAAGTACCGCACAGCGATAACATCGCCTCTAAAGACACACTAAAAGACGCTTATCTAGATATCAGATTGCAAAAATCATCAAAGAGCAAGTGGTACTCCGCGCCTTTCTTTTCACCCAAAGTTACAAAAATCAAATTTTGCGTCGGGTCGCAGAATAGCACCTGACCATATAAGCCGAGGGCGAAGAAGCGCGGCGTGACCGTATCTTTGCCATCCACACGGGTAATGATATTGTTCCAACCAAAAGAATAAGCTTCGTTCTCCAGCGAAGAATGGGTGGAACGGTCTATCCATGCTTCGCTCACAATCCTTTTGCCGTCGTAAACGCCGCCATTGATATATAGCCGTCCTATTTTGGCTAAATCCCGCACGTTAGACGCCAAACCGCCATAAGCCTTTGCCTGCCGGTGTCCGCTGTCATCAAGGGATATATAGGCATCGGATTCCATATCAAGCGGCATCCAGACCTTATCCCGCAAGTATTGTGCAAACGGTATTCCGACGGCTCTTTCAATCGCGACGCCCAACAACGCCGTAGCCATTGAATTATAATAATGTGCCGTTCCGGGTTGCGCCTTGAAATGCAATGTCTTGAATTGGCTGACGACATCTTTGCCGTAATATAATTTCGCCATTTTAGAAAAGGGATTCCATCCGTAGCTTTCCTTAAAATCAAGCCCCGTGCGCATATCTAAAAGGTGCTCGATGGTAAGTTGCTTAAATAGCGGATCGGCCTCATTAAGTTCCGGGATATATTCGGTTATGGGGTTCGTTATCGACATATACCCCTCATCGACCGCTATGCCGCACAACAAAGCGGTTATCGCCTTTGTTATCGAGAAAATGCAGGAGGGCGAAAACCGTGAGAAATCACCGTAATACCGTTCCAAAAGAATCGTATCGTTGCGGACAATCAGCAAGGCCCCGCTGCCCCGCACACGCGCAAAATAATCGCCGATGGTTGCGCTCTCGTCGCCGAAACGTCCGCCGGAAAATTTTGAATCTTCAAAATATCGGTCATGTTCAACCGAAGAAATCAATACCGCCTTCATCGTCCCTGAAGCAACAACGGTATCGACCGGAAAATGACGATAAGTGTCGGTTGACGGCATACCACATTGAATTGCTTTGAATGCCGTACAGCTTGAAATAACCGCCGGTAATAAAAGTAGGATGCAACAGAGTCGTTTCATGATGCAAATTTAGTGATAATATTTGGATTATAGGAAAGACAGAGCATACTCTAAATACCGGCACTCCTTGCTAACCTCTTTTCTTGTTAAATTTCTCTTCTTTATCACGAAACAACGCTTCGATAGCTTTATATTCCTCCATAAATTTATGATTCTTATTACAATAAGTACTATAAAAATAACGTATATAAGTATCGAAAATGCTACGCATATCTACCAAATGAAACCTATTATCCACGACCTCCAATGTCAATAAAAATGATTTCATATTGAATACAAGCACATTCATATCAATTCCTTTAGAAGCATTTGTCTCTATTGAAAATAATTTTATCCATGTAAATTTGATATTGTTCAACCTGTTATTCATAAAAAGTTCTTCATTCCTTTCATATACTTTTTTTATAAGCATCTCATTCTTTTCTTTCTCCATTTTAAGATATTTGTTTTGAAGTTCCTCCTTTCTCCTTTGCGCTTCAGAACGTTTAGCCATCTTTTTTTCTTGTAATTGCAAAGTTCTCATTTGAGACCTAAATGTCAAATATAGCATTCCTACATTTGCAACGCCAACAATAAGTGTCGATATTCCGCCTATCGCACTCCCTATATTCGCTGCGCTATTATTCGATAGAACCATGCCATCAAATATCGCTGGCATATTCACACACAACAAACCTACTATAGTCGCAATCAACATTAAACATGCCAGCACTCCAACAAAAACATAATCTCGTTTCATGAAAAATATTTAATTGAAAAATTTCTCAATAATTTCAATGTTTCTTGGGTTTTTCTCGGCAATTTTTAACATATCCAAAATTGATTCTCCAAGTTTTTGTTCATCGACCGGCAATGTATTTATATACAAAGGATTAAGTACACCTTTTTGCCTTAATATACGATTCGTATTCTTTACTTCCTTCTTATTCACACATATAAGATATTGTAAAAATATCGCCCCCGTAATAATCGAAGCCGCTGGGAAAAAGCGTTCTTCCGTTTTAATTGCTTGATAATTGTTAGGGGCAATCACATACTTCTCAATCAATCTTTCTGGAAGATAAGTTGATAAGGCTGCATGATACAAAAATGAGATTCTATTATAAAACAGCTCCAATATATACTCCCCCTTTTCAGTTATATCAAATAACGTATCATTATGGGGCACATATGTCGGAGATAGCATTCCCGCACTTATCAGGCGCTCAACAATAGGGTGGAGCTCGGAAGGCACATAACCATAAACACCAACAATGTCTTCTAATCGAGAATAAGCCATCATTGGATTATTCTTTATAAGCAACAATATCCTTGTACACAAGCCATATGAAGCATTGGCGCCCGTAGTATCATTGAAAATATTGAAGCAATGTCCACCAAGATTGCTTCTTGAGGTATTTATACAAGGGACGACCTCTCCATTCAACAAAAAATTATCCTCTTCATATATTGATATCTGTTCCTTAATATCAAATTTCTGTGGCTTTCCTGCAAAATAATATTTATATGTAATTAATTTTGCCAATGACAAATGGTTGTTCAAGAAGCACCTAAAATTCGAATGCCATACATCCTCGTTTTGTATCAAATTATTTTGCTGAATGCACTTCAACGCTTTTGCCATAAAACATTGCGAATCATCAATACCATATTTTCCATACATGTATTCTATTCTTTTTTTCAATATGTGAGGGAATAAATTACATGACTGTTGCCTAATACGATGAAAACCACTTATATCACGATATCTTGGATCTCCACAATACCCCCTGCTATAATAAATTTCCTTTAAGGTCTCATATGTTGTATCGCGCAATGACATCATGACAAGCTCCGCATCGGAATTACTAATCCCAAATGGGAAAGATAGAAGTTGCCCGAGCATATCTTCAATAATTTCATTTCGTTCTCTTACAAAGAAATCCAAACTATCAACGCCATCAATAATATATAGGATATAATACCCATTATCTAATAAAAATGAGCGAAGACGCCTTGCTATTGCACGCCATACACGATATAGCCCATGATTTTCAGACAATTGTGCTTCGCGTAACACTCTTTGAATGAAGAAACTTTTATCTGGATCTATTTTTTCCCAATCATTCCTCCTTGAGTTTGGCCCCAAGTAAGTATTTTCATAAACCGCAATTGCTTTTTCAATATATACCATATAATCTATGATACTATATATCCTCCTCCTGGCAGCACTAAAACTTAATTGTTCTTCTTCAGATTCTTCCCTCGTTTTAGCCTTAGAATCCGCAAATGGTTTCGATATGTCATTAATCGGATCTGCCTTCAATTTGTCTGCGATTTCGCCAAATAAAGGACTATAATTATTTATATGTCCCTTTTGAAAATGTTTACAAAAAACATACAACATCTGCCCCAATAAATAATCCTCCGTAGATATTCGTCTTTGTTGGACGTGACAATCCTGCCAAAGTCTTTCTAATTTTGATGCATCCAATCGAACCCAAAATATTTTATTTTCCTCCAGTGTCTTATTGTTTTTATACAACCATACATTCTGAGTCAAGGTTTTTCCTGATCCCTTTTCACCTATATGGAAAATACCTGTTGGACCTTTTGCCATTGTTTTTAGTAATAATTGTCCATCACTATCTTTTTGCATCAAATCTTCTAATTGTCTCCATTGTGACGTTGGATTACCATCAATAAAAGATACAAAATATTTAGAATACTCATCATCTCGATGAGGATTGAGAGAATCTTTCAATGTGGCGAACCTGTTCAAGCTATTATAGAACTGCATTTCAGCGATTTCCCTATCATTCAAATATTCGCTGACATATTTGACCAAGCCACTAGGGCCCTCCATATACAACTCCGATTGTACATGTTTTAAGTCAATTGCTCTTACCAATGGCGCATCTTTTCGTACCCTAATAGATGCGCCATTTATAATAAAATCAATAATTTGATCTTTCAGTCGGATTAATTTATCTTCTTTCATCTGTCTTTATAATTTTTGAGTGAGAACCAAAATTCAACAAATATTCAATAGGACTACTCCGATATAAACTACTACAACGGAATCTAATAGTCCTCAATGGCACTACAGTTCCCGTACCACACGGAAACCCATATAGTTACGTCGATATGTCGGATAACCACACCACCGATACGACACATGGTGAGTACAACTCCTCACCTCTTGATTCCAACATCCTCCGCGATTATTACGCAACGTGCCACTGGCAGGTCCCTGCGGATTAACAACCGGTTCACTGCCATACAACGTCTCAGCATTATCGAACCAGTCCGAACACCACTCACATACATTACCGCTCATATCATACAAGCCCAAGCCATTCGGTACTTTCTGCCCTACCGGATGCGTGCTTCCAGCACTATTATCTTTATACCACGCCACCGTACCTAAGTCATCGCTACCCGCATACTTCGTGCCGTCCTTATGCTGCCCACCGCGTGCCGCGTATTCCCATTCCGATTCCGTCGGCAAACGATACGTCATACCAGTCACTTCACTCAACTTCTCACAGAACGCGACCGCATCTTCCCAATTGACATAATACATCGGATAATTCTCACCAGCTCCCACCACATCGCCTAAACCATCCGCAGCCCGTTGTTCCTCCAGCGTCGTGCCCATCACAGCCTCCCACTGCTTCTGCGTAATTTCGTATTTCCCGATATAGAACCCATATAAGGCCACATTATGAACCGGCCCATACTCCATCGCCTCATTCGACCCCATCTCGAACGTACCGCCCTCCACATATACCATCTCCGGTATGCCATCCGATGGCTGAAGCCGATAGGCCTTAATCCGCAATTGCTTGTCGCCGCCAGTGATATTGGTATGAATGGACAGTGTCGTCTCGTTATCTCCTTGCGCCAACTTGCTCTTGTCTATCGTCAACGCTATCGTTACGGCATCGTTCGCCCATATCGAACCTTGGGCCACACCGCCCAATGATAACCAATCCGCATCATTTTGGGATATTTCCCATTCCAATAGACCATCGCCCGTATTCTTTATCTTGAACAACCCTTGACGTTCTCTACCCAAATCCAACATATTGACTTCCTCGCCCTGCGCGTTCACCAACTGAAACGACATATCCAAACGGGCATGAACCGCCAATTGTTCATCGCCCGCATTCGTACTGATATTCAACACCGCCTGATTATCGCCTGCCGACAGACGCATACGGTCCACATTCACAACAAGGGTTTCGGTGGCCTCCGGCTGCAGACTGCCGCTTCGTTTATCGCCAAGTACCAGCCAGACCGCACCCGCAGACGACACCGCCCATTCCAATATTCCGTTGCCGGTATTCTTGATTCTGATTCTTTGGCTTGAGGTTGACCCGAAATCCAATGCACTGATTTCCATGCCACCATCGTTCTCCAATCGATAGGACAACACCACATGCGCATTGACCTGCAACTTTTTATCACCCGCATTCGTGCTTACATTTACCATGGTACGGTTGTCGCCCGCCGATAATTTCGTACGGTCTATCGTCATCGTGATGGTTTCCGTAGCCCCCGGTTGCAGACTGCCGCGCTTCTTGGTGCCTAATGTCAGCCAATCTGCCTCTGTGGACGAAACCTCCCATTCCAAGACCCCGTTTCCCGTGTTCTTTATCTTGAATTTTTGGCTTGATTCCGCCCCGAATTCCAACTCACTGAGTTCCGCACCTCTCTCATCCTCCAATCGGAATGCCATCTCAATCTTTACCTTTACAGGCAACGACTTCTCGCCCCCATTCGTGCGGAACACCAACGCCGTTTCATAAGTACCTTCTTCCAATTGAGCGCGGTTTACCTTCAGCGTACGGGACTCGGAGTCCCCCACGGCCAGCTTACCGTCCGACTTGCCGACCAACGTCAACCAAGACGCTTCTATCCCGTCCAGTTGCCATTCCAACACATCGCTACCGGTATTCTTAATCTTGAAACGACACTGGTCAACATCGCTCAAATCCAATTCGAGGATTTCATCGCCGGATTCATCGGTCAAACAAAAAGAACGTTCCACACCGGCTCGAACCAACAGTTTCTTATCACCTACACTCGAACCTATATACATGACCGCCTCGTTGCCACCCTCCGACAACTTGGAACGGTCAATGGTCATTTTCACCGTATCGGAGGCACCAGGCGCCAACTTACCGGATTGTTTGCTGAAGCCCGAAATCCAATCCACCGCCAACTTGGGGATTTCCCACTCCACGATGGCTTCGCCAGCATTTTTGAGCACAAAAATGCCATGACTGGAGCGCCCAACATTCAATTCACTGATGGCCATACCATTGGTATCCAATATCTGCAAATCGGACTGTGCCGTTTCCAACGCGACATTGTACCGCACCGTCTTGCCGGCCTCCACCTTTAGCTCTTCTTCCGTATAAGTCGCATAACCGCTGCGCTTGACTTGAAGCTTATAGGTACCCGGCTCTATATCACTGAACTTGAACGAACCGGCGGTATCCGTCAACGTCAACTTGTCGGTCGGCAACAACGCCACACCCGCCAACAGGATTGGCTTACCGGTTTCCTTTACAGTCACTACACCTTCAACCGCCCCCCTCGTGGCAGCAGTTCCGCCCCCGGAGCCACCGGAACCACCACCCGTTTCATCCAACGGTTTTTCCTCGCAACCTGCAAACAAGGCCGCCGACAGGCACAGAAGCAATTTCATGCCTATGTAAATCAGTTTTTTCATATTGGTTTGTGTTTTTAACATTTTAGGATTCAAAAGCTTTTTCACCATCGGTCGGACTATCGTCCGTCCGATTTTTGGCCGCTAATATACTATATATATATTCCGGCCAAATTTTCTGCCAACTTTTTTCAAAAAAGTTTTCAACAAATCGAACAGAATGGTGCAGAAGGCGGTTTTCACCACTTTTTTTCGTCAAAAGTCGAAGTCAAACGTATAATAATAGACGAAAGCCGAACAAGTACCCGCAGGGATTGTAAGCAAATTTATACAGATACGGATATGGATAAGAAATATGTGCAAAAGGTGATACCGCGCGTATCGACGGGGCGATACAATCGCTTGAAACCGGCCGAAGCGAGGAAAGTCTTACTAAAGACCTTCAGCGAGTATCTTCAGGGCAAAGTCGTGTATAACAGACATATTGGCATTCCGATACAGTTTGTTTCGGGACGGAAAACAATATACGGAGAAGCGCTTTATCGGAAAAAGGTTCCCATAATAGAAGTTCTTGACATTCTGATGGAACACGCCAAGTACAACAATTTTGGACAAAGGAAAGAATGTGACCCTAAGAATTTGATAGGGTACTACAATTTCAAAGCCTATGTTTATATTGATGACAAAAAAGAATGTGTACGGCTGGCGGTACGCGCTATGGCCGACGGGACTTTTTATTACAATGTAGAAGTGAATACGAAGAAATAAAAAAAGAGTGTTGGCTTCGACTCGCGGACTGGTTACCGGGGCTCAACACTCTTTTACTGCATCTCTCGATGCTTGTCACAAAGATACAAAAAATTTGGAAATCCAAATTCCCCAGCCCTAATTCAAGTTGGGCCAGTCGAAGTAGGCTCGTTCCCACAACAGGACCGCGCCGTCATCGCGCGTGAGGGCATAGCAGAACTCCGCGCGGACCGCCTCGTAACCGGCCTCCCTGTAGCTGCCACGCAATTCCGGCAGTTCGAAATTGTACAGCCGCCAACGGTCCCAAAACACAATCGCGGCCTCCTCGTCGTTCAGTTCCCGCGCCGCCGAGTGCGTCCCGGCCTCGTTGACGTACGTCATCGGCTCCAGCAGATGAAACCGGTTCATGAAATCCATAAACATCGTCTCCGCCTTGGCTTCGGTCGCGTCTGGAGCGGACGCCGACGGCACGGCCATCATCGTGAGCCCCTCCACCGTATAGCTAAACCGGGTCGTTTCCTCGTAGCTGCAGGAGCTAAGACCGGCCACGCCTATCAAGGCGCAGCCGATCAATACTATTCTCTTCAAACTTTTCACGGCTTATTCGGCTTTAAGCGTGCAACACAGATTCCGGTCGCCGAACGCATCGTCCACCTTGCCGCAGGAAGGCCAATACTTGTCTTCGTGCGGGAGCGGGAACGCGGCTTCCTTACGCGTATAGGGACGGTCCCACGTGTCGGCCGCCACCACATACACCGTATGCGGCGCATTCTTAATCAAGTTGTTCGCCTTGTCGGCCTTGCCGCTCTCGATGTCGGCGATTTCCTTGCGAATGGCCACGAAAGCGTCCACGAGCCGATCCAGTTCGGCTAGCGGTTCGCTCTCGGTGGGTTCCACCATCAACGTGCCGTGTACCGGGAAGGCCACGGTAGGCGCATGGAAACCGTAGTCCATCAGACGCTTGGCGATATCGCCCACCTGTACGTCGGCACTCATGCTGAACGCGTTGCAATCCAGAATCATTTCGTGCGCGCACATCCCCTGCTTGCCGACATAGAAAATCTTATAGTGGTCTTTCAGACGCGCTTTAAGGTAGTTGGCGTTCAAGATAGCGTATTCGGTAGCCGCCTTCAGGCCTTCGCCGCCCAACATACGGACATAGCCGTAGGTAATGGGCAGGATGAACGCGCTACCGTAGGGCGAAGCCGCCACCGCACCGCGCTTGGGCTCGCCGTCCAGCACGTTGACCACCGTATGCGACGGCAGATAGGGCGCCAGGTGCTTGGCCACACCGATCGGGCCAACGCCGGGGCCGCCACCGCCGTGGGGCATCGCGAACGTCTTGTGCAGGTTCAAGTGGCATACGTCGGCGCCCATCGTGCCCGGCGAGGTTAAACCCACCTGGGCGTTCATGTTTGCGCCATCCATATATACCTGCGCACCGCAGCTGTGTACAATCTTGATGATGTCCAAAATCGCTTCCTCGAACACGCCGTGCGTGGAGGGATAGGTAATCATGAGGCAGGCCACGTTCTGACCGTGTTCCGCCACCTTGGCCTTAAGGTCTTCAACGTCAATCTCGCCCTCGGCCGTGGACTTGACCACCACCACCTTGAGGCCGGCCATGGCCGCCGAAGCGGGGTTGGTGCCGTGGGCCGAAGCCGGAATCAGACAGATGTTGCGGTGACCTTCGCCGTTGGCTTTTTGATAGGTGCGGATAACCGACAGACCGGCGTATTCGCCCGCCGCACCCGAGTTGGGTTGGAACGAAAGACGCGCGAAGCCCGTGATTTCGCAGAGATCCTTTTCCAGATTGCGAATCATTTCCAACGTACCGGCGGCCTGGTCGGCGGGCACGAACGGGTGCAGGCCGGCGAACTCAGGCATACTGAGGCACATCATCTCGGCCGCGGCGTTCAGCTTCATCGTGCAGGAGCCGAGCGGAATCATGGCGCGGTTGAGCGAAAGGTCTTTTTCTTCCAGTTTCTTGAGATAACGCATCATGTCCGTTTCGGAATGATAGCGGTGGAATACCGGGTGTTGCAGGTAAGCGCTCTTACGCTGCATGGCGGCGGGAATGGCGCGTTGCGCTTCCTGCGCGGCGGCGTCGGCCTTAACCGCACCGGCCGCATAGGTCTTGCCGGCCGCCGTGGCCAGCACGTTCAAAATCGCTTCCACATCGGCCATGGCCGTCGTTTCGTCCAAGCTGATGCCGATATGGGTGGCGTCCGCATAGAAGAAGTTGATTTCAGCCGCCAAAGCCGCCTTACGCAGACCGTCCATCGCCACGCCGGCCGGCAAAGCGAGGTAAAGCGTGTCGAAATACGCCTTGTTTTCCTGCGTATAGCCGAACGCCGCCGCGCCCACGGCCAGATAAGCCGCCAGCTGATGCACGTCTTCGGCAATGGCTTTCAGGCCGCAGGGGCCGTGCCATACCGCGTACATGGCCGACATCGTGGCCATCAAGGCCTGCGCCGTACAGATATTGGACGTAGCCTTGTCGCGTTTGATATGCTGTTCACGCGTCTGCAAGGCCAAACGGAAGGCCTTGTTGCCCTGCGCATCGACGGTAAGACCGATGATACGGCCCGGAATCTGACGCTTGAAGTCGTCTTTGGTGGCGAAGAAAGCGGCCGACGGACCGCCGAAGCCCATCGGCAGACCGAAACGCTGGTTGCTGCCCAACACGCAGTCGGCGCCCCATACGCCCGGTTCCTTCAGCATCGTCAACGCGAGCAGGTCGGTGGCCACGGCCACGAGGCAGTTATGTTCGTGCGCCTTGGCGATGAAGGCTTCGTAATCACGCGCCTCGCCGCGGCGGTCGATATGCTGTACGATGGCGCCGTAGATGTCGGGCGTAAAGGCCAGCTCCTCTTCCTTGCCGATGGTGAGCTTGATGCCCAACCATTCGGCCCGCGTCTTGATAACGTCTATCGTCTGCGGGTAAAGGCGTTCGGAAACGAAGAACGTGCGCGCGTCGGCCTTCTGCTGTTCACGGCTGCGCGCGTTGAAGAACATCATCATGGCTTCCGCGGCCGCCGTGGCCTCGTCCAACAGCGAAGCGTTGGTAAGCGGCATACCCGTCAAATCGGCAATCATCGTCTGAAACACCATCAAGGCTTCCAAACGGCCTTGCGAAATCTCGGCCTGATACGGCGTATAGGACGTGTACCAACCCGGATTCTCCAAAATGTTGCGTTGGATGACGGCCGGCGTGATGCAGTTGTAGTAGCCCTGGCCGATATAGGTCTTGTAGGCCTTGTTCTTCTGACCCAACGTCCGCAGGTGGTTCAGATATTCGTACTCGTTCATGCCCGCCGGCAGATTCAGCGGTTGTTTGAGACGGATGGCGGCCGGCACCGTCTTGTCAATCAATTCATCCATAGACGAGACGCCTATGGTTTTCAGCATTTTCGCCGTTTCTTCGGCGTTAGGCCCGTTGTGACGACAGGCAAAATTGTTGCTCAACATATTGTATAAAGTTTTTGTCTTTTTTCTTATGCCATGCGCGGCGCACTACCGACCGTGTATCCGGCTTCCGTGCTTCCGCCAATATAAAATCAAGCCGATACCGAACAGCATACCGCCCAGGTGCGCGAAATGCGCCACCCCGTCGGCCGTGCCGCCAATGCCGGCGAAAAGTTCCAACAATCCGTATATAATAACGAACCATTTGGCCCGTATCGGGAACAGGAAATACAGGTAAATCGGCAGGTTGGGAAAACACATCCCGAACGCGAGCAGGATGCCGAACACGGCGCCCGACGCCCCTATCGTGACGATTTGGTTGACGTATTGCGCCACGGCATAGGCCGGATAATTCGGCACATAGTTGAAATAGACGTTCAGCCCCACGACCAGCGTCTGCATAAGCCCCGCGCCGATGCCCGTCACCATGTAATAGAGCAGAAAGCGCCGTCCGCCCCACAGGTTTTCCAACGCATAGCCGAACATCCACAGCGCGAACATGTTGAAGAACAGGTGCGAGAAATTGCCGTGCATGAACATATACGTGACGTACTGCCACCAATGGAAATCGGTGGCCGACACGTAATGCAAACCCAAATAGCGGCTCAAATCGAGGCCGTACAGCCCGAACGTGAGGTCGGCCATATAGAACAGCACGTTGATAATCAAAAGGTTTTTGATGACGGGCGGCAGGAACTGAAAGCCCCGCACGCGGTAGTTCTCGCTATAGGTCTCCATCGTTATTTGCTGTTTTTAAAAGCCTGTTTCACATCCGTTTCTGGCATAATCCAATAGGTACGCCGACCGCTCGGCGACAGGTGCGGACACTCGGACGCGAACAGGTCGTTTATCAGGCTCATCATCTCGGCCCGGCTCAGGATTTGCCCGTGCCGAACGGCCGTCTGACGCGCCAAGGCCACCGCCACATTGTCTTCCTGCCGGCCGTGAACCGTCATCATCCGGCTAATATAGTCGTCCACCGTGTTTTCGACAAGCGCGGCTATTTCTTCATCCTTGGTCTGAGCCGGCGCCGCGTTGACGATGAACGACCCGCCGCCCACCCATTCGATTTCCCAGCCCCAAGCCGCCAACTTCTCGCGGATGTCTTTGAGCACATCGCTTTGGGAGGACGACAACTGAATGGTTTTAGGGAACAACAGCCGTTGCCCCGCCGGGTTCTCGTGCGGCTGCTTGTTTTTGAGGTAGCGTTCGTATATAATGCGTTCGGAAGCCGCCTGCTGGTCAACAAACAGAAGCCCCGACTTGACGGTAGTGACGATATAGGCCGAAGCGAATTGCAGGAATTTGTTGTTCAAATCGGATTCGGCCGCCAAAGCCTCCGCCGACACGGGCACTACCCCGTTGGGTTCGGCGTTGATTTTGGACATACGGTTTGTGCTGACGGCCATTTCGGACTGCGTGGGCCGCCCCTGCTTAGGCAAAGCCGCCTCGGTGGCGTCGGCCACCTCGGGCGCGAACGCCTCCTTGTAGAACTGCAACTGCGCCTGCAACGCATCGCCGTGCCGCACGTCCGACGCATAGGACGGTTGCTTGCCGCTCTGCTTGTAGGCCACGGCAAACGGGTCGTAGTTGGGGTCGAGGTTCAGCCGCGGCGGTTCGGGAAAGCCCAACGGCTTGCGCGTGGGCACCACCACGTCGTTCTCGTTGTCGAAATCCAAGGCCGGCGCGAGTTGGGTCACGCCTATCGCGTGCTTGACCACCGAAAGCAATACGCCGTATATCAGTTTCTCGTCGTTGAAACGGATTTCGGTCTTGGTGGGATGGATGTTGACGTCTATCGTTTCGGGCTTGACCGTCAGCCGCAGGAAATAGGCCGGATAGTTCTTTTCCGGCACCAATTGTTTGTAAGCCGTTTCGATGGCGTGGCTGAGGCCGATATGTTTGATATAGCGCGTATTGACGAACAGATACTGTTTGCTGCGGTTTTTGGTCGTGTATTCGGGCGTGCAGATGAAGCCGTCTATGTCGATGTCGCCCGCAGCCTCATGCACGCGCACGAGCCGCTGCTCGAACGCCCGCCCCATGAGTTGCACGACGCGCTGCCGGAACGAGCCCGGCTCCAAATGGTAAACCTGCTTTTCGTCGCGCGTGAGTTGCCATTTGATGTCGGGATGCGCCATGGCCACACGCACGAACTCCTCCTCGATATAGCGGTATTCCACCTCATCGGATTTGAGGAACTGCCGCCGCGCCGGCGTATTGAAATAGATATTCTTGACGCTGATTTGCGTGCCGTCGGGACAGGCACAGGCTTGCGCCGACGTCCGCTTCTCGCCCTCCATGCACACGATATAGCCCGTTTCGTCGTTAGGCCGCTTGGTTTTGAGTTCCACGCAGGCCACGGCCGCTATCGACGCCAAGGCCTCCCCGCGGAACCCCATCGTGTGGAGCGTATAGAGGTCGTCGGCCTGCCGGATTTTGGACGTGGCATGACGCAGGAAGCACTTTTCGGCGTCCTCGGCCGACATACCGCAACCGTTGTCGATAACCTGAATGAGCGTCTTGCCGGCGTCACGCACCAGCAGATGGATGTCGTCCGCCCCCGCGTCCACGGCGTTTTCCAACAGTTCCTTGACCGCGGAGGCCGGCCGGTTGACGACTTCGCCCGCCGCAATCTGGTTGGCCACATGTTCCGGTAATAACTGTATCAGGCTCATGGAATAACGAACGTCAAACGGATTAGAGGATGAAAAACAACAAGACCACGACCAAACCGATGGCGATAAGCAACCCGCGCCGGCTCAACAGCCCCTTGGTGTTGCGCCGCGGCCGCTGCGTCTCGAACTCCTGACGCATACGCGCCTCCCGCTCGGCCCGCTCGCTGCCGACGGGTTCCGCCCCCTCCGCCGCATACTTCCGTTTCAACAGGTCCAAACGTTCCCGCTCCTCGTTGTAGTAACGCGGTTTGTATTCAAATGTCCGTCTCGGACGGGTTTTGAAAAAGGTCGGCAAAAACAGCCCCATATCGCTCGGTTTTATCGGTCGGGCACTTCACGTATGCCCAATCTGCAAATTTACATTTTTTTTGGTTCTTTTGAAAACCAAGGCGACTGAAAAACAAATGACGGTTTATTTCGTTCGGCGCGTATCGTTTTTTTTCGTATCTTTGGCTAAAGCCCAAGATACTATGGCTCGGCAAAGCCAAATAAATAGCGATTTATTTGGCTCTACGCTCGCTTTTTCGTATCTTTACAAGACCGAGTTTTAAAACGACATTATAGACTAAAAATCATATCATTATGAAAATTTACAACACTCAGGACATTCGCAACATCGCCCTGCTCGGCGGCGCCAAATGCGGCAAGACCACGCTGGCGGAGGCCATGGCCTTTGAGGGGAAAGCCATTTCCCGCATGGGTACCATAGACGACAAAAATACCGCGTCCGACTACCGTGACATCGAAACCGAAAAACAGATTTCCGTTACGGCCAGCCTGCTTTACGCCGAATTCAACGACCGTAAAATCAACATTCTCGATACGCCCGGCACGCCCGATTTTATCGGCGAGCCCATCGGGGCGCTGCACGCGGTGGAAGCGGGCGTCGTGCTCGTAAACGCCACCTCCGGCATTGAAGTGGGCACCGAAATCATCTGGCGGCGCGCGGCCAAACTGGAAACGCCCATCCTGTTCGCCGTCAACCAGCTCGACCACGAGAAAGCCAATTTTGAAGACACCATCCGTCAGCTTAAGGAAAGCTTCGGCCCCAAGGTAACGGTGGTACAGTATCCGGTAGGCACGGGCGCACAGTTCGACGCCGTGGTGGACTTGGTGTTGCAGAAACTCATCACGTTCCCCAAAGACGGCTCTCCGGCCGTGCTCTCGGACATTCCCGAAAGCGAACGCCCGCGCGCCGATGAAATGTACAAACTGCTGGTGGAAGCCTCCGCGCAGGGGGCCGACGACCTGATGGAGAAATATTTTGAAACCAACGACCTGACGATAGACGAAATGCGGCGCGGCATCAAATTAGGCCTGGGCAACCGCAGCGTCTTCCCCGTGATGTGCGTTTCGGCCAAACAGAACAAAGGCGTGGCGCGACTGCTCGAATTTATCGGCTACAACGTGATTCCGCCCACCGAAGGCCGCGGCCTGACGACCAAAGACGGCGGCACGTTCTCCTGCGACCCGGCCAAGCCCATGACGGCCTTCATCTTTAAGACGGCCAAGGAACCGCATATCGGCGACATAGCCTTCCTAAAGGTTATGAGCGGCGAGATAGCCGAGGGCATGGACATCGTCAACACCTGTACGGGCAACAAGGAACGCATTTCCCAGCTGATGACGGCGGTGGGCAAAAACCGCGTCAAGGTGGACAAGGCCATGGCCGGCGACATCGTGCTGACGATGAAACTCAAGGACGCCAAATTCAACCAGACGCTGGCCGCCCCGTCCGAAAGCACGGTCTTTGCGGACATCGTTTATCCCGAACCGATTTTCACGACGGCCATCAAGGCGGTGAACGCAACCGAAGACGAGAAATTAGGCACGGCCCTGAACGAAATGCACCAGGCCGACCCGACGCTGCGCGTGGAATATTCGCGCGAGCTGAAACAGTTGCTGTTGAGCGGCCAGGGCGAGTATCATATCTCCATCGCCAAATGGCTGTTGGACAACCAATACAAAATATCCACCGAGTTCATCACGCCCAAGATTCCCTACCGCGAGACGATTACGAAGACGGCCGAAGCCATGTACCGCCACAAGAAACAATCGGGCGGCGCGGGCCAGTTCGCCGAAGTGTCGCTCTATATCGAACCCTACGAGGAGGGCATGACGCCGCAGACCAAATACCCCATCCGCGGCACGGAGACCGTGGATTTGCCGTGGGGCGGCCGTCTCGTATTCAACAACTGCATCGTGGGCGGCGCCATCGACGCCCGCTTTATGCCGGCCATCCTCAAAGGCGTGATGGAGAAAATGGAAGAAGGCCCGCTGACGGGTTCCTACGCGCGCGACATCGTGGTCAACGTGTTTGACGGCAAGATGCACCCCGTGGACTCCAACGAAATGGCGTTCAAGCTGGCGGGACGCAACGCGTTCAAGGAAGCGTTCAAGAACGCCGGCCCCAAGATTCTGGAACCGGTTTACGATACGGACGTCAACGTGCCCACCGACCGCATGGGCGACGTGATGACCGACCTGCAGGGTCGCCGCGCCATGGTGATGGGCATGGAGAGCGACGGCGCCTATCAGACGATTTTGGCGAAGGTGCCGCTGGCCGAAATGAACCGCTACGCCACCACGCTGTCGTCGCTTACGTCGGGCCGCGCCGCCTACGGCATGAAGTTTGCCGAATACGCGCCGGTGCCCACCGACCTGCAGGCGGAACTGCTCAAGGCCTACGAAGCCTCGGCGGCTCAGGACGAAGAATAATTTTTATGGGTTTAGCAAGGCGGGGGCGTCCGAACGGGGCGCCCCTTTTGATTTTTTACGGATTGCGGCGGTTTTTGGTGCGGACGAGTTCGTCCATGTCGAACGACACCGACAACAGCTGCTGGTTCGCGACCGTAGCGGATTCGGTAAAGAACAGCAACACGTGCGCGCCCACCGACACCCAGCGGTACTTATAGATATAGCCGACGGCCAACTGGTCGTATAAGGGCGAGCGGTAGAACGCGTCGCCGAAATAGAGTTCGCTGCCGTAGTCGCCATAGTATTGCATCTGCGGCTGCCCGTAATAGAACGTATTGCGCAGGTAAAGGCCCTTCCAATCCAGATTCAGGGTCGTTTCAAAGCCAAGGCCGACCTTGAGGCCGTAGTCGTCGCCCTCCCGCTTTTGGTCGGCATCCCCCACGAGGCCCGCCGTAAGGTAGATGGACTTGAAAACCGACTGCAACACGGCGAAATCGTAGCCCACACGGAAGTCGTATTGCAAGCGGTCATACACCTTGCAGGTCTGGAACAAATCCCAGTCGCCGCGGTGGTGGTACATAAACTGCCCGTCGAAAAAGAAGCCGCCGAAACGCTTGGCGCCGCTCACACGGAAGATAACCCCGTCGCGCCGCCGCCCCACATCGGCCAGATACCAGTCTATCAAGCCTTCCAAATAACCCGTTTCGGTCGTATATTGCCCTAAGAAACCATGCAGCGTATTGTTGAACGTGCGGAATGAGGTCGTGTAATGGAACAACCGGCTCGGCTTCAAGAGGTCGCGCGAGAAAAGCCCAGCCGCCACCATGAAACGCTCGTCTTTATATTGGTAGTAAATCCGCGGATCGACTTTATCCAAGAACTGACCGGAGCCATAGCGCGTGTAGAGGAACACGCCGCCCATCAACGCATGGTTGCCGTACTGCACGCCGACCATGGGCGTCAACGTGGTGCCGACAATCGTGCGGGTGGGCATATAATCCCAACAGTCTTCCAAATTGTCCAGCATCGTGCGGAAAGCCACGGCGTAACGGAACTGCGGCCGAACGGTATCGTTGGCGACGGCACGGCCTACGGCGGCCCCGCTGATTACTATATATATCAACACTAAAACAAACGATCGGGCAAAACGGCTCTTATTCATAAATCTGTCTTTTAGACTGCAAAAATAACACTCCGGCAAGGAATAGCCAAATAAAAAGGGGCGACCC
>CAYTZG010000001.1:218180-234976 GCA_964442435.1 uncultured Bacteroidaceae bacterium | reverse complement strand
ATGCTCCGGGGCGATACGCTGCACATCGTGCCGATCAAAACAGAGGACAGTTCCAGCGCTGAAGTGCATTTGCCGCTCAAAGACCTGTTCGGCGGCAAGCCGTTCCGGATTTGGGATAGCTTTGGATTCGATTTCCCCAACAAAGTGGCCGGCTTCGATTGCCGGATGAACACGGCGTTGAAACAAATCGCCCTGGCGCTTGGCATATCCAAAAAGATTTCGTGCCACGTCGGCCGGCATACGTTCCTGACGCACCTTGCCATGAAAACCGGAAACGTGTTCGCGGTCATGAACCTTGGCGGTTTGCGCAAGGTCGATACGGCAATGGTGTACATCCACCTGGCGGAACAGGACAACCGGCAATTCCTGAATGGTGTCAAATGGTAGCAGCGGCCGCCGCATTGAATACGGCCACCTCGTGGGCATAGAGCGCGGCCACCTCGTCGGCCGATAAGGATTTGCGGAAGAGCTTGAATTGGCGGAAAACTGCGTCAGCGGAATTGCCGCCATCGCCCGCCTGCCATCGCACGCCTACACTGCCGACCGGTGCAAGGAGTTTACTATCAGTCGCCTGTTCAACAAGCACGCCGTCGATATACAGACGACACAACGCTTCATCAACGACTACCGTCATAAAACGCGGTGTCAACAAAAAATCGGGTATTGAGAGAGTGTCACTTTCCGGATACCACCAAGGTCTATCAGCGTTGGCGCCATACCAAAAAGAGCAACACTCTGCGCGCCAAATAGGGAATCCACCGTAACTACATGCACAGGCCACTATTGTAGAGGATATGCCTCTTTCGTCCCAAAACTCCCAAATCCATCCATGCCCCCGCGCTTTTATATCAGAGCAAAAAAAGGAATAGGTATAATGAGCGTCATCTATGGGTTCAAACCTCCAATAAGGCAGCATACCATAATTCCCAAGCAGACGGATCCCCGTTACACCCGGTGCTGCAGTTGCGGTCTCAAGGCCATTATCGCCGGTTCCCTTAAAAAAGCACGTCTCGTGTCCGCATTGGTCGGCCAGGTGCTCCATCGATGCGGAATAAAGTGGAATATCCAGAACCAAGTCCGGCAAGCCGCCACCATGTACGTTATACGTCCGTCTCATGCTGTTGTTCCGTTATGGGTTCCGGATGGTCGGGCGCCGGGCGGTCGGCATCGAGCAAGCACGCCCGGACTTCATGCCCCCGCGCTTCCGGATGCGCCGCCAAAAAGGCTTCCTGCTCATCCGTCAGATACTCCAAACCGGGATAGGTGGCATCATCGGCGCACCTGAACAATTTGCCTCTCAAAAAATAATGTTTCATAACTTCGGGATTTTAAGCATATCATCACGCAAGGGCACATCTTCCACAGTCAAATCATCCGAAATAGTCAATACGTTGCGAGTTTTCCCAACATAGAGGGAGGCCTCACGGCAACCGCCAGCCTTGACAATCATATCCGCCGGTCGGCTTTGCGGCTTGGCATCAAACACCACGTTTATATCCCGGTCGGTCTTATTCATGAGTAGATAATAAGTAACACCGGTTGGCAAGCCATCGGGCCACAGTTCGGTCAGGTCGAACGTACTTCCAACGTTCCCCCCGGCTTGATCTCCATCAAGTCCTCCCAGGATAAGGAATTGTATGATGATATACCGCTCATCGGTTGGCAGCTTAGCCTTACTGGCGGTCAAACTGCCGTCCGGGCCGCCAACAATCACAACGTTGGCTTCTTTCAGTTCCGCCGGTGTGCCGGCCTGTTGAACGGAAGCAGCCAGGCGTTCAACTTCCCGGCGCGTGCGAATCCGGACGTGTCCGGTCAACAGATTTATATCGAATAGTGCCATGTTTTACTTTGTTTGAGCGTAACGGTACTCGTAATTGTCGCGTTCAGCCCAGGTGTGCCCGCATTCATGGTTAATGCCGCCAGGATACATGATGCGTGTGACAACATGCCCGGTGTCCGGCTCCTCCACCTGTTCGACCTTCCTGATGAGACAGTTCCCGGTACCGTTTTCATCGGTACCGGCCTTGAAAATGCCGATAAAAATCACGGCGCCGCGATCTTCGATAATATCGCCGCCCAGCATGTTGCGCTGTGCGTCTATCATGATTCCACCACCCATTTTATTTGATTTTTAATAGTAATACCAAAACCGCGATCCCGCCTATCGACGTGGGGATAATCCACCACGGCCAGCGTTTCTTAACGACTACCGGCCGATAGACGGGCACCTTCACTTCGGTTTCCGTAACCACCGTGTCCGGCTTCAAATCGACCTGCAGGTGCAAATCGTATATGGCATTAAACGCACTATCGGCCCTTTTAAGCGCCTCGGCATATTTGCCCCCGGTGGGCCGTTGTACCGGCGTCAGCCGTACCGATACGCGCGGCGTCTCGATAAGCACCGGCTTGTATGGCCAGGCCGTCAGCGTATCGATGGCCGTCAATCCCGGCAAAATGGCCGTGCCGCGTACCGCAATGGTCGTGTCCCGCACCAAGGCGGGGTACCGCTCAACCAAGCGGGTAAAGCGACGGGCCGGGCTGCATCCGCTCAATAGCGGCATCAAGACCATTACGGCCGTCATCAGGACGGCCACGATGATTTTCTTTATCCACGGCGTTCGCACGCGCTGTAATCTTTTCATTTAGCTTCCTTTCCTGTTCAAAGTAAAATTCCCGGTAGCTGCACTTCATACACATTGAGTGCCACACGTCCGCGCGTTCATTGGAGCGCTGCTGGACATCCACAAGCTGGCTGCTTAAACCTTTGATAACTTCCTGCATGCCTTTGAAGTCGCCCAGTTGGGAATCACGCACGATATTGTGCCGGACAACCCGGAGCGTCAGCAGCGTGGAAAGCCCGCCGCCCAGGATGAAGCTACCAGCCAGCTCAAAGATCCTTGCCCAATCCATTACCGTAATGCGCTGTAAAGCCCCAAGGCGCCCGCCGTCAACAGGCACAGGGCCGATATAATGTTTAACGTCCTCATCTTACCGCTTTTTTTTTGAGCCGCTCCACCACGTCGGCCGAAAAGCCCTTGTAGCAGTAGGCGCGGAATTCGCCCACCGTAATCTGCTTGTTTTTGTCCAAATCGATAGCCGGGTTCTGCGTGGCGATGAGCCCGGCCGACAGCGTGCCGCTCTCGATGACGCGCTCATCCACCCAACCCAGCGCACGCGGAAAAAAGGTGCACAGGTACACGTCCGGATAACTGTTGAGGCAGCCTTTGTACGGGTAAAAATACTTGTAAACGTAATCCAGTTGGGCCACGTTCGACAGCTTGCGCATCACGTCGGCGGTTACCCCCAGGGCCGCACAGGTGTTCGGCATGAACTGAATTAGGCCGACGGCCCCGCCCGTAGCGTTGTAGGCCGCCGCATTCAGGCCGCTTTCCTTGTACATCACGGCCATAAGCCAATCCGGATTGATGCCCAAGCGGTCGGCCACATCGAGCACCTTTCGCCCGAACGCCTCCTGATTGACGTTAACCCGGCCAATAAAAAGCAAATCTTTCCAATCCATTACTTTTTCAAAAGTTTCTGAATCAACAAAAACATCACGCCGGCCATGAGCAGCACGCCCGCGGCCTTGCAGATGCTGACCGTATCGATGGCCACGTTGACCACCGGCAGCGATTTGTCGCCGCTAAGGATCTCATCGATGGTGTCTATAATCTTCATTTCACGTATTGGTTATAAAATTCCTGACTGATTTCCCGGCTTCCCGTAATGGTAACGCACATGCCCTCTGTTTTGGCGCCAAATACGCCGTCCTCATCGAGAGGTGTAAGCACCAGGTAATAGGCCAAACAAGAGTTCAGATAGTGCTGCAACTTGCGCACTTCTTCGCCCCGGCTGCCTTTTTTCAGCGGGAATATCGATACGGGTTCCGCATTGCCGGCGCCGCCGGTTCCGCCGGATCCGGACGCCGACGCCCGCGCTTTGCCAAAAAGTTTGTCGCCGCACAACGCCAAGACAAGCGCCACGGCCAACAGCAACACCACTACAATTATCGCCCAACTCCGTTTCATCATATCGATACACCTATTTTGGCCAACACCTCATTGACGGCTTGCAGCTCTTTGGCCGACAGTTCGTCCGTCAGCCAATCGATGAGCGTCCCGGCGAACGAATACCCCCACCATTTCTTGACGCTTCGCGTGCCATAGGCTTTGAGCAGGGCGTGCCAATCCTCGGAGGTTTTGAGCGCCCCCAGCACGCGCATAATCGTGCCCGTGTCGGTACCGGCGCCGGACATGGCCGTATGCAGTTGTGACGCATACAGCACGTATTGCGTGTTGTCATACGTCAGCTTGGCTGCATCCAGTTTGATAGACCGGGTCACATCTTCGGCCGGTTTGAGTTTGTTGAGCAGCAGCACGACGATAACCACCACCAGGACGGCAATCCCCGCCAGCATGCCATAAGTTAAAGCCTTATTTTCCATTGGCCACCTTTTTAAACAGCACCAGGGCGCCGCCGGCTACCCCCAACCCCAACAGGGCGATGAGCAGCCAGTACAAAACGGCATTGCCGTCCTGCTCCTTGCGGCCCGCCAACAAGCCCAGGGCATACCCCAAACAGCCGGCCAGCACCGGCAGCAGCACCCGTGCGTTTGTCATTGCTTCTTGAATTTCTTGATGAGCAGCACGACCACCACGGCGATAACGCCAACCACCAACAGTGTGGTCATCCCGTTGTCGGCCGCCGCCCCGGTGCCGTCATCGCTCCCGCTTCCCGAAGCGCCGTTACCGGACTTGCTCTTGGACGTGTATGAGTATGAACCGTCCGCGACGGCCCGCGCTTCAAGCTCGACATCGACAAGGCCTTGCAGGTAAATCAAATGCTTCTCGTAGTTAGCGTTCGCCCAAAACTTTTCCCAGGTCTTGAATTTGGCCTGGTTGAGTTTGTAGGTTTCTTTCAATTTGTTGTATATCGCCTGTTTGAGTTTGTCCAAGTCATCGAGATTGACTTTGTCTTTGACGGCCTCAAACGCCGCACTGATTTCGCTTTGTTTCTTGGCCGCGGACAGCGGCCCCCAATCTTTCAACGCCATAGGTTACTTTTTAAACAGGGTATATAATACAATCGCGCCGATGGCCACATAGCCCCAATAGATGATGGGCTTCCATCTGTTTGTTTTCAATTCTTCGCGCGGCTTCAAGTTTGCCGCCGATTCATCCTGTACCGCAGTTGCTTCTACCGCTACCGGTGCTGCTAAAACCAACGGTTCTGCACCGGCCGCGACAATAACGTTTCTTGCAGCCATGTTATTTCCGTTTTTTAAGCAGCAACCACAATACAACTCCCGCCGCAATCATAATCAGCCATTTTTTGTTTTTGCCGGATTCCGGCTTTTCGTCAGCCGGGATTTCCCGCTGCTCATCATCGCCTTCAACAGGCGCTCCATCAACCACATCGAAAACCGGGTCGTCTATAACTCCGATAACCGGCATAAGCCCCTCAAGGCCGCCAAAGCCCTTTTTATTTTCATCCATGATAGCATCCTCCTCTTTTGCTGCTTCCACTACTTCACTTTCTGCAAATCGTTCCACCGCCGGATTGACAACAATTCCGCGTCCATTGGACGGCGTTTCATCGACCGACGGCGCAATGGTTTCAACAACCACTGGAGACGGCAAAATAATTGCCGGCGTTGGTTCCGGATCCGGAGCATCCAACTTTCCAACAGGCGTCGGCGTGGTCGGTTGGGTCGTCACTGGTTGGGTTGTCGGGTTGGTGTTGGGCTCAACAACGACTTTCGTTGGTGTCGATTCCACCGGCATTGTCGATGCCGGTGGCGTCGGTATCGTGGGCGTCAGCGTAGTCGTCTTTGTCGGTGTTGTCGTAGTCGGCGTCGATGGCGTCGATACCGTCGGCGTAGTTGTCTTGGTCGGCGTTGTCGTCGGTGCCGTGGTCGTCGGCGTCGATGGCGTCGATACCGTCGGCGTAGTTGTCTTGGTCGGTGTTGTCGTCGGTGCCGTGGTTGTCGGCGTCGATACCGTCGGTGTAGTCGTCTTGGTCGGCGTTGTCGTAGTCGGCGCCGATGGTGTCGATACAATTGTGGGCGACGCCGGTACAATCGCCACACCGCTATTGACGGCCACGCCTGTAATACCACCGCAGCCAACCGTCGGCGTGGCGGCAGCCCCAACTATGTTTGCCTGGCGGCCGCGCCGCCCTGTTCTTTTCTGTGTCATAACAAGTAAATTATTGCCAATATTCCTATCAATATAATCCATAAGCGGCTGTTGCCGCCAAATCCGCCCGGCACCAGCCCGGCGTCCACAAAAGTTTTGTGTATCCAAACCTTTTGCGATTCCACTTCCATATCGATAACCTTTTTCGCCCAGGCGCAATTTTTCTCTTTGTAAAAATTGACCTCGTTAGCGAAAGAGCGCGAAAAGATGCTTTTATCCTTGAGATAGTCCCGCAAATACATGTGCACAGCACTGTAAGTCTTGCTCTTGTTCACAAGGCGGTTGTAAATGTATTGTTCGCCCTGCAGGTAATAGTCCCGCACCAGTGATGCGCAATAGTAGCGCGTACACAACCGCACGCATTCGTTTTTGTATTCGTTTTGGCGGGTTCCGCCGGCATCGCCCTTGAACCAGTCTGCCCGTGGCCCGGCAAGTTCGGTTACGACGAATTGCATAACCTGGGCGGCCACCGCCACAATCGCACTGGCCACCTCCGGATCCATCGAAGCCACCCGACCGTCCAATTCCGCCAGCAACAGGGCCGCGTGTTGGTTGCCAAAGCGTTCATAGTCGATTTCAAGCGCTGTTCGGACGATGTTTTTCAGACGCTCGTCCGGAACGCCACAGGCTTCCAGGATGTCGATAAGCCCGGTTACGCACTTACGCAAGCTTTCGGGTTCCCCACCGGCCAACACCTCGATGGCGAACCGGTCGGCCAGCGCCTCATCGTCCACGCTGTCGAAAAAGACGTGCCCGGCTTCATGCAGCAGCACCAACCGCCGCCCGAAAGCCGACAACTTCTCAAACAACGAAGCGTTAACCCGGGCAACATTCGTGTCCAGGTCAACGCTCGCCGGATTCAAACCCATATCATCGCCAACAATAACCTCCATAACCGGGTTCAAATCAAAACATCAATCACAAATACTACATTTCCAAGGCTACTTCTTACGCAGCACCACCGCCAGCACCAACACCAACAGCAGCGCGCCGCCCCCAAGCATCCACCACAAGGTTCTGTTGCTGGAAGCCGGTATGCTCATATACTGCACGCCGGCCGCCGGCATCTGTTTCGCATTGTTGGAACTGTCAATCACTTTGGACGCACCGTCCAACGAACTGCCAAACAATGAACCAAGCCCGGCCAAGAACGCGGCCCAAGCCTCAGCCGACCACTTGCCTTTGCCGTCGGTTGTCGTCGGAGCCGCCGCGTCCGCGCCGCCATCGGCACGGGCGCTACGGCTGTAACTGCTGAAGAAATCGCCAAATCCTTTCGGTTTCCGCATAGCCACCTCCTTTGCTACCCGAGTCTTGTGCGCGACCAGGCGTTGATCGTAAACGTGTAGTTGATTTCGCTATGCGCCCGGATGCGGAACAATACCACGTTCAACGGCGTAAGCGGGATGCCGATATTATCGGCGAGGATACGGTTCTGGTCAAACTGGCTGGGGTCGAGATACTGGCTCAAATCAAGTTGCTTGGCCGGCATGGTTTCAAACGGCGACGGGAGCGCGATTTGAACGGTGTCGTAAAAGTTGCCTTTTTCCGTGGACGTCATCTGCAGATTCGAGATCTCGCCCTCGTAACCGTGAGCGAAGAATTCCTGCAAATGCGCGACGGACGACGCGCCGATTACCCGGCAGTTTGCCTTCTTCGTATAGCCATCAACGGTATCCTCGAAGAAGTCACCATCCGCCAGAATGGCGTCAACATCGTTGTATTTCTTCTTGATTTCTTTCAAGTTGGGGAAAGAGCCCTTGATCAAGGCAAACGTCACGTCTTTGTCCGTGCCATTTTTGACAACCATGCCAAACGTCTTGTCTTCAAACTTCAAAATTTTTTCCATTTTTTCGTTGTTTTTTCCTGTAAAATTTGCGCTCAGGCCGTCCGGGCCCATCGCGCGTTTTAATAGTTCCTGATAGTTCACGGCTACTCCTTACTTGCGACGGCCAAGAAAAGCGGCCGCTTTTTCGCCGGCTTTCGTGTCAGCAAAAAAGACCTTATAGGCCACGATGCCAAGCGTCACAAGCCCGATGATGCCCATGTAGTTGTTCAGCTTACCCATTTTCATAAACGTTTTGGTTAGACTTCCGTTATTTACGGATGCAAAGATGAAGCGGCCGCGAAAAGTACTGAAACACTTTGCCGCACTTTGAAACACTTTGAAACACTTTGAGCTACTTTTCGAGCTCCGGAGCGTCAAACAGCCGATAGATGATTTCCACCTGGCGGGGCGTATAGGCCTGGCGGCCATCCGGACGCCGCCCGATTTCGTCGGCATGGCGGGATAGCCACCGCCACATCGTGGAACGGTTGACCCGATAGGCAGCCGCCAGTTCTTTCAATGTCATTGCCCGGAATACCATTACGCCACCACTACCGTTTCATGTGGATACGCCGCCTTGCTTGCCATTACCTTATGCCAGCCTTTCAGCACTGCATCGTATTCCACCAGTTCGCCGCGGCGGTATTCCGGCGAATCGCATCTGAACATCGTAATTACATCGCACTGGCGCAATATTTCGGGCGGACAGGCCGCAAAACCATGAAACTGGAACACCATGTCCAAGTTGTGCTGCTTGCTATTCAATATGCTGTCCCAAGCCGACTTCTGCAACCGCTTTTGGATATACTTGGACGCATCCTCGAAAATAACCAGGCCGTTATACACGTGCTCGTTGATACCGGCCAACACGTCTATCGTGGCCGCGTCACAGATGCGGTACAGCCCGGCACCCGTCCAACGCGCCAGGGCGTCCTTATCGATGCGCGGGATATAGCGGTAAGCTTCGTGGTCGTCCGTGTTATAGACCAGGATTTTTTTGTCCGGCCATGCCTTGCGGTACTCCTCGATGAGCGTATGAATCGTGTAATACGTCTTGCCGGATCCTTTCTTACCCAATATCAGGAACAATTTATTTAGTCTCATACCAAACAGCATCGGTTATCTCTTCGTCGTCCACACCCTCCGGACCGCCGTTCCGAAGTTCGGCGGCCAGGCGGGCGTTCTCATCCCTGAGCGCCGCCAGTTCGCTCTCCATGGAAGCCGTCTTGGCCATCAGCTTTTTCAGCTTCACGCCGTACATGAACTTCTTACCATAAACCAGGCCGACCGTCACAAGCAACCCCGTCAGGGGCGTTACCTTGATGGACTGACTTTCCAAATAGCGCTCCGTGGCCGTGATCAGTGCCGCGCGATCGGCGGCACTAGTCAGCATCTTGTCTTCGTCCTTACCCTCGTAGTCTTCCAGCTTGCAGCTTCGTATGATTACCTCGGTCAGCGTTACATCCACCGCGTCCACTATGGTTTCGGTGGGCAATGTGGCCAACGACAACAGCACCTTTTCGCCGTCTGTGCCCAAGGCGTCAACGCCCGGCATGGTGTCGGCCGGGGCGCCATCGGTCGGCCACGGTTCCGGCTCATACGCCGGCGGGGTCGGTGGCTCGAAGTCCGGATAGACCGCCGCTGTATCGACCACATCGCTGCCTTTGGTTTTGTACTCCGTTTCATCGATGAGCGTCGCAATCAAGGCGTCATCCGATGCCGGCAACGTGTCCGGCTTGCCTGTTGCAGCGGATATACCGCCGCCCACATTATCCAATACGCTCATCGTTCAAATCATTTAAGGGTTCGACCATACCGATGCCGGCGGTTCCGATGCCGCTCAAATCCACGCCGGCCGCTTTCAATTTACCCGTCAGCATCGCGGCCAGTTCCGCACCGCTATACTTGGCCGCCACGCGAACGATCGCGCCGCGCTCGTTCAACGCAACCAAATATATTGCCGTGTCATCCTGGCGTGGCGACAACATAACCGCCGCTTCCTTTTCGCCGTTGGCTGCATCCAGCGGCATACCGCCGCACAAACCAGCCAGCCAGCCCGACAGTTTCTTTACCACCGTGCCCAGCAGGAACTCATTCCGCTTTTGTTTCGCCTTGTTTAGCAGCCCCATCTTGTTCAGTTTTGATCCGATTCTTAAATTCTTCGATTACACGGCCGTTCGGCTTGGTAAAGACATGCACTTTGCCTTCGATATAGCCGGCAAACAGCATATACAACAATTGTTCGGGCGTGTAAGCTTTGCCTTGTTCCTTTACCAGTCGTGCCGCGCACCATCTAAGCAACAGCCAGTGCAGCCGGCCAAAGGTGCGCTCCAGATTACCGCGGGCCGCCGCCAGGGCTTCCGCGTCGGCATCGCTTTTCAGGCTCGCCGCCGTCAGTTTCTTTCCGGCTTCGTTTAACTCGTTCTGTTGGTCAGTTAACTCCGTTTTAACTTGAGTTAACTCGGCGTTTAAACGGGTGTTTAACTCGTTTAACTCCTGGTTAACTCGTGTTAACTCGGCGTTTAACTCGCAATTAACTTTATCGCAAGCTGACTTTTTAAGTCGCTCGATTTCAGCCAAATCATCGGGATGATGCACGTCTGTTAACTCGTTTAACTCGCAGAACCGGGTCAAAATGGTGCGCACCGCCTGTTTTTCGGTGGCCTCGCCGGTCAAGTTAAACGCCTTGTTAAACAATTCCAGCGCCTCGGCATCCAGCACAAGGTGCTTGGGGCGGGGTTTCGCCGCCGCTTTCTTCGGGTCTTCCATAATGCTATTTTTGGTTGGCGGCTTCGGCCATCGCCTTAACCAGCCGTTTGATTTCGGGATAAACGGTTTTCTTGTCTTTCGGGTTCAGATACCATTCCGGAACATCGTTGTAAAACAACGGCGTCTCCGTTAGATAGCGGTTGCAAACCCCTTTCTTGGTCAACTCATCCGCCACCCACTGCTCAAAGCAACGCGCAAACATTTCCGTATGATTGCACTTGTATTTCCGACGGTTTACGTCCTTATACCACAGCTTATACGATTCAGTGGCCAAAATGCGCTCCAAAACCGCCCGCATCATGTGCCGGTACCGGCCTTTTTTGCCGGAATAGTCCGCCTTTCCGCACTGGCGACCGCCGGAAAGCGCTGCCATGAGCGGGTTCGTGTCAACGTACATTCCAAAGAAAAAATCCAGGGCGTGGCCATATTCATGAGCCAAGCCACCTGCGCCCATTTCCTTTGTCAGATTGATCATGAATGAATGCGGCTCGAAATGGGCCGACGCGCCGGACATACCGCGTGCACCGAACGCCAGGCCGACATGATGGTCAAAACCCAAGTTCCGGGTTCCAAGCAGGTCGGCCAGGTCTTCCAGCGCCAGCATCCCGCTGCAAAAATGGTCGTAACGTTCCGGCGTGTTCAGCCAGCGGCCGAACTCCACGCCTTTCAGCCGATATTCCCGCATCATATCGCCGGCCGTAAGCCCGATTTTTTCCACGGCACTGCGTATATAAACCTTTGTGCTACGTTCGTGGATTTTGCCGCGCAATACACTACTCCGGCGCGTCCAATATTTATCCAACCGGGAAAACCGGTTTATATCCGCCCCCTCGTAAGCGGCATCCGTCAACTTCTTGAAATCCGCCATTACTTCGCCTTTTTGGTGGTCGTCTTACGTCCGGCTTTGGGTTTGCCGGCGGTCTTTTTCTTGGCGCCGGCCGTCTTTTTAGCACGAATCGCCGCATGGCCGGCCGCCATCGCACGCGAATCCTTTTCGCTCATCGCACAAATCGGTTTCTTCAGTTTCATGGTTTTTGAATTTTCAGTTTTTTTTGTACCTTTGTGATGAGCATTGAATGATGCTTGACATAAAAGGGTGTTGAGTGCCGGGTAAAGCCGTGTATCGAAGCCAACACCCTTTTTTTTATTGTCCTTTTTTGTAGCTCGTATTAACCTCCACGTTATAATAAAAAGACCCGTCTTTGCGGGCAATAACGGCTAAACGCACACACTCTTTTTTCCCATCGATAATAACGTAAGCCTTGAAATTGTAATAACCAATGATGTTGGCGGCATCAGTTGTTTTAGGCGCCCCAAAATTGTTGTATTGTGCATGTTTCAACAACAGCGGCAAACACTCAACAACTGCCGCTTTTTTGCTGTAGGCTGCTTCCCCATAGGCGGTTTTACGTCGATACCCCCTTACTTGTATGGTAATACCGATGTGCTCATTGCGAATATCTTTCCCTTGGCACAAATCACACAATCTATGTATCTCTTTTCTTAACTCATATGGAGTTAAAATTTTAAACCGCTCCGTCGATACGCGCGGTATCACTTTTTGAACATATTTCTTTTCCATATCCTGTTCTAAAATCTCCCACAAACCTACAAACATTTGCAACATTTTGCAAACCAAATATTTACGTGGCTTGCAATGGCCTACAATGGCTTGCAATGGCATACAAAAAGCGGGCGTTTTTGCGCCCGCTTTCCGTCAAAAAAGCCCCCGCCGGCTAAAACGGCAAGCCGTCAGCCGCCGCTGCATCCGCGCCGGTCACTGCCGCCTGGGCGTCGAAGCCGGAAGCATCCCAGCCGGTACCCGCCAGCGGGTTTGCGCCCTTGCCCTTGCGCTTGGGGGCGGGCTGCTGCTCGATGGGCGTTCCGGATGGAGCGGCCACCGGTTCCGGGTCGGGCTGCTGCTCGATGGGCGTTCCGGATGGAGCGGCCACCGGTTCCGGATCGGCCGCGCCGCCGTCGCCGGCATCCTTGCGGCCACCCAGCAGATCCAGGCTTTCAACCCGGCATTCCAGCGAAACGCGCGTTTCGCCCGTCTTGTCGGTAAACACACGCACAAACGGCACGCCCTCGATGGCCACCAGGGCGCCGGGTACGATATAGCCGAACACCTTTGTTTTGTCCGGGTGCCGCCACATGGCGCAACGCATCCACAGGGCGCGGGTTTCGCCGGTCTGTTTGTCCAACAGGTTTTCCGCAATCGAGAAGTTGCACACCTGTTGATCGCCCACCGCATTCACGTTGGCCGAACCCACGTAGCCCACAGCCGTAACGCTCATGCCCGCCTGTACATCGCGGCCGACCACCCAGGCGTCCGCATACTTGATGACCAAGGCGCCAAACTGTTTGTCCTCCCGATTTACCAGTATCGGTTCCGCCAGGCCGCGCACGATGACGCCCGCGCCCGGCACCAGGGCCTTTACAAAAGCCTCGTCGGCCAGGTTGCGGTACACCGTGCAGTGTACCGCCGTCGTGGCCGTGTAGGCCTTGCCCGTGTTGTCGAAACGCTGCTCATTGACGTTGACCCAAAACTCGATCTTCCGGGAACGTTCCGTTTCCGATACGGCGATTTTCTTGCCCACCGTACCGATTGCCATTACTTTTTGCATAACTTTAAAATTTTGAGGTTAATAAATGGTTTATGATCATTTGCATGAATCCTTAATGATTTGTTTGAGTTCGCCAAGCGCCTGGGCCGTGGTGGACGCTTTCAGGCGCCGGGCTTCGTGCTGCCCCTGGCGGCTCAAGTGTATCTTGTAGTCGTTATCCGGGTCGTGGAACACATAGGCCGGACTTGTTAGCACAAACCGCTTGGGCTCCTCGATGAGCTCGCCGGTCTCTTCGTCCACCACGGCATCCCCGATGTTGACCCGCTGCATGATGTCCATTTCGCCGGCATCCTCATCCGGATCCACGTGGATGTTCAGGGACGCTTCCCCGTGCAACACGCCGAATTTGCGATACAGCTGCTTCTTGTAGATAACCGGCTTTATCTCGGCCAACAGCTCCAGGTTGAAACTCCGTGTCGATTTGTCAAACGTCTGCGGATGGAAATGGTAGCTAATGGTTTCCATCACGGCCTTGATCATGGCGCCTGAGTTCCACTCGGTGGCCCGCACCTTTTCGCCCGTTTTCGGGTCGATGGTGTAGATGACTTCCAGCCCGATGATTGTAGCCCCCTTGGGATTGAGCGCGGCCACATAATCATCGTCGATAAGCGTGTTGCCGGCCTTGACCGACGGATATTGCCAGGCCTCTATCTCCGTGCGCGGGTTGTCCGGATTGGCCGTAATGCGGTTCCACTCGCGCAATATCTCATAGTGCAGTAGGTTGCGGCTTTGACGCTTACGCTTGACCAGCAGCAGCGAATGGATGTGTATATGCAGGTTGTCCGGGTTGGTCGTCTCTATGCCGTATTCACCGCCAATGACGTTGTCGCGGAAATACGCCAGTTTGTTGCGCAGCCGGTGGTACAGGGCCGCGATGCTGTCGAAGTAGTAGCGTTCGCCCCGGAAGCCCGTGCCCGGATAGTGCGGTACCGACAGCGTCAGGTGCATCAGGTCGTATTCCACCTCGCTTACCATGCGATAATCCGGCCATTTGTCGCGTTGCGCCCGGGTGGCGTAGCGTTGGCGGCCGCGGGCGTCCTGCAGCAGCAATACCGTCCTGTTCTCGTTGAACCAGGCCATGTAACGGCGGCGCACCATCTTCTGCCGGGCGAAGTTGCAGATGAAGCAGCATTTGTCGTCACAGCGGATCGATGCTACATAGTTCGTACGCCCGGTTATCTCGCCGCGGCTGTACAGGCTCGGACACGCGCACACCCGCAGGTTGTGCATCAGTTTATCCATATGCTCGACCTGCAGCGGCGTCATCCCGCCGCGATCCATACGCTCGATGTCGAAAGCCAACCGCATATTCTTGCGCTTCAACGCCGAAATCACGTTGCTTTTCTTACCGTTGTGATTCGGCTGCTTCATTACAGGTACAGGATGGTTTTACCCAACAACAGGCCTATGCGCCGCTCGATGCGCGCGCCCCGGCTCTCTTTCCAGTTCGGCAGCATGGCCATAAACCGGCACGTCAACAGGTGCAGGATGCAAGTGGTCATGCAACGCCGCCAGCTCCAGCGCGGCAAACAGAGCCGCAACGGGTTTACCGGTACGCCGCCCATCTTGTAGATCTTCGCCTCCGCGTCGATGAAGTTCTGCCACGCCACCGTGTAAGGCAAGCCGGACACCCGGCCGCTCAAATACCATCGATTGTTTTTCATTTTCCGTGTCATTTTACAGTTCATTTTTTCTTGGAACGACTATCCCTTATTATCGAGGAAGGGTCAATCGCTTGATTTTCAAGGCTCGTTAAAACAGGCACAACTGCTGCGCCGGGGCGGCCTCAGGAATCATGCCCGCCAAATCGTCCACATCAATATTACACGTTGATAATGTTTCTATTATATCATATTTAGCCTGGTAGTTGTCATGGAACAGGGAAGCAGCCGCCGGGGCGATGTCCATCAGATCGCACAGGCGGCACCGCAAATCGAAACAGAAAATCCGCCACTGCGTCGATAGCTGCACATGGTTCCAGTCCATCCGCCGCCCGTACCGCGTCAGCCAGTAGTCGATGCGGCCCAGGGCTGCCAGTACGTCGCCGCGCACGCCGGAACGTTGCCGGATTACCTCATACGCTTGCGCACGCTGGTTATACATGAGTTTGACCAGGCGCGTCAAGAGGCTGTGCAGACACAGGGCCGCCGCCACCATCTGCCTGTCCGGCTGGTGCCCCAGCCGCTGCTCCTTGCTCTTGTACACCGTGCCGTTGCAAATGGCCACCGCCCGCAACACCGTGGGGCTGTCGTCCAAAGCCTCCAGCTCGAAGAACCACCGGGGAGCCGTTGCAAGTCGCTTTCCGTCCATAATCCGTTTCCTTTACTTAAAGTATTGAGCGGGTGTGCCCCCTCCAGCTCTTGCTATAGGGACACTCGTGCCGCCGTGTGTTCGCGTACCAGGCGCGCCCGCCATCGATAGAGACCGCCGGGCAATCCCTTGCCCGGACGGCCTGACCCTTTAGCTGTCGCTATCGGGGGTAAGCCGGCGAACCCCTCCGCCGGTGTGTCGTTACATCTTGATTTGCCCGGTTTCCATCAAACCTATCAACTCTTCCAGGTGCGATTCCCGGATATGCCATTTGTCATGGATCTTGAAAAACCAATAGCCTTCCGCCCAGTCGGTGGCCAAGCGCCGATACAGGGTGCGTTGGCTGATTTTCAGACGCTGGCAGATTTCCGTAGCGTTCAGGATTACCGCCTTGCTGTTGTAGGGGCGCTTTTTCTTGTCCGTATTGCCGGCATACTCGATGCTGTCATTCAGGGTATCGCTCATTGCGCCCTCCTTTCCAGCTTAGCGGCGGCAATCGCATTTGATTTCATCCGTCGCGATGTTAGGTACCGCTCGAAGTCTTTTTCATACATACGCCACACAAGCCCATTCATCTTGAACGCGCCGTATTCGACCAATCCAGGCAACACCCTTGCGAACTGCTGGCTGTGGGTAATGCCGAGCCGCGCTTTTATCTCCGCCGACAAAAGCACTCTGTTTTTGCTGTTTGTGTTCATTTGTGCTTTTTTTTGTATATTTGTGATTGGAGTACAAAGTAACGGTTAAAATTTTAACCAAACAAGCAAAATGGATAAAATTTTTTCACCCATCAAGGCGCGTTTGTTACAATTTATTGAACAAAAGGACATTACAAAAGAATCTTTTTTTGCTGCAACGGGCGTCAAACGGGCTAATTTTAGCGGGTCGAACGCGGAAAGTGAAATCGGGGGTGAAAAAATAATCAAAATTTTAACCACTTATCCTGACTTGAATGCAGATTGGTTGCTGTTGGGCAAGGGAAGCATGCTGCGTGATGGCGGCATCGGCCACGTGCAAAACGGCAACAGCAATACTATAGACCGTTCGCCCATCCACGTCAACACCTCC
>CAYTZG010000001.1:209747-218080 GCA_964442435.1 uncultured Bacteroidaceae bacterium | reverse complement strand
GCAAAACGGCAACAGCAATACTATAGACCGTTCGCCCATCCACGTCAACACCTCCGATGAAGTCGATCGGCTCAAAAGCGAAGTCAAGCACTTGGAAGAGCTTTTGGCCGCCAAAGATGAAATTATTAACCTACTGAAAAATAAATAGAAAGGCCGAGTAACTGCGACAAAAAATCGGCAAGCAAAAAAAGACGTTACAGATTGACAATAGCGAAACGCACCCAGCGTGACCACGGCAATCCCGATTTCCGTATGGAGGTCGGGATTTTTTTTCGTGATTTTGGAGAAGAATACGATTTGTACTATCTTTGCATCGGCTTTTGGTTGGATTTTATCCAATAATAAGGAACACGGTGCGAATCCGTGACAGTACCCTCTACTGTATTTCTTGTTGAAGCCGGACAAAAGGTCACTGTGTGCCGTAGAGCGCGCATGGGAAGGCGTCCGGGGGAGAGATAAGTCAGGAGACTTGCCAAAGAGTGCCGCTGAAGAACCTTGGGGAAAAGGGGTTTGACAGCATGGCGATGGCCGGTTCTGACTGTCGTTTTTCCTGCACTCTCTTTCATAGGGTCTAAAGTCTTTACAAACCATTTAAACGCTTTGTAATGGATGGAAAGACCAAGACCATCGGTCGGCTCGTGCTGTGCGGCTTAATGGCCGTCTGCGGCTTCAGGGCGTCGTCCGCTCCGTTGGCTTCCGTATCGTTAGGGCTGATACCCGCTTTGCCCGTGGCGCAGGTCGACTCGTTGGAGGAGGCCATCAGCCGGCATTATTACCTGAGCGAAGTCGTTATATCCGCGCCCTCTAAGGAAATCATCCAGCCTCAGAAGTTGGAAGGCGCCGTGTTGGAACGCCTGAACAGTCTTTCGGTGGCCGACGCGATTCGTTTCTTTTCCGGGGTTCAAATCAAGGACTACGGCGGGGTGGGCGGTATCAAGACCATCAATGTCCGTAGTATGGGCACCGACCAGATGGGCGTTTATTACAACGGCATCCAGTTGGGCAATGCGCAGAACGGGCAGGTGGACTTGGGCAAGTTCTCGTTGGAAAGCATCGATGAAATTGCACTTTACAACGGGCAAAAAAGCGACATCTTCCAAAGTGCGCGGGAATTCGGTTCTTCGGGCAGTATCTATCTCAACAGCCGTCGCCCCAAATTTGAGGAAGGGCGGAATTTCCATCTTCGCGCGGCCATGAAAGCCGGTTCGTTCTTTTTAGTCAACCCGTCCGTCTTGATGGAGTACAAGGTAAGCGACAAACTCAATCTGTCGATGAACGCCGAAGTGCTCAGTTCCGACGGCAAGTACAAATTCCGTTACCGTCGCGTCACCCCCTCCGGCGAACTGGCCTACGATACGACGGCCATACGCGAAAACGGCGACGTCAACGCCGTGCGGGTGGAAGCCGGTCTGCAACATTATTATTCCAATACGGGGTTCTGGAAATTCCATGCCTATCATTACAGTTCCGAACGCGGTGTGCCGGGCGCGATTGTCAACAACGTATGGCGTCGCGGCGAGCGGTTGTGGGACCGCAACAGTTTCGTACAGGCTTCGTTTCAGGATAAGTTTTTCAGAATTTGGCAGATGCGGGTCAATGCCAAATACGCCTACGACTACACGCACTATGTCAATAACGATGACAAACTCATCCATGTTGACAATATCTATGTACAGCGGGAAGCCTATGCGTCCGTGGCCAACAAGTTAGAGATATTCCGATGGTGGGACGCTTCGCTGGCCTACGATTTCCAATGGAACGGCATGGAGGAATATATGGACGTGAGCCGATTCTCGCATTATCTGGCGGCGGCCACGGCCATGAACCTGTTCGATCATGTCAAGTTGCAGGCGTCCGTTTTGGGTACGTTCATACAGGAGGAAGCGCGGGATAGGGACGAAGCCCCCGACAAATACAAGGTGACGCCGGGATTTTTCATTTCGTATCAGCTGCTCAAGCGGGTCGGGTTGGTCTTCAATGCCTTTTACAAACAAGCCTATCGTTACCCCACATTCAACGACCTTTACTATACCGATATGGGCAATGCGTATCTGAAACCGGAATTGGCCGTGCAGCACGACGTGGGGATTGCCTACAATATCGAATTGAAGAAAGGCGTTTTCCGACAGTTTGAAATCAAAGCCGACTACTATTATAACCGCGTCAAAGATAAAATCATCGCCTATCCCAAAGGACAGCAGTTCCGTTGGACGATGCTCAACCTCGGTTTGGTCAAAATCAACGGCGTGGACGCTACGGCGCAGTTCACGCTGCAATTCCCGCACGCATGGGCGTTGACCGGCAAGTTGCAATATACCTATCAGTCGGCCATAGACGTCACCGATCCGTCCGATACCTATTACGGTGACCAAATCCCCTATATCCCTTGGCACAGCGGTTCGGCCGTGGGGATGCTGACGTGGCGGAACTATGCGCTCAATTACAGTTTCATCTATGTAGGCGAACGTTATAACCAACAGGAAAATATTATATATAACTATACGCAACCGTGGTACACGCACGATTTGTCTTTGTCCGGAGAATGGAAAATCAAAACGGTGCGGCTGAAAACCACGGTCGAAATCAACAACCTGCTATCCCAAGACTACGATGTGATTCTCAATTATCCGATGCCCAAGCGGAATTATCGCGTCTCGCTCGTAGTGGAATACTGATGGCATTGAAAACGGAAAACGCATGAACCTGCTTCGAAATACCGTCCCATTCGGCTTGTTCGTCAGCCTGTCCGTCCTGTTGTGTCTGGCGGTGGGCTGTCGCAAAGACGAAATCGTGGTGCCGACCGAATACGAGCGGTTGCCGATACCCATACGGTCGGAGGCCGATTTCGCGGACGGCGAGCCGATAGGGATGTATCTGCTCAACGAGGGCAATATGGGGAGCAATAAGGCGTCAATCGATTATGTCGATTTCGTGAACGGCTATTATGTGCGGAATATTTATGCCGAACGCAACCCCTCGGTCATCAAGGAACTGGGGGATGTCGGCAACGATATACAGATTTACGGCAGCAAACTGTATGCGGTCATCAATTGCTCGCATAAGGTGGAGGTAATGGATGCGCGTACCTGCGTCCGTATCGGGCAGATAGACATCCCCAACTGCCGTTATATCCGTTTTTCCCGCGGCAGGGCTTACGTTTCGGCCTATGTCGGGCCGGTTTCCATCGACCCGGACGCCCAACTCGGCGCGGTGTTCGAGGTGGATACGGCCACGCTATCCGTCGTCAATCAGGTAACGGTGGGCTACCAGCCCGATGAATTGGACATTGTGGGCGAATACCTCTATGTGGCCAATTCCGGCGGCTACCGCGTTCCCAATTACGATTATACCGTTTCGGTCGTGGAACGCTACGGCATGAAGCAGGTCAAGAAAATACCCGTCGGGCTGAACCTGCACCGTTTGCGTGCCGATGCTTACAACCGCCTTTGGGTCAGTTCGCGCGGCAACTATGGCGATGTGCCGTCCAAATTGCATCTTTTGGCGCGTAAGGATAATGTTTCCAAAGAAATGGTCGTGACCGACACTTTCGATATACCGTGTTCCGAATTTACGATACAGGGTGATTCGCTTTATTTCTACAGCGTGGCTTGGAACAATCAGACCGAAGACAACCGGGTTTCTTATGGCATCCTGAATATCGTGACCAAGACTTTGGTTTCCGCGGGCTTTATCGCCGATGGAACCGAAAGCGATATCAAGATACCTTACGGCATAGCCGTAAACCCCTATAACGGCGATATTTTCGTGACGGATGCCAAAAATTACGTTTCGAGCGGGGTATTGCATTGCTACGGCCGGAACGGTACTAAGAAATGGAGCGTCCGCACGGGGGATATTCCGGCGCACATGACATTTTTATATAAAGGTAAGGGATGAGGACGGACAAAGGAAAAATTTGGCTGGCGTTTGTCGTAGGCCTGACGTTGGTCGCGTGCAAGCCCGAGATACCCATGGTGAGTCTCGGCATAGACGACTATTATGCCGTGGCCCGTATGCAACCGCTCGTATTGCACCCCGAATACGAGGGCGAAAGTTATATTTGGACGATGGGCGACCGCGCGGGGAACGAAACCGTGGTTTCGACCGAGCGCGATTTCGTGTTCTGTTCGGCCGATACGGGGGCATATGCCTTGCATCTGCAAATCGAAGACCCGGTCAATCCCTACGAACATGACGTTTATATCGTCGTGTGGGGGGAAGAAGTGGCTTACAGCCGTTATATCACGCGGGTTTATGAGTATTGTCCCGCACCGGGGCAGTTCGTGAACGTCATGCCCGAATACGAAGCCGGCAACACCTATGCCGATATGTTGCGGAAGGCGGAGGAATCCATTGCGGGCACCAACGATGTCTTGATTTCGTTGGGCGCTTACGGCGGCTATGTAACGTTCGGCTTTGACCACAGTGTGGTGAACGTGCCGGGCGAATACGATTTCAAGATTTTCGGCAATGCGTTTTATTCCGCCGAGACGCCGAATCCCGATAACCCCAATTCGGGTGGGAGCGCGGAGCCGGGCATCGTGATGGTTTCGTTCGACCGCAACCGGAACGGCCTGCCGGACGACACTTGGTACGAGCTGGCCGGCAGTGAATACCGCAAGCCGGCCACGCGGCACGCTTACGAAATAACCTATTACCGGCCCGACCCGATGAAACCGCCTACGCCCGACCCGCAGGTGCCTTCCGTCACCGATACATCGTACATCCGCTTTACGGACAATGACGGCCGTGTGGGTTTCGTTCAGCGGAATGCCTTTCATCCACAGGCCTATTATCCGCAGTGGGTGGAGGCCGGCAGTATGACGTTCCGCGGCACCAAGTTGGCCGATAATGCCGTGGACGAAAGCGGCAACGGCACCTATTATGTGCTGTATGCTTACGATTGGGGTTATGTGGACAACCATCCCAACGAGGCGGAAGACAAGTCGAGTTTCAATATCGAATGGGCGGTGGATGAAAAAGGGAACCCCGTGCATCTGCCATGCGTCGATTTCATTAGAGTATATACGGGCGTCAGCCAGTCCTGCGGATGGTTGGGCGAAACCTCGACCGAACTCTCGCGGGCGGAAGACCTGCACGTGGAAGAAGATTGAATATATATAATGATATGAAAAGGATGTTTTGGATGACGGTGCTGTCGGCTTTGGCCGCAACCGCTATGGGATATGCCGACGAGAAGCCGGACTATACCAAAGGTGTCTTTATTCTCAATGAAGACTGGTTCGGGCATCAGAACAGCACGATTAACTACCTGCGGCCAAATGGCGAATGGGAATACCGCGTTTTCCAAAAGGAGAACCCCGGGCGGGAATTGGGTTGTACCAGTCAATACGGTGCGATATACGGAGGCCGTATGTATATCATATCCAAGCAGGAACGCGATGTGGCCGCTACGGTGACGGGCGGTCGCATTACTGTTTGCGATGCGCATACGATGGCTTGTATCAAGCAGATAGAAAATATCGCCACCGATGCCGACGGGCGTTCGGTGGCCGATGGCCGTGCCTTTGTGGGCGTCAACCCAAGCAAAGGTTATGTCTCGACGAGCAACGGCATCTATGTGTTTGACCTCGAAGCCTTGGAAGTGAAAGGCCGGATTCCGGGTACGGATGCGGAGGGCGGTGGTCTGTATTCCGCCCAGTGCGGCACAATGCTGGCGGTGGGCGGCAAGGTGTTGGCCATCCATCAGAAGAAGGGCCTGTTGATTATTGATGCCGAAACCGATACGGTGAAGCGGGTTATAGGCGCTCCGTTGGAAGATGGGGTGCAACGCGGATTCGGCTCCATCGTGCAGGCCAAAGACAGCAGCTTGTGGATGAGCGTGACGCCCGATTTGTCGGGACGCGGCACAACGATAGACTATTTCTTCAGGTTGGATGGCAAGACGTTTGACACCACACGGATAGCGTTGCCGGCCGGTTATGGCCTGCCCAGTTCGTGGTATGCCTGGACGGCCGATGCGTTTTGCGCCTCCGCCAAGCAGAACAAGCTGTATTGGCGAAAGCAGGGCAACGGTTGGTTTACGCATAACGAAATCGTGTGCTACGATATCGACAAGGGGGAATGCACCGATTTTTTCGATACGCAGTCGATAGGCTGGTATATGTACTGCGGTGCGGGCTTCCGTTTGCATCCCGAAACTGACGAAATGTACGTTTCGCTATATCAAGACAATCTGAAACAAACCTATGAAACCGTCAGGTTGAGCCCGGCGGGCGAGGTGTTGGGCGTTTACGAGATGATAGACAACTATTGGTTTCCGGCCATGGTGATATTTCCGGAACCGACGGGCGAGACGCCTACCGACCCGGACGACCCGACGACGCCCGGCGACCCGACTGACCCCACCGACCCGACGACGCCCGGCGATTCGACTGCCAACGAAGCGGCGGCTTTATCCGCCTTGATGGCGGTTTATCCGAACCCGACAACGGATGTAGTATATGTTAAACTGACCGAACCGGCCCTGTTGGAAGTGTTTGCGGTAGATGGACGCAGCACCTTCCGAAAGGAAGTCGGCGCGGGTACGGTAACGTTGACGCTTGAAAAGAGCGGCGTTTATATCGTTCGCGTAAAGACAGGCAAGCGCGTGGCCGTGCAACGCGTTGTAAGGCGGTAATGGCGGTGGTAAATAACGGAAAAACAATCTTTAAACTTATAATCTTATGAAAAACATGAAAAAAATGTTCAGTGGCTGGTTGCTGACGATGGTTTTGTCGGTAACGGCCGTGTTCGCGCAGGGTACGATAAGGACCGCTGAGTCGGCGGGCGATAACGCCTATTGGGGACAAGCGGGCAAAAATCCTGAGAATCAAACGGTGACGGCATTGCCGGTGGCGATTGTGGCCGATAGCCTGTTTGAGAAATGGAATGTAACTAATGTGTATTCCAACACGCAGGTCGTTATGGCCGGCGATTATCTCTATGGTATTGTAGAGGGTGGTATTAGGGAACTGCGGAAAATCTCGATAGAGGACGGGATAGAAGACGCGGTTCAGACGATTTGGAGCGAGGGCGACCTGGTTTATGGCGATGGTAAGGTTTTTGTGTCGCAAGGTCTCGGTTACGGTAAGGTCGGTATTTTTGCGTTTGATGCCGAAACCTTGGATACGCTTTGGTTGGCCGAATGTGAAACTGAGGATTCATATGGTACGGATAATCCATTGGTCTATGCCGACGGCTATATCTATGGCGGTTTTTCCGGTCATTATTATTGCTTCAGTACGGCAGACCCCGACCCCGATAGTTACGATGAAACGATAGAGCCGGTATGGCATAAAAGCGGTACCGGTTTTGGTGTATTGGAGGGCATCATCAGCACCATCGTGGGCGACGATATTTATCTCGGTCTGGGCACCAAAATGTTGCGCCTGAATCGGAAAACGGGAGAAGAATTGGGATCCCTGACCGTGGATGACAATATTTACGGTGGCTCGTCTTATGATGCGGCAACGGAGCGGTTGCTGTTCAAAGATGAATCAAACAAGCTCTATTCGATAAAGGTAGGGGCTACCGGGTTCGATATGGACTCAAAAAAAGAAACGACCTTGACCCGTTTGAGTTTTAACAATAGCGCCGCGCCGACAGTCTATAACGGGCGTGTTTATGCAACGGGGGAACAGCATTTGTATGTGTTGAATGTTGAGACGCTTGAGTTGATTTATACCTATGAGTTGGGTAAATATGACAATAACCAACCGAGAAAGACTAACTCCCAGCCTTTGGTCTGCACGGCTTTCGCCACGGCCGAGAACAACCACAAAGTTTATGTTTATATCCAGTCGAACAAGGCGGGCCTGATCTGTATAGAGGATTTCGAAGGCAATACCGAAGCGAGTGAAGTGTATATCGCCAAGGAATACCAATATATGTCAAGTATGAATGGTTTATTGATGGATCAAAACGGCACGTTGTATTGTTATGATGGATCCAGAGGTCTTTATGCCTACGAAAGTCGGTTCGCCGCCACGGGTATCCATATCGATGGGGATGCGGAAATAGAATTGTATGTAGGTCAGACGAAAACGCTTAAAGTGGAAATGGAACCGCTTTTCGCCACGAACAAGCAGGTCACGTGGACGAGTTCCAACGAAGCCGTGGCCACGGTCAGCGAAGCGGGTTTGGTCACGGCGGTGGCGGAGGGTGAAGCCTTTATAACGGCAACCTCCGAAGACGGCGGTTTTACGGCTCAGGTCACGATAACGGTATCGCAGCAGATTGTGGCCGTAACGGGCGTAACGCTCGACAAGCCGTCGGCCGAACTGACGGTAGGCGGCGAAGCCTTGCAACTGACGGCGACGGTGGCGCCCGCC
>CAYTZG010000001.1:29991-209647 GCA_964442435.1 uncultured Bacteroidaceae bacterium | reverse complement strand
TGCAACTGACGGCGACGGTGGCGCCCGCCGAAGCGACGGACAAGACCGTAACGTGGACGAGTTCCAACGAAGCAGTGGCCACGGTGAGTGAAAGCGGTTTGGTAACGGCGGTGGCGGCCGGCGAATCCGACATCACGGTTACGACAACGGATGGCAACTTTACGGCGGTTTGCAAAGTAACGGTGCGGGTGGCCGTAACGGGTGTAACGCTTAGTCAAGCGGAGGCCGAACTGACGGTGGGCGGCGAAACCCAGCAACTGACGGCGACGGTGGCGCCCGCCGAAGCGACGGACAAGACCGTAACGTGGACGAGCTCGGATGTAGCCGTGGCCACGGTAAGCGCTACGGGTTTGGTAACGGCGGTGGCGGCCGGTGAGGCCGACATTACGGTAACGACAGTTGACGGCAACTTTACGGCGGTGTGCAAAGTGATGGTCAAGGAAGCGGAAGACCCGACCGTGGCCGTAACGGGCGTGATGCTCAGTCAAACGGAAGCCGAACTGACTATGGGCGGCGAAGCCCTGCAATTGACGGCGACGGTGGCGCCCGCCAACGCAACGAATAAGAATGTAACGTGGACGAGTTCGAACGAAGCCGTAGCCACGGTAAGTGAAGGTGGTTTGGTAACGGCGGTGGCGGCCGGCGAAGCCGACATCACGGTCACGACAACGGACGGCAACTTTACGGCGGTGTGCAAAGTAACGGTCAAGGAAGCGGAAGAGCCGACCGTGGCCGTAACGGGCGTGACGCTCGATAAGACGGTGGCCGAACTGACGGTGGGCGGCGAAGCCCTGCAACTGACGGCGACGGTGGCGCCCGCCGAAGCGACGGACAAGACCGTAACGTGGACGAGCTCGGACGTGGCCGTGGCCACGGTAAGCGCTACGGGTTTGGTAACGGCGGTAGTGGCCGGTGAGGCCGACATTACGGTAACGACGGCTGACGGCAACTTTACGGCGGTGTGCAAAGTAACGGTCAAGGCAAAACCGACCGCCAACGAGTCGCTTGACGCATCGCTCTTGACGTCGGCCTATCCGAACCCGACGACGGGCCTGTTGTATGTTGAGGTGGCCGAACCGGCTGTTCTGGAACTGTTGACGACCGACGGCCGCCACCTGTTCCGCAAGGAAGTCGGCGCGGGTACGGTCACGTTGACGCTTGAAAAGAACGGCCTCTACATCCTCCGTGTAACGGCGGGCGACCGCGTGGCCGTACAACGGATTGTTAAAAGATAAGCGGCGATGAGAGTGAAAGCACGAATCATAAGCGTGGCGGCTGTATATATACTTGCGGTCGCCACCGCTTTCGCCCAAACGGCGCCGCTGAAAGTACAGGGACACGAACGCCCCGATTTGGAACAGCCGCAAGCGGCCGCGCGGACGTTTTCGGCGCGCGTGGCAACGGCGGACGGCGCCACCTTTTCGTTCGACGACATCCAATTTTGGGTGGGCGAGGGCGCAAACCGGGCGGCCTTGGTGGTGGATTGGCACGATGGCAAATTGGACCACGCGCTGGTATGGGGCTACCGCTGGGACGGCGAAGCCACGGGTTACGATATGGTATCGGCCGTGGCTACTGCCGATCCGCGTTTTACGCTTCTGACGCATGTCACCAATTTGGGCCATACGATTGCCGGCCTCGGATTCAACGCGGATAACCCTGACGAAACGGAACTTGTGTATGCGCCGGACGATGAGACGCCGGTGTCTTATAAGCCGGAAAACGGTATCGTGACGACCGATGCCTACAACTACGATTATTGGACGTGTTCGGAGCCCGACGCCCTGTGGCGGGCGGGGTGGTATCAAGGCTATTGGTCGTATCAGGTAAAAGACGATATTTCGGAAGCGTTTTCGTATTCCAATTGGGGCGCCTCTTCCCGTCACCTGACCGATGGCAGTGTGGATGGATGGTCGTATGCGGTTATACAGGGCTCGTTTGAAGGGACGTTGCCGCGTATGCCTTACGAAGCGGTTATGCCGTTCAATTCTTTGGATTCGGAAGTCTATTGGGGACAGATGTACAAGAATCCAGAACATCAGTCGATTGTGGATTTGCCTTTGGCCATGGCCGGCAATCAGGTGTCGGTGAAATGGGAATATCCCTTTACCGAAAACAGCGGGCAACCGATTATCGTGGGCGATTATATGTACAACACCGCCGGCAATAAAATCCTCAAGATTTCGTTGAACGATGGCTCTTTGCTTGCCGAACACGAGATGGTGGGCGGCATCGGCTTCTTTTCGATGATAACCTATGGCGACGGCAAGATTTTCGTTCCCTTGGAAGGCGGGGTTACCCAAGCCTTCGACGCCATTACGCTCAAACCGCTTTGGCAGTCGAAAGTGGAATTCGGCACCCAGCACCTCAGCCCGATTGTTTACCATGACGGCTATATCTATACCGGCACATGGACGGGCGGCAGCCGCTCCACGGGCGTCTATTATTGCCTCTCCACAGACGACGATGACCCGGAAGTGGAAGATGAAATCAAGACGCCGGTATGGCAATCGGACAATACGGGCTTCTATTGGAGCGGCGGTACCATTGTGGATGACTGCATTTTTGTGGGCGGCGACGATGGCGTGATGCGTTCCTACAACCGCCTTACGGGCAAAGTCATCGACGCATGGGCCGTGGCGCCCGATATGGCGAAAGCCACCCTCCGCAGCGGCACGTCCTACGATGCCCAAACGGGCCGTCTGTTCTTTACGGGACGGGAAACGAAAAAAGTCTATTCGGTAAGGCTTAATTCTGACGGCACGTTCGACGAGGCTTCCAAGCGGGTTGCCGACGTTGCCTGTCAGGCCACGACGACGCCTACCGTCTATAACGGTCGGGTTTATGTTACCTCCGGCACGATGGACGATAGGAAAGGCGGTTTGGATGTATTCGATGCCGAATCGTTGGAAAAGATATATGCCGTGGAGATAGGCGGCATTTCGCAATCCACGCCGGTCATCAATACCGCTTTCGCCACCGAGGCAAACGGGCATGAAGTATATATCTATGTATGCTTGAACAATGAACAGGGCAGTTTGGTCTGCCTGCGCGATTTCGAAGGCAATACCGAACCCCATATCCAATACAAATGGAATGCCCCCAGGCTTCAGTGGTGCACCCATTCGATGGTAATGGACCACTATGGCACGATGTATTACAAGAACGACTCCAGAGGCTTTTGGGCCTTGGGCAGTGAGGGCGTTTCGTTGAATCAGCCTGTGGCAAAAGTCAACGCCGGCAGTCGGTTGGCGTTGTATCCGCGTGTGGTGACGACACAAGCCGACAAGAGCGTAAGCTGGACGTCCACGAACGAGGCGGTGGCGACGGTGGATGCGGCCGGCGTGGTAACGGGCGTAACGGTCGGAGAGGCCAAAATCATCGTCACGACCGCGGCGGGCGGTTTTACCGATACTTGTAGGGTAACCGTATGTACGCCCCTGACGAGCGTCGCTTTGGGCCAAAGCGAGGTGGAAATGAATGTGGGCGACGATATGGCGTTGAACGTGACCGTGTTGCCGGCAGGTTCGCAGGAAGATGTATATTGGACCTCTTCCAATTCGGCCGTGGCGACGGTCAGCGCAACGGGGGTGGTGACGGCCTTGGCGGCCGGTACAGCCCAAATCACCGTGGGCACCCAAGACGGTCGATTGACCGCTAACTGTCAGGTAAAGGTGGTTCCGGTAGCCGTAACTGGCGTAAGTATCGCCGCGGCAACCACCACCGTAGGGAAAAACGGCCTGCAACTGACGGCGACGGTATCGCCGCAAAACGCCACGGACAAAACCGTAAGCTGGGCTTCTTCCGACGAAACCATCGCCACGGTCAGCGAAACGGGGATGGTAACGGCGCTCATGCCCGGCTCTGTCACCATTAGCGTTACGACGGCAGACGGCGGTAAAACCGCCACCCAGTCGCTGACAGTCGATATCGTACCGGTAACGGGCGTAACGCTCAGTCCCAAAACACTGGTCTTGATGTATAAGGGGAGCGGTGCCAATTTGACGGCGACGGTAACGCCGGCCAATGCCAGCATCAACACCGTTACCTACGAAAGCACCGATGAAACCGTGGCGACGGTCAATGCCTATGGCGCGGTATCGCCGCAAGGCCGTGGAACGGCCAAGGTGATTGTTCGGACGGTTAACGGCCATTTTACCGATACCTGTGTGGTAACGGTGGAGAAAGTCGATGTGGAAGGGGTGCGTCTCAATAAAAAGACCCTCAGCATCGAAAACGGCAAGACCCAGCGTTTGGTCGCGGTGCTGACGCCGACGGCGCCTTCCGTCAAAACCTTGATATGGACTTCCACGGACGAGTCCGTGGCAACGGTCAGCACAACGGTATCGGACAATACAAGGGGAACGGTCGCGCCGGTGGGTAACGGCGAGGCGAAAATCATCGTCACGGCCGAGGACGGCGGTTTTTCCGACACCTGTGTGGTTTCGGTTTCCAATGTCACCGCGAACCCGGTAACGGACGTCATCGTCAGCAGTAAGGCCATTACGCTCACGTTGGGTCGCTCGGGACGGATGCTGACGGCTACAGTGTTGCCCGAAACCGCGTCCAACAAGCGCATAACGTGGGAATCCACGGACGATGCGGTGGCCACGGTCAGCGCGAAGGGCGTGGTGACGGCGGTATCGGCCGGCAAAGCCCTCGTCATTGTCAAGACAAAAGACGGCGGTTTGGCCGATACGTGTATCGTAACGGTTAGGCATCCGGCGCCGGTAACGGGCGTAACGCTCGATAGGCCGACGGCCGAGTTGACGGTGGGCGGCGAAGCCCTGCAACTGACGGCGACGGTGGCACCGGCCGATGCGACGGACAAGACCGTAACGTGGACGAGTTCTGATGAGGCTGTAGCCACGGTAAGTGAAACCGGTTTGGTAACGGCGGTGGCGGCCGGTGAGGCTGACATCACGGTTACGACAACGGACGGCAACTTTACGGCGGTCTGCAAAGTGACGGTCAAGGAATCGGAAGATCCGAACACCCCGGACGACCCGAATACACCGGACGACCCGAACATTCCTGACGAGCCTACGGTACCGGATGAACCGACCGAGCCGGACGACCCGATCGTGCCGGGCGAGCCCGATACGCCTGACGACCCGTCCACCCCCAGCGACTCGACCGCCAACGAGGCGCTTGACGCAACGCTACTGACGTCGGCTTATCCGAACCCGACGACGGGCCTGTTGCACGTTGAGGTGGCCGAACCGTCGGTTCTGGAGCTGTTGACGACCGACGGCCGCCGCCTGCTCCGTAAGGAAGTCGGCGCGGGTAGGGTCACGTTGACGCTTGAAAGGAGCGGCCTCTATATCCTCCGTATAACGGCGGGCAACCGCGTGTCGGTTCGGCGTATCGTAAAACGGTAGTGCCGAATCGGTTTTAAGGTAAGGGCGGTCGAAAGGCCGCCCTTTTTGTTTTTACGCTCAATTTACACTAAATTTGTGCAACGATACATTTTTCATTTATATGTTTGAGAATCTTTCGGATAAGTTAGACAGGGCCTTTAAGGTCCTCAAGGGGCAGGGCAGGATTACCGAGATAAACGTGGCGGAGACGTTGAAGGAAGTGCGCCGCGCGCTGTTGGATGCCGACGTCAGTTTCAAGATAGCCAAGCAGTTTACGGATACGGTCAAGGAAAAGGCCTTGGGCATGAACGTGCTGACGGCCGTTTCGCCGGGTCAGATGATGGTCAAGCTCGTCCACGACGAGATGACGGCCTTGATGGGCGGCACCGAAGCCGAACTCAACCTCAAGACCACGCCGACGGTCATCCTCATGGCGGGTCTGCAAGGTTCCGGTAAAACGACGCACTCGGCCAAACTCGCCTTGTATCTCAAACAGAAAAAAGGCAAGAAAGTGTTGCTTACGGCTTGCGACGTCTATCGTCCGGCGGCCATCGACCAGCTCAAGACGTTGGGCGCGCAGATCGGCACCGAGGTGTACAGCGAGCCGGACGAGAAGAATCCCGTCAAGATAGCCGAACACGCGGTGCGTTACGCCAAGGAGAACGCGTTTCAGGTCGTGATTGTGGATACGGCCGGCCGTCTGGCGGTGGACGAGGAGATGATGGACGAAATCAGCCGTATCAAGGAGGCGGTTCATCCGCAGGAAACGCTGTTCGTCGTCGATGCGATGACGGGTCAGGATGCCGTCAACACGGCCAAGGCGTTTTACGACCGCTTGCAGTACGAGGGCGTGATTCTGACGAAGTTGGACGGCGATACGCGCGGCGGTGCGGCCTTGACGATTCGGGCGGCCGTGCAGGTGCCGGTCAAGTTCGTGGGCGTGGGCGAGAAGATGGAGGCCTTGGACGTGTTCTACCCGTCGCGTATGGCCGACCGTATTTTGGGCATGGGCGACATCGTTTCGCTTGTGGAAAAGGCGCAGGAGCAGTTTGACGAGGAGGAAGCGCGCCGCCTGCAGAAGAAGTTCCGCACCAACGATTTCAATTTCGACGATTTCTACAAGCAGATACAGCAGATCAAGAAGATGGGCAACATCAAGGATCTGATGGGCATGATTCCCGGCATGGGCAAGATGATCAAGGATGTGGATATCGACGACGATGCGTTCAAGTACGTGGAGGCCATGATTTGTTCGATGACGCCCTACGAACGCGCCAACCCGCAGGTGCTCAACGCGCCGCGCCGCAAGCGGATTGCCGACGGCAGCGGTACCGATTTGGCGCAGGTCAACAAACTCATCAAACAGTTGGAAGACACGAAGAAGGTAATGAAGACGGTCAGCAAGATGAAGCCGGGCGCCCGTCCTAATTTCCGTGGCAGATAAGCGATAACAAAGACGTAAAACCAGCATAAATGAAAATCATAGACGGTAAAGCAATCAGCGAAACCATCAAGAAGGAAATCGCGACCGAGGTGGCCGCGCTCATAGACGGCGGCAAACGGGTGCCCCACATGGCGGCCATCATCGTGGGCCACGACGGCGCGAGCGAGACCTATGTAGCCAGCAAGGAGAAGAACTGCCGCCTGGTCGGCATGACGTCTTCGGTCTATCGTTACGAGGAAACCATCAGCGAGGCCGATTTGTTGGCCGCCGTGGAATTCCTGAACAACGACCCCGAAGTGGACGGCTTCATCGTGCAGCTGCCGTTGCCGAAGCATATAGACGAAAACAAGGTCATCGCGGCCATCCGGCCCGATAAGGACATAGACGGCTTCCACCCCTGCAACATGGGCAAGCTCGTGTTGGGACAGGATACGTTCATCCCGGCCACGCCCTGCGGCATCATGGAACTGTTGAAACGCGCCGATATCGAGACGGCGGGCAAACACTGCGTCGTCATCGGCCGCAGCCACATCGTCGGCACGCCGATGGCCCTGCTCATGTCGCGCAATGCGGCCCATGCCAACGCCACGGTCACGGTATGCCACAGCAAGACGCCCGACCTCAAGGCCATGACCACGCAGGCCGACATCCTCATCGCGGCCGTCGGCAAGCCCGAAATGGTCAAGGGCGACATGGTGAAGGAAGGCGCGGTGATTATAGACGTGGGCGTGCACCGGATTCCGGACGGCGCCAAAGCTAGCGGGTTCAAACTCGTAGGGGACGTGGATTACGCGTCGGTTTCACCCAAGTGCAGCGCCATTACCCCGGTGCCGGGCGGCGTAGGCCCTATGACGATCGCGGCCCTGCTCATGAACACGATGAAAGCATACCATATCCATACCGCCAAATAAGCCTATCGCGATGACACTCATAAAATCCGTATCCGGTATCCGCGGCACGATCGGCGGCCGCACGGGCGACAACCTCACGCCCTTGGACGCCGTCAAGTTCACGACGGCTTACGCGGCCTTTCTCAAACAGCGCTTTCCCGGTCGCCGGCTCAAGGTGGTGGTGGGGCGCGACGCCCGCATTTCTGGGCCGATGGTGCAATCGCTCGTCAACGGCACGCTCATGGGCATGGGTGTGGATGTGGTCGATTTGGGGCTGACCACAACGCCGACGATAGAACTGTCGGTAACGGAACATCAGGCCTGCGGCGGCATCATGCTGACGGCCAGCCATAACCCCGTGATGTGGAACGCGCTCAAATTGCTCAATGCCGAGGGCGAGTTCCTCAATGCCGAGGAGGGCGCCGAAGTCGTACGCCGTTCGGAGAACCTTGACGAAACCGCCTATGCGGCCGTGGAGGCGTTGGGCGGCATGGAACGGGATGCGGCTTCCATAGAAAAACATATCGCCAAGGTGGTGGCGCTCAAAGACGTGGACGTGCCCGCCATCAAGGCGGCCGGCTTCAAGCTCGTCGTTGACCCGGTCAATTCGACGGGCAGTCTGGCCATACCGGCCCTGCTCAAGGCCTTGGGCGTGGAACAGGTCGAGGTCATCAACGGCGAGGCCGACGGTCGTTTCGCGCATAATCCCGAACCCTTGGCCGCGCACCTGACCGGTCTGTCGGAGGCGGTTCGCCGGCACAAGGCGGACGCGGGGATTGCGGTTGACCCCGACGTGGACCGTTTGGCGTTCATGTGCGAGGACGGCGTGCTGTACGGCGAGGAATACACGCTTGTGACGGTGGCCGACTATATCCTTTCGTTGCGGTCGGGCGCGGCGGTTTCCAACCTGTCTTCTTCGCGCGCGTTGCGCGATGTGGCCGAACAATACGGCGGCCGTTACGCGGCTTCGGCCGTGGGCGAGGTGCACGTCGTGGCCAAGATGAAGGCCGAAGGGGCCGTTATCGGCGGCGAGGGCAACGGCGGCGTCATCTATCCGCCCTTGCATTACGGCCGTGACGCGCTCGTGGGCGTGGCCCTGTTCCTGACGCATTGGGCGCATCTGCGTGCCGCGCAGGGTGGCCGTCTCAGCCTGAGCGAACTCAAGAAACGCTATCCCGACTATACGATTGCCAAACACAAGATGGAACTGACGCCCGACACCGACATCCCGGCCCTGCTGGCGGGATTGGAACGGCAATTCCAAGGCGCGTCGGAGGCCGTGGAAATCTGCAAGGAGGACGGCCTTAAAATCAGTTTCCCCGCCCGCAAGGAGTGGGTGCATCTGCGCAAGTCCAACACCGAGCCCATCATCCGCCTGTATGCGGAGAGCGCGACGGAGGAAAAGGCGTTGGCCTTGGCCGAAGACATGATAAAACGCATCAAAAATCAAAACATATGAAAACAATAGAACAAGGCCGTTTCGACGGCAAGAAAGTGTTGGTACGTTGCGATTTCAACGTGCCCATCGATGCCACGGGCCGCATCACGGACGAAACCCGTATCCGGGAAAGTCTGCCCACATTGAAAGCCCTTTTGGAACAAGGCGCGGCCTTGATTCTCATGTCGCACCTCGGCCGTCCGGCCGGTACCGGCTTCGAGGCCGACTACAGCCTCGCGCCTGTGGCCGCCCGTCTGAAAGAGGTGTTGGGTCGCCCCGTGCAATTCAACCAAGACGTGTTTACGGATAAGACCGTGCAGGCCGCGGCCGGCTTGAAAGGCGGCGACGTGCTGCTGTTGGAGAACCTGCGTTTCACGAAGGCCGAAACCAAGGGCGATGAAGCCTTCGCGCGCTATCTGGCCGATTTGGGTGACGCCTATGTGAACGACGCCTTCGGTACGGCGCACCGCGCTCACGCTTCGACGGCCGTCATCGCCAAATTCTTCCCCACCGAAAAGTATGCGGGCAAGCTGCTGGCGCACGAAGTGGAGAATCTGGAAAAACTGTTGCACCACGCCGCGCATCCGTTTACGGCCGTTATCGGCGGCTCCAAGGTGTCGAGCAAAATAGACGTGTTGCAGAACCTCATAGACCGGGTCGATAACATGATTATCGGTGGCGGTATGGCCTATACGTTCATCAAGGCGCAGGGCGGCAAAATCGGCCGTTCGCTTTGCGAGGACGACAAGATGGATGTAGCGCGCGAGGTGATGGCGGCCTGCGAGAAGAAGGGCGTCAAACTCTATCTGCCGAAAGACACGGTGTGCGCCGACGATTTCAAGAACGAGGCCAACCGTCAGTGCGTGCCCACGATGGCCATTCCCGACGGCTGGGAAGGTATGGATATCGGGCCGGAAACGCGCGCGATGTTCGAGAAGGTCATAGCCGGTTCGGCTTCGGTGCTGTGGAACGGCCCGTTGGGCGTTTTCGAGATGCCGAACTTCCAGGCCGGTACGTTGCAAATCGGCAAGGCCATCGGCGAAGCCACCAAGAAAGGCGCTTATTCGGCCGTGGGCGGCGGTGATTCCGTGGCGGCCGCCAACCAGTTGGGTTTGGCCAAAGACTTGAGCTATGTATCCACGGGCGGTGGCGCGATGCTGGAATATCTGGAAGGCAAGGTGTTGCCCGGTGTGGCCGCTTTGGACTAAGCGGTTTTTGCCATCAGTATTGAAGGACGGCCGGATACGAAAGTGTCCGGCCGTTTGTTTTGGACTTTATTTGATTTCGCAGCGCAGCACGTCCAGCCCTTCGAGTACGGCTTCGAGTCGGTCGCCGATATGGACGGGGCCCACGCCCACGGGCGTGCCCGTAAACAGGATGTCGCCCATGTGCAGCGTCATGAACTGCGACACGTAGCTGATCAGGCGCGGCACGCCGAACAGCATATCGCCCGTAAAGCCGTCCTGCACCTTGTTGCCGTTCAGGTTCAGATGAAAGTGCAGGTTGGAGACGGGCGGCAGTTCTTCTTTCGGAATCCAGCGGCCGATGGCGGCCGACTGGTCGAAACTCTTGCTGATTTCCCACGGCAAGCCTTTCTCAACGCAACGGCGTTGCAGGTCACGCGCCGTAAAGTCGAAGCCGAGGCTCACGGCATCGAAGAAATCTTCCGCATATTTTTCGGGGATATATTTGCCCACCTTGCCGATACGCAGGATGACTTCGGTTTCGTAGTGGATTTCCTGCGAGAATTCCGGCAGGTAGAAAGGCCGGTTGCGTACCAGCAGGGCCGTGTCGGGCTTGAAGAAGAACACCGGCTGGGCCGGCACCTCGTGTTTCAGCTCGGCGATATGGGCGCGGTAGTTCTGTCCGATGCAGATGATTTTCATATCGAAGTCGTTTACATTTCGTCCATGCCGCCGTCGCCCATGTCCGATTGGGCGGCCGGGCGTTGACTGCGTTTCAGCCCTTGGTTGATTTTGTACGAGAGCGTCAGGTACAGGGCCGTCGAGCGTTTCGGCCGGCGGTGGCTTTCCGTCACGAAGTTGCTGCCGGTTACCGTATGGTCGAACCGCATCGTATGGCAGAGGTCGCTTACGCGCAAGCCCACGGTAAAGCGGTTTTTGAAAAAGCCTTTCCGCGCGGCCAGTTCGGCCGAGAAGTTAGGCGCCATATAGTTTTGCCCGAAATAGTTGGGTCCCCGGTAGCGGCACGACAGCTGCAGGTTGATGTCGTATTTGAACGAAAAGGTCGTGTTGAAGCGCAGTTGGTAGCTCAGCCCCTCCGAATTGAGCGACGGGTCTTCCGCGCCCCGTGTGATGTTCTGATACAGACTGCCGTTCAGGCTGAACCGCCACCACGGAAACACGCGCTGTTCGTAGGAGAGGTCGAAGCCGTAGTTGGTGCCGCTCGTATAGTTGAGGTAGGTCTGCACGCGCACGCCGTCCTCCCGTTCGTAAGTATAGCGGCGGATAACGTCCTCCACGCGGCGGTAATAGACCGTCACGAAGAACGAACTGCCCTTGTAGAACAGCGAGTAGTTCAGTTCCAGCGAGTGGATGTCTTCGGGTTTCAGGTCGGGATTTCCCATCGAGATGGACGAGGGATAATTGTCGTAGTTGACGAAGGGGTTGAGGTTCCACGGGCGCGGCCGGTTCACGCGCCGCGTATAACTCAGCTGGATTTCCTGCAGCGTGCCTATCTTATAGGAGAGGTGTACGGCCGGATAGAAACGCGGTATGAAATAATTGAAGGCCGTGTCGTTGCGTTCCGAAACGGTCTGCGCGTTCATGGCCGCCACTTCCATGCGCCCGCCGATTTGAAAGCTGAAGTTCTTGATTTTGCCGCCGAAGTTGGCATAGACGCCGTGGTTCTGTTCGGTATAGCCGAAGTCGATGGACGTGTCCTGAAACGCATAGAGCCGGGCATCCTCGCGGTCAATGCTGCGGTTGTAGCGTACCTTGCCCTGATAGCCGACTTCCAGTTTGAATCGCTCGCCGAACGGGTGCGCGTAGTTGATTTGTCCGTCGAAATCCAAACCGTCGCCTTGGGAATGCGTCGTCTGCACGCTTTCGGTCGAAACCCCGTTGATTTCGTCCGTTACCGTGCGGTACATCGTCGTTTGGTTGTCGGGGTTGTGGTAGTCGAGCGTCGCGTCAATCGTCAGCTCCTGCTCCTTGTGGGCGAATTGGTGGCGGTAGGACAGGGCGGTGTTGAACTGCGCCCAGCGGCCTTGCCCGTCGGACGTGTTGCCCAGCGTCTCGTACCAGTGGTAGTCGGTCGGGTCGTCCTTGCTGTCGCGGCGGAGGTCACCCGTCGGGTCGAAGTAAGAGGCCGTGCGCGTGCCGGGCGTCTCGTTGCGGCGGTTGTTGTACCAAAGGCCGCCGCTGAAACTGGCGGTAAACAAATCCTTGTCGGAGATACGCCAGTCCGCGCCCACCTTGGCCTGACCGCCCAGGCCGCGGCGGCGGCCGTTGCTCTCGCCCGTTTCCCATTCCATATTGTCGTCGGGAAACAGCGGATTGCTTTGGAGGCTGCGCGTCGAGGTCGAACCTTCGAACAGGCGTTCGCGGAAGTTGAGGTCGGCCGAAGTAAACAGCGTGACCTTGCCCAAGCCGAAGCTGAGGTTCGTGGACAGGCTGTGTTGGTTGGACGTGGCCGTCGAAAGGTTGACGATGCCGTTGAAATCGCGGTTCAGGCGCTTTTTCGTGCGGATGTTGAGGATGCCGGCCATGCCCTCGGGGTTGTATTTGGCCGACGGGTTGGAGATGATTTCGATGCTTTCGATGGAACCGGCCGAAATCTGATCCAGCCCCAAGCCCGACAGGACGGCGGGGCGGCCGTCGATGAGAATCGTCACGTTGTCGCTGCCTTTGAGCGAGATGTTGCCCTCTTCGTCCACGGTCACGGAAGGCACGTTTTGCAAGACGTCGGTGGCCGTGCCGCCCTCGCTTACGAGCGATTGCTCCACATTTACCACCTTCTTGTCCAGCGCGTATTCTATCATGCGTTTCTGCCCCTTGATTTCGACGGAGTTGAGCGCGATGGCCGTGGAGGTCATCGTCATGTCGTCGAGTTTGCGCGTCGGGCGGCCGGCCGAGAGTTGGAACGTGCCCGTCTTGATTTCCTCAAAGCCCATCGAGCTGGCGCGGACGTAGAGCGGTTGGTTGAGCGGCAGGCGGTCTATGTTGAAGCGGCCGAGTTCGTCGGTGATGCCGCCGCCCACCAAGCGGTTGCCGTCATCGGCCACAAAGACGGCGATGTTGACGAATTCCAGCGGCTTGCGGTTGTCCGCCTCCAGCGTCCGCCCCGATATCTTACCGGTGTTTTGGGCCCAAAGACAGGTGGCGCACAAGGCCATCCAAAAAAGGTAACAGACAATGATTCTTCGTGTCATGATTCCGTGTGAACCTACCGCGGTTTCGGCGCGGGGCTTGCGAAGATACGCATTTTGTCAGAAAAAGGAAAGCGCGAGGCCGTCGGCGCGATAGCGCGCGGCCGGGGTGGGGCGGTAGGCCGTCTCGGTCTCCGTGAGCAGGCCTTCGGACAATAACGGCTGCAGGTTTTTCAGACAGGCTTGCCGCAGCGGGGCGGGCAGGGCGGCGAGACGGCCCTTGTCGAGCCCGGCCGCCGTGCGCAGCGCCGTCATGACGTATTCGTGGTAGAGGTCGGTTTTGCTCAGCCGTTCCTGCTCAAAATGGGTGGGGCCGTAGGGCGTTGAGACATAGGCGCGGACATCGGGGCGGTTGGCGCGGCGCACGGCGACGGCCGAAGTCGCGTCGTGGCGGGCGGCCGCCGACGGCAGACGGCAAAACGAATGCGCGCCGGGGCCCAGCCCCAGATAGGGCGTGCGCACATCCCAATAGCGGCTGTTGTGACGGGCTTCATGGCCGGGCAACGCCAAGTTCGACACTTCGTAGGCCGTGTAGCCCTGCCGTTCCGCCCAGGCGGTCAGCTGCCCGTATTGCGCGGCCAGCACGTCTTGGTCAGGCACGCGGCAGAGGCCCCGTTCCACCTGACGGGCCAACAGGCTGCCCGGTTCCACGGTCAGCGCGTAGGCCGAGAGGTGGGGCGGGCGGTAGGCGGCCGCCGTGTCCAGTTGTTCCGTCCATTCGTCGGCCGTCATATCGGGTAGTCCGTAGATCAAGTCGATGGAGAGGTTGTCGAAGCCCGCGGCGGCCGCCGTTTCGATGGCGGCCCGCGCCTCGCTGCCGTTGTGTCGGCGGCGCATGAAGCGCAGGCGTTCGTCGCGGAACGACTGAATGCCCATGCTGAGCCGGTTTACGGGCGTATGCCGTTTGAGGTCGGCCATCAGGCCGCGGTGCTCCGGATTGAGTTCAAACGTGATTTCGGGCGATGCGCTCCAACGGAACAGCCGGTTCAGCCCTTCGAAAAGCCGCACGCAGTCGGCGATGGACAGCACCGAGGGCGTGCCGCCGCCAAGATAGAGGCTGTCGAAAACGCGTTCGCGCCAAGGCGTGTCCGGCTCCGAAAGCCGCTGGGCCGCTTCGCGCAGCACCGCTTCGACATAGGCGTGCCGATAGGTCGGGTCGGCCACCGAGTAAAAAGCGCAGTAGATACACTTCGCTTCACAGAAAGGCACATGGATGTAAAGCCCGGCCGCGCTCATGCCTGCGTTTCGGTTTCGGGCGGCGGGGCCGCGTTCAGCACGATGCGGAACGTCGTACCCTCGTTCACCACCGATGATTTGACGTAAATGCGGCCTTTGTGATACGATTTGACGATGCGTTTGCTCAGCGTCAGGCCCAACCCCCAGCCGCGCGTCTTGGTCGTGAAGCCGGCGTCGAAAATGGAGGAGAACATATTGTGCGGCATCCCCTTGCCCGTATCGCGTATGTCGATGTACACCTGTTGCTGGTCGGTCTGAATCTCCACAAAAATGTCGCCCTCGCCGCCGCCGATGGCGTTCACGGCGTTCTTGCAAAGGTTCTCGATAACCCATTCAAACAGGTCGGCGTTGAGGTAGGCGTAAACCGTCTCGTTTTCGGCCGGGGAGATGTGATAATGGATGTGCTTGGAAGTCCGCACCTTAAGGTAAGTAATGGCGCGGTAGATGACCGGCATGATGTTCTCGGCCTTCAGTTCCGGAATGGAGCCGATTTGGGAAAACCGTTGCGCGATCATTTGCAGACGCAATACGTCTTTTTCCATTTCGGCCAGTGTATCGGGCGCGAGCGGCTCGTCGGGCTGTAGCTTGCAGTATTCAATCCAAGCCAACAGCGAGGACAGCGGCGTGCCCAACTGGTGCGCCGTCTCTTTCGAAATGCCCCACCAAACCTGATTCTGCTCGTTGCGGCGCGAAAGGTTGAACAGGAACGCGATGCCGATAAGCAGCGCGAACAGCGCGAACGACAGCACGACCGGCAGATAGCGCAAGCCCCTCAACAGCGGCGAGGCGTTGTAGAAGACATACATTTTCCCGCGCGTGTCCTCCAAACCGTCGATGACAATCGGCGGGTTGTCCTCGCTCATGCGGTCAAGCAACCGCTCTATGCTCTTTCGGCTGTAAAACCGGTTGGGGTCGATGTTGGCGTACTGGATGATGCGCGTGCGGGATTCGTCGGTGATGACGATGGGGGCCGAGATGAATTCCGCGGCCGCCGTAATGCTGAACGAGCGGGACAGTTCTTCCAGCAGGTTGTGTAGCCGGATGAACGTGGCCGAGGGTTTATAGTAGAACAGATAGCGTTCGGTTTCCGCCGTCACGGAAATGGGGTCGTAATGCGTGTATTCGTTGTAGCGCGGCGTTTCCACCGCCAGGCTGTCGGTTACTTCGAACGTTTCGCCGTGCGCCTCTATGATATGGCCTTTTCCGTCCACGACCATGAACGGAATGGAGTGGTTGTCGGAGATGATGCGGATGAAGAAATCGAATTCCTGAGGCGAGGTGTTGGTGGAAAGCAGACGTTCGTAGGCATACGACCATATCATGGCGTATTTGCGCTCCTCCAACTCCAAATTGGCGAACAGCGTGCGCGTGTATTCCATCAGCTCGGTCTGTTGTTGCAACGAAGCCGCCCAGTTGCGGATTTTGAGCTGTTCCTCCGACTGTATCCTGGAAATCATGACCTGCGTGTACCAATACGTAATGGCCAGCAGAATCGCCGTAATGAAGACGAATACGAGGTTGAGCCGGTTGGCCACCCGCGAAAAGGCGATGTGTTTTTTCTTCATGGGCGATGAAAATCGGGATACCGACAAAATTAGCAAAAGTCCGCCATAATTTCAAAATTTGTTTATATCGGGGTTTTGGCTTAACTTTGGAGGTTGGGTAAAACGACAAAACCGTGCAAGAGACAACGGAGCAGGAAGACCGCTATTTTATGCGGGAGGCGTTCAAATTGGCGCAGCGGGCCTTGGAAGCCGGCGAGGTGCCGGTGGGTGCCGTGGTCGTGGCCGAAGGTCAAATTATCGGCAAGGGCTACAACCTGACCGAGACGCTGCACGACGCCACGGCGCACGCCGAGATGCAGGCGTTTACGGCCGCCGCCGAATACATGGGCGGCAAGTACCTGACCGACTGCACGCTGTATGTAACGCTCGAACCCTGTTGTATGTGCGCCGGCGCCGCCTATTGGACGCAGGTCAGCCGCATCGTCTATGGCGCGGCCGACCCCAAGCGCGGTTTTACGCGCGTACAGCCGTCGCTGCTGCATCCCAAAACCCGCTGCGAGGGCGGGCTTATGGCCGAGGAGAGCAGTGCGCTGTTGCAGGCGTTTTTTAAGGAAAGAAGATAAGATGCGCAAAGCCATCACGATAGACTACGAGGAATACGACGACGAACGGGCGTTGCCGGCGGCTGACGCGGCCTTGTTGCAGCAGGCGCGCCGCTGTGTGGAGAACGCCTATGCGCCTTATTCGGGTTTCAGGGTGGGCGCGGCCGTGCGGTTGGCGAACGGGCTTACCGTTTGCGGCAGCAATCAGGAAAACGCCGCGTTCCCGTCCGGGCTTTGTGCCGAACGGGTGGCCGTGTTCGCGGCCGGCGCCAACCATCCCGGGGTGCCGATTGCGGCTTTGGCCGTGGCGGCGCAGGCCGCCGACGGACAGGCGGCCGACTATCCGATCAGCCCGTGCGGCGCCTGTCGGGAGTCGCTGATGGAATACGAACGCCGTTACGGACAGCCCATCCGCGTGATATTGCAGGGGTCCCGGCATAAGATAGTGGTTTTTGAAAGTATCGGACGCCTGTTGCCGTGTCGGTTCGAGGCCGAAGGCATAGGCGCGGGCGCGTCGGGTCAAACGAAAAACGGAAATTAGGATTATGTGGCATACGTGCGTGGAAGGGATTTTGTTGGGGTTGGGCCTGGCGGTCATGCTGGGGCCGGCCTTCTTCTCGCTCGTGCAGACCAGCCTGCGCAACGGTTTCAAGGCCGCCATGCGTTTGGCGTTCGGCATCTTCCTGAGTGATTCCGCGCTCGTATGCATCTCGTTCTACGGGGCGGCCAAACTGTTCGAACTGCCCACGGCCAAGCACATCATCGGTCTGGTGGGTGGCGCGATTCTCGTCGGTTACGGCATCTACACCTACCGTATGCGGGTCAACGAGGAAACCTTTATGAAGAAGTCGCGGGAAATCCAGTTGAAGAAGGAATACAAGGGCCCGTCGTGGTGGGTCGATTTTCTGCGCGGCTTCCTGACCAATATGGCCAATCCGGCCACGTGGCTGTTCTGGTTCTTTTGGGTGGGCATCATCATGGGGCAGAATACGGAGCATGGCGAAATCAACAAACTGAACGTCGTGCTGTTTTTCGGTTGCGCCCTGTTGACCGTGCTGACGACGGATTTGATAAAGAGCCTGATAGCCTATCGGCTCAAACCTTATATGACGGCGCGGACCATGCGTATCGTGAACCGCATCGTGGGCGTGTTGCTGTTCCTGTTCGGCCTGTACCTGATGCTGTATGTCGTGCTGGAACTCGCGGGGATTCCGATGACGGGATTTCAGGCGTCGCCCGGCACGTTCCCCGTCAAGATTTAGTTGAAAATCAAAACCAATAGATACTATGGAAACTGTAAAATGCTTAATCATCGGCTCCGGCCCCGCGGGCTTCACGGCCGCGATTTATGCGGCGCGCGCCGACCTCAAACCCGTTTTGTACGAGGGCTACCAGCCCGGCGGTCAGTTGACGATTACGACCGAAGTGGAGAACTTTCCCGGCTACCCGAAAGGCGTTTCCGGCCCCCAACTCATGGAAGACCTGCGCGAACAGGCCAAGCGTTTCAACGCCGACATCCGTCCCGGCACGATTGAGGAAGTGGACTTTTCCAAACGTCCGTTCCGTGTCGTAACCGAGAACAAGACCGAGATTCTGGCCGAAACGGTCATCGTGGCCACCGGCGCTTCCGCCAACTGGCTCGGTTTGGAATCCGAAAAGAAATTCAACGGACAGGGCGTTTCCGCCTGCGCCACCTGCGACGGTTTCTTCTACAAGAACCAGGATGTGGCCGTAGTGGGCGGCGGTGATACGGCGGCCGAAGAAGCCAGCTACCTGACCAATCTCTGCAATAAAGTATATATGATTGTCCGCCGTGACGAACTGCGCGCCTCCAAGGTGATGCAGGAACGTGTGTTGAGCAATCCGAAAATCGAAATGGTTTGGCACCACGTTACGCAGGAGATTTTGGGCGACGAAAGCGGTGTGACCGGCGCTTTGCTGAAGAACGTACAGACGGGCGAAGACAAGAAAATCGACATCACGGGTTTCTTCGTCGCCATCGGCCATACGCCGAATACGGCGCTGTTCAAGGGCCAGCTCGAACTGCACCCCAACGGCTATATCAAGACCGAACCGGGTTCGACGCGCACGTCCGTACCGGGCGTATTCGCGGCCGGCGACGTTCAGGATTTGCATTTCCGTCAGGGCATCGTGGCGGCCGGCACCGGCTGTATGGCCGCGATGGAAGCAGAGCGTTTCTTAAAGGACAGTGAATAGTAAGTAACTGTCAAAAATTGTATATATGAAGAAGATAGCGGTGATTCTATCGGGCTGTGGCGTGTTTGACGGCAGCGAGATAGGCGAGAGCATGATGGCGCTGTTGGCGATAGACCTCTACGGCGCCTCTTATTCCATTTTCGCGCCCGACAAGGCGCAGGCCGTGGTCATGAACCATCTGACCGGCGAACCCATGGCCGAAGAACGCAACGTGCTCGTGGAGGCGGCGCGCATCGCCCGGGGTGAGATTACGCCGCTGTCTTCTTTCCAAGCGGCCGACTTCGACGCCCTGCTTCTGCCGGGCGGTTTCGGTGCGGCCAAAAACCTATCGACTTACGCTTCCGACGGCGAGCGCATGACGGTGGACGAAGAAGTGCGGCAGGCGGTGCTGGCGATGCACGCCGCCGGCAAACCGATCGGCGCGATGTGCATCGCGCCCGTCATTTTAGCGCATCTGTTGCCGGGCGTCAAACTCACGATTGGCAAAGACCCGCGGACGGCCGCGCACATCACGGCGATGGGCGGCGTGCACGAGGCCACGGAGGAGACGCAGGTAAGCGCGGATGCGACCAATAAGGTATATACAACGCCGTGCTATATGCTGAACGGCGTTCGGCTCGGACATATTTTTCAAAGCGCGCAGGCTTTGGTCAAGGCCATGTTGGCTTAGCCATGAAAGACAATCGGGATTTGTACGCGCGGCTCCGTCGGCAATACCCTTTGTTCGTTTACGAAGGGTATGAGATCTTGCCTTTGCAGGCGGAAAAGGCCGCTTACAGCGTTCATGTGCGCTACCGCTTCGTCGTTTACGATGCCGATGGCAAGGAAGCCTTTGTCTTCAGGCCCGAATGGCGCGTGCCGGCACGGCCGTTCTATGCGGCGGAAAACGTGCCGCCGGCCTTGTGGCGCAATCTGTTGTTTCAACTCGGTTTGGCCGAATTGGTCAGTTATTGGAAAGCCACGGCTTCGCCCGTCGTGGAAATCCATTGTCCGGCGGGCGTTTGTTTGGACGAAGCCGCCGTGGCCTTCTGGCGCAAACTTTATTTCAACGGGCTGGGCGAGTATTTCTATCTGAACGGGCTGCACGGTGTGACGCAGGCCGATTTCATGACGGTTAAGGTCAGGGCGGCCGCGGAAGCGGCGGCTACGGACGGCGGGGCGGTGGAAATGCCATTGGCGCCGCGCGTGGTGGTGCCCATCGGCGGCGGCAAGGATTCGGTCGTAACGTGGGAGATATTGTCGCATACGCGGGCGGAAGGGGCGGACGGCCTCTTGCCGCTCATCCTCAACCCGCGCGGCGCCACGCTGGCCTGCTGCGCGGCCGGCGGCAAGGCCGAAAACGACATCGCCGTGCTGAACCGCAGCCTCGACCCGCTGTTGCTCGAACTCAACGCCCAAGGCTTCCTCAACGGCCATACGCCGTTTTCGGCCTTGCTGGCATTTTCCACGCTGTTGGTGGCGGCATTGAGCGGCCGCCGTTACATCGCGCTCTCCAACGAAAGCAGCGCGAACGAAAGCACGGTGGCGGGCAGCAACGTCAACCACCAGTATTCCAAATCGTTTGAATTTGAGTCGGACTTTCGGAACTACGTGGCGCACTACGTTTCGCCCTCGTTCTATTATTTCAGTTTCCTGAGGCCGCTGAGCGAGCTGGCGATTGCGCGCGTGTTCAGCGATTGCAAGGCCTATCATGCGGTGTTCAAGAGCTGCAACGTGGGCAGCAAGCAGGATATATGGTGCGGACACTGCGCCAAATGCCTGTTCGCCTACATCATCTTTTCGCCCTTTCTGCCGCAGGCCGATTTGGCGCGTATCTTCGGCCGCAACCTGTTGGCCGATGCCACGATGCTGCCGCTGTTGAAGGAATTGGACGGCGAAACGCCCGTCAAGCCGTTTGAATGTGTGGGCACCGTGGCGGAAGTCAATTGGGCGTTGCAGCAGTTGCGCCCGATAGCCGAGGCCGAGCCGGGCGTCTATCCGCTGCTGGACGCTTATTTCGCGTCGGAGGCGGCGCGGCGGCCGGTGTCGGATGCGGTATGGCGCGGTCTGTACGCGCCGCACGCGCTACCGCCGGAATTTCTCGATGGGCTGACCCGCTATCTGCAAACGGCCCGTATATTTGACAAGGCATAACCTATCGCAACGGCGTATGGAGGATTCGGCATTAAAGGGGCTTTTCGATACGGTCGTACTACCGGCGGGGCGTGTGGCGCTGCTGGGCGCCGGCCGCGAGGGCGAGAGCAGTTACCGGCTGTTGCGCCGGCTGTATCCGCGCTTGCCGATTACGGTCTGTGACCGCAACGAGGGCGTGCGTGCGTCCGCACTCTGGCAGGCCGACCCGTTGGTCGATTTCGCGACGGGAGACAGTTATATTGAGGCCGCGGCCGCCTTTCCGCTCATTGTCAAAAGTCCGGGCGTCTGTCTCAAAGACCGCCCCGATTTGTTGCAAAGTCCGGCGCTGACCTCCCAGGCCGACCTGTTCCTGCGCTTTTTCGGCCGGCAGTGTGTGGGCGTTACGGGCACCAAGGGCAAGAGTACGGTCACCCATCTGATATACCATCTGTTGCAGGCCGAATACCCCTGTCTGCTGGCCGGCAATATGGGCATCCCTTTTTTCGATATATTGCCGCAACTCACGCCGGCGCACCGCGTGGTCTGCGAACTCTCGTCCCACCAGTTGGAACAGGTGCGGACGGCGCCCGCCGTCGGCGTCTTGCTCAACCTCTACGAAGAGCACCTTGACCACTATGCGGATTTCGAAACCTACCAGCGCGCCAAACTGCATATCGCGGGCGGCGGCTGTCTGATTGTAAACGGCGACGACCCGCTCATAGACGCCCGGCTTGCGGAGCGCGGCCAACCCGTGCGTATGGCCGTATTCGGCACGGAGGCGAAAGCCGCCGCGGCCTATGCCGGCCGAAGCGGCTTCGAGGTCGTTGACCGGCTGCTGTGGACGCCCCAAGGCCTGCGGGCCGCCGACGGCGCGTCCGTTTTCGATTTCTCCGCCCCGCATCCGCTCATAGGCGAACACAACGAGCGCAATTTGGCGGCGGCACTGTTGGCGGCATCGCAGGCGGGCGGGCATTACGACCGTATGCTGCCGCGCGTGGCCTCGTTCCAGCCCTTGCCGCACCGTCTGCAATACGTGGGGCGTTACGGCGGCGCGCACTATTTCAACGACTCCATTTCCACCATTCCGCAAGCCTGCATCGCGGCCGTGGAGAGCGTCAACCGCCTGTCATTCATCAAGGGCGTCAGCTGTCTGATAATCGGCGGCTTCGACCGCGAAATTGATTATACGCCCTTAGTGGATTACTTGTACGCAAATCCGATAAAAAGTATTATTTTTGTGGGGGTGGCGGGGCGTCGGATACAGGCCGCCTTGAAGGCCCGCAAAGGCCTGCCGGCCGAGGCGTTATGCACCGACGATTATGAAACGCTCGTGCCGTGGGCGGTGGCGCATACCGCACCCGACACGGCCTGCGTGTTGAGCCCGGCCGCCGCGAGTTACGACTGTTTCAAGAACTTCGAGGAACGGGGCGAAACCTTTATGCGATTGATAAAAAAACAATTCGAGATATGAAAAAGTTAATTGAATGCGTGCCCAACTTCAGCGAAGGGCGCGATATGTCCGTCATCAAGCAGATTACGGACGAGATTGAGAAAATAGACGGCGTCAAGTTGTTGGACGTGGATCCGGGTGCGGCCACCAACCGCACGGTCGTCACGTTTGTCGGCACGCCGGATGAAGTCATCGAGGCGGCGTTCCAGGCCGTCAAGAAGGCCGGTCAGCTCATCGATATGCGTCAGCATCACGGTGCCCACCCGCGTTTCGGCGCCACCGACGTATGCCCGCTCGTACCCGTGGCCAACATCACGATGGAGGAAACCGTCGAATACGCGCGCCGCTTGGCCAAACGTATCGGCGAGGAACTCGGCATTTCGGTTTACTGCTACGAATCGGCCGCGTTCGACCCCAAACGCCGCAATTTGGCTTATTGCCGTGCCGGCGAATACGAAGGCCTGAAAGAAAAATTAGCCACGGCCGAGGGCAAGCCCGATTTCGGCCCCGCCGAGTTCAACGCGTTCTCCGGCGCTACGGCCGTAGGGGCGCGCGACTTCCTCGTGGCCATCAACTATAACCTCAATACGACTTCCACGCGCCGCGCCAACGCCATTGCGTTCGACGTCCGCGAGAAAGGCCGTCCCGCCCGTGAAGGCGGCAAGGTGACGGGCAAACCGCTCAAAGACGAAAACGGCAAGCCTATCATGATTCCGGGCACGCTCAAGGGCACGAAGGCCATCGGTTGGTTTATCGAAGAATACGGCATCGCGCAGGTGTCGATGAATATCACGAATATCTCGCAGACGCCGGTTCACGTGGCCTACGAAGAAGTGTTCGCCAAGGCGGCCGCGCGCGGCGTGCGCGTGACGGGGGCCGAAATCGTCGGCCTGATTCCGAAAAAGACGCTCATCGACGCCGGCAAGTTCTACTTGGCCAAACAGCAGCGTTCGGCGGGTATCAGCGAGGCGGAAATCATCAAAATCGCCGTCAAGTCGATGGGCTTGGACGACCTCAAGCCGTTCAACCCGGAAGAGAAAATCATCGAATACCTGCTGGAAGCCGACAACAAGACGAAGAAACTCGTCGATTTGACGTGTACGGGCTTCGCCGACGAAACCGCGAGCGAGTCGCCCGCGCCCGGCGGCGGTTCGATTTCGGCCTACATGGGCTCTTTGGCGGCCGCGTTGGGCACGATGGTGGCCAACCTCTCGTCGCACAAGGCCGGCTGGGACGAACGTTGGGAAGAATTCTCCGTTTGGGCCGAAAAGGGGCAGGCGATGAAAGACGCGCTCCTGCACCTTGTGGATGAAGATACCAACGCGTTCAACAAGATTATGGATGCCTTTGGCCTGCCGAAGAAGACCGACGAGGAAAAGGCGGCGCGCAGCGCGGCCATCCAGGAAGCGACGAAATACGCGACCGAGGTGCCGTTCCATACGATGCAGGAAGCGTTCAAGACGTTTGACATCGTACAGGCCATGGCCGAAATCGGTAACCCCAATTCGGTGACCGATGCCGGCGTGGGGGCGCTCTGTGCCCGCAGTGCCGTGCTGGGCGCGCACCTGAACGTGCAGATCAACGCCTCCAGCCTCAAGGACGAAGCGTTCAAGAAAGACATTCTGGGCAAGGCGGCGGAAATCGCCAAACAAGCCGAGGCCCGCGAAGCGGAAATCTTGAAAATCGTCGCGTCGAAAATCGGCTAATATATAGCCGGCTCCTTAAAGACAAACCGCGCCCTCGGAACCCTGTCGTTCCGGGGGCGTTTTTTATGCCGTCGGTCGGTGACGGTATTCGTTCGGGGTCTGTCCCACCGTCTTCTTGAACATACGCGTGAAATGCTGCGGGTATTGGAAGCCGAGTTCGTAGGAAATCTGCGAGATGGAGCGCGTGGGGTTCAGCACCAGGTCTTTGGCTATTTCCATCAGGCGGAACTGGATGTATTCCTGAGCCGTCTTGCCGGTTTCCTTCTTGATTAGGTCGCCGAAATAGTTGGGGGAAAGGCAGAGCTCGTTGGCGCACCATTTGACGGATGGACGGCCTTCGGTGCGGAGCCGGTCGCTGTCAAAGTAACGGTTGAGCAGGGCTTCGAAGCGGGTCAGAATATCGTGGTGGGCCGTTTCGCGCGTAAAGAACTGCCGTTCGTAGAACCGCAGGCAGTAATCCAGCAGCAGTTCGATGTTCGTCGCGATGAGCCGCCGGCTCAGGCGGTCGATGCCGTGCTCCAGCTCGTGTTGGATCTTGCGCAGGCAGTCGATGAAGATGCCGCGCTCTTTGAGCGAAAGGTGCAGGGCTTCGTTCACTTCGTAGGAGAAATAGGAATACTCCTTGATATGGCTGCCCAGGGAGGTGCCGCGAATCAGGTCGGGATGAAAGCAAAGGGCCCAACCTTTGGGTTGGAACGTCTCGCCGTTGTCCTCAACGCCGATAACCTGACCGGGCGCCAGACAGACCACCGTGCCTTCCTGATAATCGTAATACTGCCGGCCGTAAATCAAGTCGCCGCATTTGGCTTCTTTCAGAAATACGGCGTAGAAGCCGAAAATATGGCGGTGGTGGCGTAAGGGTTTCACTTGGGCCATGTCGATGACGCTGACCAGCGGGTGAAGCGTCTCTACACCCAGCAGGTCGTTGTAGGCCGTCACGGTCTCTATGTTGAGCGGTTTTTCCATAGCGGTATCCATTCGCGAATTGTTTGCAAAGGTAAGATTTTTCAGTATGTCGGACGCAAGGTTTACGGTGGAATCGGTAATTCGGGTCATAGAATCCGTAATCCGTTTAATCCGGGGCCGGCGAAAAAGGGCTATCTTTGCCTGTAACAAAACCGATAGACATGAAAAAACTAACCATTATGTTCGCCTTGATGCTGGCGTCGGCCCTGTTTGCCGTATCGTTCGCGCAAGGCAACGCTAAAACGGACAACGCTATGAAAGACAAAAAAGTATTGGTCGTATTCTTCTCCCATACGGGCGAGAACTATGGCGTAGGCAACATCACGAAAGGCAACACCCATATCGTGGCGGAAATGATTGCGGCGGAAACGGGCGGCACGCTCTTTGAAATCGTGCCGGAGAAAACCTATGCGAAAACGTACAACGCCTGTGTGGACGAGGCCAAGAAGGAAAAAGAGGCCAACGCCCGTCCGGCCATCAAGGGCGACATCGCCGCGGAGGATTACGACGTGATATTCGTAGGCTATCCGAATTGGTGGGGCGATATGCCGATGCCGGTCTATACGTTCCTCGAAAAACACGATTGGGCCGGTAAGACCGTCGTGCCGTTCTGCACGCACGAGGGCAGCGGCCTGTCGGGCACGGAGCGCAATCTGGCGGGTACCTGCAAGGGCGCCACGGTGGAGAAAGGACTCGCGGTGCGCGGCACGACGGCTCAGAAGCAGCAGGACGAAGCCCGCAAGGCGGTGCAAGCCTGGCTTGAGAAATTGGGGCTTACCATTTGAAATCCCGAACGAGAAAGTCAGCGTCCGAGGCGGTGAAGCGGCGGCCCAGCGTTTGCAGATAGGTGTCGAATACCGCGTATATCCGCGAGTTTTCGGGCTGATACTCGTCGTTGTAGTCGTAGCGGTCAAGGGCCGTCAGCACGTCGCTCACGCGCAACAGGCGCGTGTCAAAGGCCGGTTGGTAGCGGGCCTGGTCGGTATAGCTGTCGTCTTCCAAGTAGATGCAACTCAGAATGCCGGTTTGGGTCAACTCTTGCGCGATACGGTAGAGATAGGGCCGCGGGGCGCCGATCTGTTGCGCGAGTTCGGCGATGTCCATACCGCCCCGTTTGGCTTCGAACTGACGGATGAGCAGGCTCGTCACCATCAGGGCGTAGATTTTCTTGCGGAACTCACTCAGATGGCGGTAGTCGGTCTCGAAGATATATTGGTTGCGGCGGTAGATGCTGAAGCTGAGTTCCGCACCCACGAGTAGGATAAGCCAGCTGAAACGCAGCCATATCAGGAACAGGGGTAGGGCGGCGAAACTTCCGTAAAGGGCGTTGTAGCCCGTCATGTATTGTTGCAGGTGGATATAGAGGCTATGGAACCCGCGGAGGCAGATCGTGGTGATGATGCTTGCAATCAGAACGGGGCCGGCCGGTATCTTGCGGTTGGGCAGGATGAGGTACACCATGCAGACGAGGAAAACCGTGGACAGGAAAGGCGTGGCGCCCAGGGCGGCCCGCACGACGCTTTGAAACAGGCTGATGTCCACAAGTTCGGTCAGGTGGTCGGTCAGATAGGAACGCGCGCTGACGGCCACGTATATCAGCATGGGGGTCAGTATGATGAGCGTGATGTAGTCGGTGGCCTTGCGCAGGAACGGCCGCCCCTTGCGGATTTCCCAAATCGTGTTGAGCGAGGATTCGATGCGGGTCAATACCGTGAGGATAATCCAAAGCAGGAAGATGAGGCCGGTGCCGCCGATAAGGCCGGAATTGGTCTTTTGCAGGAAATTCTGCGCGAATTCGAACAGTGTGTTCCAAAACGGCATTTCGGTGGAGGAAACGGGCGCGAATACGGCCTGTACGGCGTTTTCGAAGCCGAAGCCGCCCGCGAAGCCGAACACCATGGCCAATACGGGCACGATGGCCAAGGCCGTGTAGTAACTCAGCGCGGACGACTGGTCCAAACAACCGTCTTTGGCCGTTTTCTTGACCGTGACCACGATGGTCTTGTAGATTTCGCGGGCGGCTTTCTTATAGAACGGTTGGCCGGCCGAGGGCGCGAACCAGACTTCGAAGCGGAAAAACGCGATTTGGCGTTTGAGGTATTCGCGCAGACGGCGGTACAGCCGTTTGGGTAAACGGTCGGACGGATGTCGGGACGTGGTATCGGTTTGCATCATTGGTATATATTATTGTTCTTCCACGGCACGGCGGAAAATGGCCATGGCTTCGTCGATTTCTTCGTTCGTAATCGTGAGCGGCGGGGTAAAGTCCACGACTTCTTTGTTGAACAGCGGCCAAAATACGATGAGGCCGTTTTGCAGGCAACGTTCCACCACCTTTTGCGCCGTGGCGGCGTCTTTCATCTTTGCGCCGAGGAAGAGACCGCGGCCGCGCAGTTCCAGTACCGCCGGCATTTTGGCGATGTGCTCGCGGATGCGTTGCTCCTTGGCGCGCACCTGCGGCAGCACGTCGGCCGAGCCGATGACCTGCAGCGAGGCGAGCGCGGCCACGCACGAGAGCGGATGCCCGCCGAACGTGGAGGCGTGCCCCAAAAGCGGGTGTTCGTTGTTGAGCAGTTCCATGAGTTCCTCGCTGGCCACGAACGCGCCGATCGGCATCCCGCCGCCCATGCCTTTGGCTATGCAGAGCACGTCGGGCACCGCGCCGCTTTTCTCAAACGCGAACCATTGGCCGCTGCGGCCGAAACCGGTCTGAATCTCGTCGTATATCAACAGCGCGCCCGTTTCGTCGCAACGGCGGCGCAGGGCTTGCAGGAAAGCGTCCGTCCCCTCCACGACGCCGCCGCCCGACTGAATGACTTCGGCCACCACACAGCAGGTCTTGTCCGTAATCTGCGACAGGGCCGCGAGGTCGTTGTAGGGCAACAGCTTGTGTTCGGGCAACAGCGGCTTGAACACGGAACGGATGGCTTCTTCGCCGAGCAGGCTCATGGCGCCCGTCGTACTGCCGTGGTAAGAGTGCGCGAACGATACGATTTCGCTGCGGTGGTTCTTCAGCCGCGCGAGTTTGACGGCGCCTTCTATGGCTTCCGAGCCGGAGTTGAGGAAAAACACCTTCTGCAACTGCGGCGGCAACACCGCGCAAAGCGCTTCGGCCAACTCCAACTGCGGTTGCTGGATGAACTCGCCATAGACCATGACGTGCAGGTAGCGCTGCATCTGCGCTTCCAAGGCCCGCATGACGGCCGGATGCCGGTGCCCGACATTGTTGACGCAGATGCTGGAGATAAAGTCGATATAGCGTTTGCCGTCGGTATCCCAAAGATAAACGCCCTCGGCGCGCGCGGCGTCGAGCGTGAAGGGCGGGTATTCGGAGGCCTGCGCGATATAGCGTTTGAACAGGTGCCGGTGTTTTTCGTGCAGGGAACCGGCGTTTTTCTCGTTTTCCATATTGCAAAAATACGATTTATCGGCGACTTATGCGCGGGCGGGGGGCTCGGCGGTCTTTTCGGGGCGGTAAAGGCACGTCATCAGCAGGCTGCGGCACAGCAAAAAGACGATGAGGGCGGCCCAAAGCGCATGGTTGCCCCACGCGCCGCGCGCGGCATAGTAAAGTCCGAAGTAGGCGGCCGCGGCCGTCAGCATCGTGTAAAGCATGGCGCGCGTGCGCAGGCCGCCCGCATAGACGCCGTCCCACAGAAAGGCCGGAAACCCGACCACGGTCATCATCAGCACCCACGGCAGGTAGGGGCGGGCGGCCCACCATACCGCCGCTTCTTTCGTAAACAGGTGCAGGATGGGTTCGTAGGCGGTCGCATATACGCCCGCGAACAGAAGCGTCATGCCCACGCCCCACAGGAAGATGGCGCGGATGCAGCGGTTCTTCTCCCGCGGCCGCCCTTCGCCCGTATAGCGGCCTACCAAAGCCTCGGCCGCGTGCGCGAACCCGTCCATCGCATACGAGAAGAAAATGAAGAACTCGTACAGAATCGTGTTCATGACCAAGGTCGTATTGCCGTAACGCGCCGATTCGGCCGTAAAGAAACTGAATACGGCGATGATGAGCAGCGTGCGCAGAAAGACGTCCTTGTTCACGTTCAGAAAACGGCCGAACGCCGCTTTGTGCCATAGCGCGCGGTCGCGCAGGTGACGCAGGGCGGTGGGGTAGAAACGGCACAGGCAATACAGGTTGAGCCCTAAGCCGAGGTATTGCGCCACCAACGTGCCGTAAGCCACGCCCGCGGCCTTGAGGTCGAAGACGAAAACGAACAGGTAGTTGAACAGGATGTTGAACACGTTGACGGCAATGGCAATCCACATCGGCGTGCGGGTGTCCTGCATACCGATGAACCAGCCGCTGAACGCGAACGCCGCGATGGCGGCCGGCGCGCCCCAAATCCGGATTTTGAAATAGCCGGTCGTGGCCGCCCACAGGGCCGTGTCGGGTTTCATATACCAATAGGCGCCGGACAGAATGACATCCTGTAAGCCCCACAGTACGAGTGCGCCGGCCAACGCCAACACCAGGCCGCGTCCGAGGATGCGCCCCTGCTCGGCTTCGTCGCGCGCGCCGTAGGCTTGGGCCGTAAAGCCGGCCGTACCCATGCGCAGGAAGCCCATGGCCCAGTACATGAAATTGAAAATCATGGCACCCAACGAAACGGCCCCCGCAAAGACCAGGCCGTCCAAACGGCCCATCATGGCCAAATCAACAGCGCCGAGCAGCGGTATCGTGATATTGCTGATGATATTCGGTACCGCCAACCGTAAAATCCGCCGGTGCATGGAAGTGCCGCCGGTTTAGAGCGATTTCAGGCAGGCCGCCACGTTGGCCTCCACGCGTTCCATCAGGCGGGTCGTGTCGCTCTTTTCAAAGCGTTTGCCCGTAATGTTTTCGTAGAGTTCGATGTAGCGTTCCGAAATCTGTTGCACGCGGTCGGGCGTCATATCGGGGATGCGTTCGCCCTCGCGGCCTTGGAAACCGTTTTCAATCAACCATTCCCGCACGAATTCTTTTGACAGCTGGCGTTGTTTCTCGCCGGCGGCCTGCCGTTGCTCGTAGCCCTCCGCATAGAAATAGCGCGAGGAGTCGGGCGTATGGATTTCGTCGATGAGGTGGATTTTGCCGTCGCATTTGCCGAATTCGTATTTCGTATCTACGAGAATCAGGCCTTTTTCGCGTGCCATCTGCGTGCCGCGTTCAAACAGCGCGTAGGTGTATTTTTCCAGTTCGGCGTAGTCTTCGGCCGAAACGAGGCCGGCTTTCAGGATATCGGCCTTGGAGATGTCTTCGTCGTGCCCTTCGTCGGCTTTCGTCGTCGGCGTGATGATGGGGTGCGGCAGACGGTCGTTTTCCTTGAGACCGTCGGGCAGCGGTTCGCCGCAGAGCGTGCGTTTACCCTCTTTGTATTCGCGCCAGGCGTGGCCGGAGAGGTAGCCGCGGATAACCATTTCCACCTTGAACGGCTGGCAGAACTTACCCACCGTCACCATCGGGTCGGGCGTCGCGATTTTCCAGTTGGGCAGGATGTCGGCCGTGGCATCCAGAAAATAAGAGGCGATTTGGTTCAGCACCTGACCTTTGAACGGAATGCCCTTGGGCAATACGACATCGAAGGCCGAAATACGGTCGCTCACCACCATGACCAGATGGCGGTTGTCGATATTATAGACGTCGCGGACTTTGCCGACGTAATGGCTTTTCTGTCCGGGAAAATTGAAATGGGTTTCGACTAATGCTTGGCTTTCCATAATATAATAAGGTATTATTAGATGATTTATTTTTTGTCCAGGAACCCCTGGGTTTTAAGCAATTCCAAATAGTGTTGCGAGAACGTCAGGTTGTCTGCCAGCGGATAGCGGCGTTGCGTGAAAATCTGCGCCAGGTTCGGCAGGCCGTTTTCTTCCAGCAGGCGGTGCGTCAGTGCCGACGATTCCTTGGGGCCGAAAATTTGGTCGATGGCTTCCGGCGTATAGGTTTGGTAGCGTTCCGAATGCACGATGCCATCCAACGGCAGACGGTCGGTTGCTTCCGGTTGTTCGGCCGGGTAGCCGAGCGTCAGCGTCGTCAGCGGCATCACGCCGGCGGGCAGGTCGAAAAACGCGCATTGTTCCTTGGCCGTGTAAAGCGTCGTGCCGAGAAAGCAGGTGCCAAGCCCCATGGCTTCGGCCGCCACCACCGTATTCTGCGCCATGAGCATACAGTCGAGCGTGGCGCAGACATACCAAAGCAGGTTATCGTAAGCGCGGCCGGCTTCCCGTTGTTCGCACCATTGTTGAAAACGGTTCACGTCGGCCGTAAACGTCAGCACGACGGGCGCTTCCGTAATCATTGGCTGGTTGAAATGCAAGGGCGCCAAGGCTTGCTTACGCGCCGGGTCTTTCGTTACGATGACGCTGTAAAGCTGCATATTGCCGGTCGTGGCCGCCCGCGCGCCCGCTTCCAAAACCTTGCGCAGCACCGGCTCCGGAATGGGGTCGGCCGTGTATTTGCGGATGCTCTTGTGGTTGAGCAGTAAATCGATAACGGAGGAATTTTCCATACAGACAAAGTTACCGCTTTGGTAAATAAATTCTTCAATTCTCCAATAAAAATTTATGAACAGATTGTTTATAAAATGCTAAACGTGCGGGAATGGCAAGCCTATCTAAGAAAGTGCAAATTTTTAACAAAAAATGTGTATAAATAAACCTCTTAATACGCGGTTTGCATGGTAAAAATGCCCTAATTTTGTCTTTACGATGGTTTATGGGTTTAGCCCTTGATTTAGTAACAATTACAATAAACGAACGCGATGAATTTCGATTTGTTTTCGACGGAAAACGGTGGGATGCCCAAAGGGGTGTCCGAGATGCAAACGGTGGCGGACACGGCGGCTAAGCCCGACCATTATCAAGCGATACAGGAAAAAAGACAACAGGTAACGATAGAACAAAAGGAATCTCTGGAAACCGTCGCGGCAACGCCGGCAACTCCGGATCAAGACCCCAAAGAGATGAAAGCTTATCAGACGGAAGAAATTCTGGCGGCGGCCACGCGCTATTTCAAAGGCGATGCGTTGGCGGCCAACGTATGGATGAACAAGTACGCGCTCAAAGACAGCGTCGGCAACATTTACGAGCTGACGCCCGACGACATGCACCATCGGATTGCGCGCGAACTGAGCCGTATCGAAAAGAAATACCCGAATCCGGTACCGGAAGAGGAAATTTTCGAGTTGATCCGCGATTTCCGTTACATCATCCCGCAGGGGAGCCCGATGGCCGGCATCGGCAACCAGTTCCAAATCGCGTCGCTGTCGAACTGCTTTGTCGTGGGCAACGAGGGCAACGCCGACTCCTACGGCGGTATCATGAAGATAGACGAAGAGCAGGTGCAGCTCATGAAACGCCGCGGTGGCGTGGGGCACGACCTTTCGCATATCCGTCCCACGGGCAGCCCGGTCAAGAACAGTGCGCTCACGTCCACGGGCATCGTGCCGTTTATGGAACGTTACTCCAACTCCACGCGCGAGGTGGCGCAGGATGGCCGTCGGGGGGCGTTGATGTTGAGCATCAGCATCAAGCATCCGGACTCCGAACGCTTCATCGACGCCAAGATGGAAGAAGGCAAGGTGACGGGCGCGAACGTGTCGGTCAAGATTTCCGATGAATTCATGCGGGCGGTTGTGGAAAACAAGCCGTTCGTACAGCAATATCCGATTGACGCCAAGAAACCGCTTTACAGCAAGGAAGTGGACGCGCGCAAACTCTGGAACAAGATCATCCACAACGCTTGGAAGAGCGCCGAACCCGGCGTATTGTTCTGGGATACGATTCTGCGCGAGTCGGTGCCCGACTGCTATGCGGATCAGGGCTTCCGCACGGTTTCGACGAACCCCTGCGGCGAAATTCCGCTCTGTCCCTACGACAGCTGCCGTCTGCTGGCCGTCAACCTCTACAGCTATGTCAAGCATCCGTTCACGCCGCAGGCGTCGTTCGACTTCGACCTGTTCCGTCAGCACGTCACGGTGGCGCAACGTTTCATGGACGATATCATCGACATGGAATTGGAGAACGTCGAGAAGATTCTGCAGAAGATAGACGCCGACCCGGAAAGCATAGACGTGAAGCGCACGGAACGGGAACTGTGGGAGAAAATCCGCACCAAGAGTTCGGCCGGCCGTCGGACGGGCTTGGGCATCACGGCCGAGGGCGATATGCTGGCGGCCATGGGCTTGCGTTACGGCAGCGACGAGGCGATTTCGTTCTCGGTCGAAGTCCACAAGGCTTTGGCCTTGGCGGCCTATTCGTCGAGCGTGACGATGGCCGAGGAACGCGGTGCGTTCCGTATCTTCGACGCCGACAAGGAATCGCGCAATCCGTTCATCGGCCGTATCAAGGAGGCCGACCCCGCGCTGTACGACCGTATGCTGAAACACGGCCGCCGCAACATCGCGCTGTTGACAATCGCGCCCACGGGCAGTGTCAGCATCTGTACGCAAACCACGTCGGGCATCGAGCCGGTCTTCATGGTGTCCTACCGTCGCCGCCGCAAGGTGAACCCGAACGACAAGGGCGTCAAGGTGGCCTTGGTGGACGAAAACGGCGATTCGTTCGAAGAATACGTCGTGTTCCACCCCAAATTCGAAGACTGGTTGCAGGTAAACGGCTACGATGTGGCCGCCGTCAAGGAATACGACGACAAGAAACTGGGCGAAATCATCAAGAAGTCGCCTTATTATAAGAGTACGACGAACGACATCGACTGGGTCAGCAAGGTCAAGTTGCAGGGCGCGGTTCAGAAATGGGTCGATCACTCCATCAGCGTAACGGTCAACGTACCGGAAAGCACGAAAGAGGAACTCGTCAGCAAGATTTACCAAACGGCTTGGGAAGTGGGCTGCAAGGGTATGACGATTTACCGCGACGGTTCGCGTACCGGCGTTTTGGTTTCCAACAAGAAGGCCAAGAAAGAGAAACAGCCCGAAGAACATCACGAATGGGGGCAACCGCCTGCGCGTCCCAAACGTTTGGAAGCCGACATCGTGCGTTTCATGAACGACAGTGAGAAATGGATTGCGGTCGTGGGCTTGTACGAAGGCCGTCCCTACGAAATTTTCACGGGTAAGGCCGACGGCTTCATGATTCCGGCCGATGTGTTGAAAGGCTGGGTGGTTCGCGAGAAAGAGAAGGAAGACGTGCCCGCGCGTTACGACTTCGAATTTTTGGATAAGGACGGCTACAAGGTGTATTGGCAAGGGCTGTCGCGTACGTTCGACGCCAACTACTGGAACTATGCCAAACTGATTTCCGGCATCCTGCGTCAGGGCGGCCCGATTACGATGACGATCAAGCTCATCAGCGGCCTTAAGATGTCGGACGAAATCAACACTTGGAAAAACGGTGTCGTCCGCGCGCTCAAGCGTTATATTCCCGACGGCACGATCGCCGAAGCCAGCACCTGTCCGCAATGCGGCGAGAAAGGCCTGATTTATAAGGAAGGCTGCTTGCTCTGCACGGCTTGCGGCTATTCCAAATGCGGTTGATCCGAGGATGGAAACCCTGTTCATGCGCCGCTGTTTGGCCGTGGCGGAGAAGGGCCGCGGTGCCGTCAGCCCCAACCCGATGGTGGGCTGTCTAATCGTGCACGACGGTCGGATTATCGCCGAGGGTTATCATCGACAATACGGCGGCCCCCACGCGGAAGTGGAGGCCATAGAGAATGCCCGCGCCCGCGGGCTTTCTCATTTATTCCCGACCTCCACCCTGTATGTCAGTTTAGAGCCGTGTTCGCATTACGGCAAGACGCCGCCTTGCGCCGTCAAGGTGGCTGAAAGCGGCTTTAAACGCGTGGTCGTGGCCTGCGGCGACCCCAATCCGGCGGTCAGCGGGCGCGGCATCGCCCTGTTGCGGGAGAAAGGCGTGGACGTCACCACCGGGGTGTTGGCCGACGAAGCCCGTTTCCTGAACCGTCGGTTTATGGTATATATTAGCGAGCGGCGGCCTTATGTCATACTCAAATGGGCGCAGTCGGCCGATGGGTTCATCGCGCCGGCGGGCGGCCAACGCCCTTGCGCCGTGACGGACGCGCGTATGCAGGTGGAAAACCACAAGCTGCGGGCGCAGGAAGACGCGATTTGGGTGGGGGCGCATACGCTGCTGACCGACAACCCGCGTCTGAATCCGCGGCTCTATTATGGCCGCCCGCCGCTGCGCGTGGCGATGGATTTGCGTGGCGGCCTGCCGCACGACCTGCATTGCTTCGACGGTTCGCAACCCACCATGCTGTTTACGACGGCCGCGTTGGCGGCGGGCGCGTATGCCGCCTTGCAACCGCGCGTAACCTTGGTGCCCGTGCCCGAGGCGGAATTGGCTTCGCCCTGGCGTTTCGTCTTGACCCACTTGGGAGAGGCCGGTATCGCGTCGGTGGTGGTGGAGGGAGGCGCGCGCCTGTTGCAACAGCTTATGGCGGCCGGCTGTTACGATGAAATCCGCGTGTTTGAGAGCGATGGCCGCATGGAAACCGGCTACGCCGCCCCGGCCTTGCCGGCCAACCTGCAGACCTACCGTCCCGACCTCGTTTATCCCGCCACGACGGCCTATCCCGTCGCCCAGCGGATTCGTCATTACCTGCGGCCGTCCGCGGACAAACGCCCCGATCTATGAGCACGTTCGCACCGCTTGCCGAAATCCCCGATACCTATACGACGATAGAAAGCGCGTCGGAGGGCCTGTATAAGGAAAAGGGCAGCCGTTTCCTCGCGTTCGCCTATCCGGTGGCCGACGTGGCGGAAGTCAAGCAGCGCATGGAGGCGTTGAAAAAACAGTTCTACGATGCGCGGCACCACACCTACGCCTATGTGTTGGGCTGCCGCAAGGAAGAGTTCCGGCTCAACGACGACGGCGAGCCCTCCGGCACGGCCGGCCGCCCCATCCACGGGCAAATCCAGGCCTTGGACTTGACGTTTACGATGGTGGCCGTGGTGCGCTATTTCGGCGGCATCAAGCTGGGGACGGGCGGCCTGACCAAAGCCTACAAGACGGCGGCGGCCGAGGCGTTGCAAGCCGCCACGCCGGTATGCCGTCCCGTGCTCGTGCCTTTGTCAATCGAGTGCGGCTACGATAAGCTGAGCTTGGTGATGCGGCGGCTCAAAGAGGTGCAGGTATCGCCGCAACAGCCGCAGATGGCGGATATATGCCGTTTGGAAATCGCCGTGCCGAAAGCGGTGGTCGAAGCCATCCGCGCGTTGGATCAGGAACCGGGCATTCAGGTCGAAGTCCGGTAAAGTCAAGGATTTTTAGCTGTATATATGTAAGCTGCTCCGTCCGAGGGCGGGGAAGAGGTTGAGGCCGTACCAGCACATCTGCAACAGCAGGAAGCCGACTATTTGCGCGGCTTGCGCCCAACGCTCCGCCTTGGGGAACGCGATGCGCAGGTGCAGGTAGAGGCCGTAGCACAAAAAGGTAGCGGCCGCCCACGTCTCTTTCGGGTCCCAAGTCCAGAAATGCCCCCACGCCTGTTTGGCCCAAATGGCGCCGAAAAACATCCCGATGCTCAGGCAAATCCAGCCGATGCGCGTCAGGTTGTCTTCCACGGCCAGCGTTTCGGCCGCGGCCTGTCTTTTAAAGAGTCGGGAGCAGGCCAGCAGGAACGAAACACCCAAAAGCGCGTAGGCGAAGATATATATTATGACGTGCGGGCTGAACCATGCGCTCTGCAAGGCCGGCATCAGCGTCTTGTCGTGGATTTCGGGCTTAAACAGGTTCATCGCGATGAAAACGGCGGCCAGCAACGTCGAAAAGGCCGGCACGAACGCATAGCGGTAGCGTTTATAGACCAGCCAACCGCAGAGCGGAAGAAAGAAAGCGTACCAAAGCCGCGTCTCGCCCATCGTGCGGAACGGGGGCCGTTCAAGGTTCAGCCAAAAGCCGCCGATAAATACGGCGAGTATCAACAGACCGCATAGGTAGAGCAGGCTGCCCGCCCGACCCAGCGCCACGGCTTTAGGCCGCCGCGCCTCCCGCTTATCCTGCCATGCCGCCAAGGCCATGCAGACGGCGCCGCCCGTCCACGCGCATACGGCGGGTAGGGCAAACAGTCCGAAGTTATGCCAATTCATCATGTCGTGCACCTCTACGGGATTTTTGAATGAACAACAGCAGGCCGCCGGCCAGACAGAGGCCGATGCCGGCGTAAGTCACGCCGCGCCACGGATCCTTGACGAGCAGGAACGTTACGTAACCTTGGCCGTAAGGATCGAAAGACGTGTTGTATATATGAAAGCCGCCGGCGCGGAGCGGCCGGTTCACCAAAATGCTGTCTTCGCGCACGCGGGCCGGCTCCACCGTGTAGTCGCTGATCTTTACGCGCGCGATGTATTGGCGCGGCACGGCCTGTTCCAAATGGTTGAGGTCGGCGATTTCGTGGTAACGGATGTCGAACGACTGCAACTCAATCGTTATCGGCAGGCGGCGGACTTGGCCGCTCTTGAGGTCCAACGCCCGCATTTCGGGCTTGCCGGGTTGCGCCAGCAGGCGGTAGTTCTCTAGGCGGAGACTGCCGAACGTCAAGCTGAACGTAAACAGGAACAGGCCGAAGTGGATGACCGTGGCGGCCCACGGGCGGCCGCCGTGCGCTACGGCGTGCAGGCATTTCAAGCCCATGGTGAGCAGAAAGAACAGGAGCAGGCTGATGAAAACCGCCGACTGACGCCCCCACAGGTTAAGCCCAAGCCCCAAGACCGCAATCAAAAAGCCGCCCGTCGAAAACACGGCGGCCGCCGGCGCGTAGAAAAAACGCAGGGCTTCCACCGGCTCGGACAGGATATACAGGGCCGCGAGCAACAGCAGGAAACCTGCGGCTAAGAGGAGGGAGGCGGTCATGCGGTAGGTGATGTCAACTCAACTGCTGGCGGTATTGTTCAAACAGCCGCGTGATGTATTTGCCCAAAATGTCGAATTCAAGGTTGACGATGCTGCCCGCCTTGATTTGATGGAAGTTCGTGAATTCGTAGGTGTAGGGGATGATGGCCACCGACAGCAGGCCGGGTTTGGAATCCACCACCGTCAGGCTCACGCCGTTGATGCAGACCGAGCCTTTCTCCACCGTAAAGTGTTCCTTGACCTCGTATTTGAAGAAGAACCGCCAGCTGCCGTCCAGCGTCTCCACCTTTTCGCACACGGCGGTCTGGTCCACGTGCCCCTGTACGATATGGCCGTCAAAGCGGCCGTCCATCGGCATGGAGCGTTCCAGATTGACTTCGGTGCCTACCTGCCATGTGCGCAGGTTGCTGCGCTGCATCGTCTCCTCCATGGCCGTCACCATATAGCGGTCGCGCTCCGGCTCTATCTTCACCACCGTCAGGCAGACGCCGTCGTGCGCCATGCTTTGGTCTATCTTCAACTCTTTGGCAATCGGGCTTTCCAACCAGAAATGGAAGTTGCTGCCCTCGCGGACGATGTCCGCCACTTTGGCCGTGCGTTCGATTATGCCTGTAAACATAAGGTTTCGCGTATTAAGGTTTCATAAAAACGGTCGAGTGTCCAACCCATGTGCTGCACCTGTTGCGGCACGATGCTCTGCGCCGACTGGCCGGGGGTCGTATTGACCTCCAGAAAGTAGATGTCGCCCGTCTTTTCCTCCACGATGAAGTCGCAGCGCACGACACCCGCACAATGCAGGATGCGGTAAACGTTCTTGGCTATTTCGCCGATGGCGGCCACGAGTTCGGGCGCGGCGGGCGCCGGCGTTATTTCCTTGGACTTGCCTTGGTATTTGGCTTCGTAGTCAAAAAATTCCGTGTCGGGCACAATCTGCGTCAGCGGGAATACCTGCAGCTGGCCGTCGTGGCGCATGAGGCCGCACGAGTATTCGTTTCCCTTGACAAACGCTTCGGCCAGCACCTCCGTGTCTTCGGCAAAGGCCTTGTCCAGGGCTTCGGGCAATCGGGCGGCTTCGTTCACCTTGCTCATGCCGATGCTGCTGCCGCCGGCGTTGGGCTTGATGAAACAGGGAAAGCCGATTTTTTCGGTAATCTGCCGGATGGCCGCTTCCCGTTGCGCCGGCTCCGTGCAGGTTTCGCGGAACAGGTGGAGCGAGGGCGCGACGCGGACGCCGTTGTGCGCGAGAACGGCGTTGCAGTACGCCTTGTTGAACGTCAGCGCCGACGTGCAGGCGTTGCAGGTCGTGTAGGGCAGGTGCAACATATCGAAATAGCCTTGCAGACGGCCGTTCTCGCCCGGGTCACCGTGAATGATGATGAGCGCGAGGTCGAACGTCACCTTGCCGGATGGCAGATGAAGGCTGAAGTCGTTTTTATCGATGTCGTAAAGCTTGCCGCCCTCGGCCGTGGCTTCGTAATACCAGCGGTCGGGGTCGATGACGATACGGTACGTTTCAAAGAGTTCCGGACGGAGATGTTCGGCTATCGTGGCCGCGCTCCGCACCGAAATGACGTTTTCCTTAGAGAAACCGCCGCAAACTAACGCGATGCGTTTTTTTTCCATGGGCATACATTTAAGATATGCAAAAATAATACACGGGCGTTGCAATAGCAAGTTTCAAGCGCGATATACCTACTTGTGGGTAACATCGGCCAAACGTCTTAGACGGCTTCATAGCGGTTGCCCGGTATCGTGCGGATGCAGCCGGAAAGCTCCAGCGTCAGCAGGTCGTTCAACAGGTCGGGCAGTGGGCGTCTGGTTTCGTCGGTCAACTGTTCGATGTCGGCGGGGTTCTCGCGTTGGATGATTTGCAGCAGGGCGCGTTGGGCGTCGTCGAGATGGGCGGGCGGCGCGGTCTCCCGCGGGTTCGGCTTGGCCGACTTCGACTTGGGTATGGGCGGTTCGCCCCACGTCCAGGCGGTTTCCGCCCGCAGGTCGTCGGCGGTCTCCAAGAGTTGTGCCATCTGTGTCTTGATAAGGAAATTGCAACCTTTAGAGTAGTTCATGTCGTTTTTGCCGGGAAACGCGAACAGCCCGCGGTTGTAAGAGTGCGCGATGCGGGCGGTAATCAGCGCGCCGCCCTTGATGGAGGCCTCCGCCACCACCACGGCCTGCGAGAGTCCCGCGATGATACGGTTGCGGCGAGGAAACAGGCCGCCGGTAATCTGCGTGCCCGACGGCATCTCGGTGATGACCGCGCCGCCCTTGTCGATGATTTCCTGCGCCAACCGCTCGTTGACCGTCGGATAGACCTGCTCCAGCCCGTGCCCCACGACGGCTATCGTCGGCAGGCCGTAGTCCAGGCTGCTGCGGTGGGCCTGCGTGTCGATGCCTATCGCCAGGCCGCTCACCGTGCAGATGGGGTCGGATTGCAATTCTGCCACCAGGCGGTCGGTTTGAGACAGCCCGTAGTTGCTGGCGTTGCGCGTGCCCACGATGCCAAGGGCCGGCCGTTTGAGCACATGGCCGGTGGCGTCGGGCGGCTGTTGGCTCCGCACGAACAGCAAGAGCGGCGCGTCGGGGCAGTCGCGTAGCAGGGGCGGGTAGTGGGGCGAGCCAAGCGGGCAGAGGTGCCAGCCGTGGCGGGTGGCGGTCTCCAATTCGGCTTCGGCCCACCGTTGCGCTTGCGTCAGGGCGTCGTCCGCGCCAAGAAGCAACTGCCTTTGGCGGGTGGCCGTTTCGAAGAACGCCTGCGCCGATGTAAAGCGTTTGAGGATGTCGTGTTGCCGTTTCAGGCCTAGCCCCGGTACGAACGTCAGCGCCAGGGTGTAAAACAAATCGTCTTTCATAAAAGGGGGTATTGTTCTATTATTATACGTTCATGTTCGAAAACAGACGGAAAAAAGTTCGGGAGGCCGCGCTACGCCGATTTATCTCAGGCCATCGATTTGCATTTTTTTTCTAAAAATTCCTACCTTTATCAGCTTCAAACTACGGTTCTGAGCCGTTGGTTGCAGGCGTACAATTGAAGTATAGCGCTGTAAAACACGTGAAAACGAAAATAGGACTTCGGAATTTGGGTTTGCTTCTGACAGGTTTGCTGTTGGGAGGTTCTCTTTTGTTTGCGTGGACGATACCGGAGGTGGTGTTGGATGAAACGCCTGATGCCGAAACCGGTTTCCCAGAGACGGAATCCCTTGACACCATTGATTTTGTAGAGCATACATTGGGGCTGAATCTGCAGATGGTCTATGTGCGGGGCGGTTCTTTCGAGATGGGGGCGACGCCCGAACAGGGAAACGATGCTTATGCTGATGAATATCCGGTACATACGGTCACGTTGGACGATTTTTATATCGGGAAATTCGAGGTGACGCAGTGGCAGTGGATGCTTTTGATGGGCGCGGAGTTCGCGCGTTTGGTGGCTGAGGATACGACGAATTCGTTCGAGGGCGTGGGGGCGAATTACCCGACTTACTATGTCAGTTGGGAACGGGCCGTCTTGTTTTGTGAACGGTTGAGCGCGGCCTCAGGAAAGAAATACCGTCTGCCGACGGAAGCGGAATGGGAATACGCGGCGCGTGGCGGTCAGCATCATGACGGCACGAAGTACAGCGGTGACAACGACAGTCAGAAAGTGGCCTGGCGTCGTCTCAACAGCGACGGCACGGCGCATCCGGTCGGGAAGAAGAAACCGAACGGCTTGGGCCTCTACGATATGAGCGGCAACGTATGGGAATGGTGCTCGGATTGGTATGATCCGAAGTATTACAGCGTTTCCCCGACGCATAATCCGCAGGGGCCCGAAACCGGTTCTTTCCGCGTAAAGCGGGGCGGCAGTTGGCGTTTCAAGCAGAATTCCTGCCGGGTGTCGCGTCGGTTCGCGAATTTGGCCGATGTGCAGCGCGATGTCGTCGGCCTGCGGGTCGTATGCGAGCCGTAATGATACGGGCACGCCAAAATTTTTCGGATTTTTTTTGCAGGAGTTGCGGAATATTGAAAAAAAGTGTATTTTTGCACTCCTTTTGAGAATAAGGGAATGGCTCCGTAGCTCAACTGAATAGAGTACCTGACTACGGATCAGGCGGTTGAAGGTTTGAATCCTTCCGGAGTCACAGTTCAAAGCGGTTTACGGATAACGTAAGCCGCTTTTTTTGTTTTTGCCGTCTCACTACTAAGTAATAAAGTACGATATGCTGATTTTAAAGCGTCCCCAGACCGCCCCCTATTTCAACATTGCGGCCGAGGAATTCATGCTCAAACACATGCGGGAGGATTGTTTCGCGCTTTGGCGCAACGAGCCGGCCGTTATCGTGGGGCGGCATCAGAATACGTTGGCCGAAATAGACCGCGACTATGTGGAGCGGCATCAGATTCCGGTCATCCGCCGCATGACGGGTGGCGGCGCCGTGTTCCACGACTTGGGCAACATCTGCTTTACGTTTGTCCGCAGCATAGACGATGCACAGGGCGGGCGCGAGCGGATGCCCGATTTCCACGAATTCACGCAACCGATTCTCGACGTATTGCAGGGCATGGGCGTGGCGGCGCGCTTTGAGGGGCGCAACGACCTCACGATAGAGGGGCGCAAGTTCAGCGGCAACGCCAACGGGGTATGGCAAGACCGCATCCTGCATCACGGCACGCTGTTGTTCAGCAGCAACATCGCCGACATGAGCCCCTGCCTTAAAGTCAACCCGCTCAAGTTCGAGGGCAAGGCCGTGCAGTCGGTGCGGAGCCGCATCACGAATATCAGCGAGCACCTGCCCGAGCCGGTTTCGGTCGAAGATTTCATCCGCGCCATCGAAACCCATGTGCAGCAAATGTTCCCGCAGGCCGTCCTGCGCCCGTTCACGGCCGAGGAGGAAGCGGCCGTAAACGGATTGGTGGAGCGGAAATACGGCACCTACGCATGGAATTACGGCTCGTCGCCGGCCTATGGCTACCGCCGCGGCCTGCATACCGAAAGGGGCGGTAACATAGAGGTGCATTGCCACGTGGCGGAAGGACGCATCGCGGACTTGAAAGTATTTGGCGATTACTTCTTTACGAAAGACACGGCGGCCTTCGAAACCGCCATGACCGGTTGTCTGCTGACGGAGGCCGCGTTGCGGGAACGCTTGTCGTCGCTTCCGTTGCAGGATTATTTCGCCCATGTGGCCGTGGACGAATGGCTGCGGCTTTTGATGGCCTGATGATATAGAGGTATATGTCCTATGGAAGAATTTGAACTCCCGGATGACCCGCGCGCCGCGACTTATCTCGCCGCGCATACGACACCGCCAGACCCGCTGTTGGCGCGGCTCGACCGCGAAACCCATGTCCGTATGCTGTCGCCGCGTATGCTGTCGGGAGCCTATCAAGGCCGTTTTTTGGAAATGGTCAGCCGTATGATACGGCCCGCCCGTATTTTAGAGGTGGGCGCGTTTACGGGCTATGGCACGCTCTGTCTTGCGGCGGGGCTGGCGGACGGCGGCGAGATATATACCATAGAGCATGACCCGCTGACCGAAGAACTGCTGCGGAAATACTTGGCCGAGTCGGCCTATGCCAACCGCATCCACGTGCTGTGGGGCGAGGCCGAAACCCATCTGGCACGGCTTGCCGACGAAGGCGCCGTTTTCGATTTGATATTTCTCGATGCCGACAAGGCGCGCTACGCCGACTATTACCCGACGCTCAAAACGCTGTTGCGGCCGGGCGGCTGGCTGTTGGCCGACAATATCCTGTGGAACGGCAAGGTGTGGGACGAAAACCACCGCGACAAAGACACGCTGGCCCTGCGCCGCTTCAACGACCTCGTGCAAGCCGACCCCGACGTGGAGAACCTGCCGCTGTGTATGCGGGACGGCCTGATGATGATTCGAAAGAAAGATTAAACGACCCAAAGCGATGAAGAAAACGACTGTCGAAACGCCCGCCGTCCTCGATCCGGCCTTGCAGGCCGACATCCTGCCGTTTATCAAGGAACTGCGCGCGAACAACAACCGCGAATGGTTCGCGGAACACAAGCCGCGCTACGACCGGCTGAGAAAACATCTGGAAGCCATGACGGACGCCTGTATCGTCCGCATGAGCCGCTTCGACCCCGAACTGAGGGGGCTGACGGCCAAACGCTGTATGTACCGCATCTACCGCGATACGCGCTTTTCGCCCGACAAAACGCCCTACAAACGTTATATCGGCATATTCATCTGCAAGGGCGGCGCGCATGGCGAGTTCTCCGGCTATTACCTGCATATCGAGCCGGGGCATTGCGCCGTGGGGGCGGGCGTGTATGGATTGCAGCCCGAGTCGATGCGGAAAATCCGTCAGCACATCTATTTCCGAAGCGCGGATTTCAAGAAAATCGTATTGGATCCCGCCATCGTCAAGACGTTCGGTGAGTTGGACCAGGAGGCTAAGATGAAGATGCCGCCCAAGGGCTTCGACAAGGACTTTCCCGATATGGAATGGCTCAAATACCGGCATTATTTCCTGATGAAGCCGTTGCCGGACCGGGTCATCGGCCAACTGTCCTACATCGACAAGGTGGTGGAATACACCCGTATGTTACAGCCGTTCAACGCTTTCTTGAACGAAGCTCTGGACTTTTGATAAGTTTTGATATTTTTTAAGAAAAACGGCTTTCGGAACGGGTGGAAAAGGGTTATCTTTGTACTCGAATCGAAAACATAAACACTTTATCAATATGGCAAAGAAAGAAGAAAACATGGAACAGAACGAGCAGAGAGCCGAGAAACTCAAGGCTTTGCAGCTGACGTTGGACAAAATAGAAAAGTCGTACGGCAAGGGGGCTATCATGAAGATGAGCGACCAACCGGTAGAGGAAGTCGAAACGATTTCGACGGGCTCCATCGGCGTGGACATGGCATTGGGTATCGGCGGCCTGCCGAAAGGCCGTATCATCGAAATCTACGGCCCGGAGTCTTCCGGTAAGACCACCCTGGCGATTCACGCCATCGCCGAAGCGCAGAAGAAAGGCGGCATCGCGGCTTTCATCGACGCCGAGCACGCGTTCGACCCCGTTTACGCGCAGAAACTGGGCGTGAATGTGGACGACCTGTTCATCTCTCAGCCCGACGACGGCGAGCAGGCCTTGGCCATTGCGGAGAACCTGATTCGTTCCGGCGCCGTGGACATCATGGTCATCGACTCGGTGGCGGCCCTTACGCCGCGTAGCGAAATCGAGGGCGAGATGGGCGACAGCAAGATGGGCTTGCACGCGCGTCTGATGTCGCAGGCCCTGCGCAAACTCACGTCCATTATCAGCAAGACGGGCTGCTGCTGCATCTTCATCAACCAGTTGCGCGAGAAAATCGGCGTCATGTTCGGCAACCCCGAAACGACGACGGGTGGCAACGCGCTCAAGTTCTATGCCTCCGTCCGTATCGACATCCGCCGTATCTCCCAAATCAAAGAGGGCGACAATGTGGTCGGCAACCGCGTCAAGGTCAAAATCGTCAAGAACAAGGTGGCGCCTCCTTTCAAGACCGTGGAATTCGATTTGATTTACGGGCAGGGCGTTTCGCGTTCGGGCGAAATCATCGACATGGCCACCGACATGAATATCATCAAGAAGAGCGGCTCGTGGTTCAGCTACGGCGACACCAAGCTGGGGCAGGGGCGCGATGCGGTCAAGCAACTGTTGCAGGATAACCCCGAACTGAGCGAGGAACTGGAACAGGCCATCCGTAGCGCGTTGAAAGAAAAAGAAGCATAGAAGCATGAGTTGGGCGGTGCTCCTTGGCGCCATCGTTGTGATGGGATTGGCCGTCGTGGCCCTGTCGGTGCGGATTCTGTTCAAGAAGGACGGCCGCTTCCTGCACCGTTGCGCGATGTCGGATATCGATTTCGGCGACGGGCAGCGGCACGACTGCGGCCATTGTACGGTGCCGCCGGGCGGCCGTCACGAAGACTGCCCGCGTTTTCAGTTGCATCACGGTACGGCCGCCACCCAAACGCTGGAGGCCTTGAAAATGTTAGAGAATGAAGAACAATAAGGTGTATCGGCTGTTTTTGCTCAAAGGTGCGCGGAAAAATCCGGCGGACGCCGAGCAGATGTATGTCAAGCGGATGGCCGCCGACCGGCCGAAAGGCAGTTGGACGGATTTCCATCTGCCGGAACCCCATGCCTATCTGTGGCTGCCGGAACGGGGCGCGGACGAACCTACGATGGACTACCTCTTGCGGGTGCGGACATGGGGCCGCCGCTGGGCCGACAAGGCGCGCGCCTTGCCGGGCAGCCGCTGGGTGCTGACCGATTTGGAATGGCAGGATGCCGAGGCCGTGCGGGCTTTGGCGGAGAGTTTTCTGTTGAACCTCTATGTGTTCGACACGTATAAGGCGGAGCGGAAGGCCGCGCCCGAACTGACGGCCGTGGAGGCCGAGGGCGTGACGGCCGCCGATCTGACGGCTTTGCGGGAACGGGTGGCTGAAGTCAATTGGGTGAAGTCGCTCGTGGAACAGCCGGTATCGGTCTTGAACGCCGCGGCTTTCGCACGCGAGATGGCCGCGCACCTCAAACCGTTGGGCGTCACGGCCAAGCTGTGGACGCGCAAGGATATGGAGAAAGCCGGCATGGGCGGCTTGCTGGGCGTAAACCGTGGCAGCGTGGACGAACCGGCCTTTGCCGAATTCGTCTATAAGCCCGACAACGCGCGCAACGACAAGCCCGTGGTGTTGGTGGGCAAGGGCGTGGTTTTCGACGCCGGCGGCATGAACATCAAGACCGGCAACTACATGGACGACATGAAGACCGATATGGCGGGCGGCGCGATGGCGGCCGGCATCCTCGCGATGGCGGCGCGGCAGGCGTTGCCGCTCTATATCGTGGCCTTGGTGCCGGCCACCGACAACCGTCTCAACGGCAACGCGCTCGTGCCGGGCGACATCATCCGTATCGGCGGCGAGACCTCGGTCGAAATCGTCAATACCGATGCCGAAGGGCGGTTGTTGCTCGCCGATGCGACGGCCTACGCGCACAAGCATTACGCGCCGGAGGCCATCATATCGATGGCCACGCTTACGGGCGCGGCTTCGCGGGCCATCGGCACGAAAGGCATCGTGGCCATGCGGGAACGTTGGCCGGAGGCGATGGCGCGCTGTTTGGACCAAGCTTCCGAAGACGTGCAGGAACGCTACTGTCTGTTCCCGATGTGGCCGGAATACGGCAAGGAATTGGAATCGGCTGTGGCCGAGTTGAAAAACTGCGGCAGCGGTACGGCCGGCATGATTACGGCCGCCAAGTTTGTCGGGCATTTTGCCGGCAAGACGCCCTTCCTGCATTTGGATGTGGCCGGCGTGGCCTATTTCGACAAGGATGAAAGCGCGTGGCGGAAAGGCGCGACGGGCATGGGCGTCCGTTGGATAGGCCGTTTCCTCGAATTGTGGGGCAATGTAAAATGACCTAAAGACAAAAGGTTTTGGAAAAGGAAGAACGCATCAAGATCGGCATTACGCATGGCAATGCCGATGAATACAGTTATCAGATTTTAGCCCGGATTCTGGCGGAACCGTTCTTTTTGGAAACGGCTTTCCCGTTCGGCTACGCTTCGTTGGCCGCCATGGGGCAACGCACCAAGGCGATGGGGCTGCACGAAACGACGTTCGCTTCTGCGGCGCAGTGGGCGGACTTGAAAGGCAAACGGCCTATGCTTTGGGAAACGGAAGACCGGCCGGCCGCCGCCCTGTCGCAGGCCTTGGCGCATCTGAAGTCGGAGGAATTGAAGGCGCTCATCACGCTGCCGGTGGATGCGGAGGCGGTGCGGGAGGCGTTGCCCGCCTACAAGAATACGCCGCTTTGGCTGGCGTCCCAGTTCGGTGGCGTCCGGCCGTTCCGGCTGTGGCTGTTGGAGAAATGGCGGGTCACGTTCATGACGTCTTTGCAGATGGACCGTCTCTCGGAACGTCTGTCGGCCGACAAGGTCAAAGACCGGGTCGAGAGCCTGTACCGCACGTTGCAGAGCGATTTCAATATCACGGTGCCGCGTATCGCGCTCCTGTCGATGAATCCCGATTTGGAGGCGTCGCAGTTGTGCGAGGCCGACAAGGAAGTCTTGCAGCCGCTCACGGCCGGGTTGCAGGAAAAGGGGATGCCGGTGTTCGGCCCCTATCCGCTTAAACGTTTCTTTACCGAGGTGCGCGAGACCGTGGGCGATGCGTTCCATGCCGTCCTCTGCCCCTACAAGGAACAGTCCGACCGAATCCAGCGGCATTTCGGCACCGACCGCCTCTGCGCCTATACGGCCGGCTTGCCGTTCGTACATATGGAACCGATTTATACGCTTGGGCAGACACCGCTTGAAACGGCCGTGCGCTGTACGGTGCGCGCCCTGTGCGAAACCATGGATATCTGTCGCGCGCGGGCGTTGTATGCGCGCTTGACGGAAAATCCGTTGAAAATGGAGCGGGAATAACGGCGAAAGTCATGGGACTGAGTTTAGCGCAGGTCGCGCGTTATGCGCAGGTGTCCGCCGATACGGCGGACGGACGGGTCATCGAGGAATTGTTGACGGATTCCCGCTATCTGCGGCGGGCCGACGTCTGTCTGTTTGTGGCGTTGAAAACGGCCAAGAACGACGGGCATCGCTATATCCCGCAACTTTACGATAAGGGCGTCCGCGCCTTCTTGGTGTCGGCCTTGCCCGAAGCCGCGTCCGAACGTTATCCGGAGGCCGTTTTCCTGTTGGCCGACGACACGTTGGCCGCCTTGCAGCGTCTGGCCGCCGCTTACCGCCGTCAGTTCGACGTGCCGGTGGTGGGCGTTACGGGCAGCAACGGCAAGACGGTGGTCAAGGAATGGCTGTCCGCGTTGCTGGCGCCGGATTGCCGCGTGGGCAAAAGTCCCAAGAGCTATAATTCCCAAGTCGGCGTGCCGCTCTCGTTGTGGGAGTTGCAGCCGTGGCACGAACTCGGCATTTTCGAGGCCGGCATTTCCCAGCCCGGCGAGATGGCCGCGCTTGCGCGCATGATACAACCCACCGTCGGCATCCTCACGAACGTGGGGGCGGCGCACGCGGCCAATTTCAGCGATAACGGCCAAAAGGCCGCCGAGAAATTGCAACTGTTCCACGGTGCGGAAAAACTGATATACTGTGCCGACGACCCGCTGATAGGCGCTAAGATAGCGGCGGATGCGGCCTTGCAGCGCGTGCGCCGCCTGGCGTGGTCGGCGCAACTGCCGGAGGGCGACGGGGCCGCCGCGGCGGGCGTTGTCCTGCAACTGACCGGGCGTGCGGAGGTCGTGCGCGGCGGCCGCCGTTACACGCGGCTAACGGCGGTCTATAACGGCCGGCTTGCGCAACCGCAGCAAATAGAGGTGCCGTTTACCGACGCCGCCTCGTTGGAAAACGTCATGCACTGCTGGCTGTTCCTGCTCGACTACGGGGTGTCGCCGGCGGACATCGCCGCGCGCATGGCGCAGCTCGCGCCCGTAGAGATGCGCATGGAACTGAAGGAGGGCATCAACCGCAATTACCTCATTAACGACGCCTACAATTCCGATTACGATGCTTTCGGCCTGGCTGTGGATTACCTGTTGCATCAGGCGCAGGGACGGCGCACGCGCATCATCCTGTCCGACATCCTGCAAAGTGGTCTGCCGGAAGAACAGCTTTACGGCGCCGTGGCCGATTTGCTGCGCCGCCATAAAATCGACGCTTTGGTCGGCATCGGACCGCAGCTCCTGCGGCATAAGGCCCTCTTTGCCGTCAACGGTCTGGAAACGGCCTTCTACGCCGATACCGAGGCTTTCATGCAGGCCTTCGACCCGGCGGCCTGGCACGACGAAGTCATCCTGATAAAAGGCGCGCGCCGCTTCGCGTTCGAACAAATCGTGCGGCGTTTGCAGAAAAAGGTGCATGAAACGGTGATGGAAATCGATTTGGAGGCCATGATTCACAACCTCAATTTCTTCCGTTCCCGTCTCAAGCCGCAGACCAAGGTCATGATCATGGCCAAGGCTTTTTCCTACGGCAGCGGCTCCTACGAAGTGGCCAACGCGTTGGCGTTCCACCACAGCGACTATATCACCGTGGCCTATGCCGACGAGGGCGTCAGCCTGCGCGAGCAGGGCATCCGTATGCCGATTATGGTCGTGAACGCCGAGCCGGAGGGCTTGGCCTCCGTATTGCAATACCGGTTGGAACCGGAAATCTACAGCTTCCGGATGCTGGATTTGCTGCGCGAACAGTTGCGGCAACTGCCGGCGGCGGTTACCGATACGGTCGCTATCCATGTCAAGTTGGATACGGGGATGCACCGCTTGGGCTTCGAAGAGGCCGATTTAGACCGCTTGCTGGCCTGTCTGGCCGAAGAACCGCGTCTGCGCGTGCGCTCCATCTTCACGCATCTGGCCACGGCCGACGACCCGGCCATGGATGCCTATACGTTGGCGCAGCTACAGCGTTTCGACCGCATGAGCGGCTATTTGAAATCGCACTTACCCTACGGCAGCGAAGTGCTGCGGCACGCGCTCAATACGGCCGGCATCTGTCGCTTTCCCGAATACCAATACGATATGGTGCGTCTCGGCATCGGACTTTACGGGGTCGGGGTCACGGCCGAAATGGAAGGCCGTCTGGAAACCGTCAGCACGTTCAAGACCACGATTGCCCAAATCCGCACGATTGAGGCCGGCGAGGCGGTCGGCTACGGGCGGCGGTTCATCGCCGAACGGCCTATGCGGATAGGCGTGCTGTGCGTCGGTTACGCCGACGGTCTGAACCGGCGGCTCAGCCGCGGGGTGGGCCGGGTATGGATACACGGCAAAACCGCCCCGATTATCGGCAACATCTGTATGGATATGTGTATGCTGGACTTGACCGGTATCGAAGCCGCCGAGGGTGACGAGGTCATCCTGTTCGGCAAGGAGTGGCCCGTGACGCATATGGCCGATGCGTTGCAGACGATACCTTACGAGGTGTTGACGGGGATTTCGCCGCGTGTAAAGCGCGTGTATTACCAAGCTTAGGCGGTGTGCCATAAAGGCCAATTTACTTCAGTAAACGCCTTCGCCCTTACCCTCAATGCCTTGCATCTTAGTCTTTCTGACGCGCCTTAGAGATGGGGTTACATCTCCGGTTCGAGGTCTATTTCCGTTTCTTCGGCTTCTTCTCTCCGCGTTTTATCCTGTTTGCAGTAGATATCGACGGACAGGTAGTCCGGTTTTTCAAAATCGTCCTGCGGGAAGTTCAACGTGGTGTCGGCATAGATTTTCTGCATATAAAGCCCCCAAACCGGCAGGGCGGCGCGCGCCCCTTGGCCGTAGGCCATGCTCGTGAAGTGAATCGACCGTAATTCGCCGCCTACCCAGATGCCCGTGGCCAACGTGGGCGTAAGCCCCATGAACCAGGCGTCCGAATGGTTCTGCGTCGTGCCCGTCTTGCCGGCGATGGGTTGGGTCAGGCCGTATTTGAAACGCAGCCGGATGCCGCTGCCTTCTTCCACCACGCCTTTCATAAGATCCACCATCAGATAAGCCGTCTGTTCGTCCATGGCTTCCTGCTGTACGGGCGAGAATTCTTCCAAAATAACGCCGTGCTTGTCCTCTATGCGCGTGATGAACATCGGGTCGCAGTGGATGCCTTTGTTCGCGTAGGTCGCCATGGCCGCCGTCATTTCCTTGACGGAAATATCCATCGTGCCGAGGCAGATGGAGGGCACGGCTTCCATATCCGCCGTGATGCCCATCTTGCGCGTCAGTGCGATGACGGCTTCGGGCGGGAACCGCTTGATGAGGTAGGCGGTCACGAAATTGACCGAATGCGCCAAGGCCCAGCGCAGGCTTACCATTTCGCCCTCACGCTCGTGGCCGGAGTTCTTCGGGCACCAGTCTTCCTGTCCGGGTTGCGAGATGCAGACGGGCACGTTGGGCACCTCCGTGCAGGGCGCGTATTCGCCCTCCTGCATCGCAAGCGTATATACAAACGGCTTGAACGTGGAGCCCACCTGGCGTTCGCCTTGCGAAACGTTGTCGTATTGGAAATACTTGTAGTTGATGCCGCCCACGTAGGCGCGCACGTAACCGGTCTGCGGCTCTATCGACATCAGGCCGCAATGCAGGAACCACTTGTGATACCAAAGCGAATCCCACGGGCTCATGACCGTGTCGATTTCGCCGTGCCACGAAAAGACCTTCATGCGAACCTTGGTCTTGAAGTCCGCCATGATTTCCTCTTCGGTCGCGCCGGCTTTCTTGAGATTGCGGTAGCGGTCCGACAGGCGCATCGCGTTGTTCATGAAACGTTGCACCTCGGCCTGCGTCACGTTGCTGAAAGGGGCGTTGGGCTTGCCTTTCAGCTGTTGGTAAAAGTCGTCCTGCAGTTGCCCGCCCAGCCATTCGTTGACGGCCTCTTCGGCATGGGCCTGCATGCGGGCGTTGATGGTCGTATGGATTTTGAGCCCGTCTTTGTAAAGGTTGTAGGGCTTGCCGTCGGGTTTGCGGTGTTCGGCGCACCAGGTCAGCATCCGTTGCCGCAGGTATTCCCTGAAATACGTCGCCAGGCCGTATTGGTGGTCCTGTTGCGAGAAGTTCGACATATCGATGGGAATCATCTTGCAGGAGTCATAGACAGCTTGCGTGATGAAATCGGCCTTGAGCATCTGGTGCATGACCACGTTGCGGCGCGTGGTCGCGTTTTCGGGGTTGCGCACGGGATTGTAAAGCGTCGTGGCCTTGAGCATCCCCACGAGCATGGCCGATTCTTCAAGGGTCAGTTCGCCCGGCTCCTTGCCGAAGTAGGTTTGGGCGGCCGTGCGGATGCCGAAAGCGTTGTTGCCGAATTCCACGGTGTTGAAATACATCGCGATGATTTCCTCTTTCGTATAGTTGCGTTCCAACTTGACCGCGATGACCCATTCCTTGAGTTTGCGGATGGCCAGCGAAACCTTGTTGAGATGCTTGCGCGGGAAAAGGTTCTTGGCCAACTGTTGCGTAATCGTACTGCCGCCGCCGCTGCTGCGGTTGCCGCCGATAATCGTTTTGCCGGCCACGCGGAACAGCGATTTGAGATCCACGCCGCTGTGCTGGTAAAAGCGCACGTCCTCCGTGGCGATAAGCGCGTCCACGAGGAACGGAGACAGTTCGGAATAATCTACGTTCGTGCGGTTCTCGATAAAGTAGGTGCCTAAAATCTGCTGGTCGGAGGAGATGATTTCCGAGGCGAGGTTGCTTTCCGGGTTCTCCAAGTCTTCGAACGAGGGCATGAAGCCGAACAGGCCGTAGGAAAGGCCTACGAAAAACAGTACGACGAAAAGGATGCATCCGCCGAAGATGAGCCAAAGCGTCTTTTTCATGTTAGTTGGCGTGTATATGTAAGCCGATGTGGCTGATATGTTTTACCGTGTCCATGCGCAACGCCTGCTTCACATCCATGCGGTAGCGGCCAGGCATCGGGAAATACAGTTCGGGTTTGACGGCGAAATCGGCCGATTTGTAACGGCCCGCGCCGTGTCCCGTCCATTTGCCGCGGTAGTCGGCCAAGATACATTCAAGCGTGTCTATCGTGACGGTTTGGTCGGGGAATGTGGTATATATTAGAAAAAAGGCGTTCATGAACGGGTATTCCTGATCGTGACGCACGGAAAAGTCCAGGCGGTAGGCGCGCGCCGTATCCTGTATCTCGAATTCGAAAGGAATCGCGTTTTTGCGGGCCCAACCGGCTTCGGGCAGGGCTTCGCTGCGGCTCAATACGATGTCGCGGCCGCAAGCCGTCCAAAGCAGGGCCATGCCGAGGCCGAGCGCGCCGCGCATCAGGCGGCGCATAAGGTTATTGTGCGTTTGCATCGCCGGGCGTTTTGGGTTTTAAAATGGGTTTGCCGATGGGCTTGGGCGCCCGCTTCTCCTGTTTCGGCTTGTTCTGAACCGGGGCGGGTTTACTTTGAACCGCCGGCTTGCTTTGAACCGGCGCGGGTTTCTGACCGCCGTTGTCGGCCGGTTTTTCCGCCGGCTTGTTCTGCACCGGAACGGGTTTGCTTTGCACCGTGGCTTTTTCGTTCCGCTCCCCGCCGTTGTTGTTGCCGTGGCCGTGGCGTTTCTTGCGGTTCGAACGGTTGCCCTTGTTCGGCTTGTCAAAGCGCGTCAGGTCGTCTTGCCCCACAACGTTCGAAAACTGTACTTCCTCCTGTACGATTTCCTCTTCCGCCTGGCTGTCGCGGAGGTCGGCCGGCGTCTCGCCGCGGCGGTTGGCCTCTATCAAACGGGCGGCCTCTTCCGCATCCACGTTGATGTAGCGGTTCGGCTCATCCTCATACACGTAAGTCATCTTGTGGTTCAGGATGTCCGTCTTGATGCACTTGGCCTTGCCTTTCTCGGTGGTAATCGGCGTGCGGGCGTCGGGCATACTCTTCTGCAGGTCGAGATAGGTGTCGTATTCGTAGTTGAGACAGCATTTGAGCTTGCTGCATTGGCCGGCCAGTTTCTGCGGGTTGAGTGAAACCTGCTGTACGCGGGCGGCGTGCGTGCTTACCGACGTAAAGTTATGCAGGAACGTCACGCAGCAAAGTTCGCGGCCGCACGAGCCGATGCCGCCGATGTTGCCGGCTTCCTGACGCGCCCCGATTTGTTTCATTTCGATGCGCACCTTGAATTCCTCGGCGTAGAGTTTGATAAGCTGTCGGAAATCCACGCGGTCGTCGGCCGTATAGTAGAAGATGGCCTTCGTAAAATCGCCCTGATACTCCACGTTGTTGATTTTCATATCCAGCCCGAGTTCGGCCGCGATGACGCGGGCGCGCCGTTGCGTTTCCTTCTCTATGCGGATGGTCTCCAGCCATTTGTCGATGTCGTTCGGCCGCGCCTTGCGATAGACTTTCTTGATTTGCGGCGAAAGCGGGTCGATGCCCTTGTTCTTGGCCTGCATGCGGGCCAGTTCGCCACGCAGGCAGATAATGCCGATGTCGTGTCCCGAATTGCCTTCCACGGCCACGATGTCACCGCATTCAAACGTCTCGTTCGTATCGGCCGGCAAACGGAAAAAGTCCTTGTGCGTGTTCTTGAACCGCACTTCCACCAAGTCGAACGGGTCGGGCGAGGGCAGGTTGCCGAACGTATCGGTCCAGTTGTAGGCGTGCATCTGCGCGCAGCAACTCATCTGGCGGCTGCGGTCGCAGGGCGTTTCCTGCAAGGAGGGCGCATGGGCGCAGCCCCGGCTGTTGTAGATGTTCTCCTCAACGGTTTTGCGTAGAAACACTTCGGGTTCCGCCGCTTCCGTTTCGGTTTCGGGTCTGAAATTCTCGGTTTCGGTATATTCAGGCATTTTTCTTCTTTTTTTCAGCGGCCATCAACCGGCATATCTGCAGGGAGGCGTCCGTCATAAGGTTGGATATATTTGCGTTCCGCGCCACAAAGTAAATGGCGTCGTTGATGATGCGGTAATAGGCCGGCGCGTTCTCCGGCGTGATGAAGGGGGAGAAGTTGCGGACAAAGGCTTGTTGTTCGGGCGGCAGTTGCGCCATGATGCCGCAGCCTTCGTGACACAGCAGGCACAGGCGTATTTTCTCCAGCGTAAAGCGCAGGAACAGCCGCAACGGTTCACGGCCCAAGCGCGCCAACTGTTCGCTCAAGTCCAGCAGGTCGGGCACGTCGGCCTTGTAGCAGGCGCGCATCCAGCGCGTAAAATAGGCGTCGTGCTGTTCTTCGCCCTCGTGTCCGCGCCAATCGGCCAACGCGCGGCAGAGGTTGCCGTGCGCGGCTTCGGCCAGCGGTTGCGCTTCGGCGGCCGTCAAGCCGTAGTGCGTCACCAGGCCGCCGCACAGGTCTTCGGTGCTCAGCGCCGGCACCTGCACGATTTGCGTGCGCGAGAGAATCGTGGCCGAAATCTGGTCGGGGTTTTCGGAAACGAGCAGGAACAGCGTCTGCGGTTCGGGTTCTTCCAACGTCTTGAGCAGGGTGGAGGAAATCGTATCGCTGATTTTTTCGGCCATCCACAGCACGACGACGCGGTAGTCCGCCTCGCAGCTTTTGAGCGCGAGCTGTTCGATGAGCGTATGGCAGTCGCGGATGTTGATGATGGCCTGCCGTTGCCCGATGTTCATGGCTTCAATCCAGTCGTTGAGGCTGAATTCCATGCGGTTTTTGAGGCCGAATTCGCGCCACAGCGTCAGGTAGTCGGTGCTTTGGGCGTCCTTCTTGACCCATTCGCCGATGTTGTTCGGAAAAAAGAAATGCAGGTCGGGGTGCGCCAGCCGTTCAAACTTGACGCAAGACGGACATTGCCCGCAGGAATCGGCCGAAAGGCCGCCCAGGTCGGCTTCCGCCGCCGTTACCTTGTGCTGGCAGTTCAAGAATTGGGCATAGGCCAAGGCCAACGGCAGTTTCTGATTGCCTTCCGGGCCGGAAAACAACTGCGCGTGCGCGATGCGTCCGGCTTGCGCCGAGGCGATCAAACGCTCTATAAGCGGCTTCTGTCCTATGATATCGCGAAATCGCATCCGTTCTTGAACTATCCAGTCAATAAACTAACAAAGATAGCAAAAAAAACGGTTTATTTCAAGACGACGCTGGCGCGGCTCACCGTATAGGTGGCAAAGAAGCCGAACGCGCCGCCCGACAGGTTGCCGCGCGCGTTGGCGGGGGCGCCGCCGAACATCGGCATGGCGGGTGCAAGGGCGTCCTGCAAGTCCGAGACATATTCGTCGAAATCGTGTGTCGCGTTCCATATTTCCACGCAGACCGAGTCGCCGGCAACAAGCGGCATATCCCCGTCGTCCGCGAAAAAGTAAATCTGTAGCCCGCTGATGTAAAGCCCTTGGGTAAAGTCGTCCGACATGCGCGTCATCTCGGTCAGTTGGGGATAGAGCGTCACGCCGTTCACGCTGACCGTTGACAGATAGTAATCCTTTTGGGGCGGGTCTTGGGCGTAGAACAGGATGTTCCAACCCATGCGTTCAGGATCCAATACGATGGCCGGCGGCATGGCCGGGCCGTAAACGGCTTGGAGCGAGTCGATGCCGTTGGTAAACGGCATCGTGCTTTCGGCCGTATAAGACTCCGTTTGGCCGTCGCGGTCCGCATCCACGTCTTGGATAAAGAGTTCATAGCGCATGCCCATCTCTCCGGCAAAGATGTCCAAACTGCGGTAAACGCCCGGTTCGTCCGGATCTTCGGCAAAGTCGAAACGGCGTCCGTTGTCTGTAATATATACCGTTGCGCCGCTCACGGCCAAGTCCGCGGACGTCGGGGCATAATAGTCCGAACTGCGGCTCAACCGAACGGTATGCCGTATCGTGTCGGTCGTCAGGCGGGCGTCCACCACCAATATCGGCGCGTCGCCGCCCTTGAGGTCGATGTCTATTTCGTCCGTACAGGCCGTCATCCCCAACACCAGGGCCATCAAGGCCGCTCCTAAGGTCATTCTCTGTATGTTTCGCATCGTTACCATCTGAAATTAAAGGTTATGGAAGGCACCGCCGAGAACAGGTAAATCATCTCCGCATACGAACGGCCGGGTTGTTCGGGGTCTTGTTTGAAACTGATGGTCCACGGGTTCTTGCGCGCATAGACGTTGTAGCAGCCCACCGACAAATCCCATGTAAACCGGCGGTTCGGGTCGGGTTTGGCGCGGAACGTATAGCCGATGTCCAAGCGGTGGTAGTCGGGCATACGGTCGCTGTTGCGGTCGCCGTAAATCGGCACCCACTCGCCGTCGATAACGGCCTTGCCGTGCGGAAAGTTTGTTGGCAGGCCGGAATAAAACACCCAGTTGAGGTTGATGCTGTGGCGCGGGTGCGGCTCAATGTTCAGCAACACGGTCAGCGCGTGCGGCCGGTCGTAGGGCGAAGGGTAGGTTTCGCCGCGGTTCACGCCCTCGATGCGGCGCGTCGATTTGGAGAGCGTATAGCTGAGCGAGCCGTTCACGATGCCGCGCGTGCGTTTGAGCGACACCTCCATGCCGTAGGCCTGTCCCGTGCCGGAGCGCACCTCGCCGTAGAGATAACGGTTGCCCAATACGATGGCATGGTCCTTGAAATCGACGACGTTTTGCAGATAGCGGTAGTAGAATTCAATGGACGTCTCCCATTCGCCGTCCTTGAAGTGCTTCTCAAAGCCCAGTGCGCCTTGGTCGGCGATTTGGGGCAACAGCGTCGGGTTGGCCGGAAACCAAACGTCCAGCGGGTTGCCAGAGGTGGAGTTCTGCGCCATCTGCGTGTATTGCATCGTGCGGGCGTAATTCAGTTTGAGGCTCATCGTGCTGTCGATAAGCCAACTCATCCCCACGCGGGGTTCGATGCCCCAATAGGTATGGTAAAAACGGCCTTCGGGATAGTAAAGCGCCTCGCTCACTTCGCCGTTGCGGTAATAATACACGGAGTCGGCGCCGATATTGCTGAACGAACTCAGGCGCAGCCCGTATTTCAGCAGGAAGTGCTCGCCTATGGCCTGGTCGTTGCCGATGTAGAACGCGTTTTCCAGCGCGTGGAAGCGTTCCTGCGTATAGCTCCAGTTGACGTTCGTATCAATGAAACCCATGTTCTCGAACATATTGATGGTCACGTCGCCCGGGTCGTATATGTGATAGGTGGACGTAAGGCCGAAGCGGAGCGTATGCTTGCCGAGCGTATAGAGGAAATCCACCTTCCCGCCGTAGTCGGTCGTGTGCGCGTCCCAGTCCAGCGTAAACATTTCGGATTCCAGCCCCATCAGATAGCGGTAGTCGCTGATGACGCCCGAAACGGTCATGACGAAGTCGTCGGAGAAGAAATGGTGCCAACTCAGGTCAAGGGCCTTGTTGCCGTAGTCGGCGATGGCGTGCATGACGCTCATGCCGGCCATGTCGCGCCCCATATAGCCCGACAGCGTCAGTTTGTCCTTGCGGTTGCGGCTGCGGAACGAAAGTTTGGCGTTGGCGTCGTAGAAATACAGCTTTACGCCATCGATGCCGAACAGCGGCAAAAAGGCGTCGAAATAGGTGCGGCGGCCGGAAAGCAAAAACGAGAGTTGATCGTTCACGATGGGGCCTTCAATGGTCAGACGGGTCAGCAGCAGGCCGATGCCGCCCGTGATATGGTAGCGGTGGTAGTCGCCCTCGCGCATCGTGGCGTCTATGACCGACGACAGCCTTCCGCCGAATTGCAGGGGCATATCGCCCTTATAAACCGTCGCGCCCTCTATCACGTCGTTGTTGAAAATAGAGAAGAAGCCGAGCGCGTGCGACGGATTGTAAATCGGGGCGTGGTCGAGCAGGATGAAGTTCTGGTCGGGCGAACCGCCTCTGACGCTGAAGCCCGAACTGCCCTCCGAGGTCATGATGATGCCGGGCAGGAACTGCACCGATTTAAGCAGGTCGGCTTCGCCCAAAAGCGTGGGCTGTTTCTTGATGGCGGTCACGCTGAGCTGTTCCATGCCCACGATGTTGTTGCGCAGCTGTTGGCTTTGCCGGCTTTTGATTTCCACGCCGCTCAGCTGGCGGGCCGTGCCTACGAGGTCGAATGTCAGCACGCGGTCGCGGTTGAGACGCAGCGTGTCGTGGCGTGTCTCATAGCCTAAAAAACGCACTTCGATGGCGTAAGTGCCGGCGAGGAGGCGGAAATCGAATTTGCCTTGGGCGTCCGCCACCGTGCCGCTTTGCAGGGCCGGAATCCAAAGGGCGGCTTGCGGCAAAGCCTCGCCGTTGTCAGCGTCGCGCACGATACCGTGAATGCGGACGGAGGCGGTGTTTTGCGCCTGCGAAGCCGTCAGGCAGCAAACGGATAGGCCCAAGGCCAGCAGGTAACCGAAAAAGCGATGTCCGTTTCGCCTGTCCGCAGGTAGATGGCCGTGATGAAATCTGTGAGTGCTCATTTACATTGATTAAGGTAAGTCAATCTGTAAACTGGCAATGGATGAACGTTCCCCAACGAAAAAAACGTAGAGCCATTGCCTACCGTCTCGTGGTTCACCACAAACCATACTCTGCATAGGCTTGACCCTACGTTAAGTGCAGGATTTTGCCTAAAAGCAGAGCGATAGCCTTTATTCTTTTCCGAGGTGGTGATTTCGAGACGAAATAGGCTGTATGTCCGTAAAAGTTCCATGGCTTTTACACGGACAAAGATAGATACTTTTGTAAAAATAACCAAAACGGGCCAGCGCGGTGGGGCTGCGTCGCTTGACGCTATAACCAGTAAAGGATATTTAGCCAGATATTGAACGGGTGCACGTTGGAGGTTTGGAAATGCACGCCGATGGGCCCGATGGGCGTGTTGTAACTCAGGCCCGCCGCCCCGCCGTAGATAAATTCGTCCAAATGGGTGATATCGTGGATGTCATAGACCGACATACCCGTGTAGCCGCGCAGGGATACATACAGGTTTTTCAGAATCTCGGCCTGCAGGTTCAGATGCACGTTCCAGAAATGCTGCCCCTCGCTTTGGAACGGCAACAAGCCCGCGAAGTCGGTCTGTTGGATGCCGTTGCGCAGACTGGTCAAACCGCCTTGATAAAACATATAGGGCGTCGGAATCGTGGCTGTGGTTTTCAGCAGGTTCGTCCCCAAGGCCAGCCCGGGGTAAATCGAGAACCAGCGTTTGGGCGAGAACGCGAAGTCGAGGTAAGCGCGTGCCGTCAGGAAGCGTTGGGCATAGGGGCCGGAGATGCCTATGCCGATGGGATAGGATATTTCTACGTCGGCCTTGATACCGTGTTGCGGGAAAAAGAGCCGGTCGTAACTGTCGTGCAGGAAAAACAGATAGGGCATGGCGTAAAAGAAGTTCCGTTGCCCGAAGTCCGTTTCGGTTGTGAATTTCTCCTTGAAATTATGGTAATTCATGCGGATACCGCCGCCGAGGATGCTGCGTCGCCAGTTCGATTGGATGAACAGGCTGAACCGGTGCCCCTGCGATGAAAATTCGCTCGTCGGTGTATTGGGATTGCTCCAATCGTGGTACAGATATTCGCGATTGACGAGATAAAACTGATAGGAGATGCCGATGCGGGGATGCCAAAATACGAAGTTGGCGTCCCGTTTCCATTTGGGGGTAACGAGAAATTCGGCCTTGACGCCGGGAATCCGCGATAGTTCGCCGTCTATGCTCAAGCGCGAGTTGGGCAAGCCAAGGTCGCGGAACAGCACGCCGGCCAACAGGGCGGCCGAACGTTGGTTGTCGTAGCGGAAACCGAGGCGGAACGCGTTGGTCGGCTTTTCGTCCACCGTGATTTCCAATATCACTTCGTCGCGGTTGTTCGTGTCGGGCAAAAAGGCATAGCTCACGTTGTCGAATACCATCGAACCGTACAACCGTTCCACGCCGCGGACGATATCGTCCTGTTTGACCCACGCGTTGCGTTCGATTTGCAGGAACTGATTGGCGAAATGCGGGCTGAATTTAGACAGGCCTTCGAAGCGGATATCGGAGACATAGACGTTTTCCATCGGCAGGTGCGGATAGCGGCTTACCTTTGGCGTGGTCGGTTGTTTGTAGGCGGCCAATTCTTCGGCCATGGCTTTGAATTCATCGTATTGGGCGCGTGCCGCGGCCTCCCCGCGCGCCAACAGCGAGTCGGTGGCGCCGAAACTGGCGGTGCCGTACCCGGTCAAATCCGGCATGACGAGGATTTTGCAACTGTCTTTATTCCGCGCGATGTCCGACTTGGTGTGCATGAACAATGACGAGGCCAAGACATCGGCCATGTTTTTCATAGTCGTCTTGTCCCTGTATTGGAAACCGACGTCCACGCCGATAATGTATTGGGCTCCCATCTTGATGATTTCGTCCACCGGGAAGTTGTCCACGAGCCCGCCGTCCACGAGAATCATCGAATCCTTTTCCACCGGGTTGAACACACCGGGAATGGCCATACTGGCGCGCATGGCTTCGGCCAGGTTGCCTTCTTTGAGCACGACGGCCTGTCCGCTCAGTACGTCGGTGGCGATACAGCGGAACGGAATCTGGAGTTCGTCGAAGCTGTTGAGCGTATAGGTGTTACCCGTCAGCGTATAGAACAGGTTGTTGATATGTTGCCCCTTGAGGATGCCGAAGGGAATCAGCGAACTCTTCCGGTTGAACGGCAGCGTGAGTACATATTGGTCGGCTGTGCGTTTCTCGGTCAAGGATATATCGGCACGGATGGCCTTGTCTGAGAGTAATACATCCCAGTCGGCCGCGCGCAGGATGGAGTCCAGTTCGGCGGCGGAATAGCCGTAGGCGTAAAGTCCACCGATAATCGACCCCATGCTGGTGCCCGTGATATAGTCTATCGGAATATTGAGTTCCTCTATGATTTTGAGGATGCCCACATGGGCGATGCCTTTGGCGCCGCCGCCGCTGAGCACAAGGCCAACTTTGGGGCGTTCGGATTGGAGTGGCTTGGCGGCCACCTTGGTGGAAGCTGTAGCCGGCGTCGTGTCGGCTATCGTGTCCCCGAAACCGGAGCCGATGGAAAAAAGCAGGAATAGCCCGGAGAGAAGTATGGCTGCAAGCGGTTTCATGGTTTCAGGTTTTGGTTATGGTGTTTGCTCAATAAAGCAGAACGGGCCGACGGAAGCCGCCGGCCCGTTCGTTTTATATACAAGCCTACCGCGTTTATTTCTTGCGGAAGTACTTGAAGTCGGTGCCGAGATAGTAGGCCGAATCGCCCAACATTTCCTCAATGCGGAGCAATTGGTTGTACTTGGCGATACGTTCGCTGCGGCAGGCCGAACCGGTCTTGATGAGACCCGTGTTCAACGCTACGGCCAGGTCGGCGATCGTCGTGTCTTCGGTTTCGCCCGAGCGGTGGCTCATGATGGCCGTATAGCTGTGGCGATAAGCCTTGTTGACGGCGTCAATCGTTTCGGACAGCGAACCGATTTGGTTTACCTTTACGAGAATCGAGTTGGCCACGGCCTTGTCAATCCCCATCTGCAAGCGCGACGAGTTCGTCACGAACAGGTCGTCGCCCACCAGCTGGCAACGGTCGCCGATGCGGTCGGTCAATTTCTTCCAACCGTCCCAATCGTCTTCGGCCATACCGTCTTCAATCGACACAATCGGATAACGTTTTACCCAGTCGGCCCAGAAGTCCACCATCTGGTCGGCCGTCAGTTTCTCGCCCGTCGATTTGTGCAGGTGATAAACCTTTTCTTCCGGCAGATAGAATTCGGAAGAGGCCGGATCCAACGCGATGAAGATGTCTTCGCCCGGACGGTAGCCGGCTTTCTCTATGGCTTCCAAAATCACCTTGATGGCGTCTTCGTTCGATTTGAGGTCGGGGGCGAAACCGCCTTCGTCACCCACACCTGTGCTGAGGTTTTGTTTCTTGAGCACGTTCTTGAGCGAGTGGAAGATTTCGGCGCCCCAGCGGAACGCTTCGCTGAACGAGGGCGCACCCACCGGCATGATCATGAACTCCTGGAAGTCCACGTTGCTGTCGGCGTGGCTACCGCCGTTGAGGATGTTCATCATCGGAATCGGCAACGTGCAGGCGTTGACGCCACCCACATAGCGGAACAGTTCCTGACCGGTTTCCTGAGCGGCCGCGCGGGCGCAGGCGAGGGATACCCCCAAAATGGCGTTGGCACCCAGTTTGCCTTTGTTGGCGGTACCGTCCAATTCAATCATCCGGGCGTCGATGGCGAGCTGTTCCGTCACTTCCATGCCTCTCAGACCGTCGTTCAATACTTCATTGACATTCTTTACGGCCTGCAAAACGCCTTTGCCGCCGAATTTATTCTTGTCGCCGTCACGGAGTTCCACGGCTTCGTGAACCCCGGTGGAGGCGCCCGAAGGCACCGCCGCGCGGCCGAACGCGCCGGCCGTCGTGAGAACGTCTACTTCAACTGTCGGATTGCCCCGGGAATCCAAAATCTGACGGGCATAAATGTTTGCAATTGTGCTCATTTCTTTTCTGTTTTTGCGATACTAAATCAAATGTAAATATACGTCAAGTCGTCTTTAAAAAAAAGGGGCTGTCCCAATAAATTGGAGCAGCCCCGAGTCGTCAGCCGATAAGGCTGTTAGGCGTTTTCACCTTCAGCTTTTACTTCCGCAGGGGCTTCCGTCGTTTCGGCAGCGGGCGCGGCGGCTTCAGCCGGTTTGGCTTCGGCTTTCTTGCGGGCACCGGCACGGCGCGTTTTGGCTTTGCCCGAATCTTTCTTGGCGCTCAACATGGCTTCGTTGTAATCCACCAATTCGATGAGGGCCATTTCGGCGTTGTCGCCCAAACGGAAACCGAGTTTGAGGATGCGCGTGTAACCGCCGGGACGCTGGGCAATCTTCGGCGAAACTTCGCGGAACAGTTCCGTCACCGCCTCCTTGTTCTGCAGGTAGCTGAACACCGTGCGGCGCGAAGCCGTCGTATCGTCTTTGGATTTCGTCAAAAGCGGTTCCACGTAAACACGCAACGCTTTCGCCTTGGCCAAAGTGGTCTTGATTCTCTTATGTAAAATCAGCGACGACGCCATGTTGGCCAACATCTGACGTCTGTGCATGTGCGTTCTGCTGAGCTTGTTGAATTTCTTTCCGTGTCTCATAGCTGTAAGTTTCCTTATCTTAGTCCTTAATCTTTGTCTAATTTATATTTCTGTACGTTCATGCCGAACTCCAGTTTCTTGTCTTTCACCAAGGCTTCGAGTTCCGTCAGCGACTTCTTGCCGAAGTTTCTGAACTTGAGCAAATCCGCTTTGTGGAAAGCCACGAGGTCGCCCAAGGTCTCCACTTCCGCCGATTTGAGGCAGTTCAACGCGCGGACGGACAGTTCCAAATCCGAGAGTTTGGTCTTGAGCAGCTGACGCAGATGCAAGTCGCCCTCATCCAAAGGTTCGGACGTCTCTTCATGACCCTCTTCGAACTGAATCTTTTCGTCGGAGAACAACATGAAATGGTAAATCAGAATCTTGGCCGCTTCTTTCAACGCGTCTTTCGGCGAGATGGAGCCGTCGGTCGTAATCGTCAACACCAATTTCTCGTAGTCGGTCTTCTGTTCCACGCGGTAGTTGTCGGTCTCGTATTCCACATTCTTAATCGGCGTGTGGATGGAGTCGATGGCAATCGTACCCACGGGGTCGGAAGCGTTCTTGTTTTCGTCGGCGGGCACGTAACCGCGGCCTTTCTGAATCGTCAGGTCCATCGTCAACTTGACGCTGGGTTCCATGTGGCAGATTTCGAGGTCGGGGTTCAATACTTGAAACCCGTTCAGGAAATTATTCAGATGACCGGCCTTGAATACGCTCTGGTTCGAAATGACAACGTGAATCTTCTCGTTGTCCACATCGGGAATCTGTTGTTTGAACCGAACCTGTTTGAAGTTCAGCACCATGTTGATGACGTCTTCCACCACGCCTTTGATCGTGGCGAATTCGTGCTGAACGCCTTCAATCCGTACGGACGTGATGGCAAAGCCCTCTAAGGAGGAAATCAAGATACGGCGCAAAGCGTTGCCGATCGTAATCCCATAGCCCGGTTCCAACGGACGAAACTCAAAAACCCCCTTCTTGTCGTCCAAGCTGACAACGTTGACTCTGTCCGGTTTTTGAAAAGCTAAAATGGCCATTTATTTTCTATTTAGGTTTTGCTAATTATTGGAGAACGTCACGGTTTACGATTACTTGGAGTACAACTCGACGATGAGCTGTTCCTTAATCGTTTCGGGGATATTCTCTCTTTCGGGGTAGTTCAGGAACTTACCGCGCATCGCGGCGCCGTCCCATTCCAGCCAATTGTAGCTGTTGGTTCTGCCGGCCAACGAGTCGGTAATGACTTCCAACGATTTGGAACGTTCGCGCACTTCCACCATATCGCCCGGTTTGAGCTGATAGGAGGGAATGTTCACCACTTCGCCGTTCACGCAGATGTGACGGTGGCTTACCAACTGACGGGCCGCGCTACGCGTCGGGGCGATGCCCAAACGGTAAACGGTGTTGTCGAGGCGCGATTCGATGAGCTGCAGCAATACCTCACCGGTAATACCGGTCTTGCTGGCGGCCTGATGGAAAATCTTACGGAACTGTTTTTCCAGAATGCCGTAAGTATATTTGGCTTTCTGCTTTTCCTGCAACTGAATGCCGTATTCCGACTGTTTGCCGCGGCGTTTGTTGGGACCGTGCTGACCCGGCGCATAGTTCTTTCTCTCCAGAACCTTGTCCGCACCGAAGATGGGTTCCTGGAACTTTCTTGCTATTTTTGACTTAGGGCCAATATATCTTGCCATAACTGAAAATGATTTTACTTAATTTAACAAGGCCTTGTAACTATACTCTTCTTCTTTTCGGAGGACGGCAGCCGTTGTGGGGCAGCGGCGTAACGTCCATGATTTCGGTTACCTCGATGCCGGCGCCATGGATCGTACGGATAGCCGACTCACGGCCGGAACCGGGTCCCTTGACGAAGGCTTTTACCTTGCGAAGCCCCAAGTCGTAAGCTACTTTGGCGCAATCGGTCGCGGCCATCTGGGCGGCATAGGGCGTGTTCTTCTTCGAACCTCTGAAACCCATCTTGCCGGAAGACGACCAGGAAATAACCTGACCCGCATTATTGGTAAGGGTTACGATCACGTTGTTGAAAGACGCAAAAATAAAGGCCTTTCCCGTGGCTTCCACCTTGACGATTTTCTTCTTTGTTGCTTTAGCAGTTTTTGCCATATCTATTCGCTGTTCTTATATGTTTCAAAAATCAGTTGATTCACGCGGCGCGTTCCTCAAGCCGCCCATGAGGGGCAGGCAAGGGAAGCCCCGGCGCTAATCTTAGCCCTTGGGCGCTTTCTTCTTGTTGGCAACCGTCTTTTTCTTGCCTTTTCTCGTACGCGCGTTGTTCTTCGTGCTCTGGCCTCTCAACGGCAGACCCAGACGATGGCGGATACCACGGTAGCAACCTATATCCATCAGACGTTTGATGTTGGTTTGCACTTCGGAACGGAGCGCACCCTCCACCTTGAGTTCATCGCCGATGTAAGTACGGATTTTGCCCAATTCATCATCGTTCCAATCCTGTACCTTCTTGTTGAAGTCGATACCGGAAGCGGCCAAAATCTTGCGTGCCGTGCTTCTGCCGATACCGTAGATATAAGTCAGGCCGATTTCGCCTCTTTTGTTGTTCGGTAGGTCTATACCTGCAATTCTTGCCATATCCTATTGTTTATAAAATTACTAATCCAGTCCGCGGCTTAACCTTGTCTTTGTTTAAGCTTCGGGTTTTTCTTGTTAATAATGTAGATGCGTCCCTTTCTTCTTACAATCTTGCATTCGGGCGATCTCTTTTTAACAGACGGTCTTACTTTCATGACTTAAGTTGGTTATTTGTGTCTAAAAACAATTCTGGCTTTGCTTAAATCGTATGGCGACATCTCCAACTGAACCCTATCGCCCGGCAGAATCTTGATGTAGTGCATTCTCATCTTGCCGGAGATATGGGCGATGACCGTGTGTCCGTTTTCCAATTCCACGCGGAACATGGCGTTGCCGAGCGATTCGATCACCGTGCCATCTTGTTGTATGGATGCCTGTTTGGCCATAGTTTAATGTTTACTGTTTAATACTGCTTCAATTTCATCGAAACTCGATAAAATATCGGGTCCCTCTTTCGTAATCAGAACGTCGTGTTCGTAGTGCGCCGCCGGCTGGCCGTCCAACGTGTAGATACCCCAACCGTTGGATTGCAGGCCGATGTGGCGTTTGCCGAGCGTAATCATCGGTTCTATCGCGATGACGCTGTTGGCCTTGAGCTTGGTGCCGCAGCCGCGATGCCCGAAGTTGGGCACGTCCGGCTTGTCGTGCAGCTTTTCGCCCACGCCGTGGCCGCAAAGTTCGCGAACCACCCCGTAGCCCCGCGATTCCGTGTACTGCTGTATCGCCCAGCCGATGTCGCCGGTACGGTTGCCGGCCACGGCCTGTTTGATTCCTTCGTAGAGCGACGCTTTCGTGTCTTCCATCAGGCGGCGTACCGGTTCCGATACTTCGCCCACGGCGAACGTATAGGCGGAGTCGCCGTGAAAACCGTTTTTGTAAACGCCGCAGTCCACCGAAACGATGTCGCCCTCCTTCAGTTCGTACTCGCTCGGATAACCGTGTACGACCATCTCGTTGACCGAGATGCAGAGCGCGTAAGGAAACCCTTCGTAGCCCTTGAAGCCGGGAACACCGCCCACCGACCGGATATAAGCGTCGGCCACGCGTTCCAATTCCATTGTTTTAACGCCGGGAGCAATGACTTTGGCGACTTCCGCCAGCGTCTTTCCTACCAGCAATGAACTTTCCCTGATTTTTTCTATCTCTTCAGGCGAGTAGGTGCGTATCATTTTACGACTTTTATCAGGCTACGCCGTAAGCGCTGCCCATCCGTCCCTTGATGCGGCCCGACTTCGTCAAACCGTCGTAGTGACGCATCAAAAGGTGGCTTTCGATTTGCTGTAACGTATCGAGCACAACGCCGACCAAAATCAACAGCGAGGTACCGCCGTAGAATTGGGCGAACTGCGTGCTGACACCGAACATCCGCACGATGGCCGGTAAAATGGCCACAATCGCGAGGAAGATGGAGCCGGGCAGCGTGATGTGCGAAATCACGTCGTCGATGAATTCCGCCGTCCGTTTGCCGGGCTTGATGCCGGGGATGAAACCGCCGTTCTTCTTCAGGTCTTCGGCAATCTGCTGCGAGTTCATCGTGATGGCCGTATAGAAATACGTGAACACGATGATCATGAGCGCGAAGACGAAGTTATACCAGAAGCTGTTGAAATCCATGAACACGCGCCAGAAACCGGAGTTGACCGATTCGGGCGAGGCGAAGCCTGCAATCGTGACAGGGATGAACATAATGGCCTGCGCGAAGATAATCGGCATAACGCCGGCCGCATTGACCTTCAGCGGCAGATACTGACGTACCCCGCCGTACTGTTTGTTGCCGACAATGCGTTTGGCGTATTGAACGGGGATTCTGCGCGTGCCCTGAACGAGCAGGATGCACAACAGGATAACCACGATCAAGACAACGAGCTCCAACAGGAATACCACCAGACCGCCGCCCTGCTGTTCGAGACGGGAAACGAATTCCCCGAACAGCGCGAAAGGCAGACGCGCGATGATACCGATCATGATGATGAGCGAGATACCGTTGCCGATACCGTTGTCGGTGATGCGTTCGCCCAACCACATGACGAACAGCGTGCCGGCCGTCAGCAGGATGCAGGACGAAATCCAGAAGAATACACCGGGATTGGCGCCGTTGAACGGAATGAACGCTTCGGCGGGCAATTGCGTCGTCAGGTTGGTCAGATAGGCGGGCGCCTGCAAGGCCGTAACGGCGATGGTCAGCACACGCGTAATCTGATTCATCTTACGCCGGCCGCTTTCGCCCTCCTTCTGCAACTTCTGGAAGTAGGGGATAGCCATCCCGAACAACTGGATGATGATGGAGGCCGAGATGTACGGCATGATACCCAGCGCGAATACGGAAGCGTTCGAGAACGCGCCGCCGGAGAACATGTTCAACAGGCCCAGCAACCCGTCGCTCGTCTGGCTCTGCAGATTCGCCAACTGCGTCGGGTCGATGCCCGGCAGTACGATGAAGGAGCCGATACGATAAATGACGATAATCCCCAAGGTGTAGAGGATGCGTTTGCGCAGTTCCTCAATCTTGAAGATATTCTTTATCGTTTCTATGAATCTTTTCATGGTGTTGTTCTTTGTAAACTTTAAGCGATCGTCGTGATGGTGCCACCACAGGCTTCAACGGCGGCCTTGGCTTTTTCGGAGAAAGCGTGGGCTTTCACTTCCAAAGCGCTCTTGAGTTCGCCGCGGCCCAACACCTTGACCAAATCCTTTTTGCCTACCAAGCCGTGGGCGGCGAGAACCGTCGGGTCAATCTGCTTGATCTGGTGTTCGGCAGCCAGTTTTTCCAACGTATCTAAGTTTACGGCCGTGTATTCCACACGGTTGATATTCTTGAAGCCAAATTTGGGCACACGCCGATAAAGAGGCATCTGACCGCCTTCGAAGCCGATCTTGCGGCTGTAGCCGGAACGGGACTGAGCGCCTTTATGACCTCTGCCGGCCGTCTTGCCGTGACCGGAGCCGTAACCGCGGCCCAAACGTTTGTTTGTCTTAACGGAACCCTTGGCAGGTGCTAAACTCGATAAGTTCATATCTCTTGTTGTTTTTCTCGATTAGTTATTAAGCTTCTTCAATGCTTACCAAGTGACTGATCTTGGCAATCATGCCTTCAATCTGCGGCGTGCATTCCACAACGGCCGTCTTGCCTATGCGGCCCAATTTCAAGGCTTCCAACGTTCTTTTCTGACGGAGGGGCCGGTCGATACCGCTCTTGATTTGCGTTAACTTAACCTTTTTCATTGTCTTTACTTCTCTTTGTGGCCCGATTAGCCGTTAAACACTTTATCCAATTCAATACCTCTCAACTGGGCAACCGTGTAGGGATCCCGCATCTGCATCAGCGCGTCGATCGTCGCCTTAACCACGGAGTGCGGGTTCGAGGAGCCTTTGGATTTGGCCAATACGTCTTTTACGCCGACGCTTTCCAATACGGCACGCATGGCACCACCGGCGATAACACCGGTACCGGGGGAGGCCGGCTTGAGGAAAACTTTGGCGCCGCTGTACTTGCCATACTGTTCGTGCGGCAGGGTGCCTTTCAAAACGGGCACTTTGATCAGGTTCTTCTTGGCATCGTCCACACCTTTCTGGATGGCCGCCTGAACTTCCTTCGCCTTACCCAAACCGTAGCCGATAACGCCATTGCCGTTACCTACCACCACGATGGCGGAGAAGCTGAAAGTACGACCGCCCTTCGTTACTTTCGTAACGCGCTGGATGCTTACCAATCTATCTTGAAACTCGATTTCGCTCGATTTTACTCTTTTTACGTTTGCGTCTGTCATTGTCGTTCTCCTTAGAATTTAAGACCCGCTTCTCTGGCGGCATCGGCCAAAGATTTTACACGTCCGTGATACAAATAACCGTTTCTGTCGAACACAACCCGGCTGATACCGGCGGCTTGCGCCCTTTCGGCCAGCAACTTGCCAACAGCCTGGGCCTTTTCGCTCTTGCTGCCGGTAGCGCTGAATTCCTTCTCTCTCGAAGACGCGGCGACCAAAGTCTTACCTTCGGCATCGTTGATGATCTGGGCGTAGATATCCTTGTTGCTACGATATACGCTCAAACGCGGCATGTCCTGTCTGCCATATACTTTTTTGCGAATACGCATCTTGATGCGTGCTCTTCTATATGTTTTCGTAATAGCCATCTTGCTAATCTGTTTATAAATTCACTACTATTTGCTGCTGGCCGACTTACCGGCTTTTCTGCGCAGAACTTCACCTTCGAACTTGATACCTTTGCCTTTGTAAGGTTCGGGCTTACGGTAGGAACGGATTTTGGCGCAGACCATACCCAGCAGTTCCTTGTCGTGGGATTCAAGCGTCAGCGTGGGGTTCTTACCTTTTTCGGCCGTAGCGGAGGCTTTGATTTCCTTCGGCAACTCTAAGAAGAGGTTGTGCGAGAAACCCAGGGCCAGGTCGAGCAACTGTCCGTTGACCGTGGCTCTGTAACCTACACCGACGATTTCCATCGTTACCTTGTAACCTTCGGAAACGCCTACGACCATGTTGTTCAACAAGGCTCTGTAAAGGCCGTGGAGCGAACGGTGACGCTTCTGGTCGGTGGGACGCTGCACGTGCACCTGTTTGGCTTCGGTATCGACCTGAACCGTAATGTCCGGATCCACCAGACGGGAGAGCTCGCCTTTGGGGCCCTTTACCGTCACGAGGTTGTTCGCGGCTACGCTGACCGTTACGCCGTTCGGAATATTGATGGGAGCTTTACCAATTCTTGACATGGTTTTATCTTATTTAGCTGATGTAACAAATAACTTCACCGCCTACGTTTTCCTTGCGCGCTTCCTTGTCGGTCATCAGGCCTTTGGAAGTGGAGAGGATGGCGATGCCCAGGCCGTTCATGACGCGGGGCAGGTTTTCGGTGTCGGCGTATTTACGCAGACCCGGCTTGCTCACGCGGACAATCGAGTGGATGGCCGGCAGTTTCGTGGCGGGGTGATACTTCAAAGCGATTTTCAACGTCGGCTTTTCACCTTCTTCCAGTTTGAAGTTGGCGATATAGCCCTTTTCGAACAGAATGCGGGCAATCTCCAGTTTCATCTTGGAGGAGGGAACTTCCAACAGTTTATGCTTGGCCATATTGGCATTTCTAATCCGTGTTAGAAAATCTGCAATAGGATCTGTAACCATTTTCTTTTCTCTTTTTTAGATTTAACGAATAGCTTACCAACTGGCTTTCTTTACGCCCGGAATCAAGCCTTGCAGGGCCATTTCCCGGAAGTTGATACGGGAAATACCGAAAGTACGCATATAGCCTTTGGGACGTCCGGTCAGTTTGCAACGGTTGTGCAGACGTACGGGAGAAGCGTTCTTCGGGATTCTCTGGAGCGCTTCGTAGTCTCCGGCTTTCTTTAATTCAGCGCGCTTCTGAGCATATTTCGCCACAAGTTGCTGTCTTTTCAACTCGCGGGCCTTCATTGATTCTTTTGCCATAATTGCGTCCTCTTATTAGTTGTGTTTTTGGAAGGGCATACCGAATTCTTTCAGGAGCGCGTAAGCTTCCTTGTCGGAATTGGCTGTCGTGACGAACGTGATGTCCATACCACAAATCTTACTTACTTTGTCGATGTTGATTTCCGGGAAGATAATCTGTTCGGTGATACCGAAAGAGAAGTTACCTTTGCCGTCCAGACCCTTGTCGGAGATACCGCGGAAGTCGCGGATACGGGGAATGGCCACGGAAATCAAACGATCGAGGAATTCATACATCTTGTCGCCGCGCAACGTGACGCGAACGCCAATCGGCATACCTTTACGTACCTTGAAGTTCGAAATATCCTTTTTCGACTTCGTGGCTACGGCACGCTGGCCGCTGATGGCCGTCATCTCCTCGATGCCGAGGTCGATGAGCTTCTTGTCGGCGATAGCCACACCCAAGCCCTGGTTCAGACAAATCTTCGTCAGGCGGGGTACTTGCATAACCGACTTGTACTGAAATTCCTTCGTCAAAGCCGGTATGATCTCTTTCTGATACTTTTCTTTAAGTCTAGGCGAATAATTCATTATTTGATTACCTCCCCTGATTTTTTAGAGTAACGAACTGATTTTTGTGTCTTTTCATCCAATTTCCGCCCGATTCTCGAAGCCGTACCCTTGCTGTCCACGACCATGAGGTTGGAAATATGCAACGGCGCCTCTTTCTTGATGATGCCGCCTTGCGGATTCTTGGCATTGGGCTTCGTGTGCTTGGAAACAAAGTTCACCCCCTCGACGGTGGCGCGTTGTTTTTCGGTGTCCACGAGCAGGACCTTACCTTGCTTGCCCTTATCGTCACCGGCCAACACCTTTACCGTGTCTCCTTTTTTGATGTGTAATTTCATGCGTATAAAATTTTAAAGCACTTCAGGTGCCAGTGAAACAATCTTCATAAATTGTTTTTCTCTCAATTCGCGGGCTACGGGTCCGAAGATACGGGTGCCGCGCATTTCCTCGTTCGCGGTGAGCAGAACGACGGCGTTGTCGTCGAACCGGATGTAAGAGCCATCCGCGCGACGAACTTCTTTCGTCGTTCTCACGACCACAGCCTTGGACACGGTACCTTTCTTGACGTTACCGGAAGGAAGGGCGTCTTTAATGGAAACGATAATCTTATCGCCCACGCTGGCGTATCTTCTTTTGGTGCCGCCGAGTACACGAATGCAGAGCACGGATTTGGCACCGCTGTTATCGGCAACACTAAGCCTTGTTTCTTGCTGTATCATAATTATTTAGCTCTTTCAATGATTTCAACTAATCTCCAACATTTGTTCTTGCTCAACGGCCGGGTTTCCATGATGCGAACGGTATCGCCTTCATTGCACTCGTTCTTTTCGTCGTGAGCCGTAAACTTGGTAGATTTCTTTACGAATTTACCATAGATAGGGTGCTTGGTCTTGCGTTCAACCAAAACGGTAATGGTCTTCTGCATTTTGTTGCTTACCACAACACCTATTCTCTCTTTTCTTAAGTTTCTTTCCATCTTGTCGGTTTCTTAAGCGTTATACAGCCATTTCCCTACGACGCAGTTCCGTGAGAATGCGGGCAATGGTTCTTTTATGTTTCTTTATCAGGTTGGGATTCTCAACAGGCGAAATAGCATGATTCAATTTCATTCTGTTCAGTTCCGCGGTTTCCACATCCAAGCGATCCTTGAGCTCGGGCGTAGACATTTCTTTTACTACTAATTCAGTCTTCATGGCTAAACGCTTGTTATTCGGGTACGTAATCTCTTCTAACGATAAATTTCACCGCGATAGGCAGTTTTTGGGCCGCCAAACGCAAGGCTTCCTTCGCGATTTCTTCCGAAACGCCGTCGGCTTCGAACAGGATACGACCGGGAGCGATGCGCGCCACGAAGTATTCCGGCGCACCTTTACCCTTACCCATACGTACTTCGTTCGGCTTTTTGGTGATAGGCTTGTCGGGGAAAATGCGGATCCACAACTGACCCTCACGTTTCATATAACGGGTCATGGCCTGACGGGCGGCTTCTATCTGACGTCCGGTCAACAGCGCCGGCTCCAACGCCTTCAGCGCGAAAGAACCGAAAGCGATTTCGGCACCCCGCTTGGTGTTGCCTTTGATTTTGCCTTTCTGCTGTTTCCTGAACTTGGTTTTCTTTGGTTGTAACATTTCTGTATCGTATTAAAATGTTGAACTAACGCTTACGCTCTTATTGTTTTTTTCTTCTGCCACCCATCGGACGGTTGGACGCATTGTTGCGGCCGCCGAATTCCTTACCGTTGGAAGCGGCTGCACCGAAGTTGCTCGTCAAGTCGCGCTTGCCGTAGATGATGCCGCGGCAAATCCAAACCTTGATGCCCAAACGGCCATAGGTCGTGTGCGCTTCGTTCAACGCGTAGTCGATGTCGGCGCGGAGCGTATGGAGCGGCGTGCGGCCTTCCTTGAAGTGTTCGGTACGCGCCATTTCGGCACCGCCCAAACGACCGGAAATCTGAATCTTGATACCTTCGGCACCCATTCTCATGGCCGAGGTAATCGCCATCTTGATGGCCTTGCGGTAGGAAACGCGGCCTTCCAGCTGACGCGCGATCGAGGAAGCCACGATAACGGCATCCAGTTCCGGACGTTTCACTTCCGAAATGTTGATTTGGATTTCCTTCTGGGTGAGTTTCTTCAACTCTTCCTTCAGTTTGTCCACTTCCTGACCGGCCTTGCCGATGATGACACCGGGTTTCGCCGTGAAAATAGTAATGGTCACCAATTTGAGCGTGCGCTCGATCTGGATTTTGGAAATACCGGCCTTGATCAAACGCGCGTTGAGGTATTTGCGGATTTTATCGTCTTCTACGAGTTTGGCTTCGAATTTACGACCGCCGAACCAATTGGAATCCCAACCTCTAACGATTCCCAATCTATTGCCTATAGGGTTTGTCTTCTGTCCCATTATCTACTTGTTTTCAGATTCTGATTCAACTTCCTTTACTTGTTCGGGCTGGGCCACACGGCTACCCAGAATGAGCGTCACGTGGTTGGAACGCTTTCTGATGCGGTAGCCTCTACCTTGGGGCGCCGGACGAAGGCGTTTGAGCTGTACGCCGCCGTCCACGAAGATTTCCTTGACGTACAGTTTTGCGTCTTCCATACGGAGACCTTCGTTCTTGTTCTGCCAGTTGGCGATGGCCGAACGCAGGAGCTTGTGCAGTTTCGGCGCCGCTTCACGGTGGCTGTATTGCAAGATGGCCAACGCTTTGTCAACATCCAGTCCCCGAATCAAATCGGCGGTATATCTCGTCTTACGCGGCGAAGTGGGGTTGTTGTTCAACTTCGCCATATAGAGCGTCTTTTTCTGCTCTTTCAACTGTTCTGCGCGAATGCGTTTTCTCGATCCCATTGTTCTTTCTTTTTCTTAGGATGATTACTTTTTTCCTTTGTCCTTATTGCCGGCGTGCCCGCGGAAAATACGGGTGGGGGCGAATTCACCCAGTTTGTGGCCTACCATGTTTTCGGTCACGTAAACCGGGATGAATTTGTTGCCATTGTGCACGGCGATGGTCTGTCCTACAAAATCAGGAGAGATCATAGAGGCTCTGGACCAAGTCTTGATCGTAACCTTCTTCTTGCTTTCAGCAGCGGCCAGAACTTTCTTTTCTAACTTATAGTGGATATATGGACCTTTTTTAATTGAGCGGCTCATAACTTTGATTTTTAAGCGTTATTTCTTCCTTCTTTCTATGATGAACTGGTTGGAACGGTTCTTCGGACGACGCGTCTTGTAGCCCTTGGCCGGCATACCCTTGCGGCTGCGCGGGTGACCACCGGAGGCACGACCTTCACCACCACCCATCGGGTGATCGACAGGGTTCATGACAACACCACGGTTACGCGGACGACGGCCCAACCAACGGCTGCGACCGGCCTTACCGGAGGATTCGAGGCTGTGGTCCGTGTTGGAAGCCACACCCACCGTCGCCTTGCAAGCCTGGAGGATCTTGCGCGTTTCGCCGGAAGGCAGTTTGATGATGGCGTACTTGTCTTCACGCGACATCAACTGGGCGTAAGCACCGGCGCTGCGGGCCATCTTGGCACCCTGACCGGGACGCAGTTCAATGTTGTAAATCAACGTACCGAAAGGAATTTCGCTCAGATAAAGCGTATTGCCCAATTCGGGGGCGATCCCTTTGCCCGACAAAACCTGCTGGCCTACCTGCAAACCCTGAGGGGCCAACATATAGCGTTTTTCCCCATCGGCATACACCAACAAGGCGATACGGGCCGTACGATTGGGGTCGTACTCTATGGTTTTAACCACGGCGGGAATATTTTCTTTCTCCCGTTTGAAATCGATAATACGATATTGTCTCTTGTGTCCACCTCCGATATAGCGCATGGTCATTTTGCCCTGGTTGTTGCGGCCACCGCTTTTGCGGACGGGCGCCAACAGACTCTTCTCCGGAGTGGAGGTCGTGATTTCCTCAAACGTGCTGATGCTGCGGAAACGCTGACCTGGCGTTGTGGGTTTGAATTTCTTTAAAGCCATTTCTCTTCTTAAATATTGCTATAAAAATCAATCGTATCGCCTTCGGCCAACGTAACGATGGCCTTTTTCGTGGCATTGGTGCGGCCTTGTATAAAACCGGCTTTGGTGTAGCGGGATTTCGCTTTGCCGTCGTAACGCATCGTGTTCACTTCCGTTACCTTTACATTATACATACTCTCGACGGCGTTTCTAATCTCGATTTTGTTAGCCGTTTTTTCTACGAGAAAGCCTACCCGGTTTAACTTCTCACCGATTTTCGTCATCTTCTCAGTGACGAGGGGTTTAATTATTATGCTCATTTTTCTCGTTTTAAGCGGTTTCTGACTAAGCTTCCTGGCCGTACATTTCGTCCAGTTTGCGGGCCGAAGCCTCTACAAACAACAAATTTTGCGCATTCATAATGTCGTAAGTGTTTAAATTAGAAACATTTACAACCTTGATGAGCGGCAAATTTCGGGACGACAAAGATACGAAATTATTTGATTCCAAAAGCACTATAAGCGATTTTTTTTCAGAAAGCTGAAGATTTTTCATCACTTCCACCATGCCTTTGGTCTTGTGGGAGGCCAACTGGATGTCGTCCACCACCTTGATGCCGTCGTTCTGCAACTTGTACGCCAAAGCCGAAATACGCGCCAGACGTTTCAGTTTCTTGTTCAGTTTGAAACTGTAGTCGCGCGGACGGGGACCGAATACACGGCCACCACCTACCAACAACGGCGAGTTGATGTCACCGCGACGGGCACCGCCGCCACCTTTTTGGCGACCCAACTTGCGCGTACTGCCGGATACTTCCGATCTTTCCTTGCTTTTGTGCGTGCCCTGGCGTTGGTTGGCCAAATATTGTTTCACGTCCAGGTAAATGGCGTGATCGTTCGGCTCGGCCTTGGCTATGAGATCGCTCAAGACAACCTTCTTGCCGGTCTCTTCTCCTTTGATGTTATATACTGTTAGCTCCATCTCTCGAGTTTTAAAAATGAACCTTTCGGACCGGGTACCGATCCTTTGACTAAAATTAAATTCTTTTCGGGAACGATCTTTACGATCTGAAGGTTGATGCTCTTTCTTCTCTCGTGACCTTTCTGACCGGCCATACGCAAGCCCTTGAACAAGCGGGAAGGATAGGAAGAGGCACCGACCGAACCGGGGGCTCTAAGTCTGTTATGTTGACCGTGAGTAGATTGACCTACGCCACCGAATCCGTGCCGTCCAACGACACCCTGGAAGCCTTTACCTTTGGTGTAACCGGCTACGTCGATGAATTCGCCTTCTTCGAAAACATCCACGCCCAACACTTCACCGTACGATTTGCGGCTGCCTTCCTCAAAGCGGGAGAACTCCATGCTGATGAGTTTGGGCGTCGTGTTCGCCTTGGCGAAATGCCCCATGAGGGCTTTAGGCGTGTGTTTTTCTTTGCGTTCGCCAAAGGACAGCTGAATGGCTTCGTATCCGTCCTTCTCTATTGTTTTTACTTGCGTTACCACACAAGGACCAGCTTCGATTACAGTGCACGGTATGTTCTTACCGGAGGCATCCCAAATGCTAGTCATTCCGATTTTCTTTCCTATTAATCCGGACATATTAATGCTTGTTTATGGTTTCTGTGTCAAAAAGTTGTTTTGTCTTTTACGTTGTCTCGAGGTGCGGACGGTCATCAGACTTTGATTTCCACTTCTACACCGCTCGGCAGTTCCAACTTCATCAGCGCGTCGATGGTCTTGGAGCTGCTGCTGTGGATGTCGAGCAGACGTTTGTAGGAAGACAATTCGAACTGTTCCCGCGACTTCTTGTTCACGAACGTGGAACGGTTCACGGTGAAGATCTTCTTGTTCGTCGGCAGGGGAATGGGTCCGTTGATCATCGCCCCTGTGAGCTTCACCGTCTTTACGATCTTTTCGGCCGACTTGTCAACCAAATTGTAATCGTAAGATTTGAGTTTGATTCTGATTCTTTGACTCACGGTTAAAAAATTTAAACTATTTATTGGCTTGTTTGATTACTTCTTCCGTAATGTTGGCCGGCGCTTCGGCGTGGTAGGCGTACTCCATCGTGGAGCTGGCGCGACCGGAGCTGAGCGTACGCAGAGCCGTCACATAGCCGAACATTTCCGCCAGAGGCACCTTGGCGCGGATGGCCTGGCCGCCCACTTTGGCTTCAATGCCTTCCATGATACCGCGCCGACGGTTCAAGTCGCTGGAAACATCGCCGACGTAATCGTCCGGCGTTTCGATTTCCAAAGACATAATCGGTTCGAGCAATACGGACTTGGCCTTGCGGCAGGCTTCCTTGAAACCGATTTTGGCGCAGACTTCGAACGAAAGCGCATCGGAGTCAACCGGGTGGAACGAACCGTCGATCAGGCGAACCTTGAGGCTTTCGAGCGGATAACCGGCCAAAACACCGTTTTCCAAAGAGGCCTTGAAGCCCTTTTCAATCGACGGGATGAATTCCTTGGGGATGTTACCGCCCTTGACTTCGTTGATGAACTGGAGGCCTTTGACGCCTTCGTCGGCCGGGCCCACTTCGAAGATGATGTCGGCGAACTTACCGCGACCACCGGTCTGCTTCTTGTAAACCTCACGGTGCTGAACCGCGGAGCATACGGCTTCCTTGTAGGCCACCTGGGGTTTGCCCTGGTTGCATTCCACATGGAATTCGCGACGCAGACGGTCAATCAGTACGTCCAAGTGCAACTCGCCCATACCGCTGATAACGGTCTGGCCGGAGTTCTCGTCGGAGTGAACCTGGAACGTCGGGTCTTCTTCCGCCAATTTCGCGAGCCCGTTCGACAGTTTGTCGACGTCGGCCTGCGAAACGGGTTCGATCGCGATGCTGATAACCGGGTCGGGGAACGTCATGGATTCGAGGATAATCGGATGGTTCTCGTCGCAGAGCGTGTTACCGGTCTTGATTTCCTTGAAGCCCACGGCCGCGCCGATGTCACCGGTTTCGATGCGGTCCATCGGTTGCTGTTTATTGGAGTGCATCTGCAGGATGCGGGAAATACGTTCTTTCTTGCCGGTGGAGGCGTTGAGCACGTAGGAACCGGCGTCCAAAGCACCGGAGTAAACGCGGAAGAAGGCGATACGGCCTACGAACGGGTCGGTCGCAATCTTGAACGCCAACGCGCTGAACGGTTCGTTTACATCCACCTTGCGCGATTCTTCGTCGCCGGATTTGGGGTTGATACCCGTGATGGCTTCCACGTCCAACGGACTCGGCAGGTAGCGGGCCACGGCGTCGAGCAGGAGCTGGATGCCCTTGTTCTTGAACGCCGAACCGCACAATACCGGGTTGATCGTCATATCCACCGTCGCCTTGCGGATGGCGGCGATGATTTCGTCTTCGGTAATCGTGCTCGGATCATCGAAGTATTTGGTCATCAAGTTTTCGTCCAACTCGGCCACTTCTTCCAACAGGCGGTTGTGGTATTCTTCCACCGTGTCTTTCAAATCGTCGGGGATGGGCACTTCAAAGAACGTGAGACCCTTGTCTTCTTCGTTCCATTCGTAGGCCTTGCGGGCGATAACGTCCACCACGCCCTTGAACGTGTCTTCCTGACCGATGGGAATCGTCAAAACGACCGGCTTGGCCTGCAGACGTTCCTTGATTTGGGTCACGACATTGAAGAAGTCGGCGCCGGTACGGTCCATCTTGTTGACGAACGCGATACGGGGCACCTTATATTTGTTGGCCTGACGCCAAACGGTTTCGGACTGGGGTTGTACGCCGCCCACGGCGCAGAACAAAGCGACGGCGCCGTCCAATACGCGCAGGGAGCGTTCCACTTCCACGGTGAAGTCCACGTGCCCCGGGGTATCGATCAAATTGATTTTGTAACTGTCGTTGCGGTATTTCCAATAAACGGTCGTCGCAGCGGACGTAATCGTGATACCTCTTTCCTGTTCCTGCGCCATCCAGTCCATCGTGGCCGAACCGTCGTGCGTTTCGCCTATCTTGTGGTTCTTACCGGTATAGTACAGGATACGTTCGGAACAAGTCGTCTTGCCGGCATCGATGTGCGCCATGATGCCGATGTTCCTCGTCTTTGTTAAATCGTGTGCCATCTAATGTGTAGTTCCTTAAAATTTAAAATGCGAGAACGCTTTGTTGGCTTCGGCCATTCTGTGGATTTCTTCCTTGCGTTTGAACGCGGCGCCTTCTTCCTTGTAAGCCGACATGATTTCGCCGGCCAGTTTCAGGCTCATGGATTTCTCGCTGCGTTTGCGGGCATAGTTGATGAGCATCTTCATACCCAACGACTGTTTACGTTCCGGACGGATTTCGGAAGGAATCTGGAACGTGGCACCACCCACGCGGCGGCTACGTACCTCTACGGAGGGCGTTACGTTCGAAAGCGCTTTCTTCCATACTTCCAAACCGTCTTCCTTCGTCTTTTCGGAAACGACGTCAATGGCGTCGTAGAACAGTTCGTGCGCTATGTTCTTTTTGCCGGAGTACATCAGGTTGTTGATGAACTTGCTTACCAATACGTCATGGTATTTGGGATCCGGTAAAATGACTCTCTTTTTAGGCGTTGATTTTCTCATTTCTTGCGATGATTTTACGCGTCAATATACATTATTATATAATAGCCTCAGGCTGCCTATTTCTTCTTGGGACGTTTGGTACCGTATTTGGAACGGCGTTGGTTGCGCCCTTCCACGCCGGACGTATCCAACGCGCCGCGGATGATATGGTATCTTACGCCGGGGAGGTCCTTCACACGGCCGCCACGGATCATGACGATCGAGTGTTCCTGCAGGTTGTGGCCTTCGCCGGGAATGTAGGCGTTCACCTCTTTCTGATTGGTCAAACGTACTCTCGCTACCTTACGCATGGCGGAGTTAGGCTTCTTAGGCGTAGTCGTGTAAACGCGCACACAAACCCCACGACGCTGGGGGCAGGCATCCAACGCGGGCGACTTGCTTTTGTCCGTGATTTGCTGACGCCCTTTGCGAACTAATTGTTGAATTGTTGGCATATCTTATTGTTAATGTTTAAGTTAACTTGTTTGTTTTTTGTGCTTTTAAAGGGATGCAAAGTTAGTAAAAAAAATGTAAATAACAAACAAATGTTGAAAAAAGATATGGGCGACGCTTCGGTATGGTCTGGAGCGGGGCATCGTATCGGAAGGCTGGAATATGGAAAATTGCCAAAAAATCTTTAATTTTGTAGGTTTATGTCGGGTGCTTTCCGACCGTGGGCGTCTTGCGGGCGGAAAGTATCGGCAGAAAAGATAAGCTATGAAGATAACAATCGTGGGGACCGGGTATGTCGGTCTCGTGACCGGCGTGTGTTTCGCCGATGTGGGCATAGAGGTATGCTGCGTGGATGTGGATAGCCGCAAAATCGATATGCTGAATCAGAAACGTGCGCCTATTTTCGAACAGGGCTTGGAAGAGCTGTTGGTTCGGAACGTGGACAAAGGCCGTATGACGTTTTCGACCTCGCTGAAGGACGCGATGCAGGGGGCGGAAGTCATTTTCTGCGCCGTGGGGACGCCGCCCGACGAGGACGGCAGCGCCGACCTGCGCTATGTGTTGGATGTGGCGCGCGAGGTGGGCCGCAATATGAAAGACTACGTGCTGTTGGTGACCAAGAGCACGGTGCCGGTCGGCACGGCCCGCAAGGTCAAGCAGACGGTGGCGCAGGAGTTGGCGGCGCGGGGCGTGAACGTCGATTTCGACGTGGCCTCGAATCCGGAGTTCCTCAAGGAAGGGTCGGCCGTCAAGGATTTCATGTATCCCGAACGCATTGTCGTGGGGGTGGAGTCGGAACGCGCGCGGGATGTCATGGGGCGTCTGTACAAGCCGTTTACATTGAACGGGCATCCGGTGCTGTTCATGGACGTGCCGTCGGCCGAGATGACGAAATATGCGGCCAACGCCATGCTGGCCACGCGCATCAGCTTTATGAACGACATTGCGAACCTGTGCGAGAAAGTGGGGGCCAATGTGGACCACGTGCGCAAGGGCATGGGGTCGGATTCCCGCATCGGCAGCAAGTTCCTTTATCCGGGCATCGGTTACGGTGGTTCCTGTTTTCCCAAAGACGTCAAGGCCTTGATAAAGACGGCCGACGGCGAGGGCTACGATATGCGGGTGCTCAAGGCCGTGGAAGCCGTCAACGAGCGGCAGAAGTCGTTGATGTTCCGCAGGTATTCGGATTTCGCCAACGGCAGCCTGCAGGGCAAGACGGTCGGGCTGTGGGGCCTGGCGTTCAAGCCGGGTACGGACGATATGCGGGAGGCGCCGTCCTTGGTCATGATAGACGAATTCGTCAAGGCCGGCTGCAAGGTAAAGGCCTACGACCCGGTGGCCATGGACGAATGCCGGCGCCGGATTGGCGACCGCATTACCTATTGCGACGATATTTACCAAGCGGCGGCCGATACCGACGCGCTTTTCCTCGTGACGGAGTGGACGGAGTTCCGTTCGCCGGACTGGCGTCGCGTCGGCGATACGATGCGGACGCGGGTGCTGTTCGATGGCCGTAACCTGTATGAACGCCGGGAGGTGGAACAGGCGGGATTCGCCTATTTCGGAGTTGGTTTATAATATACTAAGGTAGAATGAAACGTATTTTGGTAACGGGGGGCGCAGGGTTCATCGGTTCGCATCTGTGCGAGTATCTGCTCGGGCAAGGCCATGAAGTCATCTGTCTGGACAATTACTTTACGGGACGGAAGGCGAACATCGTGCATCTGTTGTCGAATCCTTATTTCGAATTGGTGCGCCACGACGTGACGACACCCTATTTCGCCGAGGTGGACGAAATCTATAACCTGGCTTGTCCCGCTTCCCCCGTGCACTATCAGTACAATCCGATCAAAACGGTCAAGACGTCGGTCATGGGCGCCATCAATATGTTGGGTTTGGCCAAGCGCGTCAAGGCGAAGGTCTTGCAGGCCTCGACGAGCGAGGTTTATGGCGATCCGGCCGTGCACCCGCAGGTGGAGGCCTATTGGGGCAATGTCAATCCGATTGGGCTCCGTTCCTGCTACGACGAGGGCAAGCGTTGCGCGGAAACGCTGTTTATGGATTACCATCGTCAGAACGGCGTGCGCATCAAGATTATCCGCATTTTCAATACCTACGGGCCGCGTATGCTCATGAACGACGGGCGGGTCGTTTCCAATTTCATCGTGCAGGCCCTCAAAGGGGAGGACATCACGATTTACGGCGACGGCTCCCAAACGCGCAGTTTCCAATATGTCGATGATTTGGTGGTCGGCATGACGCGCATGATGGAAGCTGACGCGTCTTTCATCGGCCCGGTCAACATCGGGAATCCGCATGAATTCACGATTTTGGAATTGGCGGAAAAGGTCATCGCCTTGACGGGCAGCGCCTCCAAGTTGATTCGCAAACCCTTGCCGTCGGATGACCCGACGCAACGCCGGCCGGATATTCGTTTGGCCAAGGAACGCTTGGATTGGGAACCGCAGATTCAACTGGAAGAGGGTTTGAAGAAGACGATCGCTTATTTTGAACAACAATTGAAAATGGTATAGGGCTATGGCGGATTATGGTAGTGAAACCCGTGTATTGGTGACGGGCAGCAACGGTCAGTTGGGCATGGAACTGCAGCGTCTCTACAAGGAGGGGCGTTTCAAGGAAGGCCCGATGCTGTTTGCGGATATGGACGTATTGGATATCTGCAACTGGTCGGACGTGCGGAGTTATTTGGGCACGAACCGCATCAACGTCGTCATCAACGCGGCGGCCTATACCAATGTGGAGCAGGCGGAAACGGACGCGAACGCGGCCTATGCCGTCAACCGCGACGGGGTGGGCGTGTTGGCGCAGGTATGCGCCGAGCTGGGCATTTATCTCGTTCATGTCTCCACCGACTACGTGTTTGACGGCACGCAGGACGAACCCTATCGGGAGGACGACCGCCCGAATCCGACCGGCGTGTATGGCGCGTCCAAGCGGGCCGGCGAGGAGGAAATGCTGAAAGCGGGCGGCGACGGCCTCATCGTTCGGACGGCCTGGCTGTATTCCGCGTTCGGCAAGAATTTCGTCAAGACGATGATTCGGCTGAGCCGCGAACGGGCGGAAGTGCACGTGGTGGCCGACCAGTTCGGCAGTCCGACTTGGGCGCGGGATTTGGCCGAAGCCCTGTTGGTCATGATTGGCAGCGGGCATCGCGCGCATAAGCGGGGCATTGAGATATTCCATTATACGAACGAGGAACATTGCAGTTGGTGTGAATTCGCGATGGCCATCATGCACAAGATTCATGCGAACTGCGTCGTGAACCCCATCGCGACCTCCGAATATCCGGCCACCTGTAGGCGGCCGATGTACAGCGTGTTGGATAAATCGAAGATAAAGCGGGTGTATGGCCTGTATATTCCGACGTGGGAGTCCGCGTTGGAGAAGATGCTGGCCGACCCGGAACTCAAAATACAATAACGTAAGGGATTATATGCCGAAGAAAACGAGTGAAACCGCACCGGCTCCTGCTCGGGGGCGGAAGAAATCGGACGAGGCCCGCTATCTGCAGGAAGCGGTGGCGGCCATGCAGGACAAGAAAGCTGAACGCATCCGGAGTCTGGATTTGCGTAAGGCGATGGGTTCGACGTTCGATTATTTCTTGATAGCCGAAGCGCTTTCCGGCACGCAGGTGCGGGCGATTGCCGACGGGGTGGCCGACCGGCTCTACGAGACCTGCGGCATCGATCCGTTGCATAAGGAAGGCTATGCCAATGCCGAATGGATTCTGTTGGATTACGGCGGCTTGGTCGTGCACGTATTCCAGCGGGACGTGCGGCAGCATTACAAATTGGAGGATTTATGGGGCGATGCCCGTATCACGACATACGAAGAAGAACATGGAGAATAATCAGCAAAAGCATCAACCGTCGGGCGGTGGCCCGTTGCGGCCGGCGCCTAAGAGACGTTTCAATATCTATTGGATTTACGGGGCGTTGCTGTTGGTGTTCATCTATCTGCAACTGACATCCACGGGTTTCCGTGAACCCAAATATTACGATACGAACCTCTACGGGGTGGAGCGGATGCTCAAGGCCGGCGATGTGTCGAAAATCGTCGTGGTCAATAAGGAATTCGCGGAGATTCACATCAAGGACGACAAGGTGTATAGCGATACGGCTTACACCAAGTTGCGCGCCAAAGACGGCTTCTCGAACCGGAAATACTATGTCTATAAGTTCCTGTCGCTGGAGGATTTCGCCGAAGACGTGAAGCGCGTGCAGTTGGAAGCGCGGGCTCAGGATACCGCAGGCCTGTCGGCGGCGGCGCGCGAGGCGGTCTGGAACCAACCGCTTGTGGAACCCGTGCCGGAAAACCGCAAGAACTTTTGGGAGGATAGTTTGGGCTCGATTATCTGGATAGGGTTCATGATTCTCATGACCGTCATGATATTCAGGATGTTCTCGCGCGGCAACCCCATGGGCGGCGGCGCGGGCGGCGTCTTCAGTTTCGGCAAGTCCAAGGCGCAACTCTACGACAGCAAGAACACGACGGTCAACGTGACGTTCGACGATGTGGCCGGCTTGGAGGAAGCCAAAGTGGAGGTCAAGGAAATCGTGGACTTCCTGAAAAAGCCGGAACGTTATACCAAGTTGGGCGGCAAGATTCCCAAGGGCGCGTTGCTCGTGGGACCTCCGGGAACCGGTAAGACGCTGTTGGCCAAGGCGGTGGCCGGGGAAGCCAAAGTACCGTTCTTTTCCATATCGGGTTCGGACTTCGTGGAGATGTTCGTCGGCGTGGGGGCCTCCCGTGTGCGGGATTTGTTCCAGACGGCCAAGGAAAAGGCGCCGAGTATCATCTTTATCGACGAAATAGACGCCATCGGTCGGGCGCGGGGCAAGAACGCCTATACGGGCTCCAATGACGAACGCGAGAATACGTTGAACCAGTTGCTGACCGAGATGGACGGCTTCGGCACGAACAGCGGCGTCATCATTCTGGCGGCGACAAACCGGGCGGATATCCTCGACCGCGCCCTGATGCGCGCCGGCCGCTTCGACCGTCAGATTCATGTGGAACTGCCGGAGTTGGAGGAACGCAAGGCCATCTTCAAGGTGCATCTCAAGTCGGTAAAGATTGACGAAAGCGTGGATATCGATTTTCTGGCCAAACAGACGCCGGGCTTTTCGGGTGCGGATATCGCCAACGTCTGCAACGAAGCGGCCCTGATTGCCGCGCGTAAGGACAAGGCGACCGTGCAGAAACAGGACTTTTTGGACGCCATCGACCGCATTGTGGGCGGGCTGGAACGGCGCAGCAAGATTATATCCAAGGAAGAGAAGCGGGTGATTGCCTATCACGAGGCGGGCCATGCCGCGGTAAGCTGGATGTCGCGTTATGCCAATCCGTTGGTCAAGGTAACGATTGTGCCGCGCGGCAAGTCGCTCGGGGCGGCGTGGTATCTGCCCGAAGAACGGCAGATTACGACCGTGGAGCAGATGCGGGACGAAATGATGGCCACCTTGGGCGGCCGCGCGGCGGAAGAAGTCGTGTTCGGCCGTATCTCGACGGGGGCGTTGAACGATTTGGAGAAAGTGACGCAACAGGCCTACGCGATGGTGGCCTATTACGGCATGGACCCGGATGTAGGGCCGTTGAGCTATTACGATTCGACCGGCCAGCAGGAGTATATGTTCGGCAAGCCGTATAGTGAAAAGACGGCCGAGACGATAGACCGCCGCGTGCGCGGCATGGTGGAGGACGCCTATGCGGAAGCCAAGCGGATTTTGACCGAGAACAAGGACAAGTTGGACCGCTTGGCGCAGGTGCTCATCGACAAGGAAGTGATGTTCCGCGACGACGTGGAGGCCATTTTCGGCAAACGTCCGTTTGAGGAGGCCGCACCGGAGACGGAGGCTGAGGCCGGCACCGCGACGCCCGCGCCCGACCCGACGGAAACGACGGTTTCGATGACGGCATTATAAGAAACGAGATGGAAGAAGCGACGTCCAAAGAAAAAATCCTGAAGGATATACGGGAAGCGTTGACCAGCTATCCGATAGAGAATCCTTATCCGACCATCGATTTGGAAGAACCGGTGGCCACGATGGGCAACGACTATCCGGACGCGCTGTTTGCCGAGAACTTCGTGCGTCGCGGCGGCAAGCTGATATACTGCGAGAACGTGGAGACCGCCGTACAGAGTCTGCAGCTGTTGGGGATGCAGGAGGATTGGAGCGGTCAGATTTTTTGCGGGGAAGATGCCGTGGCGCAGCTTTTGGATGCCGCGGGCTTGGCGTACAGCCGTCGGCCGGCGGATGTGGCCGTCAAGCGGATAGGCTGTTGCAGCTGCCTGTCGCTGTTTGCCCAAACGGGCAGCGTGTTGTTCGATGCGGCGACGGTGGGGCGGCGGCTGTATGCGGGTGCCGATCTCATCATCTTCTTCGCCACGATGGATCAAATCGTGCTGGACGAGCGGGAAGCCTTTAGGGAAATGAAGGAAGTACCGTTGCGCTCCTCTTCGACCACGGTCTGGACGGGGCTGTCCAAGCTGACGGATATAGACGGTGAGTCACGGCCGGGCTTCGGGCCGGGACGGGTGATTCTGTTTTTGATAGACCGGGCGGAGGTTTATGTCCGTTCGGAAGAGACGAAGGAGGCGCCGGCGGAAGGATGAGTGCGAAATTTCAGAAAATAGGCAACCGCAGTCTGATAGGCTTGGGCGTCGTGCTGGCCGTGGGCTTGAGCATAGAGCTCGGCGTATGGGCGGTGTTCGGGCTGTTCGGCCTGGTGGCGGCCATCGGTCTGTATGAAATCCGTCAGCTGTTTGCCGGAAGCGGCCGTGCCGTGAAGGCCTGGCTGGTTTACGGGCTGGGCGGCCTGCTCTATGCGGGCGTCGGCTTGGCGCTGTCGGGCCTGCCGACGGTGTGGACGCTCGGGGCGGCTGTGGCCGGCCTGTCGGGGTTGGCGGTCGGACTGCTACAGGAGCGCCGTATGCAGGCGCGGGTGTCGGTAACGGCCAACGGTGTGTGCCAGTCGCTTTGGGCGGCCGTCTATGTGGCCTTGCCTTTGGCCTTGCTCGTATGGTTGCGGCGCGTGGAGCTCTTGTGGCCGCTGTTCATTATTATATGGGCCAACGATGTGTTCGCCTACGTGGTGGGCAGTTCGTTCCGCGAAGAAAAACGGCACAAGTTGGCGCCGCGCATATCGCCGGCCAAGAGTTGGGAAGGCGCGTGCGGCGGTTTTTGCGCGGCCTTGCTCGCGGGCATGGCCTGGGCGCTCTGCAAGGGGCAGCCGGTGGTGCTTTTGACGGTCTTCGCCGCGGTGGTGGCGACGGTCGGCGTTTTGGGCGATTTGCTCGAATCGCATTACAAGCGTCAGGCCGGCATCAAGGATTCCGGCACGCTGCTGGGCGGCCATGGCGGTATATTGGACCGGTTCGACAGCATCCTGTTGGCCGCGCCGGCCGCCGTGCTGTTGCAAATCGTATGGAATTGGCTGTAAACGGGCTTAAAAGGAAAGCTTATGAAAATACATAGGGAAGGACGCGGCATCATCATATGGACGGGGGTGATGTTTGTGGCGATAGGCCTGTCCATCAATATCTTTTGTGAAGCCCGGTGGTTCATCGCCATTGGCTGGACGCTGTGTTTCCTGCTGTGGGGGCTCATCGTGTGTTTCTTCCGGATGCCGAATCGGGAATATCCGGAACATACCGACCGTTGTGTCGTGGCGCCGGCCGACGGCGTTATCGTGGATATCGCCAAGGTCAAGGATCCCGAATATTTCGATGACGAACGCATACGGATATCCGTCTTCATGTCGCCAGCCAACGTGCACGTGAACCGTTACCCGATAGGGGGCGAGGTCATTTACCGCAAGTACCATCCGGGCCGCTACCTCGTGGCCTGGCATCCCAAATCCTCCACGCTGAACGAGCGCAATACGGTGGTGCTACGCACGGCGGGCGGCGCGGAAATCCTCGTGCGGCAAATCGCCGGCGCTTTGGCGCGCCGTATCGTTTCTTACGCCAAGGTGGGCGAGCAGGTGTTGCGCGGTCAGGAGTTGGGCTTCATCAAGTTCGGCTCGCGCGTCGATATCTTCCTGCCGCTGACGGCTGAAGTCAAGGTGGAGATGGAGGAACACGTGCGGAGCGGCATCAGCCTGTTGGCGGAATTGGCTTAAGGCAGTGCCCGATTTGGATTTTAGAGAAAAAAAATCTACTTTTGCAACCGATTTATCGTTCGGGATGTAGCTCAGTCCGGTAGAGTACGCGTCTGGGGGGCGTGTGGTCGCAAGTTCGAATCTTGTCATCCCGACAGAAACAGAGCACTTACCCTAAAAAGTAAGTGCTCTTTGTTTTATGTTGAATTAACGAGTACAAACCAAAATACCTTAACCGTCATGTCTAAGACCGTAAAGATCCTGACCATCAATCCGGGATCGACTTCTACCAAAATCGCGCTTTTCGAAGGCGAGAACAATGTCTTTCAGAAAAACCTCAAGCATTCTTCCGAGGAATTGGCGCCGTATGAAAAGATAGCCGACCAGTTCGAATTCCGCAAGAATGTGATTCTGAAAGTACTGAAAGAAGACGGTATCGGCATAGACGACATTTCCTATATCGTGGGGCGCGGCGGCTTGGTCAAGCCGATCGCTTCCGGCATCTACGAAGTGAACGAAGCCTTGCTGGCCGATTTGCGCAAGGGCGTTCAGGGCGAACACGCGAGCAACCTGGGCGGGCTGATCGCGGCCGATTTGGCGGCTCAAATCGGGGCTAAAGCCTATATCGCCGACCCGGTGGTCGTGGATGAATTGCAGGATGTAGCGCGTATTTCGGGGCATCCGGCTTTCGAACGGATTTCGATTTTCCACGCTTTGAACCAAAAGGCCATCGCGCGGACGTATGCCAAGGAAAACGGTAAGAAATACGAAGACCTGAACCTGATTGTGGCGCACTTGGGCGGCGGCATCAGCGTGGCGGCGCACTGCAAGGGCAAGGCCATCGACGTGAACAACGCGTTGGACGGCGACGGGCCTTTCTCGCCCGAACGTTCCGGCGGCTTGCCCGTTGGATCGCTCGTCAAGGCGTGCTTCAGCGGCCAGTATACGTTGGCGCAGCTTAAAAAGATGATTTGCGGTCAGGGCGGTTATGTGGGCTATCTGAACACGAACGACGCCTACGATGTGGAAATGAAAGCCAAGGACGGCGACGCCAAGGCCGCGATGATTCAGGAAGCCATGGTTTATCAGGTGGCCAAGGAAATCGGCGCGATGGCGACGGTGTTGAAAGGCAAGGTGGACGCCATTTTGGTAACGGGCGGTATCGCTTACGGCAAGCCGTTCGTGGAATCGTTGAAAGAAAAGGTGTCGTTCCTTGCGCCCGTGGCCGTTTATCCGGGCGAAGACGAAATGAAGGCCTTGGCCATGAACGCCTTGATGCTGCATCAGGGCGAACTTTCCGCCAAAGTATATTGCTAACGCTTTAAAACCATAAGGATATGATCAATCCGGCATTATTCAAACCGAAATCCATCGTCGTCGTCGGCGCGTCCAACGATATTTCCAAACCGGGCGGCCGTGTGCTGAAACACATTCTGGACGGCAAGTTCAGCGGGCAGGTCTATACGGTCAACCCGAAAGAAGACGAGATACAGGGCATTCACTGCTATCACAACGTCTCGGAATTGCCGGATGTGGATTTGGCCGTCATCGCCATTGCGGCCAAGTATGCGCCGGATGCCGTGGAAGTGCTGACCAAGCAAAAGAACACGCGCGCCATCATCATTATCTCGGCCGGCTTCGGCGAGGAAAGCCATGAAGGCAAGGTGCTGGAAGATAAAATCGTGGCCTATTGCAACGAGGTGGGCGCGGCCTTGATAGGCCCCAACTGCACGGGTATTCTGACGCCTTACCACCGCAGCATCTTTTCCGGTCCCATGCCGGAGTTGGATCCGCACGGCTGCGACTTCATCACGGGCAGCGGCGCGACGGGGGTGTTCATCCTCGAAGCCTCCATCCCGGCCGGTTTGCGTTTCGCCAACGTGTTTACCGTGGGCAACTCGGCGCAATTGGGCGTGGAGGAGATTTTGGAACATCTGGACGAGACGTTCGATCCCGAGACGAGTTCACGCGTCAAACTGTTGTATATAGAAAATATCCGCAACCCCAAGAAGTTGCTCAAACACGCCCAGTCGCTCATCAAGAAGGGCTGTAAAATCGCGGCCATCAAGGCCGGCTCTTCCGAAGCCGGTTCGCGTGCGGCCTCTTCGCATACGGGCGCCTTGGCCTCGTCGGACGTGGCCGTGGACGCCCTGTTCCGCAAGGCCGGTATCGTGCGTTGCTACGGCCGTCAGGATTTGATGACGGTGGCGTCCATTTTCCAGCATCCGGAGCTGAAAGGCAAGAACATTGCGATTATCACGCACGCCGGCGGACCGGCCGTCATGCTGACCGACGCGCTGTCGAAAGCCGGGCTGAATGTGCCTAAAATCGACCCGGTCAAGGCGCAACCGTTGAAGGAACAGCTGTTTCCCGGCTCTTCCGTGGCCAACCCGATTGACTTTTTGGCCACGGGTACGGCCGAACACCTCGGCAAAATCATCGACGCCTGCGACAACGATTTCGATGAGGTGGACGCGATGGCCGTTATCTTCGGTACGCCGGGCCTCGTGCGCATCTTCGACGTTTACCGGCTGTTGGACGAAAAGATGAAAAAGGCCAAGAAACCGATTTACCCGATTTTGCCGGCCGTGGTGACGGCCCGCGAGGAGTTGGAGGAATTCTTGGGCAAGAACCGCATCAATTTTCAGGATGAAGTCGTCTTCGGTTCGGCTTTGGGCCGTGTGTTCCATACGCCGGCGCCCGATACCGACACGGTCAGCCTGGAAGGCGTGGATCAGGCGGCCATCCGCAAGGTCATAGAAAACAATCCGGACGGCTATCTGTCGCCCGATCAGATTCAAATCCTGCTGGATGCCTGCGGTGTGCCGCGTGCCGGCGAAGCCGTGGTCGATACGGCGGATGCGGCGGTGGCGGCGGCTGAGAAACTCGGCTATCCGCTCGTGATGAAGGTCGTGGGCCCCGTGCACAAATCGGATGTGGGCGGCGTGGTGCTCAACGTCAAGGACGCCGCTACCGTGCGGGCCGAATTCGACCGCATGATTAAAATCAAGGACACGACGGCCATCCTGCTGCAGCCGATGCTTTCGGGTATGGAAATCTTTGCCGGCGTCAAGTATGAACCCAAGTTCGGCCATATGATCCTATGCGGTTTGGGCGGCATCTTCATCGAAGTGCTCAAAGACGTACAGACGGGTTTGGCGCCCGTGACGGCCAAGGCGGCCAAGGGCATGATAGAACGCTTGAAAGGCTACAAGATGTTGCAGGGCGTGCGTGGGCAGGAAGGCGTCAATATCGAGGCGTTCGCCAAGGTGGTGGAATCGCTTTCCAAACTCGTGGCCGTGGCGCCCGAAATTCAGGAAATGGACATCAACCCGCTCTTGGGCAATGCCAAGCAGGTGGTGGCCGTGGATGCCAGAATCCGAATTCAGAAGTAGGCGATGAAAAAGCAAGACTGGTGGGTAATCTTAGGGGCATGCCTTGTGTTGTGCCCCTTTTTCTTCATAGATGGCGTCAAGGCATTCTATTTCGAAGCCAACGCCAAGATGCCGGTGCTGTCCGGTTTCGTCAAGTTCGCGGTATTGTCCACGTTCGGGGAGGTCATCGCGTTGCGTTTGCGCACGGGACACTATTATGAAAAGGGCTTCGGGCTGTGGCCGCGCATGATTGTTTGGGGCTTTCTCGGCGCGTGGATTGTCATGGCGATGCGAATATTCGGCAAGGGCGTGCCCGTGCTGTGCGATACGATCTTCTGCACCGACGGTGCGGTGGCGACGGCCATGCAGGGTGGCTTGAGCTGGACCAAGTTCGGCGGGGCCTTCGCCATTTCGTTGATGCAGAACACGGCTTTCGCGCCGGTGTTCATGCTGTTGCACAAGGTCAGCGATACGCATATCCTTCAACAAGGCGGCCGGCTTAAGGCCTTGATTACGCCGATACCGTTCAGCCGCATTCTGGCGAACCTGAACTGGGACGTGCAATGGAATTTCGTATTCAAGAAAACGATACCGCTGTTCTGGATTCCCGCGCATACGGTCACGTTCATGTTGCCGCCGCAGTGGCAGGTCTTGTTCGCCGCTTTGTTGGGCGTCATTTTGGGCATCCTGCTGGCGATTGCCGCCAACAAGAAGTAGGCGAGGGAAGATACGGAATGATGTAGTTGCTTGATTATCATTGTATTTTGTGATATATGGCAGCGCGGCATCCGGAAAAAGAGATAAAAATTTGGGGAGAGATATTGCAGATACGAAAAAAAGTTGTACCTTTGCACTCCCTTTAAGGCTGGCCCGTTCGTCTAGTTGGCCTAGGACGCAAGATTTTCATTCTTGAAATCAGGGGTTCGAATCCCCTACGGGCTACAAAATATAAATGTTGTAAAGAGTAATGGCAAACCACAAATCATCCATAAAGCGGATTCGTTCTACGGAAACCAAGAGAGAGCATAACCGTTATTATGCCAAGACGATGCGTAACGCGTTGAGAGATTTTAGAGCTTTGACGTCGGTTGACGAAGTGAAGGCCAAGACTTCCACGATGGTTTCCATGGTGGACAGACTGGCTAAGCATCATATCATTCACAAGAATAAGGCTGCGAACCTCAAATCGCAGATCATGATGAAAGCCGCTAAACTGTCCGCGCCCGCCGAAGCCGCGAAATAGTTTTCATCCGATTTAGAGTTTTTTGTTTTCATAATGATTTTTGGGGCTCTATCCAGCAATGGATAGAGCTTTTTTTGTATCTTTACACATTGAAGCCGTTGGCTCGGATATATAAATGCGATAATCCAAACATAATGAACAGAATCCTTTTGATATCAGTATTCAGTGTTTTAAGTTTCCATGTTATGGCACAGCAAAAGATAGTACAGACGGCCGGCCGTGACCAATTGGGGGATTTCGCCCCGAAGTTCGCGGAATTGAACGATGAGGTCCTTTTCGGCGAGGTGTGGAGCCGGACCGACAAACTCGGCTTGCGGGACCGCAGCCTGGTTACGATTACATCGCTCATCAGTCAGGGTATCACGGACAATTCGTTGATATACCATCTGCAATCGGCCAAAAACAACGGGATTACCCGTACCGAAATCGCCGAAATCATCACCCACATCGGTTTTTATGCCGGTTGGCCGAAAGCCTGGGCGGCTTTCCGTTTGGCCAAGGACGTTTGGGCCGATGATGAACAAGGGGCGGACGCCAAAGCGGCCTTCCAGCGGGAGATGATTTTCCCGATTGGCGAACCGAATGCGGCCTATGCCCGGTATTTTATCGGCAACAGTTATCTCGCGATGATTTCCCAAGAGCAGATTCCGATTGCCAACGTGACGTTCGAACCGCGTTGCCGCAATAACTGGCATATCCACAAGGCCACGTCGGGTGGCGGTCAGATGTTGGTCGGCGTAGCCGGTCGCGGTTGGTATCAGGAAGATGGCAAGCCGGCGGTGGAAATCCTGCCGGGCACGGTCATTCATATTCCCGCCAACGTAAAGCATTGGCACGGGGCGGCTGCCGACAGTTGGTTCGCGCATCTCGCCTTTGAGATCCCCGGCGAAAACGCCTCGAACGAATGGCTCGAACCGGTCAGCGACGAGGCTTACGACAAACTTTAAGCGATATGAATACGTTCGGACGATATTTGCGGTTTACGTCTTTCGGCGAGTCGCACGGCACGGCGATAGGCGGGGTGTTGGACGGTATGCCGGGCGGTGTGCCGGTCGATGCGGCTTTCGTGCAGGCGGCCATGGCGCGTCGGCGGCCGGGCAACCCGGACTTGGCCGGGACGAGTGCGCGGCGCGAGGCGGACGAAGTGCGCTTCCTGTCGGGTATATACGAAGGAAAGACGCTGGGCACGCCCATCGCTTTCGTGATAGGGAATACCGATGCGCGGAGCGCGGACTATGACGCCTTGGCGGACGTTTACCGGCCTTCGCATGCCGACGATACGTATGAGGCCAAGTACGGTTGCCGCGATGCGCGCGGCGGCGGGCGGGCCTCGGCGCGGGAGACGGCCGCGCGCGTGGCGGCCGGTGCGCTGGCGCAGTGTTTGCTGGCGGAAGCCGGCATCCGCGTGTATGCCTATACCGAACGTATCGGCGGGGCTTGTTGTGCCGAACCTTATACCGCCTATGACTTGACGCGGGTGTACGACAGCCCGCTGTATTGTCCGGCACCGGCCGCCGCGGCCGCCATGCAGGCGGAACTGGCGCGTTGTGCGGCCGAGGGCGATACGGTAGGCGGCTGTGTCCGCGGCGTAATCCGGGGCTTGCCCAAGGGTTGCGGCGAACCGGTGTACGACAAACTGACGGCGCGTCTGGCGGCCGCGATGATGGGCATCAACGCCGCGCGCGGATTTGAAATAGGGGCGGGCTTCGAGGCGGCGGCCATGCGTGGCAGCGCGCATAACGACGCTTGGACGGACGTGGACGACAAGGGCGTGTTGCATACGGCGCAGAACCGTTGCGGCGGGGTGCGCGGCGGCATCAGCACGGGCGAGGACGTTTGGTTCCGTGTGGCGTTCAAGCCGATTGCGACCTTGGGGCGGCCGATGACGGTATGGCACAAGCGGGAAGGCTTGCGCGAACAGGCCGCGGGCGGTCGGCACGATGTGTGCTGTGTGCCGCGGGCGGTGCCGGTCGTGGAGGCGATGGCGGCTCTGACGGCGGCCGATATGTGGTTGGCCTGCCGATGAAAAAATACGCCGGTGATGCACGTCTCGTTTGTACATCCGGAATTCTTGTGGGCATGGGCTTTCGTTCTGGTGCCCGTTCTGTTGCATCTGTTCGATTGGAAACGCTACAAAACGGTGTATTTTCCGCATGTGGCGGCCTTGCGACAGGCCGAGCAGCGGCATAAACGGCAGCGGCAACTGCGCCGCCGTCTGATTTTGGGCTGCCGGGTGGCGGCCATCGTCTGTGTCGTGGCGGCCTTCGCGCGGCCGGTATGGCATGAGGCGGGCGCGGACGCGTTCCGGACGGATAAGCCTTATTATAGTATATATCTTGATGATTCCCATTCCATGTCCGCCCCCTATGGCGCGGCGGGCGGCGACGCGCTGGGCGCGGCCGTAGCCGAGGCGGCGCGTCTCGTGCGTCAAGTGCCGGAAACGGCCGGCATCCAACTTCTGACCAATGCGTTTTCGGACTGCCAACAGGCCTTTCTGACGCCTGCGGAAGCCTTGCAGGCCTTGTCGGGCATTTCGCCGGGGCCGGCCGCCCGCACGTTGGGCGAAGTGGCGGCGCGTATGCGCACGGCCGCCGAGGAGGCGGGGATACCGCCTGAAGCCGTACAGCGCGTCTATATCTCCGATTTCCAAACCGTGGTGTTCGACGGGGCGCCGGACAGTGTGGCGCGCTATATCGCGTTGACGCCCGCGGCTTACGACGACTGGCACATCGACAGCGTGGCCCTGGGGCAGGCGGTTTCGCCGGTAACGGGCGAGGGCGAACTGCAGGTTTGGCTCAGCCGCAGCCCGTCGGGGGGCGGCCTTGCGGAACGGCGGTTGCGCTATCTCTCGGACGGGCAGGCGATGCCGGCGCGGCGGGTGGCGCTGCATCCCGGCGAACGGGCTTGCGAAACCTGGCCGTTCCGTTTGACGAGGGCGGGTTATCATGCCGTGGAACTGCGTTTGGAACCCGACAGCGTGCCCTATAACAACCATTGGTATGTCAGTCTTTATCGGCCGCCGGTCTGTCGCGTGCTGCACGTCTATGGCGGGCGGACGCCCTCTGTGGCCGCGCGGCGGTTATTTGGGCGCGATTCCGCTTTCAGCTACGGGGCCGTGCCGTTCAACCGTTTGGACTATGCCGATTTGCCGGCCGCCGATTTCATACTGATGGAAGGATTGCCGGCCTGGCCGTCGGCCTTGACCGCCCGTTTGGACGATTATCTGCGGCAGGGCGGCCGGTTGGCGATCGTGCCGCCCGCGCCGGCGACGGATGCCGCCGTGGACGCGCTTGATGGCTGGCTGCGGACGCTGGTAGGGCAATCCGTTTATGGCCGCTATACGGCTTATGCGCCGCATCCCCGGCAAATCGGCGTGGAAACGTCGCTGTGGCGGCATCCGGTTTGGCAAAAGGCCGTCTTGGCCGGCGGCCGCGCGGCATCCGAACTCTCCGCCACCGAGCCGCTGACGGTGTACGGCGCTTACGAACTGGCGGCGACGGAAACCCCGTTGTGGCCGGACTTCATCACGGACTATCGGGTCGGCAACGGCCGCCTTTACCTTTTTGCCGCGCCTTGGGACGAGGCTTACAGCACGTTTACGCGGCATTACGGTTTTGTCGTGTGCCTGCTCGGCATGGCGGAGGAAGGCGGCGGGCTGAGGCCGTTGTATGTGGCCGACCGTCGCGCCGGTTATGGATTGCCGACCGCGCGGCGCGGCCAAGCGTTTGATTTCAAGGGACTGCGGTTGGTGCCCACCGGTGTGGGCGAGGCGGCCGTGGCCGCCGACACGCAGGCCATCCCTGCGAAGGTCGGTGCCGTGGCCGGCGCGTACCGGCTTTATGGTTTGGAAACGCTGCCGTCGGGGCATTACCGCCTGACGGATGCGTCGGGGATAGACCTCGACCTGTTGGCCCTGAATCCGCCCGCCTCGGAGTCGTGGCAGTCGTACCGTCGGCCGACCGCGTCGGATACGGCCGTCGCCGCAGTGGACACCGTTTCCGAGCCACTTGAAAAGCCGTTGAAAAAAGGCGCGATTTCGGCGCGTTCATCCGTGCCTTTGTGGAAAATATTGCTTATTTTTGCCTTGGCCTTGATGGGGGTGGAAGCTTGGTTGCTGTACGCTTCCAGTCCGCCCCGTCCGAAAGCCTAAGCCCTTACGATTATGACAGAGGAAATCAACGATAGCGCATCTTCATCCCCTTATCGCGTTCAATCCATTCCGGGTATGTTCCAGAACTGGTTTCTGGATTACGCCTCGTATGTGATACTCGAACGCGCCGTACCGGAAATCACCGACGGCCTCAAACCCGTACAGCGGCGTATTCTGCACGCGTTGTATAAGCTGGAGGACGGCCGTTACAACAAGGTGGCCAACGTGGTGGGACATACGATGCAGTATCACCCGCACGGCGACGCCTCCATCGGCGACGCGCTCGTGCAACTCGGGCAGAAGAACCTGCTCATCGACTGCCAGGGTAACTGGGGCAACATCCTGACCGGCGACTCGGCGGCGGCCCCCCGTTACATCGAGGCGCGTCTGTCCAAGTTCGCGCTGGAAGTCGTGTTCAACCCCAAGACAACGATTTGGAAACCCTCTTACGACGGCCGCAACCAGGAACCGGTCGTGCTGCCCGTCAAGTTCCCGCTCTTGCTGGCGCAGGGCGTGGAGGGCATCGCGGTGGGGCTTTCCACCAAGGTACTGCCGCATAATTTCAGGGAACTGTTGCAGGCATCGGTGGCCATCCTCAAACAGGAAGACTTTACGCTCTATCCCGATTTCCCGACCGGCGGCCTCATGGACGTGACGAATTATCAGGATGGCCGTCGCGGCGGCAAGGTGCGCGTTAGGGCGCGTATCTCGCAGGCCGACAAGAAGACGTTGGTCATAGAGGATATCCCTTACGGCGAAACGACGGTATCGGTCATCGATTCCATTTTGAAGGCCAACGACAAGGGTAAGATTAAAATCCGCAAGATAGAGGACAATACGGCCGAGAACGTCGAAATCGTCGTGCATCTGCAACCCGGTGTTTCGCCCGACACGACGATAGACGCGCTCTACGCGTTCACGAACTGCGAGGTGTCGATATCGCCCAACGCCTGCGTCATCACGGACGGGGCGCCGGCTTTCATGGATGTGAAGGAGATTCTGCGCAGTTCCACGGCCGATACGGTGGAACTGTTGAAGCAGGAATTGCAAATCCGGCAGGAGGAATTGGAAAGCGATTGGCATTATACGTCCTTGGAAAAGATTTTTTTTGAGGAACGCATTTACCGGGAGTTGGAGAAAGACGCCAAGAAGTGGGAGGACTTGCTCAAAGGCATCGAAAAGGCGTTCAAGCCGTTTGAATCGCGTCTGCGCCGTGCCGTCACGCGCGAGGATGTCGTCCGGCTGACGGAAAAGCCCGTACGCAAGATTTCCAAATTCGACGTCAAGAAGGCCGACACGCATATCAAGGAGTTGGAGGCCGAGATGAAGGTTGTGGCGCATAAGCTGTCGCATCTGACCGATTACGCCATCGAATATTTCGAACATATCTTGGAGAAGTACGGCGAGGGACGCGAGCGCAAGACCGAAATCCGGAGTTTCGAGGTCATCCAGGCGGCGCGCGTCGCGGCCACGAATCAGAAACTCTATGTCAACCGCGAGGAAGGCTTTGTGGGGACGGGCATGAAGAAAGACGAATACGTCTGCGAATGTTCCGACCTTGACGACATCATCGTGTTCCGTCAGGACGGCAATTTCATGGTGACGAAAGTGGCCGACAAGGTGTTTGTGGGCAAGGACATCCTGCACGTGGGCGTTTTCGCGCGCAACGATGAACGCACGATTTACAACATGGCCTACCACGACGGCAAGAGCGGGTTCGCCTATGTGAAACGGTTTGCGATAGGCGGCGTGACGCGCGACAAGGACTACCTGTTGACGCAGGGCACGCCCGGCACCAAAATCCTGTATTTTACGGCCAATCCGAACGGCGAGGCCGAGGTGGTGAAAGTGTATCTGAAGCCGAAGCCGAAATTGAAGAAACTGCAGTTCGAATTCGATTTCAAGACGCTGGCGGTCAAGGGACGCGGTTCGATGGGCAATATCCTGAGCCGCAATCCGGTCAAGAAAGTGATTTTGGCCGAAGAAGGCGTTTCCACGTTGGGCGCGCGCCGCATTTGGTACGATGAGGTCGTGCAGCGGCTCAACGCCGAGGAACGCGGCCAACTGTTGGGCGAGTTCAAGGGCGACGACAAGATTCTGACGCTGATGGAGAACGGCGCCTATAAGCTGACCTCGTTCGACCTGAGTACGCATTTCGAGGAAGACATGACGTATATCGGAAAGTATTATCCCGACCGCATCGTGACGGCCATCTATATTGAGCCTAAAACGGACTTGTGGTATATCAAACGCTTCTGCCCCGAAATGAGCGACAAGCGCGTCTCGTTTTTGGACGAGGGGGCCGTTTGCCGGGCGATGACGACGGATTACGCGCCGCGCCTGCGGGTCATTTACAAGCCCGATGCCAAAGGCCGCGTGCCCGAACCGGAAGAAATGGACGTGGCGGAATTCATCGCCGTAAAAGGCTTCAAGGCCAAGGGGAAACGCTTGTCGGCCAAGGCGGTCGAGAAAGTGGAGTGGCTGGAGCCGGCGGAAGGGGAACCCGACTACGAGGCCCTGTTGCGGGAACGCTTGGCGGCGGAGGCCGCGGCTTCCGAGGCGGCCACGTTCGGCGGCGAGGACGCGCCGGAGGGTGAGGCGACGGATGACGGCGTGGTGCCGGAGCAGCTCTCGCTCGAATTTTAATGTTGATGGGAAAAGAACCTTTAAATCTTAAATGATATGAAAAACAGTGAAGTGAAAAACATTGCCCCCGGTGTGGACTGGGTCGGCATTCTGGATTTCGATATCGTGACGTTCGACGTGGTCATGGAGACCAAATACGGCACGACCTATAACTCTTATTTGGTGCGCGGCAGCGAGAAGACGGCCTTGATAGAAACGGCCAAGGTGACGTTCTGGGACGAATACCTTGAAAAAATCAAATCGCTCGTGGATCCGGCCGCCATCGATTACCTCGTCCTGAACCATACCGAACCCGACCACAGCGGTTCGCTCGTGAAATTGCTGGAGATATGCCCCAAGGCGACGGTTATCGCCAGCGGTACGGCCCTGCGTTATCTGGCCGACATCGTGAACAAACCGTTCCCGCAGCAGGCCGTCAAAGACGGCGACAGTCTGGATTTGGGCGGCAAGACGCTGCGTTTCATCAGCGCGCCCAACCTGCACTGGCCGGACAGTATGTACACGTATCTGCCCGAAGACAAGGTGCTGTTCACGTGCGACTCTTTCGGCGCGCACTATGCCGACAAGGGCGTTTTCGACGATGCGGTGGGCAATTACGACGATGCGTTCAAATATTACTATTGGGCCATTCTGCGGCCGTTCAGCCGCTTCTTCCTGAAAGCCATCGAAAAGGTGGAAGCCATGGATATCGCCGCGATTTGTCCGGGGCACGGCCCCATCCTGCGGAAGGATTGGAAAAAATACGTGGCCTTGTCCAAGCAGTGGAGCGAGGAGTTCGTCAAGTTTCCGCTTACCAACCGCGTCATGGTGGCTTATGTATCGGCCTACGGCTATACGGGCGCGTTGGCCGAGAAGATAGCCGACGGCATCCGTTCGGCGGGGCTGGACGTGGACCTCTGCAATGTGGAGAAGATGGACGCCGGCGAGATTTCGGCGCATATGGAACAGGCTTCGGCCTATCTGTTCGGCTCATCGACGATCAACCAGAATGCGTTGCCGCCGATTTACACCTGCTTCGCGCTCTTGTCGCCGCTGCGCGACCGCGGCAAACTGGCCGGCGGCTTCGGCTCTTACGGTTGGAGCGGTGAGGCGCGCGACGTCATCGAAGGCAACATCAAGACGTGCCGGCTCTCGTTTGTGGAAAACTACTTCGTCAAGTTCCGTCCGAGCGAGGAAGAACTCAAGGGCGCGTTCGATTTCGGCGTCCGCTTCGCGCAGAAGATGCTATAGCCTCTCACGGCGTCGATAAGAAAAAAGCACCCCGGCCGGGGTGCTTTTTTCTTTCAGGGGGTATCGTTTCAGGCCAAATGCCGCCGGAGGATTTCCACCAAGTCCTGCCGCGCGTAGCCGCATTGGTGTTGCAGGGCCTCCACCGGGCCGTGCAGTACGAAACGGTCGGCGGGCATACCGAGCCGATGGATTTCGACCTGCGTTCGGGTGGCGGCCGCGTATTCGCAAACGGCACTGCCCAGGCCGCCGTCCGCCACGCCGTCTTCCAGAGTATATATGATGTCGTAATGCGCAAAGATATGCGCCAGCAAGGCCGTGTCGAGCGGCTTGAGATAAATCATGTTGAAAAGGCCGGGGCCTTGCGTCGCATCCGTCCAGTCCGCGCCCGTTTCGCGGAGGTATTCGCGGGTGGCGGCGATGGCGGTATTGCCGATATGGCCGAGGCTGACGAAGGCGAGGCGGCGGCCTTCGCGCAACGTTTGGCCTTGACCGGGCGGCAGGAGTTCGAGCGGCGTCTTCCAGCGGGGGGTCACGCCGCGGCCGCGCGGATAGCGGATGACAAACGTGCCGTGGGTGCCGGATTGGGCCGTGAACATCAGGTTGCGCAACTCCCGCTCGTTGAGCGGCGAGGCGATGGTCAGGTTGGGGATGGGGCGGAGGCAGGCCAAATCGAACGCGCCGTGGTGCGTGGCGCCGTCTTCCCCCACGATGCCGGCGCGGTCGAGGCAGAACACGACCGGCAGTTGCTGCAGCGCGACGTCGTGGATAATCTGGTCGTAGGCGCGTTGCATGAAAGAGGAATAGATGTTGCAGAACGGGATGAGCCCCGCGGCGGCCAACCCGGCGGAGAACGTGACGGCGTGCTGTTCGGCTATGCCCACGTCAAACGTGCGTTCCGGCATCTTTTTCATCATGAGGTTGAGCGAACAGCCGGTCGGCATGGCCGGCGTGATGCCGACGATGCGCGGGTTCAGGCGCGCGAGTTCGATGATGGTTTTGCCGAAAACGTCCTGATAGCGCGGTGCGAGGCTGAGGTTGATGCCCGGCTTGATGATTTCGCCCGTTTGGCTGTCGAAACGTCCCGGCGCATGGAACAGCGTCGGGGCGGCTTCGGCCGTCTTCATACCCTTGCCCTTGGTGGTGACGATATGCAAAAGCTTGGGGCCCTGTATGCGTTTAAGCGCTTCGAGTGTCCGTACCAGTGTCGGGAGGTCGTGTCCGTCCACGGGGCCGAAATAGCGGAAGTCAAGCGCTTCAAATAAATTGCCTTGTTTGAAGAACAGGCTTTTCATGGCGCCGGTCATGCGGCTGAGCGCATGGCGCGCGCCTTTGCCCGTTTCATTTTTGCCGAGCCGGTCCCATACGCGGTCCTTTACGTTGTTGTAGCGGCGGGACGTGGCGATTTTGGTGAAATAACGGCTCAACGCGCCGGTGCTCTTGTCAATCGAGATGCCGTTATCGTTGAGGATAACCAAGAGGTTGCTGTTGGAAACGCCGGCGTTGTTCAGGCCTTCGAAAGCCAGACCGCCCGTCATCGCGCCGTCGCCGATAACGGCGATGTGCTGGCGGGTGGTGTCGCCCTTGAGTTTGGAAGCCACGGCCATGCCGAGGGCGGCGGAAATGGACGTGGAGGAATGCCCGGTGGCGAAAGCGTCGTATTCGCTTTCAAACGGGGACGGAAAACCGCTCAGGCCGCCAAGGGTCCGGATGGAAGGGAAGCGGTCGCGGCGACCGGTCAGAATCTTGTGCGGGTAGGCCTGGTGCCCGACATCCCACACGATGCGGTCGTGGGGCGTATTGAACACGTAATGCAGGGCAACGGCCAGTTCCACGGTACCGAGCGAGGAGCCGAGGTGGCCGGGATGATCCGACATCACGTCGATGATGTATTCGCGGAGTTCCTCCGCAAGGGCCGGCAGTGAGCCGACCGGCAAGGCGCGCAGGTCTTCAGGCGTCTGTATGTTTTCGAGCAGATTTCCCATATTGAAAAAAACCACCCGACAGACCGAAGCCTGCCGGGTGGCGTACAAGCGGCAAAAGTCCGCCTATTTGAAGAGTTTCGTCGTCAGTTCGGCCACACGGTTCGAATAACCGAATTCGTTGTCGTACCACGATACGATTTTAACGAAATTGCCGTCCATGACCTTCGTCAGTTTGGAATCGAAGATGGAGGAGTGCGAGTTGCCCACGATGTCGATGCTGACAATCGGGTCTTCGCAGTATTCCAATACGCCTTTCATCGGGCCTTCGGCCGCGGCCTTGATGGCGGCGTTCACTTCTTCGGCCGTCACGTTGCGGTTCAGTTCAGCCGTCAAGTCAACGACCGAGCCGTCGGGCGTGGGCACACGCATGGCGAAGCCGTCCAGCTTGCCTTTCAGTTCCGGCACTACGAGGCCGACCGCTTTGGCGGCACCGGTGCTCGTCGGGATAATCGATACGGCGGCCGCACGGGCACGACGCAGGTCTTTGTGCGGGGAGTCCAGAATAATCTGGTCGTTCGTGTAGGAGTGAATCGTGTTCATCAAACCGCGCTTGATGCCGAAAGCGTCGTTGAGCACCTTGGCGACGGGCGCGAGGCAGTTCGTCGTGCAGGAAGCGTTCGATACGAACGTCAGTTCGGGTTTGATCATGTGTTCGTTCACACCGAGAACGATCGTGGCGTCCACGTCTTCGGCCTTGTCGGCGGGAACGGTCAGAATCACCTTCTTGGCACCGGCCTGGATATGTTTGCTCATGGCTTCGCGGTTCTTGAAACGACCCGTCGATTCCACCACGACATCCACGCCCAGTTCTTTCCACGGCAGGTTGGCCGGGTCTTTTTCGGCATAGACTTTAATGCGCTGGCCGTTGATGACGAGGTATTCGCCTTCCACCTGTACCGTGCCGGGGAAACGTTTGTGTACGGAGTCGTACTTGAGCAGGTGCGCCAACGTCTGCGGGTCGGTCAGGTCGTTGAACGCTACGACTTCCACATCGGGTTTGTTCAACAGATTGCGGAACGTGATACGGCCGATACGACCGAAACCGTTGATTGCGACTTTTACTTTTGCCATGGTTGTAAAGTTTTAAGTTGTTTATAATGATTTATTTATCTTCGTAGAATTTCCAATCGTTCCCGACTTTGACGAGGTCGTGCACCGTGGTGTCGCGCATCCCGCCGCGGCAGACGGTTTCCAGCGTCACTTTCGCCCGCGTGCCGGTTTCGTCGAGATCTTCCGCCAATACGCGGATGTCGGAAACGCTGTCCATCGCGACAAAGGCGGCTTCGCCTTTTTCCTCCAATATTTCCTTGACGGCCCGTACATTGGCCTCGTGACGGTCGGCCTCCATCGTATCGCTCGCAAAGATAAAGGCGTTGGCGAACTGTTCGAAGTCCCGGTTGTAGGCGTAGCCCATATAGGTCTGGGCCGCCTTGCCGGGCGAACCGCCCTTGGGCGTGCCGTTGTGGCAGGCGGTCAGCAGGGCGGCGGCCGCCGTGCAACCGATGAGGGAAAGCAATGATTTCATGGTCTTGAATGTTTTACGAAACAAAGTTACGCATTTTTTTCCTAATCGCCCCCATAAGTTTCGGGAAAACGCCAAATCGTTTGCAAATCGGGGTGGGCGAGCAGGTGACCGGGCAGGATGAGCGGCGGCGTAAACGGCATCAGGCGGTCGCGCGTGCGGCGGCCTTGGGACGGGTCAAGGCCTATTTGGCCATATAGAAAGCAGATGAGTTCCGTACAATAGAACGCCGTCGTGTCGAGCCCGTCGAAACGGTGGTCGAACGGGCGCCCCTCGGCGGCCAGCCGGAGGGCTTCCGTATTCAGCAACGCCCGCTCGGCTTTTGTCAGCGGCAGACGGTAAACGCCGCCCGCGCGGCAACGCTGCGGTTGCCAAAAGTCGGCCGGCGGCTCGGCCATAACCCGGTCGTAGCGGCCGCGTTCATCGGCCTCGTCGGGGGCGGCGTGCACGACGCGCCAACCGTCATCGGTATATGCCAGCAGCCCGACATGGCTGTAAACCGGTTCGTCTTCGCAGAGCAACACCAGGTCGGAGGCCGCGCTCCGTCCGCGCCGGAACACGAGGTCGCCGCATTGGAACAGTGTGTCCGGTATGGCGGTCGCCATAAGTTCGGCGGAAGCGCCCGTCTCGGCTTCTATGGCGGCCCGCCGGCAGGCCGTCAGCCCACAGACCGCCACCCATAGCGCGGCCGTCGCTAAAACCGCCGCCAATCCGCGCGGCCGCATCGAAAAAATGCTTATATTTGCTCTGCTATATGCCATAATGAACGACGGGGCCTCGTGCGCCCGTTGATGTTGCAAATTTAACGATATCGTTTATGAAAACCATGCAGGCTTACATTGCCGAAAACCAAGACCGTTTCTTAGAAGAATTATTCGGTTTGATCCGGATTCCGTCCATCAGTTCCGAACAGGCGCACAAACCCGATATGGAACGTTGCGCGCGCTATTTGGCTGACGCTTTGTCGGCCGCCGGCGCCGACAAGGCGGAAGTGATGCCCACGGCCGGCAATCCGGTCGTCTATGGTGAGAAGATCGTTTCGCCGAACGCCCATACGGTATTGGTCTATGGCCACTACGACGTCATGCCCGTCGATCCGGTTTCGGAATGGCATACGCAACCGTTCGAACCCGTTGTTAAGGACGGTCGGATTTACGCGCGCGGCGCCAACGACGACAAGGGGCAGAGTTTCATCCATATCAAGGCGTTCGAGTATCTGGTCAAGGAAGGCCTGTTGGCTTGCAATGTCAAGTTTATGTTGGAGGGCGAGGAGGAAATCGGTTCGCCTTCGCTGGAGGCTTGGTGCGCCGAACATAAGGAAATGCTGAAAGCCGATGTCATCATCGCGTCCGACACGAGCATGGTCACGGCCGATATTCCGGCCGTGACGGTGGGCTTGCGTGGCTTGAGCTATGTGGAAGTCAAGGTGACGGGCCCCAACAAGGACCTGCACTCCGGGCTGTTCGGCGGGGCGGTGGCCAATCCGGCCAATGTGTTGGCCCGCCTGGTGGCCGACCTCATTGACGACAACGGCCATATCACGATTCCGGGCTTCTACGACGACGTGCTGGAAGTGTCGGCGGCCGAACGGGCGGCCATGGCCGAGGCACCGTTCAATTTGGAAAACTATAAGAAAGCGTTGGATATCGAGCAGGAGAGCGGCGAAGCCGGGTTCACGACCTTGGAACGCACGGGCATCCGTCCGTCCTTGGATGTAAACGGCATTTGGGGCGGCTATACGGGCGAAGGTTCCAAAACCGTGTTGCCGTCGGTGGCGCACGCCAAGATTTCCATGCGGCTCGTGCCGAATCAGGACTGGCGGAAAATCGCGCAACTGATTGCCGACCACCTGAAAGCCAAGGCTCCCAAGAGCGTCAAAGTGGAAGTCGAAGTCCTGCACGGCGGTCAGGCCTACGGTTGCCCGCTGTCGTTGCCGGCTTATCAGGCGGCCGAAAAAGCCTATCTGGATGTCTATGGCCGCAAGCCCGTGCCCACGCGCAGCGGCGGCAGCATCCCCATCGTGGCGGCTTTCGAACGCGTCTTGGGCTTGAAAACACTGCTTATGGGCTTCGGCCTTGAGCAAGACGCCATCCATTCGCCCAACGAAAACTTCGAGTTGCGCCGTCTGTTCCAAGGCATGGAAGCCGTGGCGGCATTCTACGGACATTATGCCGACATGCGTTAAGCGGCGCTGACGGAGCGTATATATAAGCGGACGGGGTTATGGGCATCGTTATACGGCAGAGTTTGAAGGGCACGATTGTGACCTATGCGGGGGCTTTCATCGGCTTCCTCAACACGCTGTTCATCGCCACCCATTTCCTGACGCCGGAAGAAATCGGGTTGCAGCGCATCCTGATTGAAGCCGCCATGTTGCTGGCGGGTTTGTCCCAATTGGGCGTGAGTCAGGTCGGGGTGCGTTATTTCCCGTATTTCAAGACGGAAGACAACCGGCACAAGGGATTCTTTTATTACCTCTGTTTGTTGCCGGTTATCGGCATCGCGTTTTTCGGTTTTCTCTATTTCTTGTTGCAACAGCCGATTGACCACTATTTCGCGGCCGAGTCGCCCTTGTTTACCGACTATTACTTTTGGGTTTTCCCATTGGCCGTTTTCATGGTCTATATGGTCGTGTTTGAGACCTATGGCAATGTACTTTTACGGATTACCGTACCGAGAATGGTGCGGGAAGTGGGGTTGCGGCTGTTTACGGTGGTCGGCGTCGTGACATACGGTTTGGGCTATGTCAATCTCAACGGTTTCGTCGTATTGCTGACCTTGGCCTATGCGTTGGCCTGCCTTGTGGATTTGCTCTATGCGTTATGGCTCTGTCCGCCGCGCGGGCGTCTGCATCCGGCTACCGATGTGCCGAAGCCGATGCGCCGGGACATTGCCTCCTATTCGCTTTTCTTGATGTTTGGCAGTTTGGCCAATCTGCTGATTTTGCGTGTGGATGTGTTTATGGTCAGCGCCAAGATGGGATTGGAATACACGGCCATTTACAGCATCGCCTATTATATGGCCGTCATCATCGAGATGCCCTCGCGTTCCACGAATGCGATTTCCATGCCGCTTATCGCCGAAGCCTACAAGCAGGGCGATAGGGAACGGCTTTCGGAATTGTACCGGAAGGTCGCCTTGAACCAGTTTTTAGTCGCCCTCCTCGTGTTTTTCGTGTTGTGGATCAACATACGGAATGTCTATGCGGTGATGCCGAACGGGGCTTATTACGCGCAGGGCATAGGCGTCGTATTGTTCATCGCGTTGGCGAAAATTATCGAGAGCATCAGTACGGTAGGCGGGAGTGTGTTGGGGTATTCGTCTTATTACCGTTATTCCTTGCCGTTCATCTTTTTGTTGGGCGGACTGACCGTTGCGACCAACTTGTGGTTGATACCGCGCATGGGGGTAAACGGGGCGGCCTTGGCCACGTTGATAACGGTGGTGGTCTATGCGGTGGCGATGTTGGGGTTTGTAGGTTGGAAAATCAAAATCCATCCGTTTTCGTTCGGTATGCTGAAAGCCGTGGCGGTCATCGGGCTGTTTTGCGGCTTGCATGCGCTTTGGCCCGAAATGGGGCATCCGGTCGCGGACGCTTGCGTGCGCACGGTTGTGCTCGGAGGTTTGGCGTTGTGTGGCGTCTATAAACTCAAAGTATCGACGGAATTCAACGGTCTGTTGGAAGAAAGTCTGGGTCGTGTAAGACGGTTATGGAGCCGTGGTCGCCGATAAGGCGTTTCTCCAAAAATCGGGTTCGTATCGTTCCCAGGCATGACAACCGAATGGCAATGTCTTATTCAAAGCAAATAGATAGGAGGGATGACATTCGAAGGCGAATAAGAGGCCATCTTCAATCGGTGCTACGGAAAAATCGACATAGGCGTGCCGCGTATCTAAACTCCAGAAACGATCTTCCGTTTTGCGGTTGATACTGGTGAAAAAGTTGACGGTGTTTTCAAATTTCAGGGTACGCCATTTCGCCAAGGGTAATTTTTTCAGTTTCAACAAAAGCGAATTATGGAAAGAGAAACAGTACCTATACGGCTTGAATTTTCCGCTATGATTGAGGACATTGATGCAGGATTGCACTTTTCGTAAGGATAATCCTCCGTTTCCGACGGCATATAACCGTTTGCTTGGCTTGAACCGCCACAACCTTTTGAACCACGGCGCCCCGATGTAATCGTAGCCTTTGGCGCACCAATAAGCCAATTCATCCTTAAATACCAAAGCGTCTAATTGGTGAATAAGGATATATGTAAAATCCTGGAAGGCCTTATAAAAGTCAAGGGATAAAAGTAAGCGGTTGTAGCCTTCGATATTGCGGAAATACGTTTTATCGAAATAAACGCAGGCGTAGGAAACGTCATACCGTTCAAAATAGGTGACGTATTCGTCAACGGGCAGCCCGTCCGGAGCAACCAAAGTAAAAGGGTATTTCCCCAATATTTTACAACATTGTTCCAATGAAATCCGTTCCGAATCACTTAACGTGCTTTTATAAACGGGTATGACAATTGTGGCAGGATTCATTTCAATACCGTTTCAGTCATGATGCCGATACAAATTCCGGTAGAGCCTTCTTAGAATGATATATAAGTGGGCGCTCCAAGTGGAAAGCGGGCCGTAATGTTTGACCATGATGCGGTAACGCTCTTTCCAGCTCCGGGCTTCGTGCTTCGCCGAATAGCCGCCTACGAGGTAATGGGCGAGCGGCAGGCCGCTGTTGTAGATTTCGGCGGGCTGGGCTTTTTCCAAGGCGTTGATGACCCAGTCGAAATCGGCCGAGGTCGGGTAGTGTTGCCAATCGTAAAACGCGCAAATACGCGGGTCCACCCAGATGGCCTGATGGCAGACGAGCATCCCGCGTCGGAACGAACGGGGCGTAAGTTTTTTCGGCGGGCGATGGGTGCGTGGTCCTAAAACACGGCCGTCCATATCGGTCAGCATCGTGTCGCCGTAGATGATTTTGGGTAGCGTATGGCGTTCGGCGAGTTGCGCGGCCACGCGCGCCACGGTGTCGGGAGCGGGCAAGGTGTCGCCGGCGTTGAGGAAACAGACGAAGTCGGCCGCCCCCACTTTCTGAAGGCCTTTGTTCATGGCGTCGTAGAGGCCGCGGTCGGGCTCTGAACAGACCTGAATCCGGCGTTTGGGATAGGCTTTTTTAAGTTGTTCCACTTTGGCCAACGTACCGTCGGTGGAAGCGCCGTCCATAATCCAATATTCGATATGCGGATAGGTCTGTTCGCAGACGCTTCGCATCGTGCGTTCGATCAGGGCTTCGGCCTGATAGCAGACCGTGACGAAATGAATTGTGAACGTCATGCGGCGGTCGGATTTTGGCGTTGCTTGCGCGTGTGGAGCGCGTAGCCGACGATGGCGCCAGCCAAAATCAAGCCGACGAGCAGGGAACCGATATTGGCTACACTGCGCCAAAGCGCGAAATGGTAGGGCGTATGCCGGAACTCGATTTCGTGGGGGCCGGCCGGTAGCCAAAGCGCACGCAATATGTAGTTGACGCGGAAATGCGGCACTTCCTCGCCGTCGATGTAGGCCGTCCATTCCTTGGGGTAGTAAATCTCCGAGAAAACGGCCACGCCGTCGTTCGCGTTCTCGCTATGGTAGGCTAAATAGTTGGGCTTGTAAGTCGTGAGACGGATCGAACGGTCGGCCTCGGCCGTGTCGGAGGCGCGCTCGGCGGCTTGGGCCGGTATCAACGCGCGGAACTCTTCGTGCACGACGGCGGTCTGCACCGGTTCGAACGTATAGAGCGCTTCTATTTCCTCGTTCGGCGTTTCAACCCATTGCAAGCTGTCCACAAACCAAGCGTTGCCCAAGGCCGCCTCGTTGAGCTGCACGCCGCCGCCCGCCTGGCTGGGCACGATGAAATATTTCGCATTGAGCATATTGAGCACTTTCGGATTGATCCGGCGGCTCAGATGGTAGTCGATGATGTCCTGGTAGCGGCGCAGTTTGGCCGGACTGTAACCGCCTATGGATTTGTGGAAATAGGAGGTCATCGATTCGTTGAACGTATTGGTCGAGGCATTGAAGACGCGGTAGTTCGGGTCGGGATCCTGCATGATGGCCAAGTCCATGTCGCTCGGATAGATTTCGGCCGCCTGTTTCTTTTGGAAGTGGCCGTCGTTGAGGTAACGGCGGTCGATGGTCCAAAGGTCGAGCAAGATGACGGCGGCCATAATCAGCAGAGCCGGCGTGGCTTTGAGCTTTTTCGCGATATAGCAGGCGATGAGGCCGGCTCCGATGGCGATGAGCAGACACGACCGCCAGGCATCGGCCTTAAGCAGGGCGACGCGCGTTTGCCGCAGGCTTTCGATGGCATCGGCCGGCCACTGCCCGGTCAGGGCCGCGTCGTTGGGTGATAGGAACGAGAACAGGCTCGGGCCCAACAAGGCGCACAGCAGGCAGAATCCGCCCGTAATGCCCGCGCTGTACCAAAGCGGCTTTTTGTAGCGTTCGGGTTGCGGGTCCGAAAAAATCTGCTTGAGGGTCAGCACGGCCAATAGCGCCATGAGCGTTGTGACCATGACGAGCGCCATGGCCGGCGTACGGAATTTGTTGTAGAGCGGCAGATGGTAGAATAAAAATTCGTTGAGGAACATGAGGTTACGCCCCCAACTCAGAATCAGGCCGAAAACGGTGCCGGCCACAATCCACCATTTTTCAGGCCCTTTCACGACAAACAACCCCAAAACGAACAGGAAGCAGATGATGGCGCCGGCATACACGGGGCCGGAGGTAAACGGTTGGTCACCCCAGTAGGTGGGCGCCTGCGGTACACCGTAGCGTTGCCGGAGCGGCGCTTTGTCGTTCAGCGTTTCGTGACTGCTGCCGCCATAGAGATTCGGAATGAGCAGCGTCAGGGTCTCGGCTTTGCCTTGGCTCCACGAAAACGCGTAGTCGATGTCCAAGCCGGAACTGGCTTTGGTGTCGGCCGCTTGTTCCAGCACCTGGCCGCCCCGCATCGTGTCCTTGCTGTATTCGTAGGCGGGGAACATATTGCCGGCCGACGGCAGGATGGCCAGCAGGCCGATGACGGCAAGCAGCCCCGTGCGTTTCAGAAACCGCACGAGCGTATGCTCCTTGATGGCGTAAATGCCGTATACAACCCATATGCACGCCATGATAAGCAACGTATAGTAATCGATTTGAACATGGTTGGAGGCAATCAGCATACCGGCCCCCAGCAACAACAAAAGGGCGCCACGCCAGGGTTTATCCTCTTTCAACAACAGATAAAATCCGATGATGGTCGGAATCATGCAAGCGATGGCATAGGCTTTCATGACGTGCCCTACCTGCAGGATGATGAAATTGTAGGACACGAAGGCTGTACTTATCGCGCCTAAAATCGCCAATGATGTGGAACAGCCAAGGCAAAGGAAGGCGATATAGGCGGCCAGCAAACACAGCATGATGATGCCGGCCGAATAGAAATCGAAGCCCAATGAGCCAATCCTATTGAAATGATCGAAAATATCAAAAGCAGGAAAACCTTGAATGGTGGTGGTCGGCATGCCGCTGAACATACCGTTCGACCAACCTGAAAATTCGCCGGTCTCCTTTTGGAAATCCGTTGCGTCCTTGACCATGCCGACGGCACTGATCGTATCGCTTTGGGGCAGGGTTTTGTTTTCAAAGACAATGGGCTTGAAATAGACCATCGTCAGCACGATAAAACATAATACGGCCGCTACGTGCGGCAACCAAAGTCTAGTCGGTGTTTTCATGAAAAAACGGGTTTGCGTTGAAAATGACGCCGGAGCTTAGAGCCAATGCCGGCGTTTGGAGAAAAAGATGAAGCCGCCGACAAACACGAGCATGAAGCCCAGGATACCGTAAAATACCCAGGCATGTTCGGCCAACGGCAGCAAGACGTTCATGCCGTAAAGCCCCGTGATGAACGTAAGCGGCAGGAACAACGTGGAAATGAACGTCATGATGCGCATGATTTCGTTGGTCTTGTTCGTCTGCAACGAGTCGAACGTTTTGGAAAGGCCTTCGATCAATTCGGCGTTGTCTTCCACCATGTCCCACATCTTCTGATAGTAGTCCAGGATATTGCCCCAGTAGTCTTCCATAAAGTCGCCGTTCTCGGTAAAGCCTTTGATGTCGCCCGATTCGAATTTGTGGAACAGGCGCAACTGGGGTTTGAAAATCGTATTCAGCTGGATGATGTTCCGCCGCGCGATCGAGATGCGTTCGATGGTCTGGACGGCCTTTTTGCTGAACAGGTCGCGGTTGATGAGTTCGATTTCCGCGCCGATGCGCAGCAACAGCGAGTAGGAGTCCACCATAAGCCGGTTCAGAATCGTGTACAGCAGGGCGTCCGAACTGGATTTGATGAACTCGTCCTCGTCCGGGTTCTTTTCCGTGAGTTCGAAATACGATTTGAGCGCGCCGAAAGACCGGGCGATGCTGATGATGTAATCCTTGCCCCAAAAGATTTTTACCTCTTTGGGTTTGAGGATTTTGTCGCGTTTGTCGAAGCCGGGAAAATGCAGGATGAGGAAGTTGTACTCGTCGTAGATGTCGATTTTGGGGCGTTGGTTCGTACTCCGGCAGTCCTCTATGTCCAAGGGGTGGAAATGGAAGTTGTCTTCCAGAAATTCCAAATCCTCTTCCGTAGGGTTGACGATATGGTGCCAGCGCAAACGCCCGAAGTCAATCGTTTCAATCATAAATCCCCGCTTTTACTGCCTGTTCCTTGCTCGTTAAACACCTTGTGTACGCTGTCCTTCCGGGGATGCCGGAAGGGTTTGCAAATATAGTTAAAAAAAACGAAAAAAATTTTATCTTTGCAACCCTATAGATACAAATACGGATATGGGATATCAATTAGCCAAGATAGAAGACGCGATAGCCGATTTCAAGGCCGGCAAGTTCTTGATTGTGGTGGATGACGAGGATAGGGAAAACGAGGGTGATTTGGTCATAGCGGCCGAATTGGCCACGCCGGAGAAAATCAACTTCATGCTGTTGCACGCGCGCGGCGTGCTCTGTGCGCCGATAACGCTCTCGCGTTGCCGCGAACTGGAGTTGCCGCATCAGGTGGAAAACAACACGTCGGTGTTGGGCACGCCCTTCACGGTTACCGTCGATAAGTTGGTCGGCTGTACGACCGGCGTTTCGGCGGCCGACCGGGCCGCCACGATTCGCGCTTTGGCCGACCCGAACGCCAAGCCCGCCGATTTCGGCCGCCCCGGCCATATCAATCCGCTCTATGCGCAGGATTTAGGCGTGTTGCGCCGCGCCGGACATACGGAAGCCTGCGTCGATTTGGCCCGTTTGGCCGGCTTGTATCCGGCCGCCGCGCTCATGGAAATCATGAACGAGGACGGCACGATGGCGCGTATGCCCGAATTGCAGAAATTGGCGGCCGAATACGGCATCAAGATTATCTCCATCGCCGACCTGATTGCCTACCGCATCAAGACGGAAAGTCTGGTCAAGGAAGAAGTCGTCGTCAAGCTGCCGACGCATCACGGCAATTTCCAATTGCACGCCTTTACCGAAAACAACAGCGGCACGTTGCACTTGGCCTTGGTCAAGGGCGAATGGAAAGCCGACGAACCCATTCTCGTGCGTGTCCATTCGAGCTGCATGACGGGCGACGTATTGGCCTCCTGCCGTTGCGACTGCGGCGAGCAGTTGCACGACGCGATGGCGATGGTGGAGAAGGCCGGCAAGGGCATTGTACTATATATGAATCAGGAAGGCCGTGGCATCGGCCTGCTCAATAAACTCAAGGCCTACAAACTGCAGGACGAGGGCAAGGACACGGTTGAAGCCAACGTCTTGTTGGGCTTCAAGCCGGATGAACGCGACTATGGCATCGGCGCGCAGATTTTACGCGCGTTGGGGGCGCACAAGGTGCGGCTCGTGACGAACAATCCGGCCAAGCGTGTGGGCTTGCAGAGCTACGGCATCGAAATCGTCGAGACCGTGCCCATCATCGAGGCGCCGAATCCTTACGACGAGGCCTATCTGCGCACGAAGCAGGACAAGATGGGGCACGAATTGCATCTATAGGCAGACGCCTTTATCGCATATCGTTGATTAAAACGTCGGGATGCAGGGTCGGGTCGAAAGTGAAATCACCCGGCTTGACCGCCGGATTATAGACGAAATCCGAAATCTTATAACTATATACGCGGTCTTGCGTATCGTAAAGTTCCATGCCGTCGAGTTGGTGCGTGTTGTGTTGCACGTACAGGCGGATTTTTTGAAACGGCGCGGCCTGCGTCGGCATCAAATCCACCACGTCCTGCAAGCCGCCGTTTTGGTTCTGCAGGCGGATGTATTTGGCACGGAACCGTTTTTCGTAATTGGCGAGCCAAAGGAACGGATTGAGTTCATCCTGCGTCGGGTCGTAGGCTTGCAGCGTCGCTTCTTCCAATTCGGGTTGATAGACGGTCAGCAGTTTGCCGTCGCAGAGGAAAACCGTGCCGTCAATCTGCATACGGTACGCGCGGCCCTGCAACAGGATATGGCCTGTGCCGGTTTGCGGCTTGCCGCCGGATTGGGAAACCGAATAGCGGAAATTGGCGGTCAGGCTCTTGTAGGTATGCAACCAGTTCAACAGTGCATCCATTACGTTCTGCGCCTTGACGTCTTGGGCGGTCGGTGTCTGTGCCTGTATGGGGCGGGCGGCCAGCGTTAAACAAATGGCCATCCCCCAAGCGGCGAGGGTGGTTAGGAGGTGTTTGGAAAAGGACATGACGGGCCTTATATACGTTAGATAATCGAACGGTCGGCGTTCAGGAGCTGTTCCAACGCCACCGGATCCTTGATGCGGACTTCGCGCGTATTGCGTTCCAACGGGCCCACGATGCCGGCGTCTTCCAACTGGTCGATGATGCGGCCGGCACGGTTGTAGCCGAGTTTGAACTTGCGCTGTACGGACGAGGTGGAACCTTGTTGCGAGGACACCACAAAGCGCGCCACTTCCTCAAACAGACTGTCGCGGTCGCCCTCCGAAAAGTCCGAACGGCCGCCTTCCTGGCCTTCTTCGGGGCAGTCGGGCAACTCGTAAGCGTGCGGGTAGGCGCGTTGTTCGCCGATATAGTCGGTAATGCGTTCGATTTCGGGCGTGTCGATATAGGCACACTGGATGCGCACGAGTTCATTGCCGGTCGAAAGCAGCATATCGCCGCGGCCGATGAGTTGGTCGGCGCCCGAACAGTCGAGAATCGTGCGGGAGTCGGTCTTGGAACTTACCTTGAACGCGATACGCGCCGGGAAGTTGGCCTTGATGGTGCCCGTGATGATGTTGACCGAGGGGCGTTGCGTGGCGATGACGAGGTGGATGCCGATGGCGCGCGCCAACTGCGCCAAACGCGCGATGGGCATTTCGATTTCCTTGCCCGCGGTCATGATGAGGTCGGCGAACTCGTCGATAATCAAGACGATGTAAGGCAGGAAACGGTGGCCGTTTTCGGGGTTCAACCGCCGCGCGATGAATTTCTTGTTGTATTCCTTGATGTTTTTCGCGCCCGCGTTCTTGAGCAGGTCGTAGCGCGTATCCATCTCGATGCAGAGCGAGTTGAGCGTACGCACCACCTTGCGCGTGTCGGTGATGATGGCTTCCTCGGCATCGGGCAGTTTGGCCAGATAGTGGCGTTCAATCTTGTTGAACAGGCTCAATTCCACCTTTTTGGGGTCGACCATGACGAATTTGAGCTCGGACGGATGTTTCTTGTAGAGCAACGAAGCGATGATGGCGTTGAGGCCGACCGACTTACCCTGACCCGTGGCGCCGGCCACAAGCAGGTGCGGCATCTTGGCCAGGTCGGTTACGAACGCTTCGTTCGAAATCGTTTTGCCGAGCGCAATGGGCAGGCTGTAGTCCTCGTTTTGGAATTTCTGACAGCAAATCATGTCGCGCATCGGCACAATCTGTTTGTTTTGGTTCGGCACCTCGATGCCGATTGTGCCCTTGCCGGGAATGGGCGCGATGATGCGGATGCCCAAAGCCGAAAGGCTCAACGCGATGTCGTCTTCCAGATTCTTGATTTTGCTGATGCGGATGCCGGCGGCCGGCACGATTTCGTAGAGCGTTACGGTGGGGCCTATCGTGGCCTTGATTGTGTCGATTTTGATGCCGTAGTTCTGAAGCGTCTCAACGATGCGGTTCTTGTTGGAGAGCAGTTCCTCTTCCTGTACCTGCGTTTCCTGTGCACCGAAATCTTCCAGCAAATCCAAGGTGGGGAAACGGTAGTCGCGCAATTCGAGCGTCGGGTCGTAGGGTGTGTCGAGGCCGATATGCGCCGGAGGCGTGATGGCGGCCGCGTCAGCCGTTTCGGGCTCGGTCGGACGCTCCACGGTAAAGCCAATTTCGTTGTCGGCCGTCTCCGGCATGGCATCGGGGGCGTCTTCGGCCGGCTCGGGCGCTTCCAACGGGATGTCTTCCAAACGCACGGCGGCCGGTGTCGGCGCCGGCGTTTCCGTCGGTGTGGGGGCGGGCGCGGCGTCCGCTTTAAGCGATTCACTCAGCGTGCCGGAAATCGTTTGCGAGGCCAGCGGGATGTCGTCGATGGCAATCGTGGACGCTCCGCCGAGGCCGGCCGTCGTTACGGCCGCAGGGGGAGTGGGGGCGGCCGCCATCGCCGCGCCTATCGTGGCGGGCGCTATGGGTTTCGTCCCATACAGCGCGGGCGCTTCGTCGGGCCGCCGGTGGACTTCCATCACGATGTCGTCGGATTGGCGCAGTTCGGCCGGGATATACGATTGAATGGGCGTGTGCGGCACGGCTTCGGCCGCTTCTTCGGCGGTGGCCGTCTCTTCCATCGGCAGGTTGGCCGTCCAGTCGCCGGTAGGGCCGGTGTCGGTTGCGGGTTGCGCGTTGGGCATAGGTGTCGCGCTCGTCGTCGCTTTCGGTTGCTTGTGTTTTTTATGGGCGGTGTAAGGCACGGCCGCAATCAGGCGGCTCAGCGCCAAAAAGCAAATCAGCAGGAACGTCCAAAGCAAGTAAAATCCCAAGTCGCCGAGCAGGTTTTTCAGGTAGGTAGAGACCTGAAACCCGACGTTGCCGCCTAAAATGGCGAAGCGGTTGGCTTGCAGGAACGGCAGACTGCCCAAGAACAGCGAGCAGAGCAACAGGATGGAAACGCCGCGGAAAAACAGCCGCCGCCAGCGGTAGTGGCGAAAGCCCAGGCATTGGATGCCGAACAATATCAAGGTCACGGGAAACAGCAGCCCCGCCAAGCCAAAGCCTTTCTGCATGAAAGAATAGGCGAAGAATCCGCCCAATTTGCCACCGACCACTTTCAATTCCGGCGATTCGGGGAGCCAGAGTTCGGAAAAACGGAAACGGCTCAGCACATCATAGTCTATCCACCAGCAAAACAAGTAGGAAATGCAGGCGGCGCCAAGCAGGATGCCGGCCAAGAGCGAGAACCAACCGCTGAGAAAGCGCGTGCGCGCCGAGGGTTGGACGCGGAATGAAACTTGTGGCGCTTGCGGGGCTTCGGGTTCAGACTGTTTCTTAGACGCTATCGGCTTTTGGTCGGCCGCCGCGTCATCGGCAATCTCTTCCGTTGCGGCGGTATCAGGCTCCGGTAACGGAAATGGATCGGCCGTCGCCGCAGGAAAATCTTCCGGCGTAGGCGGAACCGGTGTGGGAGGCGGTGTGCGACGGATGTTTTTGGCCATAGGTTTGCGTCAAAGTAAAAGTTGAAACGAAACAAACGTAAACGCACAAAGATACGAAATGCCTAAAAAGAAAAAAAGCCTGTCGGTCGAAACCGGCAGGCTTTTTTTTCTTAAAGGAAGGATGTTTTTAGAAGGAATACTCACCGCCATCTGTAGGTAACTCATAGCGCGGCGACCAACTATCTCCGTTCTTTTCCCAAAATTCGTTCTGGCCACGGTGTCCTTTACCGAGTACGCCGTCATGCCAAGCCCCGGTATTGGTTTCGGATTCCGGAATCGGGAAAGCGAACGCATAGATGGGGTAATTGGTAAACGAGATGCGTAAATCACTCGCTTTATGAATCAATACGGATTTCGTTCTTCTCAAATCAAACCAACGATGCCCTTCAGCCGCAAATTCACGGCGTCTTTCGTCCAAAACAAATCGTAACGGATTGTCATTTTCCCCACTGGAGAAATAAACGTCTTTCAATTTGTTGTAATTGCCTTGAATGGAGGTATCTCTGATACCCAAGGTCGCGAGCATGGCATCGCGGAATTGGGGATCGTCTACACTGTTCGCTATGTTGGCGCGGGCTTCCGCCTGAATCAGGTAGAGTTCCGGCACGCGGAGCACGGGAACGTTGTTGATTTGGTTTTCATTCGGGTATTTCCCGCAGGAACTGTAAATCTCCAATTTCTCGTCTTTGTCCGAAGAAAGGTAGATGGCTTTACGGATATCTTTCGTTTGGTTGTAGAACAACGAGGTAACGTCCGTACTTACGCGGGCACCGTAGGAGCCGAACATATTGTTGATGGAGTTGGCCGAAAGGTTATCCGAAGTCGTGAAGTTGACGGTCAGGATATCTTCCTGGGTCGGTCCGTTGATGGAACGGTATTGTTCAAGAAATTTTTGCCCATCGCCAACCAACTCTTTCTTAGCGCCATTCGGCAAATTAGCCAAGGCATTCTCCGCGGCCTCATAGGCCTTGTCAAAGTTGGAGGGTTCGAAGTATCCCTGATCCAGATAGAGACGGGCCTGTAACGTATAGGCCATACACAGGTTCGGGAAATAAGCGGCGTTGCTGCTCGCGTAGTCATTGTTGCCGGCACTCTTGAACAATTCGATGGCGTCCGCCAATTCTTCGTGCATCTGGGCATAGGTTTGCGCCAAAGTTGCGATTTCCAACTGCGAAGTGGCGTCGATGGCATCTTCGGAAGAAACCGGTCGATCCTTCGGTACCAAAATGATACCGTTCATATTGTCAGGCGTGCTCACGCTGATAGGCGAAGAGATACCGGCCGCGGCGTACGGCAAACAAAAGTATTGGGTCAGGATATATTCCGCAAAGGCTTTGACGGTCAAAGCGGAAGCCTTGCATTTGTCCAATGTCTTCTTATCGTTGCTGGAGTTGGCGCTTAATACATCACAAGCTTGGATGACTTTGGCCGCCGCCGATACAATCCGATAGGAACCGGCCCAAAACGTTTCAATTTCCCCGAGCGAAGAACTGATGTTCCACATTTCCACGTCCAACAAGTGGCCGGAGTTACCGGCTTTCGTCGTTACGTTGTCCGTAATCAGGTCGCCGATAACGGGCAGGTTTCGGCCGGTATAGCCAGAGGTGGCGAAATAGAGCATCAAACCGACGGTGGCCGATTGGACGTTGGTCACATTCGTAAGCGCCTCTTCGTTGTTGATGGCGGTCGTCGGTTTTCTATCCAGGAATTCCTGGGAGCAGGAGTTGAGCCCCAATACGAGCAACGTCAATCCTGCGATGGCGATATATTTTAAACTTTTCATGTGTTTTATCCTCCTGTTTTAAGCGCGTGATTAAAATCCTACGTTAATACCCAACGTGTAGTTGATGGGCAACGGATAATTGGCGGCCTGCGTCATGCCCAAACCGGCCTCGGGGTCGTAACCGCGGAAGTCGGGCGACGTAACCGTGTACAGGTTGTCGATGCTGACATAGGCACGGAAACTGCTCAAATACGCTTTCTGGGCGAGTTTCTTCGGCAACGTGTAACCGACCATGATGGATTTGATGCGGAAGTAGGAGGCGTCTACCAATTGGCGGGAGCTCCAACCGTCCGAACCGTTGTTGCCGGCCCAACGTACTTGCGGTACATCCGAGATATCGCCGGGATTCTGCCAACGATTGTCGAATACATAGTAAGTGATGGGCGCCGTGTAACGTTCGCCGACACCTTCCACATAGCGAAGGTCGTTGACGAACAATTTGTTGCCGTAGCTGTAGTTGAACTGCAGGCTGACATCCACGTTGTAGAAGTCAAGGCGCGTGGAGATACCACCGTAGATTTTCGGGTTGGCGGAACCTAAGTATCTCTGTGCGGCTTGGTTGTAGTTGAAGACGTAGTTACCGTCTTGGTCATACCAACGCGGACGACCCGTCGCCGGATCGGCACCGGCCCATTCCCGCAGATAGAATTCGCTCGTAGAACGGCCGACTTCCAAAATTTGCAAGCCACTGACAATCGGTTTATCCGTAGCGAGTTTCAGTACTTTGTTGTCGTTGCTGGTCAGGTTCAAGGCCAATGTCCATTGGAAATTCCGGCGGTTCATCAGCAGGGCGTTGATTTGCAATTCAACACCTTGGTTCCGCATTTTACCGATGTTCGTCGTCAAACTGGAGAAACCGCAGGCGGCCGAAAGCGGAATACCGAAAATCATATCGTCCGTGATATCGTTGTAGTAGTCGATTTCAACGGTCAAGCGGTCGAATACGCTGAATTCCAAACCTACGTCGAATTTATTACGCGATTCCCACGTCAGGTTGGGGTTGCCGAGCGAACCGGGCGTAAGGGCCGTCATGTTACCGTAACGGCCTAAGGAGTAGAGCCCCTGCGCCGCATAGTAGCCTACGTTCTGGTTACCCGTCGTACCGTAGCTGACACGCAACGTCAAGTTGTTCAGCCACGCTTGCGTCGAGGCCATGAAATTTTCGGCCGAGATACGGTATTTACCGCCGACCGACCAGAAAGCGCCCCATTTCTTATCGCCGAAACGGGAAGAACCGTCGCCGCGGACACTGGCCGACAAGTAGTATTTGCCGTCGTAGTCGTATTCCACATTACCGAAATAAGAAGCCAAGGCAGCGTCGGAAGTGGCGGAAGAACCGCTCGTTTCAACGGCGTTCGCGATGTCGAGGAAGTTCAGCGTGTGAATCGCGTAGTCGAAACCGCTCATGTAATCGGAGTATTCGTTGAAACGCTGGGCTTCCTGACCGATCAGGAAGTTCAGGTTGTGCTTCTCGGCGATCGTCGGCATCCAGTTCAACGTATTCGTAATCGTGAGAACGGCCGAGGTCTCGTCGGTGCGCTGTACCAAACCGTTCATCTGCTTACCCTGCGGGTCAACGGTCGGCGACCATACGTTCTTTTCCTTGACGGTCACGAAGTCAACGCCGACTTTGGTTTGGAAGAATACGTTCTTATAGAATTGGAAACGCAGGTACGGGCTGAACAGCGCTTTGTACTGTTGCTGGAAAGCCACGTTGTGGTTTTCGTCCGTGTAGATGGCCACGGGGTTGTAGCCTTCATTGAAACCGGTGTACCACGAACCGTCTTCGTTCTTGACGGGGTCGGTCGGACGCATCGACATAGCGGACCAAATCGGCGAGGCGTAGGCCAAGGACGTGGGCACCGTGTTGACTTCGGCATAGGCACCGGACAGGTTCATACCGAACGTCAACCAGTTTGTGGCCTTATAGTCTAAGTTCAAACGGGCCGAATAACGCGTGAAGTCCGTGCCGATAACGAAGCCTTGGTTGCTGAAGTAGCCGACCGAGGCGAAGAAGTTGTATTTCTCGTTACCGCCGGAAGCCGCGAGCGAGTAGTCTTGAATGATACCGATGCGCGTTACGGCGTCCCACCAATCCGTCGTACCCTGGGTCAGAATGTCATAACCGATGAATTCATTGTTGATTTTAGACAAAAGATCTTCATCGGATTGGCCTTGACCGCCGACGCCCAGTGCCGTGCGCCGCGCGTCAGCCAGATAAGTACGGTAGTCATCGGCGTTGACTTTCTGGAAACTGTGTTTTACAAACGGTTTCGTAGACATACCGACTTTCGCGTTCAACGAGAACTGCGTCTTGCCTTCGTTACCTTTTTTCGTCGTAATGACGATAACACCGTTCGAGGCACGCGAACCGTAGATGGAGGTCGCGCTCGCGTCCTTCAATACGGAAATGTTTTCGATGTCCTCGGGGTTCAACGAAGCCAAGGGGTCGGTATAGGTGTACATACCGTAGCCACCGTTCGATACGGGTACACCGTCGATAACGTACAAAGGCGCGTTGCCGGAGTTGACGGAACTCGTACCGCGGATACGGGCCGAGGTCGGCGCACCGGGCTGACCGGTGGCGGACGAAATCTGCAGACCCGCTACATTACCTTGCAAACCGTTGATAACGTTCGATTCCGTGCTTTTCTTCACCACATCGCCTTCTACTTGGGCGGCGGCACCGGTCGTGGCGGCCTTGCGGCTAACCCCGTAACCGGTAATGGAGACTTCCGTCAGTGCGATGGCGGACGCGTCCATTTTTACATTCATGTTGCTGCCCGTAATGTCGACGATCTTGGTCGTAAGACCCAAGCAGGAGAACTCCAGCTTGCTGACCCCTTCGGGTACGGAAAGCGAGAATTCACCGTCGAAGTTGGTAACGGTACCGATGGAAGTACCGGGCACCTTGACGGCCACCTGGGGATGCCCCATCGGTTCATCGGTACTGGTTACCTTACCGGTCACCGTCCGTTGGGCCCACGCCACCTGCACTCCCAACAGGAGCAAGGAAACGGCAAATAGCACTAGTTTCTTCATACGTGATAATTGATTGGTATGGTTAATAATTATTTATTTCCTTTTCTTAAAATTTCTTAAAACACCGGCCGACACATTCAAGTGCCCCTCTCTGGGATTATCCTCGTGTGGCTCGCGTCAAAAGCGGTATACCAATAGGTATACAAACAAACCACAAAGCTAAGGATTTTTTTTGACTTTCGCCATGTTTGTTAAAAAATGTTAAAAATAGTTATGCACAATGACGGTCTTTATTGTCGGTTATGTGTGTAATATTTAGCGATTTGTGCGATTGGTCCCAAGTTCATAAGTTTGTTAGGCGGAGATGGGAGGGAAGTAACGGGTAAGAAGCGCGTTTTTTTGACCAAAGTTTCGTATTTTTGTCCTATTATATAAAGTATAGGGCAATGGCCGCGCGTCGCATAGGGAAGAAAGAAGAAAAGGTTACGGAATCAGAACGTTATATTGAATTGCGTGGCGTCAGGGTCAACAATCTCAAAAACGTCAGTCTCAAGTTTCCGGCCGGGCGGTTGGTCGTGGTGACGGGGCTTTCGGGCTCCGGCAAATCATCGTTGGTTTTCGATACGCTATATGCGGAGGGGCAACGGCGCTATGTGGAGAGCCTCAGCGCCTATGCCCGCCAGTTCTTGGGACGTATGAGCAAGCCGGAGGTGGATTTTATCTCAGGTTTGGCGCCGGCCATCGCCATCGAGCAGAAAAGTCTGAGCAAGAACCCGCGGTCAACGGTGGGTACCGTGACCGAGATTTACGAATACCTGAAACTGCTGTATGCGCGCATAGGCCGTCTGTATTCGCCGGTTTCGGGGCAGGAAGTGCGCCGGCATTCGGTGGGGCATGTCACCGATTTCATCTGCGGCTTGTCGGCCGGCCTTAAAGTCTATGTGTTGGCGCCCTTGCGGCCGAAACCGGCCGACGGTGCGCCGGCGGATTTCTTCCGTCGGGAAGTGGAACGCCTGAAAATGATGGGGTTCAGCCGGCTGTATGATTATGAGGCGTCGGCCGTCTGCGGCATGGAGGAATTGCCGGCATCGGCGTGGAAGGATTTGGACGGGCGCTACGGGCTGCTCGTGGACCGTTTTGTCGTGCATCCGGAAGACAAAAGCTTCTATTCACGGGTCTTCGACTCGGTGCAGACGGCGTTCAACGAGGGCGAGGGGCGTTGCCGTATCGTATGCGAGGGGACGGAGCGGAAACGGGTGTGGACGTTCTCCAACCGTTTGGAGGCCGACGGCATGACGTTCGTCAAGCCGAGTCCCAACTTTTTTGCATTCAACAACCCTTATGGCGCTTGCAAGACCTGCGGCGGCACGGGGCAAATCGTGGGCGAGAGCGAGGATCTCGTCATTCCGAATCCGTCGCTTTCCGTCTATGAAAACGCCGTGGCCTGCTGGCGGGGCGATAAAATGAGCGCCTGGAAAGAGGCGTTTATCCGCAATGCGGCCGTTTACGGTTTTCCGGTGCATCGGCCCTACAAGGAGTTGACCCGCGCGCAGAAAGACCTGCTTTGGAAAGGCGGCAAGGGCGTGAAAGGCATAGCCGACTGGTTCAAGTTCATGGACAGCCAGGCCTATAAGGTGCAGTACCGCGTGCTGTCGGCCCGTTACCGAGGGCGGACACGCTGTCCGGAGTGCGAGGGCTCGCGGTTGCGGCCCGATGCGGCCTATGTCAAGGTGGGCGGCAAATCGATACAGGAACTCGTGGAAATGCCGGTGGCGGAATTATACGGTTTCTTCGAAAACCTGGAACTCAACAGCCATGAAAAGGCCGTGGCCCAACGGATGCTGACCGAAATCAGGCAACGTCTGTCGTATCTGTTGCAGGTGGGCGTGCCGTATTTGAGTCTGAACCGCGCTTCGGGCACGCTTTCGGGCGGCGAGGCGCAGCGTATCCATCTGGCCAATGCGTTGGGCAGTTCGCTCGTCGGCTCCATGTATATTTTGGACGAGCCGAGCATCGGCTTGCATCCGCGCGACACGCAACGCCTCATAGACGTGGTACGGCGTCTGCGCGACATCGGCAATACGGTGGTGGTCGTGGAGCACGACGAGGAGATGATGCGGGCGGCCGACCTGATTGTGGACGTCGGGCCGTTGGCCGGTCATGAAGGCGGGGAAATCGTGTTCGTCGGGTCACCCGAAACGATGGTCAAAGAGGGTACGAGCCTCACGGCGCGTTACCTGCGGAACGAATTGCAGATTCCGGTGCCGTTCTCGAGGCGGCCTTGGAAACATTATATCGAATTGGTGGGCGCGCGGGAGAACAACCTGCAGAACCTGACCGTCAAATTCCCGTTGCAGGTGCTGACGGTGGTAAGCGGCGTGAGCGGTTCGGGCAAAAGCACGCTCGTCAAGCGGACGCTCTATCCTGCCTTGAGCCGGGCATTGGGCGGCGCGGGCGACGCCGGCGGCAAATACGAGGCCCTGCGCGGTGCCATCGGCCAATTGGGCGGGGTGGAAATGGTGGATCAGGAGCCCATCGGCCGTTCCACGCGCTCCAATCCCGTGACCTATGTCAAGGCCTTCGACGATATCCGCAATCTGTATGCGGCTTTGCCGTTGGCCAAGGAGAGGCGTTATGCGCCCGGTTATTTCTCGTTCAATACCGAGGGCGGCCGATGCGAGACCTGTCAGGGGGAAGGCCGCGTGAAGGTGGAGATGCAGTTCATGGCCGACATCTATCTGACCTGCGATGCGTGCGGGGGCAAGCGTTATAAGGCCGAGGTGCTGGAGGTGCGCTACCGAGGCAAGTGTATCACGGACTTGTTGGAAATGACGGTGGACGAGGCCGTGGCGTTTTTGGAAGAGGATCCGGACAACCGCTATGCGGCCGCTGCCTTGGAGAAAATCAAGACGTTGCAGGCGGTGGGGCTCGGCTATCTGCATTTGGGCCAGTCGTCGTCCGACCTTTCGGGCGGCGAGGCGCAGCGTATCAAACTGGCTTATTTCCTGCGCAAGGGTGCGTCCGAGAAACCGACGCTGTTCATTTTTGACGAGCCGACGACGGGGCTGCATTTCCACGACATCGACAAGTTGCGGACGTCGTTCGAAGCCTTGTTGCGCGCCGGCCATACGATTATCGTGGTGGAACATCATCCGGACGTCATCAAGTTGGCCGACTGGGTCATCGACATGGGGCCGGAGGGCGGCAAGCAGGGCGGCACGGTGCTGTTCGAGGGCGTGCCCGAAGACCTGCCGGCCTGCAAGGCTTCCTATACGGCGCGCTATATCGCGGATAAATTGGCAATCAAACCAGCAAACCGAAAGAAAAATGGACGTAAAGAATAATTGGCCGTTACAGCGTTACACGACATTCGGCGTGGATGCCGACGCCCGTTTTTATGCGGAAGTCGAAACGGAACAGGATTTGGTCGCGTTGTTGCAGGATACGCGTTATGCCCAATGTCCGAAACTGATTTTAGGCGGCGGCAGCAATATCTTGTTTTTGGACGATTTTCCGGGCTTGGTGATTCATCCCGTCAACCGAACGTTGAAGGCCGAAGTGCAGGGCTTCAAGGTGCTGCTGCGCGTGGGCGCCGGTTGCGTATGGGACGAGGTGGTGCGTTATACGGTTTACCGCTCGTGGTGGGGCTTGGAGAATCTGGCCGGCATACCCGGCTGTGTGGGCGGGGCGGTCGTGCAGAACATGGGCGCCTACGGCGCCGAAATCCAAGACTGCGTGGTGTCGGTGACGGCCATACGGAAGTCGGACGGGCAGCGTGTCGTCTTTACGAAAGAGGAGTGTGCCTATGGCTATCGGACCAGTTTGTTCAAACATAAGGATTCGCCCTATATCGTTTGGGACGTGCTGTTGGAATTGAGCCTCAACCGGGGACCGTTGCTTTCCTACGAAGCATTGTCCGCCAAATGGTCGGCCGAAGCATTGGCGGAGATAGAACCCGGCGACATGATGCGCGAGGTCTTGCGGATGCGTAAGCAGAAATTGCCCGATCCCAAGGTGTTGGGCAGTGCGGGTAGTTTTTTTGCGAATCCGGTGGTATCGGCCTTGCATTACGAGCGTTTGAAGGCTGAATACGCCGATTTGCCGGGGCATCCCGTTGCGCAGGGCGTCAAGATTCCGGCCGCCTGGCTCATCGAGCAATGTGGATGGAAAGGCTATCGGGAAGGCGACGCGGGCGTGTACGAAGGCCAACCGCTCGTTTTGGTTAATTACGGTATGGCCTCAGGGGCCGAGATTTGGGAGTTGGCCTGCCGTATCCGCGACAGCGTGGAAAAGAAGTTCGATATCCGTTTGCAGGCGGAAGTCTGTCTTTACGGTACGGAAGAAGATAAACTGCAACTGCATTATCAAGAGGTGCTGGACAAGATGTTCCACAGCCTGCCGATGTTTCAGCGTATCGGGGCGGCGGCCTACAAGGCCGACCTTTCGAATACGGTAAAGATGATGGAGGCCCTGAACAATCCACATCTACGGTTCAAGTCCGTCCATGTGGCCGGTACGAACGGCAAGGGCTCTTGCTCGCATCTGCTGGCCGCCATCTTTCAAGCGGCGGGTTACAAGACGGGGCTCTATACTTCGCCGCACCTGAATGATTTTCGGGAGCGGATACGCATCAACGGCGAGATGATTTCCAAAGAGCGCGTCATCGCGTTCTATGAGGCGAACGCGTCCTTGTTCGACCGGATAAAGGCTTCGTTCTTTGAAATGACGGTAGCCATGGCGTTTGACTATTTCGCGCGGGAACACGTGGAAATCGCGATAATAGAGGTGGGCATGGGCGGCCGGCTCGACTCGACGAACGTCATTACGCCCGAATTGTCGGTCATTACGAACATCAGCCCGGACCATATGCAGTTCTTGGGCGATACGTTGGCGAAGATAGCCGAGGAAAAGGCCGGTATCATCAAGCCGGACGTGCCGGTCGTCATAGGCGAGACGCAGGTGCAGACGTTGCCGGTATTTCAGAAAAAGGCGGCCAAGTGCGGCAGTCCGATTATGTTTGCCGATGATGTTTTTGCCGTGACGCTGAAAGACGATACGGAAGAAGGGTTGTTTGTGGACGTTGACAAAAACGGAACCGCCTATATGGCGGATTTGGTCTGCGCGTTGCGCGGATCGTCCTATCAGTTGAAGAACATCGCGACGGTCATGGCGGCCGTGGAGGTGTTGAAAGGGAAATATCCCCTTGGCGAAACGGATATCCGGAACGGCTTCCGTTTGGTGCTGGAGACGACGGGTTTGCGGGGACGTTGGCAACAGATTGGCCAGCAACCGGATGTGTTTATTGATACGGGACACAACGAAGGTGGCGTGGCCTTGGTCATGGAAATGATAGCCAAGCGGCGGTTCAAGCATTTGCACATTGTGTGGGGCATGGTGCGGGATAAGGATATTTCCCATGTCATGGCCTTGTTGCCGAAAGAGGCGACCTATTATTTCTGTGCCGCGGACATAGAACGCGCGTTGCCGGCCAAGGACATGGCGGCGCAGGGAGCGGCCATCTCGTTGCAGGGCAAGGCCTATGCATCGGTATGGGCGGCCTTGCAGGCGGCCAAGGCGGAGGCCGGGCCGGACGACTTGATTTATGTGGGCGGCAGTACGTTTGTGGTGGCGGAAGTATTGTGAAATAACTTAAGGAAAGCGGACGATGTTGAAGAAAATGCCGGATACCATCGTATTGGTATTCTACATGGTGCTGACGGCGGCGGCGCTGACATGGGTGGTGCCGAGCGGCGAGTATGTGCGCGAATGGGTGGAAGTGGACGGCCAGATGAAAGAGGTGGTCGTGGACGACTCGTTTCATTATGTGGAGCGCGCGCCGCAACTGTTCAGCGTTTTCTTCGCGTTGATGAAAGGCTTTGTCGATAAGGCCGACATCATCGTCTTTGTGCTGATTGTGGGCGGTGCGTTTTGGATACTCAACGGCACGGGGGCCATCGACCGGGGCGTCAAGGCGTTTGTGCGGCGGTTGCGGCGCAAGGAGCGCAAGGGGGGCTGGTGGACGGTGGACGACACGGTGCTGACGCTGATTATGGTGGTGTTCAGCCTGTTTGGCGCGGTGTTCGGCATGAGCGAGGAGACGTTGGCGTTTATCCTGATTTTTGTGCCGATGGCGATTTCGATGGGCTACGACTCGATAGTGGGCGTTTGTATCAGTTATTTGGCCGCCCATGTCGGGTTTGCGGGCGCGATGCTGAATCCGTTTACGGTGGGCGTGGCGCAGGGTTTGGCCGGTTTGCCGCTGTTTTCGGGCGTGGAGTACCGGTTCCTATGCTGGCTCGTGCTGACGGCCGCGGCCGTGGCCGTCGTATTGGCCTATGCCCGCAAGTTGCGGAAAGACCCGACGGTTTCCCCCATGTATAAGTTGGATGACTTTTGGCGGCGCGGTGCGGAAGCGGCGGTGTCGGAAGGCTTGGCGGACACGGCCGCGGCGGTGGCGGGCGTTTCGACGCCGGCCGTGCGTCGGCGGTATGTTGTATATATTGTTTTGGCGGTGGCGCAGGCCGTCATGGCCTGTCTGTATCCGATGGCGGCCTTCGATTTGTTCGGGCGGACGTTCCATTGGCCGGTATTGCCGTGTATCGCGGGGCTGTTCGTATTGGTCGGCGGCTATGCGGCGCGCCGTTCTTCGGCGGCCTTTTCGATGGGGCTGTTGCTGTTTACGATTCTCTATCTGGTGGTGGGCGTGCTGTGTTACGCCTGGTATATGACCGAAATAGCCGGCCTGTTCTTCGCGATGGGGTTGGCCGCGGGCTTGGCGTCGGGTCTGGGCTTGAATCCGCTGATGCGGCGTTTCATGGACGGCGCCCGGGATATGCTGGAGCCGGCCATGATTATCGGTTTGGCCAGCGGCATCATTTTCATCCTGCGGGAAGGCCGGATTATCGATACGTTGCTTTACAGCGTGTCCTACGCGATGGCCGAGGCCGGGGAAGTGGCGTCCCTGGCCGGCATGTATCTGTTCCAAACGCTGTTGAACGTCGTCATGCCGTCCGGTTCGGCCAAGGCCGCGCTGACGATGCCGATTATGGCGCCCTTGTCCGATTTGCTGCATATCTCACGGCAGACCACGGTGCTGGCGTTTCAGTTCGGCGACGGCTTCACGAATATGATTACGCCGACGTCGGGCATCTTGATGGGCGTGTTGGGGGCGGCCCGCATTCCTTATACGGTTTGGTTGAAGTGGGTCTATAAATTCATCCTGTTTTGCATAGGGCTGGGCTTTTTGTTGCTCCTGCCCACATTATATTTTACGTTTAATGGATTTTAATACACGAGATATGGAAGTCTTTAAATTCGGCGGCGCCTCGGTCAAGGGCGCGGAAGCCGTCCGGCATGTGGCACGGATTTTAGCGATGGAAAAAGGGCCGAAGGTATTGGTGTTTTCGGCCATGGGCAAAACGACGAATGCGTTGGAGGCCTTGTTGAATGCGTTTTTCCACCAGGAACCCGACCGGGCGGAGGCGTTCAAGAAGTTGATGACCGACCATATCGCCATCTTTCAGGCGCTGTTTACGCCGGATACGGAACGCTACACGCTGGTGCAAGGCCAGTTGCGGGAACGTTTCGAACAATTGTACCAACGTCTGTTGGAAGCGGCGGTATTGCCTTACGACCAGGCCTACGACCAGATTGTTTCCTATGGCGAGCGTCTTTCCACGCTGTTGATTGTAAATTATCTGCAGGAAAGCGGTTTGCCGGTCGAGATGATCGACGCGGCCGATTTGATTCGGACCGACAGCCGTTTCCGCGAGGCCGGCGTGCAGTGGGAACCGACGGTGCGGCAGATACGGGCGGCCGTATTGCCGTTGTTGGAGCAGGGCAAATGGGTGTTGACGCAGGGCTTTATCGGCGGCGACGGTCAAGGGCATACGACGACTTTGGGACGCGAAGGTTCCGACTATTCGGCCGCGATTTTGGCGCACAGCATCGACGCGCGGCAGATGACGATATGGAAAGACGTGCCGGGCGTGCTGAACGCCGACCCGAAGTATTTTTCCAATACGTGCAAGCTGGCGCATATCTCGTACAGCGACGCCACCGAACTGGCCTATTTCGGCGCCAGCGTCATCCATCCGAAGACCATCAAGCCGTTGCAGAACAAGCATATCCCGCTCTACGTGCGTTCGTTCATCCAACCCGATGAACCCGGTACGTGGGTCGGTTTGGACGATGTGGAGAACACGGTCGTGCCATCCTATATCTTTAAGCCGAACCAGATTCTGCTGTCGGTCTATCCCAAGGATTTCTCGTTCATAGAAGAAATAGGGCTGGCGCGCATCTTCGATTTGCTGGCCCGATACGGCATGAAGGTCAATCTGATGCAGAACTCCGCGCTGAGTTTCTCATTGTGTCTGGATGGGGCCAAGGGCCGTTTTCCCGATTTGTTGGGCGCGCTGTCGGCGGAGTTCGACTGCGTATATAACGAAGGCATGGATTTGGTGACGATCCGGCATTATACGCCGGCGGTCGTCGAACAAATCGTGGCCGGTCGCGCCGTACTATTGGAACAGCGGACGCGGCATACCGTCCAATTGGTCGTGGCGCGTAAGGCTTAGTCTATCGGCTGGTATTCGTAAGCGCCGAGCGTCGGTATCTCCGGGCGTGCGAAGCCCGTGATATCGTTTACCGCCGCGCCCGAAACGGCGGCCGGCAACCCCTTTCGGAACGCGCCCGACGTGGTGTCGGCAATGCGGAAGTCCGTCCGGTTGTATCGGATATCGTGGAATTTAGGGTCTAAGTTGAGTGCGCAGGCGGAAAATTTGTCCAACTCGCCGATGGTCGCCGTGTTGCGCTGGCGTATCAGGCAGTGGTCGAAGAAGCAAGGCGCGTTCTGTTCGTCGGTAAGGTCGAGGTAGAGTTGGTCGGAGGAACTGCCGTAAAAGATGCTGTTGATGAAGCGGCAGTTCGTAAAGTCCAAGGTTGCGCCCGTCTGTTTTTCGTCATACATTTCCAAACTGTAACCGTTGTACGAGGCACTATGGAACGTGCAGTGCGTGAATTTATAACTGCCGCCGCGCCGTAGCGAAACCGCCTTGTCGCACTGGCCGATGACGAGGTTGGTGCCGTCTATGGCGTTGCGGTAGGCGAGGAGCCCGTAGTTGGTCATATTGGTGATAGTCGTGTTTTCGATGACGAGGCCGAGGGCGTGAACCGTGGCGGTGGTGGACGAGTCGAGCCAAATGCCGTTGGTGCCGTCCTGAATGATGGCGTATTGGATGCTGTGGTCGCCGCTTTCGGCATCCAGCCAGATATGGCCCCATTGTCCGGGTTCGTTGCGGTAATTCGTATCCAAGTGGAGCCCGCTGAACCGCACGGGATTTTCAAGCGTGCCTTCGATGCGCAGGCTGCCGCCTTTCTGTACCCAAATGCCGGCGTTCGTACCGAAATGCAGGCGCGCGCCTGCCGGAATCGTCAGCGTTACGCCTTCCGGCACCGTCAGATAGCCGAAAATGGCGTAGGGCTTGTCGTTGGCCACGATGGGATGGGTTTCGGGCGACCAAATGAAATATTGGATGTATTGCGTATCGACGCCGCCGGGCTGTTCGACGCTGGGGTAGGGACGCGCGTAAACGCGGTCGGGATGCCAATAGTGGGCGTCCTGCCCGTAGGCGTAGAGATAGACCGATTGTGAGGATTTGCTCTCGGCGATGTCGCACTGGAAATAGGCGTCCACGATGAACGGTTGGTTCTGCCCCGAAAGATGAACGCCGCTGCGGATGTAAGCGAAGATGCTGTCTTTGGCACCGATAACCAAATCGCGGATAACGGTCGAGGTGTCGCCGTTGACCGTGAAGCGGAACGATTCCGAACCATAGCCGCTTTCGCCCGGACGTATATAGATACGCTCGATTTTGACGGGCTTCTTGCTTGGGTTGTATATCGTGAAGCGCTTGACCGGCTCGTTGAGCGTGGAAAGCACCGTATCGAAACAAACGGTGTCGGCCGAAAAACGGAGCGGGTTGCTGCCGGTTTCAAAGTCCGTCGGCTCCTTGCGGCAGGAAACGGCAAAGCATTCGAGTAATAAAAACAGGCCGATACACGCCCAAAGGCCGAGGCGGGCGTTCGGCATCCGCCGGTGTTTGTCGGATTTATGCATTGGGTTCACGATGAATCAACAGTTTGAATCCGACCCCGTGTACATTCAGGATTTCGGAAGTGGAGTGCTCTTTGAGCAAGCGCCGCAACTTGGCAATATATACGTCCATGCTGCGGGCGTTGAAGTAGTTGTCGCTATGCCATATCTTGACGAGCGCCTCGCCGCGTTCCACCACCTGACCTTCGCGCAGGCAGAGCGCGAGCAGCAGTTCCGATTCCTTGGACGTCAGCCCGATTTGCTGCGTGTCGTTGAACAGCATCTGTTTCGTGTAGTCGAAACGGATGTTGCCCAAATCGAAAATCTGTTCCTTCTGCGGCGCCGGCTGAATCGCCATGCGGCGCGAGATGGCCTGAATCCGCAACAGGAGTTCGTCCATGCTGAACGGCTTGGTCAGATAGTCGTCGCCGCCCACCTGAAACCCTTTCAGCCGGTCGGCTTCCAAGGTTTTGGCCGTCAAGAAAAGAATGGGGATATTGGGGTCTTTCTTGCGGATGTCTTTGGCCAGGGAGAAACCGTCCTTGACCGGCATCATGACATCGGTGATGCAGAAATTGTAGCCGCCGTCCAAAAACGCCCTCAGCGCGTCCTCGCCATTGGTGAACAGGCCGACCGCAAACCCTTTGTTTTCCAGATAGGATTTGAGGAAGCCGCCTAAATTCGTGTCGTCCTCGGCTAAGAGAATCGTCAAGGTCGGTTTGTCAGACTGCAGTTTATTCATAATGCAAATATACGCTTTTATTCGGATAACACCGCCTGTTTAGCCGCGGTCGGGAACCGCAGGTGGAATACCGAGCCTTTTTTGAGTTCGCTTTCCACCCACACCTTACCCTTGTGCTGCTCCGTAATGGATTTGACGAAACTGAGCCCCAGCCCGAAACCGTAGTTCTTTTGGGCGTTGCCGGCCGGCACCCGGTACAGCTTCTCGAAAATCTTGTGCCATTGCTTTTTGGGGATGCCGATGCCGTTGTCTGCCACCGTGATTTCGATGCCGTCGGGCGTATCGTGGCTGTCGATTTGGATAAGGGGCGCGCGTTCGCAGTATTTGTTCGCGTTTTCGATGAGGTTGGTGAAGACGCTGATAAGCCGTTCCTTGTCGCCGAAGAACAGCGTGCGCGTGGCTTGCAGGTCGGTCTGAATCCGCCCGCGGTTCAACATGATTTGGAAGCCGCTGTAGTTGATGGCTTGCCGGATGATGTCATGCAAATCGCACTCCTGGCGGTTGAGCTGATAGAAGCCCTTTTCGAGCGTCGAAATCTCTATCATCTGCCGGCTGAGCTGTTGCAGGCGTCCGCTTTCATGCTGCACGATATGCAACAGGTTCTGTATCTCGGCCTCGCCGTAGTGGATGTCGGGGTCGCGGAACGACTCGCAGACCAGTGAAATCGTGGATACGGGCGTCTTGATTTCGTGCGTGATATGGTTGATGAAATCGGCTTTCTGTACGGCGAAGCGGTGTTGGCGGATAACGGCGCTCAACGTGTAGGAAAACGCGAACGCCTGCAGGCCGAACAGCAAGAGCGTCACCAAACCGAGATACCACATCCGGGACGCGATAAACACTTTCTGTTGCGGAAAATCGACGATGAGGAAATAGGCGTCGGGCGACGGGTCGTTCGGAAACAGCGGATAGAAATAAGGGCTCTGCAACAGACGCACTCCGTAATCGCGGGAGCGGCGGACGATGAGTTTGGAGAGGTCGGTGCTGAAAATGCCCCATTCGAAACCGGTATGGAGGCCTTTGGCGTTCAGCTCCCGCGCGATGAGGCTATCCACCTCGTAAGGGTCGAGGCGGCTCAGCAGGTTTTGTTCGGACGTGGGCCGCATGGTTTCGCGCAGCAGGTCGTCGAACAGGCGGCTGTTGAGCAACAACAGCGCGCGTTCCTGTTCCATGGCGCGGTAAGTCTGTTGCAGGTGGAGGCGGTGGGCGGCGGAGGGTTGCGCCGGGGCGTTGAAGGATAGGCTGTCCGCGCCAAGCGGCGGGTCGGTCAGCACGAAATTGTCCAGCGAACTTTGGCTGAACGACCGTTCTTCGAACGCGACATACGGGTAAGTCTGCCGCAGGGCGGCCATGCGCGTGTTGAGCGTGTCGATGCGGCGGATGAGTTCGGTATGTTGGCGGTAGCGCCACAGCCGTTCGGTCAGGTCGCGGCGGTTGATTTGGAAAACCACCTCGTCCATCGTCTGGTTGACCGTGTTCTTGAAAATCTGTTCCTGCAGGCGGAACACCTGTAGGGTCCAGTAAATCTGCACGGAGATAAAGCCCAGCAGGGCGATGCTCATGGCACAGATGATATAGAACAGCTTTTTCTTGTTCATGGCGCGTGGCAATCGGTCGGCGGCGGCCGACCTCGGACAAAGTTACGAAAATTTTGTTACCTTTGCATCTTACATTATTAATGATAATATGGATAAACAGCGTACACTTAAATCGCCGGTCGAAATCAAAGGCGTAGGGTTGCATACCGGTCTGACGGCCACTGTAACCTTGAAACCGGCTCCTGAGAATTTCTGGTTTCAGTTCAAGCGGACCGACCTGCCGGACAGCCCGAATATCGAAGCCCTTGTGGAAAACGTCGTGGATTCCTCGCGCGGCACGACCTTGGGCAAAGGCGACGCCCGCGTGGCGACCGTCGAACACTTTTTGGCGGCCTTGGCCGGTTTGGGGCTGGATAACGTGTTGATAGAGACCGACACGATGGAGATGCCGATTTTGGACGGTAGCGCGGCGCCGATTGTGGAGGTGATTCTGAAAGCGGGTATCGTGGAACAGGAAGCCGAACGCCGGTATTACGAATTGCCGTCGGTCGAGACCTTTACGTCCGAAGACGGTAAAATCCGTTTCAAGGCCGTGCCTTCGGAGGTACGCGAAATGACGGCTTTGGTCGATTACGACTCCAAGGTGGTTGTGCCGCAATACGCGCAGATCCGTGTGGCGGGCGCGGCGGACGAAACCTATTTCTCGCAGGAAATCGCGCCCAGCCGGACGTTCGTGTTCCTGCACGAATTGGAGGCCCTGTATCAGCACAATCTAATCAAGGGCGGCGACCTGTCGAACGCCATCGTGTTTGTCGATAAGGTCTTGCCCGAATCCGAACTCAGCCGTTTGGCCGGTTTGCTGAACAAGCCGACCGTGGAAGTGAAGTCGGAAGGGATGCTGAACAATGTGGATTTGCGGTTCAAGAATGAACCGGCCCGTCATAAACTCATGGACATGGTGGGCGATTTCGCCTTGCTCGGATGCTACCTCAAAGCGCAGGTCACGGCCGAACGGCCGGGGCACGCCGTCAATGCCGCGTTTGTGAAACAATTGGCCAAGCGCGCCAAGAAAGACATGGCGATAGAGGCTTTGCCGCATTGGGATCCGAACGCCAAGCCCTTGTACGACATCAACCAGATTCAGCAGATTCTGCCGCACCGTCCGCCCTTCCTGTTGGTCGATAAAATCGTCTATATGGATAAGGACCAGGTGGTCGGCATCAAGAACGTGACGATGAACGAGGCGTTTTTCGTGGGGCACTTCCCGGGCGCGCCCGTCATGCCGGGGGTCTTGCAGATGGAAGCGATGGCGCAGTGCGGCGGCATTTATATGCTGACGCAGTTGCCGGATCCGGAGAATTATCTGACGTACTTCCTTAAAATGGACCAGGTGAAATTCCGCCGTCAGGTGGTGCCGGGCGACCAGTTGATTTTCAAATTGGTGCCGGCTTCGCCGTTCCGCAGAGGCCTGTGCCACATGAAAGGCTGGGCCTATGTGGGCGATGAAATCGTGGCCGAGGCCGAACTGCTGGCGCAACTGTTGCGCCGCGCGGATGCGCCCAAGCAGCAGTAAGCGGCTTAGTCAGACGTTTTCGACTTTATATCTTTTCAATATCGGCGGCGGGAATCCAACCTTGGTTCCCGTCGCTCATTTTTATCTTGCAGTAGGGCGCTATCTCGTCCAAAATCTCCACTTTATTGCCTTCGTGCAACAGATAGCGGGTCTCGGCCGAGGCTTCGGGCCGCGCCTTGATTTCACTTTGCGGCACCATGATGATGGCTTCGGGCTTGAAACGGGCTGTCCGTGCGGAAAGGCAGGCCATGAGCGCGATAAAGGCGGCCGCGAACAGCAGGATGGCGCCATAGAACGTCGTGCGGCGCAGACTGTAGCTGTGGCTCATGAAATAGCAGACCAGGCAAAGCAACAAACCGGCCGTAAGCCCCAACAGGCCGCCGGCCCAAACGTCGGCCGGCAAGGCGCGCACGACGCGCCGCCAGAAATCTTGCAGGAAGAAAGAGGGCAGGGCTTCCCGGTCGTCGGTTATTTTGGTGCGGCAGAGCGCCAGGTTCTGCTGTATGTCGGCCTGACCGGGTTTGAGGCGGTCGGCGCGTTCGTACGATAAAATCGCGCGGCTGTAAGCGCCGGTCTTGAAGTAGGCGTTACCCAAGTTGTAATAGACCTCCCATGCTTCATAGGGCAGGGCCAATATCTGCCGGTAGCAGTCGATGGCTTCTTCGTATTTCTCGCGCTGATAGAGCAGGTTGCCCTCGGCGTAGAGGTTCCGTGCGTAGTCAACGGGCAGTTCGGTGTCGGCCGCCTGTACGCGGGGGGCGGTCAGAAGGGCCATCGTCCAGATGGCGCAGAGGGCGGACAAGCGGAGGATATGGGTTTTCATGCTTTTAATTCTTTGACAATCGACGAAATGACATTCAAGGCTTCTTCGTGGAGGTCGGCCATGCTCCGGCGGCTGTTGCCCTGAGGCGCGAAACGTTCGTACTCGCAATGTTCCAAGGTTTGGATGAAGGCGTCGGCACTGGCTTCCGAAATGCCCCTTTCGCGCAGCACCTCGCGGACGCGCGCCATCGAGAGGTCGGACACCGGAATGTTGAATTTACGGCTCAAAAAGCCCCAAAGCGCCTGCGACAGTTCGATGTAGAAGTCGTTTTTCCGGTTTTGCGTCATATAGAGGTGCCCTTTCCGCAGACAGCGGCGCGCTTCCTTATAGGCGCGTTTGTTGCGCAGGCCGATGGGGTCCGATAGCTTGGCGCGGTGGCGGCGGTAAAGCCCTACCGCAACGGCCGTCAAAACGAACAGGCCGGCCAAGCCGAGCCACCAGCCCGTGCTGAGGAAGAACTGCCGGCCGGTTTTGAACCAGTGCGGGGCGTGTGTCTGCAAGGGGGCTAAGGACTGTGCCGTGCGGCCATCGGTTTGGTCTTGGTGGCCGGCGGCCACATACGTGCCGTCTCCCTCGCGGATGTTCAGCGCCGTTTCGGGAATATCCACGGTGCGGTACTGCCCCGCCTGCGGGTTGAAATACGAGAACGAGAAGGCCGGGATGCGGTAGATGCCGGGGCTGCGCGGCACCACGATGTATTCAATTGAGGCTTGGCCGCCGATATGGCCGTCCTGCGTCTTGTGCAGGTTGACGCGCGGTTCATAGACGTCGAAGTCGGGCGGGAACAGGATGTGCGGCGGCTGTATCAGTTCAACGTTGCCGCTGCCGCTGACCGTAAACGTAAAGTCGATGGCTTCGTTGGCTTTGAGCGTCTTGGTCTTGTCGTACTGGAACGTCACCTTGTAGTCGCCCACGGGGCCGTTGAAATCGGCGGGACGGCCGGTTTCGGGCAGTGGCCGCACGTTGAGGACCGTCGGTTTGGTGCGCACGTTGGCCTGGGTATAGGTCACGCGGTCAAAGAACGGGTCATCGAAAATGTCGAAAATCGTGCCCGTGCGTTCACGCTTCTGCTGAATGGCGGCCACAACCTCTATCTCCAAGGGCTCAACCGTAAGTTTGCCGGCTTCCTGCGGAAACAGCGCCACCTTGCGCAAATCCACATAGACGTAGGGGCGGCCGTTGATGGTCTCGCGCTGTTCGTTTTCGCCCGTTTTGAGTTCCTCCGACCAAAAGCCCTTGTTGGTCGGCAGTTTGTAGATGCTGTATTGACGCACGGGAACGGCCGTATAGAGGCGGTAGGTCACAACAACTTCTTCCCCTACATACGGGTTGCTCTTGCTGACGAAACTCCGCAGAAAGACGTCGTCGTTGCCGATTTCGCCGCTGACGGGTTGGGATGGACGGCCGCCGGGCGCGTTGCGGGCGGCACGGCTAGGGTTGGCGGGTTGCGTCCGTGCCGGCAACACTTTCAGTACCACGGCTTCCGTCTGATAGGATTGGCCTTTGACCTCGATGGTGGCCGGTTCAAAGCGGAATTCGCCCGCCGTTTCCGGGGCGCGGAGCCGATAGGCATACGAGAGCGAGAAACTCTGTTGCATATGCCCGTTGACAATGCTGACGTTGGTCGATTGCGACTGGGCGGGGCCAAACAGCACGTCGAAGCCCTTGAAGGCCGGTGCCTTGAAATTGCGCGAGCCTTGCGCATTGACGACAAACGAGAGGTCGAACGCTTCGCCGGCATAGACTTCCCGCGGCGCCTGCACTTGGAACGTAACGCCGTCTTGCGCCGCGAGGCAAGCCGGCAACAGGCACAACAAACAGAGTAAATTACAAACGAAACGTCTCATGCTTACCAATCTTTTTCGGTATATTTCTTCCTGACGGGCATTTCCTTTTTCTTGACCTTATCCAACGTCTTCTTTTCTTGGTTCTCCAAAGCTTGCAGAATCTTTTCGGCGTCATTCTTCTTGCGACGGTCTTCCTGAGATTCGCGCCCTTGCTGTTGGTCGGGGCGATCCTGCTGTCCGTCCTGTTGGTCTTGGCCGTTCTGTTGGTTCTGCTGGCCCTGTTGATTCTGTTGGTCTTGATTGTCCTGGTCTTGGTTTTGTTGACCCTGCTGGTTCTGCTGGTTTTGCTGCTCCTGCTGGTCTTGCTTGTCTTGGTTCTGATTGCTTTGTTGCTGCTGTTGCTGTTGTTGGAGCAGTTTCTGCGCGTAGGCCAGGTTGTATTTCGTATCGGCGTCGTCGGGGCGTTGGCGCAAGGCCTGTTTGTAGGCGTCCACGGCTTCGGCGTAGGCTTGGGTCTGCATATAGGCGTTGCCGAGGTTGTGGGCGGCATGGGCGCGTTCTTTCTTGCTCAGGTACGGACTCTGCAGCACCTTGTTGTATTGTTCCGCGGCCTGCGGATAAAGCCCCTGTTTGTATTGGGTGTTGCCGAGGTTGTACAGCAGGCGGCTGTTCGTGGAGTCGAGCGCCAGCCCCTTGCGATACATTTCTTCGGCGGCCGGATGGTCTTCCAGTTCATAAAGACGGTTGCCCTGATGGGTCAGCGGAATGACGGTCTGCGCCTGCAGGCCGGGGGCGGATGCGGCGGCCAAACCCAGGCAAAGGAGCGTCGCGACGAGGGGCGCCGGCGTCTTTTTCTCGTTTTTCATGCCGAAAATATGTTTGCGGTTCAAACGGCGGTGTTGTTTGGTAAAGATGAGGACGTCGAGCAACAGGCAGGCGATGGCCACCCACAGCGGCCATTGATAGCGGCTTTCGTAGTCGGAGATGTCGCGCTGTTCCAACAGCGTTTTGTCCAAGCGGTTGATTTCGTCAAACACTTTGCCGATACCGGCTGACGTGTTGTTGGCGCCCACATAGCTGCCTTTGCCTTCGGCCGCAATCTGACGCAACATGTCTTCGTTCAATTTGGTCATGACCGTTTGGCCGCCGCGGTCTTTCTTGTAATCCACGATGCGGCCGTTCGCGTAGATGGGAATGGGCCCGCCCTGCGGCAACCCCATGCCGATGGTGTGGACGGCGACGCCGGCCTTGGCCGCCCGTTGCGCCGCGCTCAGCGCCGCGGCTTCATGGTCTTCGCCGTCGCTGATGACGATGATGGCCTTGTTGTGGGCGTTGTCGCGTTCCTCTTTCTCAAAACTCTGCATGCACAGGTCGATGGCCGCCCCGATGGAGGTGCCTTGGGTGCTGATGTCATCGGTGCTGATTTCGCTGATGAACAGTTTGGCCGCGCCGTAGTCGCTCGTCAGCGGCAGTTGCAGGAAGGCGTCGCCGGCAAAGACGACCAGCCCGATGCGGTCGTTGCCCAGCCGGTCGAGCAGGCGGATGAGCGCCTGCTTGGCGCGCATGAGCCGCGAGGGCTGTATGTCCTCACAGTTCATGCTGTTGGAGATATCCAACGCCACCATGAGGTCCACGCCTTTGCGTTCGGCTTTTTTGACCGTCGTGCCCATCTGCGGGTTGGCCAGCGCCAGTACGAGGCAGATGCCGGCCAGCAACAGGAGCAGGTATTTGACGTATTGTTTGCCCACCGAATAATCCGGCGAAAGCGCGAGCAAGAGCTGCGGGTTTCCCAAACGGGCAAAACGCTTGTATTTCCGCCGTATGACGAACACGACCGCCGCCAACAGCGGCAGAAATGCCAAAAGGCCGTATAGCCATTGCGGGTTTTCGAATCTGAACATTAGGGTAGGGTTTTGAACACGAACAGCCGGCCCAAGAGTTCCAAAAGCAACAAGCCCAACGCGAGCCACAGCAGCGGCGCGTATTCGTCGGTGTGCGATTCGTAGGTCAGTACTTCTATCTTGCTCTTTTCCAACTGGTCGATTTCTTTGAAAATGTTACGCAATTTGTTTTGGTTCGTGGCGCGGAAATAGTTGCCGCCCGTGTTCTGCGCCATGGCCTGCAACAGGGCCTCGTCGATTTGCACCTCCACATTTTGGTATTGGATGCCGAACGGGGTTTGGAACGGGTAGGGGGCGAAGCCTTGCGTGCCGACGCCGATAGTATATACGCGGATGCCGTACAGCTTGGCCAAATCGGCGGCCGTGAGCGGGTCGATGGCGCCGCGGTTGTTGACGCCGTCGGTCAGCAGGATAATCGTCTTGCTTTTGGCCGTGCTGTTGCGGATGCGGTTGATGGCCACCGCCAAGCCGTCGCCGATGGCCGTGCCGTCTTCAATGACGCCGCTTTTCAAGGCCTTGAGGCGGTGTTGCAGGATATGGTGGTCGATGGTCAGCGGGCATTGCGTAAACGCCTCGCCGCTGAACGCCACCAGCCCCATGCGGTCGTCGGGCCGCCCCGCGATGAAGTCGGAGGCCACTTTCTTGGCCGCTTCCAAACGGTTGGGCGAGAAGTCCTCGGCCAGCATACTGCCGGATATATCCATGGCCAGCATGATGTCGATGCCTTCGATGTGGCGGCTGTTGTTTTTAAGGTGGCTTTGCGGCCGCGCCAGCGCGACGATCAGCAGGATGAGGCAGAGCGTGCGCGATACGTAGAGCAACGGATAGCAACGTTGCCGTGCCGTCTTTTTAAGCCGCCCCGCAAAACCGGTGTCGGAGAAGTGCAGGCGCGGGTACGTCTTTTTCTCCTGCGCGATGTACCAATAGATGAGGAACGGAATGATACACAGCAGCCAAAGGTAGTGCGGGTTGGCGAAAGTCAGATCATTCAGGTTCATGGGTGCTTGTTTTATGCTGTGCCACAAATTGCCATACCGTGCGGAAGCAGTCCTCGTGTTCCGTCGGTTGCGGCTCGCCCTTGGCGAACTTGACCAAGTCGGCGGTGCGGAAGACGGTCTCCAGACGCTTGATGTCGTCCTGACGGTCGGGATAATGTTGCCGCAGGTTGGCGATACATTCGTCCGACGTCATTTCGATGGCGGCGATATGGTATTCGTCGGCTAAGAACACGCGCAGGATTTCGGTCAGTTCCGTGTAATATTCCTTGACGCGGTTCTGTTGCCACAGTTGTTTGTCTTTTAACGTCCGGAGGTTGGCCAACGCGAGATCCACGGGCGGAATCACGGGCTTGGGCGCCGAGAAGACCGGCAGGTTGCGGCGTCTGCGCCGCCAGTAATACCAGCCGAAGACGGCGGCCATCAACACGAGCAGGATGGCGCTTAGCCATACGTAATGCGCCCGGATATAGTCGGCCAGGCGTTCCCATACCGAAACCTGCTGTATCGGTTTGATGTCGCGGATATCTTGTTCGAAATCCACGTCGGGTTCGTAAACGTTGACCCAAAGCGTGTCGGTGTCGTAAATCAGGATTTGCCCGTCCTCGAACACGCGGAAGGAAACCGGCGGAATGGCATAGGTACCGGCCGTGTAAATGGCGAACGGATAGTTGGCCCGCAGACGGAACAGCCCCGTCGTCTTGTCGTAAGCGGTGTCGTAAGTGGGCGTGGCGGAAAAGAACTCCAGGCCGGGGTAGGCCTGCGGGTCTAAAATCGGAAACAGCACATGGCGCGGGTCGGTGCCTTCGTATTGCAACCTGAGCGAGAGGCTGTCGCCTATCCAGGCCGCGCTGTCGCAGAACACGCGCAACGAGGGGGCGGCATGGGTGCGTTCCCCGCTCCAGCCGATAAAGACGGCGGCTATCAGCCACAGCCCCGCCCGGTATATGCCCCGTTTGAAAAACGAAACGGCCGTCATGGTATCAATGGACTTTTAAATTCGGTTAAACATGGTAATCAGCGGTTTGACATAGTCTTCGCCCGTTGCGATATCCGCATGGCGGATGCCGTATTTGACGAGCAGACCGTGCGTCCGCTTGGTTTGCGCCTGCCGGTAGGCCGCATAGGCGTGCTGGTTGGCGGCGGAATGCGTGTCAATCATTAAGGACTGGCCGCTCTCGTTGTCCGTTACGCGGAGCAAGCCCACGTCGGGCAGTTCGGTTTCCAGCGGGTCGTACAGCCGGATGGCCGACAGGTCGTGCCCTTTGGAAACGATTTTGAGCGCGTCTTCGTAGGGGTGTCTGTCTATGAAGTCAGACAGCAGGAACACCGTGCATTTGCGTTTGTGGACGTTGCGGAAGTAGCGCAGCGCTTCGCCGATGTTCGTGCCTTTGTGTTGTGGCTTGAATTCCAGCAATTCCCGTATGATGCGCAGAATGTGCTGCCGGCCCTTTTGCGGCGGGATGTATTTCTCCACCTCCGAGCTGAAAAACAGCAGCCCCACCTTGTCGTTGTTGGAAATGGCCGAAAACGCGAGGATGGCCGCGATTTCCGTCATGGCAAGGCGTTTGCTCTGTTCGCGCGTGCCGAATTCGTTAGAGGCGCTCACGTCGATGAGCAACATCACGGTCAGTTCCCGTTCCTCTTCGAAAACCTTGACATACGGTTTGTTGAAACGCGCCGTCACATTCCAGTCTATGAAACGGACGTCGTCGCCGAAGCCGTATTCGCGCACCTCGCTGAACGCCATGCCGCGCCCCTTGAACGTGCTGTGGTATTGTCCGGAGAAAATCTGATTCGAAAGATCTTTGGTCTTGATTTCGATTTTCCGGACTTTCTTCAATAAATCGGACGTTTCCATAAGGCTTAGGGCACTTCTACCGTATTGAGGATTTCGTTCAGGATGTCCTCCGTGTGGATGTTTTCGGCTTCCGCCTCATAGGTCAGGCCGATGCGGTGGCGCATGACGTCGAAGCACACGGCGCGGATATCTTCCGGAATGACGTAACCGCGGTGTTTGAGGAAAGCATAGGCTTTGCCGGCCAACGCCAGGTTGATGCTGGCACGCGGGGAAGCCCCGTAGGCGATCAGCGGCGCGAACTTTTCCAGATGATAGCGGTCGGGATAACGGGTGGCGAACACGATATCCGTGATGTAGTTCTCGATTTTCTCGTCGGCATACACCTCTTTCGTCAGCGCGCGGGCCTTGCGGATGGTCTCCACCGAAACCACCGGATTGATTTGCGGCTTTTCCTGACCGATGTTCTGCCGGATGATTTGTTTCTCTTCCTCCTTGCTCGGATAGCCGATGACGACCTTGAGCATGAAACGGTCCACCTGCGCTTCGGGCAGCGGATACGTGCCTTCCTGTTCGATGGGGTTCTGCGTGGCCAACACTAAGAACGGATCGTCCAGCGGGAACGTCTCCTCGCCGATGGTCACCTGGCGTTCCTGCATGGCTTCCAACAGCGCGCTCTGCACCTTGGCCGGCGCACGGTTGATTTCATCGGCCAATACGAAATTGGCGAAAACGGGGCCTTTCCGGCTAACGAAACGCTCGTCCTTCTGGCTGTAGATTTGCGTGCCGATGACGTCGGCCGGCAACAGGTCGGGCGTGAACTGGATGCGGCTGAAGTTGGCGTCTATGGCTTGCGCAAGCGTTTTGATGGCCAACGTCTTGGCCAGGCCCGGCACGCCTTCGAGCAGGATATGGCCGTTGGCCAACAGCCCGATGAGCAGGCGTTCCACCATGGCTTTCTGCCCCACGATGTTCTTGTTCATTTCCAATGTGAGCAAATCCAAAAAGGCGCTTCCTTTTTCGATTTTCTCGTTGAGTTCTTTGATGTCTATAGGCTCTGCCATAAATGTAGGATTTTAGTCGGGGTGAACCGACTGTTTTACGGAATGCAAATATAAAGAAAAGCCCGGTCGCGACCGCGTTCGAAATGTTAAAAAATGTTAATAGAAACAAGCGACTCAAATACTTGGTTATTTAACAAAAAACTGTTGAAAACCGCCGTTTTCGATTACGGAAAAATGCAGTCGGATTTCTTATTTTTGTAAAATTTAGCAAACGGGCGTGCAACATGGGTAGGATATTAGCCATCGATTACGGTCAGAAACGTTGCGGGCTCGCCGTGACGGATCCGCTCAAACTCATTGCCCATGCGTTGGAGACGGTGCCGACGGCGGGCTTGGACGCCTATCTCGCCGACTATCTGCAACGCGAGGAAGTCGAAACGGTTGTCGTGGGGCTGCCGTTGCAGATGGATGCGACGCCTTCCGAGAGCACGCGCTATATCGAACCCTTCGTCAAGCGTTTCAGGAAACGATATCCGCAGATTCCGGTGGAACGGGTCGATGAACGCTTTACATCCAAGATAGCGTTTCAGACGATGCTGGACGCCGGCCTCAAAAAGAAGAAACGTCAGGACAAGGGGCTGGTGGACGCGCTCAGCGCCACGCTGATATTACAGACCTATATGCAAAAACGAGTTTAGATTATGATATATCCGATTGTACCTTACGGCCAACCCGTGCTGCGCAAGCAGGCGGCGGAGGTGCCGGCCGATTATCCCGACCTGCCGCGTCTCGTGGCCGATATGTTCGAGACGATGGCGGAAGCCGGTGGCGTCGGTTTGGCCGCGCCGCAGATAGACCTTTCCTTGCGGCTGTTCGTTGTGGACATCCCGCCCATAGAGTTGGAAAGCGGCCCTTCGGCCGGCGTCAAGACACCCGCCGAACCGTTCCGCAAGGCGTTCGTCAACCCGCAGCTGTTGTCGGAAGAGGGCGAGCCCTGGGGCTTTGACGAAGGCTGTCTGAGTTTTCCCGGCCTTTACGAGGAAGTGTACCGCAAGCCGGTTATCCACGTGCGCTATCAGGACGAACGGTTTCAATGGCACGAGGATACCTACGACGGTTATGTGGCGCGCGTGTTCCAGCATGAATACGACCATATCGAAGGGCGGGTTTTCGTGGACCATTTGAGTACGTTGCGCCGGGCCATGTTGAAGAAACGGCTTGACAAAATCGCGCATGGTGACGTGCGGGTGGATTACCGTATGAAGTGGGGTGTAGCAAAGAAGAAGAAATCATGAGGAAGTTTCTGAAAAACAGTTTGGCCGTAGGCTTTTTCGTCGGGATGCTCTGCCTGTGGACGGGCGGTGGCCTGCAGGCGCAGAACACGGCGTTCTATGACCAACCGGAGGCGATGTTCCGCGATGCGTTTGAACTCTACGCCAAAGCCAAATATGCGTCGGCTCGCAAGCAATTCATGCGGGTGTCGCAGAAAACGGCGGGGCGCACGGCCCCCGAGGACGATTTCTACCGTAGCGAATCGGCCTTTTATGCGGCCGTATGCGGGGCACGGCTCTATCACCGCAACGCGCAGGTCGATTTGCAACGTTTCATCGAGACCTATCCGATGAGCAGCCATATCCAGCAGGCTTGGCGCGAATTGGGCGACTATCTGTATCACTACAAACTGTATGCGGACGCCTATGCGGCTTATGCGCACGTGACGGTCGATGACCTGACGCCCGAAGAGCTGGCGTCTTTCCGATTCCATGTCGGTTATGCCGCTTTCAGCGTCAAACGCTACGACGAAGCCAAACTCAACTTCGCCCCGTTGGTGGAATCGACGGGCAAATACCGCATCGTGGCCGGCTATTACTATGCCTACATCCTCTACATGGAGGGCAAATACCAGAACGCCCTCAATGAATTCGCGAAGATTCAGGATGACCCGACGTTCAAGGCGTTGGTGCCGTTTTACGTGCAGCAGATTTATTATATGCAGGGCCGATACAAGGAAGTCGTCGATATGGCGGAAACCCTGATGGCCTCGGCTTCGTCCAAGCGTCAGCCCGAGGTGGCGCGGCTGGTCGGCGAATCGTATTACCAACTCGGCGACTACGACCGGGCGTTGCCCTATATGCAGTTCTATTTCGACCGCTCGGCCCAACGTCCGGACAAGGACGGCGACTATATCCTGGGCTACATCTATTATAAACGGCAGGTCTATGATACGGCCTCGCATTATTTCCTGCGCGTGTTGAGCGTGGACAAGGACAGCGAACTGGCGCAGAGCGCGTATTACCATTTGGGCTATTGCTACGTGCAGCGCGGGCAGAAGAAGTTCGCGATGGATGCGTTCCGCGATGCGTCCCGTTTGAATTTCAATCCGGTCGTGCAGGAAGACGCGATGTATCACTACGCGCAGCTGAGTTACGAATTGGGCTTGGCGCCCTACAAGGAGTCGGTCACGGTCTTTACCGACTTTCTCGAAGCCTATCCGCAGTCGGCTTACAGCCGTAAGATATACGAATATATGCTGAGCGCATACAGCCGCAACCGCCATTATGCGGAGGCCCTGGCGGCCATCGAGAAGTTGCAGCCGTTGTCTTACGAGTTGAAGCAGGTCAAGCAGAACCTGCTGTTCAACCGCGGCATGGAAGCCTTCCGTAGCCGCAAATACACGCTGGCCGATACGTCTTTCATGGCGGCGGCGCGGGAATTGCCCGACGACGTGTTGGCGGCCCGCGCGCTGTTTTGGGCGGGCGAAAGCGCGTGGCAGCTTGACGAGGCGGACACGGCCCTGACACGTTATGAGGCGTTCGAGGCACGGCCGGAAGCCGTTTCGACGCCCGAATACGCCATGGGGTATTACAATCTCGGTTATCTCTATATGGACCGTGTGCATTACGAACAGGCGCTGTCGCAGTGGGAACGCTTTTTCGCCACCCGCCGCGCCGCCGATACGGCCTATCTGACCGATGCCTACCTGCGGGCGGGCGACTGCGAGTTCATGTTGCGGCATTTCGACAAGGCCGAAGCCTATTATACGAAAGTCATCGACAAGGGACGCGAACCCTTGGATTACGCCTATTACCAGCGGGCGCTCTGCGCCGGCGCGCAGGGTCGTTATCAGGAGAAAGTGGACGGCTTGCTGGGGCTCATAGAGAATTACCCGCGCACCGCCTATATGTCGATGGCCATCAACGAACTGGCGGCCACCTACCTGGTATTGGAACAGAACGACAAGGCCTTGATGTATTACCGGCAACTCTATGAGGGCTATCCGCGTCAGGCGTTGGCGCGTGTGGCGCTGTTGAAAATCGGCATGATTTATTTCAATATGGGGGAATCGGCGCGCGCGTTGGAGAATTTCAAGCGGCTCAATTCCGAATACCCGGCTTCCACCGAGGCACGGCAGGCTTTGGTCAACATCCGCAATATCTATATGGCGATGAACCGCGTGGACGAGTTCTTCACGTATGTCAAGCAGTTGCCCTATACGGTCAAGATAGAGGAGGGGGAAAAGGACTCCATTACGTATTTGGCCGTTGAAAACCGTTATATGGAGGGCGATTGCGAGGCGGCGGTCAAAGGTTTCGGGCAATATCTGCAGGATTTCCCGCAGGGCTATTTCATCACGCCGGCCTGGTTCTATCTAGGCGAATGCGCCTACCGGCAAGGGCAGGATAGCGTGGCGGAAGCGGCCTACGCCAAAGTGGCGCAGTTGCCGGCCTGCGAGTTTACCGAAAAGGCCGTGCAGCGTGCGGCGGCCCTCAGCTATGGCCGTGGCGACTATGCAACGGCCTTGCGGTTCTACAAACAGATGGTGGCCTTGCAGAATCCGTCTTTGGAAAACGAGGCCCTGATGGGGCGTATGCGTTGTTTCTACCGTCTGGGGCAGGACAAATACACGGAGGAAGCCGCGATTTCCTATCTGCGGCGGGAAGGCATGGCGCCGGCCGACCGTCAGGAAGCCATGCTGTATGCGGCCCGTGTCGCGGTCAAGAAAGGCGATGTGGCCTTGGCCAATCAGATGTATAACGATTTGCTGAATGCGGCCGACCCGAATGTGCAGGCCGAGGCGCGCTACTATATGATAGAGCGGCGCGTGAAGGAGGGCGACTACAATATGGCCGAACAACTGATTTTCGACTATATCGCGGACGCGCCGGCCGAGGAATACTATCTGGCCAAGGTGTATATGCTTTGGGCCGACATATACGAGCATAAGGGCAATGTCTTGCAGGCCAAGCAGACGTTGCAGAGCATCATCGACCACTACGAGGGCGACGATTTGGTGACCGTCGCGCGGCAGAAATACGCGGCCATAGAAGCCGTGGAGCAGGCCGAACGTGAAATGGAGGAACGGGAACGCGCCGAACGTTACCGTTATGCGGAGGAAGAGGAAATAGTAATCCCTGAAATGTAAAGCCATGAGCAAGCTATCATACATCATAGGCTTGGGTTTGGCCGGTTGCCTGACGCTTCCGGCGGCCCAGGCCCAGACGACGGACGACCAACCGTATCAGGAACGGGTGGTGGTCGTGGCGCCCTATCAACCCATGTTGGACGTCGTGCGCAAGCCGCTTTTGCAGCCGGAGGTGTCGGCCGATACGACGCACCGCATCGACACGTCCGTTTATGAAATCATCTCCCGGCCTGTGCAGACGACCTATCCGGTGGAGAACATCAAGCCGGCCAAGGTGGCGGGCGAACCGGTGGAACGGCTGTTCAACCAACATCTCAAAATCGGGTTCGGCAACCACCTTTCGCCTTTGGCCGAGGCCTATGTCGCCATGGGACGTTCGCAGCAGTATGGCGTCGCGGCCTCCTACAAACATCATTCGGCATACGGCAATATCAAAGACTACAGTCAGTTCAAGACCGACCATTCCTACAACGAAGGCGATTTGTCGGGCGAGATTTTCGCCAAGAAATTCAGGGTGCGGCTTGAATTGGATTACCGGCAGAACAAGGTCAACGCCTATGGCATCCGGGACGGGCTCTACGATACGATTGCCGGTTTGCTGGCGATGAATGAGGATTTCCGCAAGATTTACCGCGACCAGCCCGTGCGTTGGTTTCAGAATATGGACGGCCGGCTGTCGATAACCGACCGGGCGACCGATCCGAACGACTGGCGTTACGACGCGAGCCTCTATTACGACTTCGGGCGGAACAACTGGCACGGCATGGAGAACATCATCGAAGCCGATGGCGGTTTCTCCAAACGGATTGCGCAGAAATCCGACTATGTGGACCGTTTGGATATCGGCGCGCGCGTTTTCTTCGGCGACTATCTGCATCGGACGCATCAGGACGACCCGGTCGATAATGCGTTCCAGTTGCGTTTGGAGCCGACCGTATCCTATCATTACGACATTTGGGATTTGGATGCCGGCTTGTGTTTCAATGTGTTCGGCGACAGCCGCGATGGCAGCAAGTTTCAGTTCAATCCGCGCGTGCGCTTGAACGTGCAGGCGGTGCCGGATATACTGAGCCTCTATGTGGGCGTGGACGGACAGGTCAAGCGCAATACGATTCTGTCCATTTCGGACATCAACCCGTTCCTGCATCCGTTCGATGTGGACGATTTGGCGTTTTCGCGCGAGAAACTGTACGTTTATCTCGGTATCAAGAGCAATCTGACGAAGGAAATCGACTTTGCTTTGACGGCGTCCGCACATTGGCTGGGCAACCAGATGAGTTTCGATTATTACTATTACCCGTATCAAGTCAGTGTGGCGGAGGATGCCTATGTGGGTTATAACGACTTCAAACCGCTATATACCGAAAAGGTCTTCCAGTTCCAACTCAAAGGCGAGTTGAACCTGCATTGGGACGACCGCATACTGGCGCACGTGGAGGCCGAATACAACTATTACAACCAGGCCTTGCTCTATACGCCGGCTTTCCGCGGCGGCCTCATGTTCCGTTACGATATCGGGCATAAGTTCATCGTGACCTCCGAAATAGCCGGTTATACGAACATGAAGGCCCACGACCATTTCGGTCAGGAAGTGACGCTCAAGGGCGGTTTCGATTGGAGCGCGGGCTTGGAATACCGCTTCTTCAAGCGTTGGTCGGCCTTCGTCAACCTGAACAACCTGATCGCCTACCGTTATTACCGTTGGTACGACTATCCCACCTATCGGTTCAACGTCATGGCCGGCATCACGTTTTCATTCTAACCAAAGATTCGCATCGTCATGGAGATTTGTCGGGATTTGGAACAATGGCGGTCGGTCCGCAACGCGGTCGTTACCGTCGGCTCCTACGACGGCGTGCATCGCGCGCACCGCTCCATTATCGACTTGTTGAACCGGCACGCCGAGGCCGAGGGCGGGGAGAGCGTCTTGATTTCGTTCAGCCCGCATCCGCGCCTGGTCTTGCAGGGCGAGGAGGCCTTTCGTAAAAACTTCAGGCTGTTGACCACCGAACAGGAGAAAGAGGAACTGTTGGCGGCGGCCGGCCTGCGGAACCTGTTGGTCCTGCATTTCGACGACGCGTTCGCCGCCATGCCGGCCGAACGCTTCGTGCGGGAAATCCTCGTGGAACGCCTGCGGGTCAAACGCATGATTATCGGGTTCAACCACAACTTCGGCCACGACCGTCAGGGCGGCTACGAACAGATGGCGGCCTTGGGCCAACAATACGGCTTTGCGGTGGAGCGCTATCCCGAATATACGGTGGACGGTCAGGCGGTAAGCTCCTCTCAGGTGCGCCGTCTGTTGCAGGCCGGCCGCGTGACGGAAGCCAACCATCTGCTGGGGTATGCGTATTTCATCAACGGCGCCTGGCATCAGGACGTGTTCGAAGCCTCCAGCAAATTCAAACTCCGGCCCGCGCCGGGGCATTATCTGACGAAAGTCAAGGTCAATGGACGCTACTATTATACGGTGGCCAAGATTGACGAGGAAATCCGTTTGTCCGACCTGCCGTTTTTGCAGGAGGGCGACAATATGAAGGTACGGTTTTTAAAGGAAATTGACTTATGAGTACGGTCAAGGAAGAAATCACGGACAATCTGCGGCGGGTGGCCGCCGGTTTGCCGGCTGGCGTGCGTTTGGTGGCGGTATCCAAGACCAAGCCGATGGCGTATATCGAATGGGCCTACGAAGCCGGACAGCGCGTGTTCGGCGAGAACAAGGCCTTGGAACTGCGCGACAAGTATCTGGCCTTGCCGAAAGACATCCAGTGGCATTTCATCGGGCATCTGCAGACCAATAAAATCAAATACATCGCGCCTTTCGTGTCGATGATTCACAGCATCGACAGCTTGGAACTGCTGGAAGCCGTTGACAAGCAGGCGCAGAAGCACAAGCGCATCATCCCTTGCCTGTTGCAATTCCACATCGCGGCCGAGGAGACCAAATTCGGGCTGAGTTTCGAGGAGGCCGAGGCCCTGTTGCGGAGCGAGCGTTTCGCGGCCCTGAAACACGTCCGTATCGACGGCGTCATGGGTATGGGCACGTTTACCGACAATCAGGAACAGGTGCGGGGCGAGTTCGCGCGGCTGAAACGCTATTTCGATGAGTTGAAGGCCCGTTATTTCACCACGGCCGACCATTTTGCGGAAATCTCAATGGGGATGAGCGAAGATTATCCGCTGGCGATAGAGGCGGGCAGCACGCTCGTGCGCGTCGGCAGCAAGATTTTCGGCGCGCGGGTATATGCCTGAGGCGGGGGCACTATATATCACCTTCGGTGCCGTAGCGGTATTCCGTAGGTGTTTTGCCCGTATGTGACTTGAAAAACTTAAAGAACGAGGGGATGGAGGCAAAGTGCAGTTTGTAGCCTATTTCCTTGACTGTAAGATTCGAATACTTCAGCAGGTTTTTGGCCTCCAATACGATAAACGAATCTATCCATTCCGAGGCCGTTCGGCCACTCACGGTCTTGACCAGTCCGGATAGGTATTTGGGCGTCAGGTACAGTTGGTCCGCATAGAATCCGATGGTTTTGTGCGTCATGAAGTTCTCCGCCACCAACTTGAGGAAATGTTCGAAAATCATATTCGTTCGGGTCGGTAGTCCTTTTGCCTGCAAGCCGGGACGGGATAAGGCCCGTGTCCATAAATTTCCGAGTAGGCAGAGCAGGGACGAACCGATGAACTTGATGGCGTCGGCCTTGTCCGTCAGGTCGGATTGGCACATATCCGACACCAAGGTATAGTAGTCTTTCAGGATGAGTTGCCCCTCTTCGTCAATCGTGATGCAAGGATGGTCGAGCAACTCCAGGCTTTTTTCAAACAGACCGTTGAAATTGACGGGTATCCCCTGTATGAAGTTCGCGGAAGCGGCCACAAGCACCGCCTCGCCGTCATTGGCCGTGTTCTTGTTCACTTTCACGATACTGCCCGGCACATAGAACATCATCGTATGCTCACTGACATGGATGGTCTTTACGTTGATATCCACGCTGAAATCGCCCCGCATGCAGTAAATTGCTGCATAGGCGTTCAGTCTGGCCGGATAGCGTAAAAAATCGGTCAGCCGACGCCCGCTCACGTGCGTAATCATGAAATCTCTCGACAAGGTGTCGCTTTCTGTCAGGCCTGTCATGGCTGCCAATTCGGGAAGGCTTATTTCATTATATAATCCGGCCATACTGTCAGTCTTATGGAATGCAAAAATAATCAAAATTTCTTGCTTGATTATTCGAATATCTTAAAAACGGAATTATGGATAATAATATTGGTTATTTAAATATCCGTAATACTGAAAATGGCTTGTGTTTTGTCAGTCGGAAAGTCGTGCCCTTTGATGAGGTCAGGCATAGTGGTCAACGGCGTTTGGCGGTGTCGGGCAGGGCAAGGGGCGAAATCAAAAGGTAAATTGCGTTATGAGAATGAAAAGAACACTCCTCCTGTGGTTGGCGGCCATGCTGCCGCTACCGATGATGGCCCAACAGCGGCTTTCATTGGAGGCCTGCAGGGAATTGGCCGTTGAGAACAATAAAGACCTCATGCAGAGCGGCATCAGAAAAGAAATGGCTGCTTGCGACCGAGGCATCGCCCGAGCGCATTATTTTCCGCGTGTCAGTGCCCAAGGCGCCTACTTCTATAATGGAAGCGACATCGCGTTGATAGGTGACGACGCGTCCGCCCTGCTCCGGAACAGCGGCACATTGGTTCAAAACCAATTCAATGGTAAAATAGCGGAATTGACCCAGGCGATTATGAGCAATCCGGCGACGGCTCAGGAATTCATGCAGAGTCCGATGTGGCAGACCGTCATGGGGGCTTTGTCGCAGACCGACCTGTCTGCCGCTATCAATCAAATCGGCGCACGGATTGACGATGCCTTGCATTTGGACGTTCAGAATGTATATGTGGGCGTTTTGAGCGTTACCCAGCCGCTTTATGCAGGTGGCAAAATCATAGCCGCCAACAAAATTGCGTCTTTGGCCCAAGACCTTGAAGAAAGCCGCTACGACACCAAGTACCAGGAAATTATCGTCAGCGTTGACCGCGCCTATTGGCAAATCGTCTCCATCGCGGCTAAGAAGCAATTGGCGGAAAACTATGCCGGACTCTTGGAAAAGATGGAACATGATATCAGTATTTCCGTGGCGGAAGGGGTGGCCACGGAGGCCGACCGCCTATCGGTAAAGGTAAAGGCCAATGAAGCCCGTCTGTTGCTGTCTCAAGCCACTAATGGACTTTCTTTGGCCAAGATGCTGCTGTGCAAACAGATTGGGCTACCGCTTGATAGCGACATTATTCTTGTGGACGAAGGGCGGGAGGAAATCCCCAGACCGGACATGACGGCCATCAAGCCGATGGGGGAGATTTTCAGCGACCGGCCCGAATTGAAAAGCCTGCAAATCGCCTCGCAGATTTACGATAACAAGATAAAGATGGCGCGTGCGGATATGTTGCCGACCGTGGCTGTCACCGCCAACTATATGGTGAGCAATCCTAACCTTAACAACGGGTTCCGCAATCAGTTCGGTGGGCGTTTCGCCGCGGGCGTGGTGGCCAACGTGCCCATATTCCATGGTTACGAAGCCGGCTATAAGACGAGAAAAGCCAAGGCGGAGGCGGAATTGTACCGGACCAAACTTTTGGACACGGAAGAAATGGTCTCTCTCGAAGTGTCTAAAATCAGCCACGAACAGCAGGAGGCTTTGGAAAGATTGGAAATGTCGGAGGCCAACATGGCCAACGCCGAGGAAAATCTGAGAACGGCGACAGTCGGCTTTGAAGAAGGTTTCGTGGAGGCCAGTCTTGCTTTGGCGGCACAGGCCGCATGGCTCAAAGCGCATTCGGAATATATCGATGCCGGCATCGCCCTTCAGATGGCAACGGCCGATTTGCAGCGGGCTCAGGGAAATCTCACGAAAAGTATGACGGAATAATTTGCCATCGTAGATAGTATTAATGTATAAATCTGAATATCATAAAAATATGGAACAGAAGAAAAGCGGCTTGACCGCAGGCGTCATTGGCCTTGTAGCCATTATCGGCATTATCGGCATAGCCGGTTATTTTGTATCGAAGCCCAAGCCCGCCACCGTGCAGGGCGAGGCGGAAGCGAGTGAATACCGCGTATCCGGCAAGGTGCCCGGTCGGATAGAGATACTGTTTGTCCAAGAAGGCGACTATGTGCACAAAGGCGATACCGTCGTGTTTATCGCCAGCCCCGAAGTCCGTGCCAAACTCGCCCAGGTCAGCGCCTTGAAGGCGGCTGCGGAGGCGCAGAGCTCAAAAGCGCAGAACGGCGCGCAGAAAGAGCAGATAGAAGGGGCTTACCAATTGTGGCAAACGGCTTTGGTTCAGGAAAAGGTAATGAAGAAATCCTATGAAAGAATCCGTAGTCTGTATGAGCAAAAAGTGGTATCCGCGCAAAAATACGATGAGGTAAAGGCCAAATATGATGCGTCCGTGGCTCAGTCAAAAGCCGCCAAAAGCCAGTATGATATGGCGCTTGCCGGTGCGCGGACAGAAGACAAGGCGGCCGCCGCGGCTGTTGTGGAACAGGCGGACGGCGCCTTGTTGGAAGTGCAGGGCTATATGGACGAACTTTACCTTACCGCCCCTTGCGACGGCATCGTATCCGCCGTCTATCCGAAAGTGGGTGAACTAGTGGGAACCGGTGCGCCCATTATGAGCGTTACGGATATGAACGATATTTGGTTTACGTTCAATGTCAGGGAAGACGATCTACACGGCTTGCAACGCGGGGACGAAATGACGCTGGCCGTACCGGCCTTGGATGGCAAGGAAATCAAAGCCAAAGTAACCTATATGGCGGTGCGGGAATCGTATGCCACTTGGATGGCGAGCAAGGAACACGGTTCGTTCGACGCCAAGACTTTTGAAGTACGGGCCGAACCCGAAACCTCCGTCGCGGGCATTCTCCCGGGCATGACAGTGATAGTGAAATGAAAAGGATCAAGGAAATCATAGACCGGGAACTGAAGATATGGACCAAACGATCGGTCTATGTGTTGGCGCCGCTTGGCGCCATGCTGTTCTGCTCGCTCTTCTTCCTGACCTTTTTCGGGCAGGGCACGCCGGCGGAACTGCCGATAGCGGTTGTCGATAAGGACGACTCCTCGCTGACCCGTAATTTCATACGGCAACTCGATGCCACCGAACTTGGGCGGACGGTACGCTATACCGATTACAGCCGTGCACGGGAGGCCATGCAGAAAGGGGAAGTCACCGCCATCTGCGTTTTGCCCGAACATATGTATGCGGACGTTTTAGCGGGGCGGCAGCCCGTCGCGTCGTTCTATGTCAATACGATGTATTATGTTGGCGGCATGATGACCTACAAAAATCTGTTGACCATGTTCAACCTGTCGATTGGCGCCGTACAGCGCGAAACGATGCGGGCCAAAGGGATATCGGAAGATGCCATTATGGCGGCCATACAACCTATCGTGATAGACGTCCACCCCATCGGGAATCCCACGACCGACTATACGGTCTATCTGGCCAACATCTTGTTGTCCGGCCTATTGGAACTGTTGGTGATTATGACGGTGGCCTATGCCTTGAGCACCGAACTCAAATACGGTACCTCCGCCCGGTTGCTGGAAACGTCTGGCAATTCGCTCACCACCGTATTGGTCGGAAAACTGTTGCCGTTTACACTTCTGTTCTCAGTCATGGGGTGCATCCTGGTGTTGGTGCTCTACGGGCCGATGCACTTCCCGATAGCCGGTTCGATATGGGCGATGATGCTCAATATTGTACTGATGGTGTTGGCCAGCGAGGCTTTCGCCATCTGTATCGTAGCCCTGCTTCCCGTATGCCGGCTGGCGGTTTGCATCAGTGCTTTCCTCGGTATCCTGGCTTTCTCGCTTTCGGGCTTTACGGTGCCGTTGGAACAGATGCCGGGCTTTTTTCAGGGCATGGCCGTTTTGTTCCCGTTGCGGCATTACTATAATTTTTATGTAAGTGAAACCATTTTTGCGACCGGCTTTTCCGGTTGGTGGCAAGAGTTGATTCATTACCTGTTGTTTCTGTTGGCGCCGATTCCGCTTCTTTCAAGGCTGAAAAGGGCATACGGAGACTTGAACTATCAAAAGAATTAGCGGGTTATGGGATATTTCAAAACATTCCGGCAGGACTTCATCAAGGTGTTCCGTGAAGAATTCAGCGCCATATTCAAAGATAGCGGCGTGCTGGTGATTTTTTTCCTGGCAGGCCTCGGGTATCCTGTTTTGTATAATCTGATTTATGCGAACGGTACGTTGGAGGAAGTGCCGGTGGTGGTTGTGGATGAGGCGCGGTGTAGCGAAAGCCGGCGGTTCATCATGGAAGCGGACGCCACCCCCGAAGTCCGCATTGCGGGTTATTGCGCCACGATGGCGGAAGCCGAAACGTTGATGAAGCAGCGGCAATGCCACGGCATCCTGTTCTTTCCGGCGGATTTCGGCGACCGAATCGCCCAAAAGCGACAGGCTACCCTGAGCGTCTTTTGCGATATGGGGAGCTTCTTCTATTACAAGAATCTGATGACGGCGGCTAACTTTGTCATGTTGCATGAGTTCGAGGTCATATCCCCTCAGGTCAAGCCGATGGGATATGTGTATAACAATCCGTACAACCGGTGCAACGCCTTCAACTTTTTCTTCATTACGGCGGCGCTGATGCTGGTCATTCAACAAACCATGTTCTACGGCATGGGGATGTTGGCGGGTACGCGCAGGGAAGAGAATACGGGGCGGATAAACGGGGCTTCGGGTCGAATCGTTTTCGGACGCGGTGCCGCCTATTGGCTCGTCTATATGATGATAGGCATGTATATCGTCTATCTGGTGCCGTTGCTGTTCAATATTCCGATTGTGAGCGATTTTTGGACATCGTTGGTTTTCCTGATGATTTATGTCACGGCCTGCATCTTTTTCTCGATGGCGTGTAGCCTGTTTATCCGGCATCGGGAGACGTCCATCGTGGCCCTGCTGTTTTTGACGCTCCCGGAATTGTTCCTGACCGGTTTTTCATGGCCGCAAGCCTGCTTCCCTAAATTTTGGGATTGGTTCTCCTATCTCTTTCCGTCCACTTTCGGCACGAGGGCCTATATCAATCTGGCTGGTGCCGGTGCCAGTTTGGAAAGCATCGCCCCTTTGCTGAAGATATTGCTGATACAGACAGCCGTCTATTTCGGGCTATCGTTGATAGTGACGAAAATACAGAATAATAACTTTACACTTAAAAAAATAAGGAAATGAAAAGAACATTTGTGACGCTTGCGGCGGTTTTAATCGCGGTAGGCACCGCCTTTGCGCAGGTCAATATCGGCGCTGGATATACGGGGACGTCCCAGGCTTTTTCGGAGGGCAACGACCGCTGGTATAACGGGGCTTATATACAACTCGGCTACAATCTGCCGCTTGGCGCCGGATTTGAATTCTGTCCGTCCATTCAGTATAACTGTGCGTTTAGAAGCGAAGAAGTGACGGTAGAGAACGCCGGCGTCCCCCTTACGGGCGAAAGTAAATACAACGAACATTATTTAAATGTACCGCTCATGTTCAACTACGGCTACGAGATAAACCGGAACGCGCGGATATTCGTTTATGCGGGTCCTACGGCCAGTTTCGGTTTGTATGCGGGCGGCAAAGGCCAGGTCGGTGCCGAATTTGGCGGCGTTTCCATTGCCTCCAACGATAAGTCGGTAAGCCTTTACGGCAGAGACGCCGACTATTTGAGATGGGATGTCAAGGTTGGCGGCGGCATCGGCGTTAACATCTGCCGGCATTATCGCATCAGCGTGGGGTATGATTACGGTTTGCTCGACCGATGGAAAGGCGACGGCAAACTGCATACCCACGTTCTGCAGGCCGGATTTACCTATCTGTTTTGGTAATCGGCTTGTGGCCAAAAGAAAAAGCCCGATTGTTCAATCGGGCTTTTTCTTTTAAGATATAGACGGATGACGTCTGCCGGCTTATTTGCCGAGCGTAGCCACCATCACGGCCTTGATCGTGTGCAGACGGTTTTCGGCTTCGTCGAAGACAATGCTTCTCGGCGATTCGAATACGTCTTCGGTCACTTCCAGACCGTTCATCTTGAATTTCTTGTAGATGTCCTGGCCTACCACCGTTTCCAGGTTGTGGAAAGCCGGGAGGCAGTGCATGAACTTAACGTTCGGATTGCCCGTCGCCTTAACCACGGCGGCGTTGATCTGATACGGTTTGAGCAGTTTGATGCGTTCGGCCCATACGGCTTCGGGTTCACCCATCGAAACCCAAACGTCGGTGTAGAGGAAGTCCACGCCCTTGACGCCTTCGTTCACCTTTTCGGTCAACGTAATCTTGGCGCCCGTTTCCTTGGCGATTTTCTTGCATTCCTTTACGAGCGATTCTTCGGGCCAGCAGGCTTTCGGCGCTACGGCGCGGAAGTCCATACCCATCTTGGCGGCACCCACCATCAACGAGTTACCCATGTTGTTGCGGGCATCGCCGAGGTAAGCGAACGAAATCTTATGCAACGGTTTGTCGCTGTGTTCGCGCATCGTCAGGAAGTCGGCGAGAATCTGCGTCGGGTGGAATTCGTTCGTCAGACCGTTCCATACGGGAACCCCCGCGTATTCGGCCAGCGTTTCAACCGTCGATTGGGCGTAGCCGCGGTATTCGATACCGTCGTAGATGCGACCCAATACGCGGGCCGTGTCCTTCATCGATTCCTTCTTGCCCATCTGCGAGCCGGAGGGGCCGAGGTAGGTAACGTGCGCGCCTTGATCCAACGCGGCCACTTCGAAAGAGCAACGCGTACGCGTCGAGTCTTTTTCAAACAGCAACACGATGTTCTTGCCTTTCAGCGTCGGGGTTTCGGTGCCCGTGTATTTGGCCTGCTTCAGTTGGGCGGCCAAGTCCAGCAAATAGCCGATTTCTTTCGGCGTAAAGTCCAGCAACTTCAGGAAGCTGCGGTTTCTAAGATTGAAAGCCATTGTTGTATTGATTTAAGGTTTGATATTCGGTTTCATTAAGCCACGATGCGCGTGCCGGCCGCCGCTTTGCCCAATTCGCCGGCTTCGGTGATGATGCACTCCTTGCCGCCGTTTTCCACAAAGAAAATCGCCGCCCGGATTTTGGGCGCCATCGAGCCCTCGGCAAACTGGCCTTCGTCCAGATAGCGGCGGGCTTCCGCCACGGTAATCGTATCCAAGGCCTTTTCGTCCGGCTTGCGGAAGTTGACATAGACTTTGGGCACGTCGGTCAGGATGTAGAACTCGTCGGCCTTGATTTTGACGGCCGTCAGCGCCGACGCCAAATCCTTGTCGATAACGGCTTCGATGCCCTTGAAGTCGCCGTTGGCCTCGCGGATGACGGGGATACCGCCGCCGCCCACGGTCACGACGATATGACCGGCCTCCACGGCCGCTTCAATCATTTCCAAGTGGTTGATGTCCATCGGTGTGGGCGAGGGCACGACCTTGCGCCAGCCGTTGCCTTTCGGGTCTTCCTTGAAAATCGCGCCCGTAGCCGCGCTGTAGCGGTCGGCTTCTTCCTTCGTGTAGTAGGGACCGACGGGTTTGGTCGGGTTGGCGAACGCCCGGTCGTCCTTGCTGACCAATACCTGCGTCAGCAACGTCACCACCTGACGGTTCAGACCCGCTTTCTGCATTTCGTTGAACAGGCAGAGCTCAATCAGATAACCGATGGAGCCTTGGGTCTCGGCCACACAGAAATCCATCGGCATGGCTTCCAGATGGAACACCTGTTTGCCCGCTTCGTGCTGCAGCATGACGTTGCCCACCTGCGGCCCGTTGCCATGGCCGATGACCAAGTTATATCCCTGTTGAAGCAACGGCAACAAGGCCTTGCAAGTTTCGCTCACGTTCCGGACTTGTTCCTCGAACGTGCCTTTTTGACCGCTTTTGAGCAGGGCATTGCCGCCAAAAGCCACAACGGCGAGTCTTTTCATGTCGTTAGTTTTGGTGGTGCAACAGGCGCTGTTGTCGGCGACCCGTTGCGGAAAAGGTCACAAAAATAAGCAAATAATACCAATTAAACTAATCCGGCGAAGCCCATGAACGCGATGGCCAGAATGCCGGCCGTAATCATCGCGATGGGCGCGCCCTTCATCGTTTGTGGAATTTCCACGAGATCAAGGTCTTCGCGCAAGCCCGCGAAAATCAACAGCGCGAGCATGAAGCCCAAGGCCGAGGCAAACGCGAAAGCCGTGCTCTGCAACAGGTTGAATTCTTTCTGCACCACGAGGATGGCCACGCCCAAAACGGCGCAGTTCGTCGTAATCAGCGGCAGGAAAATCCCCAAGGCCTGATACAGTGCGGGGCTGACTTTTTTCAGTACGATTTCCACCATCTGCACGAGGGCGGCGATGATGAGGATGTAGGCGATGGTTTGCAGGAAGCCCAAGTCCAGCGGCACCAGCAGGTAGCGGTTGATGAGGTAGGTGACGACCGTGGCCAGCGTGATGACGAAAACGACGGCAGCCCCCATGCCGACCGATGAGGACAGTTTGTTGGAGACGCCTAAGAACGGGCAGATGCCGAGCGTTTGCGACAAGACGATGTTGTTGACGAAAACGGCGCCTATGATGAGCAATATGTATTCCATGGCGAAAGTTTTTTAGGGTAAGGGATTAACGGTTGGTTGAACGCAGGTTTTGCACGGCCCGGATGATGGCGATGAGCAATCCCAACGCGAAGAAAGCCCCCGGCGCGAGCACGAAAATCAAAATGCCGTCGGCCTCCGGCGCGATGAACTTGTGGCCGAAAATGGCCCCGCTGCCGAGCAGTTCGCGGACCGCGCCGAGCAAGGTCAGCGCGAGCGTGAAGCCCAATCCCATGCCGGCTCCGTCCAAAAACGAGCGGAACACGTTGTTTTTGGCGGCGAAGGCTTCGGCGCGTCCCAACACGAGGCAGTTGACGACGATGAGCGGGATAAACAGGCCCAACTGCGCGTAGAGCGCCGGCACGTAGGCTTTCATCAGCAGTTCCACCATCGTCACGAACGAGGCGATGATGACGATAAAGCACGGAATGCGCACCTTGTCGGGAATCTGGTATTTGACGAGCGAGATGATCATGTTCGACAGAATCAGGACGAAGGTCGTGGCCAGCCCCATGCCGAGGCCGTTGATGGCCGAGGACGTGACGCCCAGCGTGGGGCACATCCCGAGCAACAATACGAAAACGGGATTGTTCGTAAACAGCCCGTTGCTGAAGATTTTCCAAACGGATGTCTTATTCATGGCAACCTCCTTCCGAAGCTAAGGTGTTGAACGCACGTTCCAGCGCGTCGCAATAGGCGCGGGAACTGATGGTAGCCGCCGTAATCGCGTCCACGTCGCCGCCGTCTTTCTTGACGCGCAGCCTAAAGGTTTGCGGGTGGCGGTTTTCGAACTGACCGGCGAATTTCGGGTCGGTCATCTTCGAGCCCAAGCCAGGCGTTTCGGCGTGTTGCAGCACCCGTACGCGATAGAGCGTGCCGTCAGGCAACAGACCGGCCATCAGCTGGATTTCGCCGGCAAAGCCTTTCTTGGTAAACGTTTGGATGGCGGTGCCCACGGGCACGTCCTGCGCATAAGCCGTGTAGGCCGTCAGCGTGCCGTTGCCGTCAGGCGTTTCAAGCCGCCGGGCTTCCAAACGGTCGAACTCAGGCAGCACGGCCTTGATGGCCTCTTCCTGTTTCTCTTTCTCCGCCTGGGCTATTTGGGATTTGGTGAGCAGGTACATACCGCCGACGCAGCTGCCGGACAGCACCGCGACGCAGAGCAGGCTCACCACCATGTTCCTGAGGGTTGAAGCTTTCTTTTCCATAGTCTTAGCAGCCGTAACGTTTGGGTTTGAAGCCGCGGTTGATGAGCGGAACAAACGCGTTCATAATCAAAATGGCGAACGAAACGCCTTCCGGATAGGCGCCGAAGTTGCGGATAAGGATGGTCAGCAGACCGCAACCGAGGCCGAATACGATTTTGCCCCAGGGTGTCATGGGCGAGGTCACCATATCGGTGGCCATAAAGAACGCGCCGAGCATGATACCGCCGGTCAGGAGGCTGAATCCGGGCGGCAGGAACGCCTGCGGGTCGGCGGCGTGCAGGATGGCCGCGAACACGAAGGCCGAACCGAGGAAGGCCACCGGGATATGCCAGGTGATGATGCGCCGCCACAGCAGGAACAAGCCGCCGAGCAAAATCGCCAGCACCGAGACTTCGCCCAGCGAACCGGCGCGATGGCCGGTCAGCAGTTCCAAGGGCGTGACGCCGAGCGTGCGCAGGCTTTCGTCCACCGGAATGCCTTGTTGCAGGTTCTCTTTAATCAGGCCGAGGGGCGTTGGCCCCGTGAGCGCGTCCGTCGCGCTGAGGACGAAGGCCTGCTGGCCGGCATCGACGGGCTGCGGCCAGGTCGTCATGGCCACGGGAAACGAAATCAACAAAAACACGCGGCCCACCAAAGCGGGGTTGAACGGGTTGTTACCCAAGCCGCCGTAGGCCATTTTGGCCAAACCGATGGCGGCCATCGCGCCGATAACCGTCATCCACCAAGGCAGGGTGGCCGGCAGGTTGAACGCGAGCAACAGCCCCGTGATGACGGCCGAACCGTCTTGTATCGAGCAGGGCTTCTTGAGCAGGAACCGCTGGATGAGCCATTCGCAGGCCACGCAGGCCGCCGTGCTGACGAGAATGGTCCGCAGGGCCGGCAGGCCGAAATAATAGATGGAGACCGCCAGGGCGGGCAGCAGGGCGATGACGACGCCCCACATGATTTTGGCAACGCTTTCGGGGCCGTGTATGTGCGGCGAACCGGATACGACCAGTTTTCGGGAAACGGATTTTTCGTCCGACATTATTTTGTGGTATTACGGTTTCTGATAATTTGATTGACTTTGTTCTTGCCCAAACGGAGCGTGTCCAATAGCGGCCGGAACGAGGGGCAGGTGTACTGGCAGCAACCGCATTCGATGCAGTCGGTGATGTGGTGCCGTTCGCACAGGTCCATGCGTTTGTTCAACACGGCGGCGTGCAACAGGTAAGGTTCCAAGCCCATCGGACAGGCCGCCACGCATTTTCCGCAGCGGATGCAGTGCGCCATCGTATGGCGGTGCGCCTGTTCGTCCGGCAGCAGCAACAGGGCCGAGAGTCCTTTCGTAACCGGCACGTTCAGGTGCGGCAGCGCCTTGCCCATCATCGGGCCGCCCGCGATAATCTTGCCCGTGTTCTCGGGCAGACCGCCGCAGGCTTCGACGAGCGCGCTGACCGGCGTGCCGATTTTGACCCAGAAGTTGCGCGGCTCCTTTACCAGCGGCCCCGTAACCGTCACAAGGCGTTCGGTCAGCGGCTTGTGCTTCTGTACGGCTTCGTAAACCGCAAAGCACGTGCCCACGTTTTGGATAACGCAGCCCGCGTTGATCGGCAGTTTGCCGGACGGTACCTCGCGTCCGGTCAGCGCCTTGACCAATTGTTTTTCAGCGCCTTGTGGGTATTTCATCTTCAGCGCTTCCACCGAAATGCCGTCGTAGGCGGCGGCTTTCTCTTTCAGCAGCGCGATGGCTTTCGGCTTGTTGGCTTCGATGCCGATGATGGCCTTGTTGACGGACAGGGCTTTCATCAGAATGGAGATGCCCACTAGAATCTCGTCGGGCTTATCCAGCATCAGCCGATAGTCGTCTATCAGGTAGGGTTCGCATTCCACGCCGTTTACAAGCAGGTAATCGGCTTTGCAGTCTTTCGGTATCGAAAGCTTGACATGGGTCGGGAAGCAGGCGCCGCCCAAACCGACGATGCCCATGGCCTTGACCCGTTCGATGATTTCCGTCGGCGAGAGCCGTATGTCGCGGTCAAGCGTCGGGTCATCCGAAATGAAATCCTCCGCCTCGTCGCCGTCGGGCTGTATGAAAATGGCCGGCCGCGCGAAATTGCCCGCGTCGGGGGCTTCGGACACGTTCTGCACCGTGCCCGATACCGGGGCATGGACGACCGAACTCAGAAACGCCTGGTTTTCGGTCAGCGGCTGTCCGCGTTTCACCCGGTCGCCTTTTTTGACGATGGGTGTGGAGGGCGCGCCCAAATGCTGGCTGACCAGAATGCAGAACGGCCCGTCGAACGGCAGGACTTGCGCCGGCGCGTCCGCGTTGAGTTTATTATCGTGGGGGTGAACCCCGCCTTTATGAAATGTCTTCATGGTTTCTCTCAAGGTTTAGTTGGACGATACGGGAATCACCGGGTGGGTCGCGACGATGGATTTTCTCGGGCAAACCTCCACGCAGGTGCCGCAGTGCGTACAGCGCGTGAAATCGATATACGCCAGATTGTTCTCCACTTTGATGGCGCCCACCGGGCAGTTCTTGGCGCATTTGCCGCAACCGATGCAGGCCGACAGGCAGTGCTTCATGGCCAAGGCGCCCTTGTCTTCCGTATGGCAACCCACATAGATGCGGCCTTCCTGGGCGTGTTTGTAACGCAGTTCGATGATGCCGCGCGGACAGGCTTTGACGCAGTTGCCGCAAGCCGTACAGCGGTCTTCGTTGACGGTGGCCAGGCCGGTTTTCGGATCCATGGTCAGGCAGTTGAACGCACAGGCGCGCGTGCAGTCACCCAGGCCGAGGCAACCGTAACTGCAGCCGTTCTCGCCGGCGTGCAGGCTGTGGGCGAAGGCGCAGCTCTCCAACCCCTCGTAAGCCGTTTGGCGGATGCTGTTCAGGTGGCCGCCCTGACAGCGCACCACCGGAATCTTGACTTCGCACGTGTCCGCGTGCATCCCCATCAGTTCGGCCACGGCCGCCCATTCTTCGTTAGAGCAGACCGGGCAGTGGAGGTCGGTTTGGCCATTGCTTTCCACAAGGGCTTTGGCCAGGTCGCGGCAACCCGCCTTGCCGCAGGCGCCGCAGTTGGCGCCCGGTAGCCGTTCGGCCACGAGGTCGATGCGCGGGTCTTCCTCCACCTTGAATTTCATGGCGATGAAATAAAGCACTACGGCTGCGATGAGGCCGGTGGCGGCCAGCAGCAGAACCGCATAGAGAAACGTCGTCATAGGTCGATGTGTTATTCGGTATGGTACTTATTTGGCTTGAAACGGGGGCAGCGTCTGCAACACCCATTGTTCGATGACTTCGGGAAAATGGCGGTATTCCAGTTCGTGGACTTTCTCGGCGATGCGGTCGGGCGTATCGTCGGGCGAGAGCGGGCAATGCGCCTGGAACAGGATGGCGCCGCGGTCGTAGTGTTCGTCCACGAGGTGAATCGTGATGCCGCTTTCCCGTTCACCGTTGGCGGCCACGGCCTCGTGCACGTGGTGGCCGTACATGCCTTTGCCGCCGTAAGCGGGCAGCAGGGCCGGGTGGATGTTGACGATGCGTTGCGGATAGGCGGCCGTCAGGTAGGCCGGAATCAGGCTGAGGTAGCCGGCCAGCACGATATGCGTGATACCGTGCGCCTTGAGCAGGCCGAGTACGGTCTCGGGCGTCTTGAGTTGGCTGTCGGGCAGGTAGATGGCTTCTATGCCGAGGTTGGCCGCGCGCTGGGCCACGTAGGCCTGTTTGCGGTTGTAAAAGACCGGCCCGATTTGAAACTGAGGACGGTCTTTGAAATACAAGGCGATACGCTCGGCGTTCGTTCCGTTTCCGGAAGCGAAGAGGGCGATGCGGAAGGGGCCCGGCATAGAACTTGTCATATACGGTATATTTATAATAGAGTACAAATTTAGTAAAATAAAGTGACTTCGGTCGAGCGACTTGGGGTGTTTAGGGAAAGTTTTTAACGATTTGCTTTGTATATGATTGATAATTATTGTTTTGTGTTTGTTAATTTTTTGTAGCCCCGCCGATTTGTTGGTAAAATTGTAAAATTGTGTTTACTTTGCATTCGTGTTTAACCAAAAACTAATTGCATTATGTCTCAAATTGAAAACGACGTAAAGGCTATCATTGTTGATAAGCTTGGCGTAGATGAAAAGGAAGTTACGGCTTCCGCCAACTTCACGAATGACTTGGGTGCTGATTCGTTGGATACGGTAGAGCTGATCATGGAATTTGAAAAGAAGTTCAATATCTCGATTCCGGACGATCAGGCGGAGAAAATAGCGACCGTAGGGGATGCTATCGCTTACATCGAACAGAACAAGAAGTAAACTTTTTCCTCTAGGATTTTTATGGAATTGAAGAGAGTCGTGATAACGGGCGTGGGAGCCCTGACGCCCATCGGCAATACGGCCCCGGAATACTGGGCCGCCTTGCTGAGAGGGGAAAGCGGTTCGGCTCCCATTACCCGTTTCGACGCGAGCAAATATAAGACGCAGTTTGCCTGCGAAGTCAAGAATTTCGATCCGAGCCAGTTCATGGATCGGAAAGAATTGCGCAAATACGATTATTTCACGCAGTACGGTCTCGTGGCCTCCGATGAGGCGGTCGCCGACGCCGGCCTGAATGCCGAAGGCATCGATAAGGATCGTGTGGGCGTTATCTGGGCTTCGGGCATAGGCGGTCTTATCAGTTTGTTCCACGAAGTCGTGGATTACGCCGGTGGTGACGGCACGCCTCGTTTCAGTCCGTTCTTTATCCCGAAGATGATTGCCGATATCGCGGCGGGTCATATCAGTATAAGAAACGGATTCAGAGGTATGAATTTCGCCACGGTATCCGCTTGCGCTTCCTCCGCCAATGCTTTGGCCGATGCGTTTACCTACATCCGTTTGGGCAAGGCGGACGCCATCGTTTGCGGTGGTTCCGAAGCCGCGGTAACCGAAGCGGGCGTCGGCGGCTTCAACTCGATGCACGCGCTCTCAACCCGTAACGACGACCCCAAGACGGCTTCGCGTCCTTTCGACAAAGACCGCGACGGTTTCGTGTTGGGCGAAGGTGCCGGGGCGCTGATTCTCGAAGAATTGGAGCACGCCAAGGCACGCGGGGCCAAGATTTATGCCGAAGTGGCTGGTGCGGGCATGACGGCGGACGCCTATCATATGACGGCGCCGCATCCCGAAGGGGTATGCGTTCAACGGGCCATGAGCCTGGCGTTGGAAGACGCCGGTTGCACGCCCGATATGGTGGACCATATCAATACCCACGGCACCTCTACGCCGGCCGGCGACTTGCCTGAGATTTTGGGCATCAAGAATCTGTTGGGCGCCCATGCGTCTGAGGTCAACGTCAATTCCACGAAGTCCTGCACCGGTCACCTTTTGGGTGCGGCCGGCGCTATCGAGGCCATCGCCACGGCTTTGGCCGTCAAGAACGACATCGTGTCGCCGACGATCAACCATTTTACGGATGATCCGGAAATCGCCGCTTTGGGGCTCAACCTGACGTTTGGGAAGGCGCAGGCACGCAAAGTGAATGTGGCCATGAGCAATACGTTCGGCTTTGGCGGACACAACGTTTCGATTGTATTTAAAAAATACGAATAATGTTGAAATTGTTTCGTGCAAGCCGGGCTAACCGTGATTTGCGCAGAGCAATAAAAAGTATTCTCGGGTTCTGTCCCGGGAATATTTTTTTATACCGGTTGGCGTTCCGCCACCGTTCGGCTTCCAAAGTGCTGAACGGCGTGCGGCGCAACAACGAACGGTTGGAATATCTGGGCGACGCCGTGTTGAGCGTCGTCATCGCCGAATATCTGTTCAAGAAGTATCCGACCCAGGATGAGGGTTTTCTGACGGAAATGCGTTCCAAAATCGTGAGCCGCGCCAGTCTCAATAAGGTAGGGCTGCACATGGGCCTGCACAAGATGATTCAGTTGGATCAGGGCCATGGCAGCGGCGGTTTCAAGTCGGTGGACGGCGATGCGTTGGAAGCCTTGATCGGGGCCATCTTTCTCGACAAAGGCTTTAAGTTTACGAAGAAAATCATCCTCAAGCGGATTGTAGGCATGCACATGGATGTGGATGAACTCGAACGCAAGGATTGGAACTACAAGAGCAAACTCATCGACTGGTGCCAGCGGGAACGGAAGAAAGTGGATTTCCGCGTCGAATCGTCCACACGGCAGGGCAGCAAGAAGTTGTACAAGGTGGAAGTGCGGGTGGACGGCGAGGTTTGGGCCGCGGCCATGGAACATTCGGTCAAGTCGGCCGAACAGTTAGCGGCCGAAAACGCCTATAAGAAGGTGGTGGATCCGTGGCTGTTGTCGCACGCGCACAAACACGCGCATCTGGCCGATGATATGGAGGCCGAGAAGCAACGCCTCAAGCAGGAGAAAGCGGAGCGGCAACGGCAGCAACAGCGCAAGAAGGCCGAGGAGGCTGCGGCGGTGGCGGCGGCCATCGCGATGCAACAGGCGGCGGAAAGCGAGCCAGAGGCTGTGACGGCGGAACCTATGGCCACTGAACCGATGGCGTCCGAAGAATCGAAGCCGGTCATGCCGTATGAGCCGGCGCCCATGGAAACCCCGGTGGCGATGGCCGCCGAGCCGAGGGCGTCTTATGGCCGACAACCGGCGGAGCCCTTGTCCGAACCCGAAGCGCCGCTTGCGGAGCCGGAGCCGATGGTTGCACCGGCATCCGAACCTGTGGCTGAGCCGATGCCCGAACCGGCGGTGGAGCCGGCGGCATTCGCGGCGGAACCGATGTCGGAACCGGCCGTTGGGATAGTCCCGGAGGTCGTGTCTGAGCCTGAGCCTGAACCTGAACCTGAACCTCAGGCCCCCGAAGCGTAGTCAGGCATCTTTACAAGACTATAAAAAGAAACCCCTGCGGAATCGTTGATTCGGCAGGGGCTTTTCGTAAGCGGGCGCACCGTTTCCGGCGCGTTCCGGCTACAGGAACTCAATCATTTCCGGCAGGCTGTTCTTCTCGCAGTAGTGGCAGTGGAGCTTGACCTCCGGCGTTTCGATAACGTTGAAGAACGTTTCCACGGGCTGATGGTTCGTGATGCAGTTCGGGTTCATACATTTGACCGAGCCGTGGATTTCTTTCGGCAACGAGACCTGAATCTTTTTCACAACCTCATAGTTGCGCACCTCGATAATCGTCGCCTTGGGCGAAACCAGCGCGATTTTGTTGATTTCCTCTTCCTTGAAGAACTTGTCGGCCACTTTGATGATGCCTTTTTTGCCGTATTTTTGGCTGGAGAGGTTCGCGCCGAGGTAAATCATGCTGTCGCAGTCGTCCAAGCCCAAGATGTGCATGACGCGCATCACTTGGCCTACCGATATATGGTCGATGACGGTTCCGTTTTCCAAAGCGGAAACCAATAATTCTTTCTTTGTCATGTCGTATCGTATTTAAAAGTTTACAAAAATCGTTATGGTTTAGGCTTTCGCACCCAAAATCAAGGAAATCAAAGCCTGACGCACGTAAACGCCGTTCTGCGCCTGTTGGAAGTAATAGGCGTAGGGCGTCGTGTCCACGTCGGTTGTGATTTCGTTGACACGGGGCAGCGGGTGCAGGATTTTCATGTTGTCCTTGCAGCCGTGCAACATCGAACCCGTCAGGATGCAGGCGTTCTTGACACGCTCGTATTCCATCGGGTCGGCGAAACGTTCGCGTTGAACCCGCGTCATATATACGATGTCGGCGATGGGCAGCACCTCTTCGAGGTCGGTATATTGGTGGTATTCCAGCTTGTGGTCTTTGATGTCCTGCTTTACCGCGCTCGGCAGTTTGAGGGCTTCGGGCGAAACGAGGTGGAACGTGCAGTTGAACTGGCAGAGCGCGTGGGTCAGCGAGTGAACGGTACGGCCATATTTGAGGTCACCGACGAAAGCCACCTGCAGGTTGTCCAAACGGCCTTGCGTTTTGCGAATCGAGTACAGGTCGAGCAAGCACTGCGTGGGGTGTTGGTTGGCCCCGTCGCCGGCATTGATGACGGGCACTTTGGACACTTCGGAGGCGTAGCGCGAGCTGCCTTCCCGCGGGTGACGCATAACGATGAGGTCGGCGTAGCTGCTCACCATCGTAATCGTATCTTTCAGCGTTTCGCCTTTCTGAACGCTGGAGTTGGAGGCGTCCGAGAAACCGATGATGCGCGCGCCCAACTGGTTGGCGGCGCTTTCAAAACTGAGGCGCGTACGCGTGGACGGTTCGAAAAACAAGGTGGCGACCACGCGGTCGCTCAGAATCGGCTGACGCGGATTGGCCTCGAATTCGGCGGCGACATCCAACACGTGCAGTTTTTCCTCCTTGTTGAAGTCGTTGATGGAAATCAGATTTCTGTTCTTTAAACTCATAGATATAGGTATTTTAGGTTAAACGAAGGGATGCGGCCGTTTGCGGCGGCTAAAAAAAAGGCGGCTCCGAAAAAGAACCGCCTTTTTGAGAAAATATCAAAAAAATTGGAATTTTGAATTTCCAAGTTTCCAGTCATCGGAAGAACTCGGGCTTGTCCCGACTGATATAAATCACCATTACTCATATCAGGGAACAAAATTACACACCCGCCGCCAAATAAACAAGCCCCCCGCCGCGAAGTTATTAACATATTCGTATCTTTGCAGTATGGAGCAAGGCGGAAAGATACCGGTTTTAGCCACGGCGTATATGCCGCCGGCGGCGTTTTGGGTGGCGGCGAAGCGTATGGCGGAGGCGTCGCAGGGAAGCGACGGGGCGCGGCCCGTGTTGCGGCTCTGTCGGGACGAGTACTACCGTAAGCAGACCTACCGCAACCGCGCCGTGATTCTGAACGCGCAGGGCGAACAGCGCCTTTCGGTGCCGGTGTCGTGTCCGCGCGGGCCATACACCAAGGCCGAAGACGTGCGCATCTGCTACGACAAGGATTGGCAACGCGACCATTGGCGCAGCCTCTGCACGGCCTACAACAATTCGCCTTATTTTCTGTATTATCGGGATGAACTGGAAGCGGTGCTGATGCGGGCGCGCCCCGAACGGCTGTGGGATTTGAATTGGCAGTTGGTCAATTTCTTCATCCGGGCGTTCGGGCTGCCGTGGACGGTGGAGGCCGTCAGCCGGCGCGAGGCACAGGGGGAAGTTCTCGCGTTCTCGGACAAGGAACCGGCCCAATGGCAACGTTTCGCGCCGGCGGTGGGTGCCGAAGCCTATCAGAATACCTTTATGCAGACCGTGCCGTGTCCGGCGCGGCTCAGTGCCTGTGACCTGCTGTTCAACTACGGCCCGCAGGCGGGGCGACTGTTTGCATGAATGCGCGTAAAAACGTATATTCGCAATGTTTAATCTTTAAAACGATACAGACTATGGAAGAACGTTTTGATTCAGCCAAACGAGCGGAGCCAAGCTCGCTTGAGCTCTGCCGTGACGAAAAAACGTGCCGTGAAATGGAACGTAAAGGCGTGGTAAGTATGCAGGGCAATCCGCTTACCTTATGCGGCCCGGAAATCAAAGTAGGGGCGACGGCGCCCGATTTCACCGTGCTCGACGCCAACCTGCAGCCGGTTAAACTGAGCGATTTCAAAGGTCAGGTCAGGGTAATTTCCACGATTCCGTCCGTCGATACGGAAGTGTGCGCCTTGCAGACGCGTCGTTTCAACCAGGAGGCGTCCGCCTTTAAAGGCTTGACCATCCTGACGATTTCCTGCGACCTGCCGTTCGCGCTCGGTCGGTTCTGCGGTGCGGAAGGCATCGACAAAATCAAAACGCTGTCGGATCACAAGGAAACGGAATTCGGCCTCAAATACGGCTTTTTGATTAAGGAACTGCGTTTGTTGAACCGCGGTATCATCGTGATTGACCGCAACGACAAGGTGGTTCATGTGGAATACGTGGCGGAAAATACCGACCTGCCCAATTTCATTTCGGCTTGGGCGGCCGTCAAGGCGGCCTTGTAAGCCAACGGGAAGACGCTTATGCAGAATGACGATTTGAAAGCGGCCATCGAGGCGGCTTACGCGGAGCCGGCGCTATGCGAACAGACGTTGTATCGTGAGGCGGTGGAAGCGGCGGTGGCCGCCTTGGATGCCGGCCGTCTGCGGGTGGCCGAGCCGGTGGCGGCGCATACCTGGCAGGTCAACGAATGGGCCAAGAAAGCCGTTTTGCTGTATTTCCGTATCCGGCAGATGCAGACGATGGAAGTGCCGCCCATGGAGTTTTACGACAAGATTCCGCTCAAGAAGCACTTTGAGGCGCAGGGCGTGCGCGTGGTACCGCACGGCATTGCGCGTTACGGCGCCTATCTGGCGCCCGGCGTGGTCATGATGCCGTCGTATGTCAATATAGGCGCGTATGTGGATGGCGGCACGCTTGTCGATACGTGGGCTACCGTCGGCTCGTGCGCGCAAATCGGCAAGCGCGTGCATCTGAGCGGCGGCGTGGGTATAGGCGGCGTGTTGGAGCCGGTTATGGCCAAGCCCGTCATTGTGGAGGACGATTGTTTCATCGGCTCGCGCGCCATCATCGTGGAGGGCGTGCATGTGGAGGCGGAAGCCGTTATCGGCGCCAACGTCTGCCTGACGCAGTCCACGAAAATCATCGACGTGAGCGGTGCCGAGCCCGTGGAATACCGGGGGCGGGTGCCGGCGCGGTCGGTGGTGATTCCGGGCACGGTGACCAAGCGGTTTCCGGCCGGCGAATACGGCGTGGCCTGTGCGTTGATTATCGGCCGCCGCAAGGAATCGACCGACAAGAAAACGACGTTGAACGACGTGTTGCGCGACTTTCAGGTTGCGGTATAAACAAGAGATATGAAAAAACTGAGAACGATAGCGGGCGTCCTGTGGATGGGCGTCCTGATGACGGTGGCCCCGGTTTCGGCCCAGGTCTTGGCTTCGGGCGAACCCTCGGTGGCGCCGGTCATCGAACATCTGACCACGGCGGCTTTCCGCGAGAAGGTCTATGACTATACCGAGTCGCCGCAGGAATTCAAATACAAGGGCAAGCTGCCGGCCATCGTGGATTTCTATGCCGACTGGTGCGGGCCTTGCCGTATGTTGGGGCCGATTCTCGAAGACGTGGCTAAAACGTACAAGGGCAAAATCAAGGTCTATAAGGTCAATATCGACAAGGAACCCGAATTGGCGCAGGTCTTCGGCGTGCAGAGCATCCCGCTCATGCTGTTCCTGCCCGTGGGTAGTCAGCCGGCCGTACAGCCCGGGCTGTTGCAGAAAGCGCAGTTGACCCAGATTGTCGATGAGTTTTTGCTGAAATAAGTTTCGGCTTCGCGGTATGGCATCAGAGTCAAAAGGAAAGCCGCTCCATTTGGAGCGGCTTTCCTTTTGACGGCCCGCCGGGTCACCCGTAGCCCTTAGAAGTCCTGTCCCAGATATTCTTTCAACACCGAGACATATTCGTCCAAGGCTTCGCGCCCCTGCGCCGTGATGCGGCAGGACGTGCGCGGCTTTTTGCCTACGATTTCCTTGCGCACGTCGATATAGCCCGCTTCGTACAGTTTGTCGATTTGCACGCTCAGGTTGCCGGCCGTTGCGCCCGACTGCTCCTTGAGGTATTTGAAATCCGCTTCTTCCACCGACAACAGCAGTGAAATGATAGCCAACCGCAGTTGGGAATGCAGCAAAGGATTCAGTTCTTTCATGACGGTTTAGTATTTACGCCGGCAGATGTGGGCCGGAATGACCATGAAGATTAAGAACGCGGCGCCGAACAGAAGGTTCCAGCTGTTGTCGTAGGTGCCCTCCAACAACATATAGGTGGCTAAAACCAATCCGATGAGCGGCGTGTAGGTCAGGCTGTTTTCCTTGATGAGCAGGCCGGTGATGGACGTGCCGATGCCGGCGTAGATAATGGAGAGCGGCATCATGAGCGAGAAATCGACGCGGCCGACGAGGGGGCTGCAGCCGAACATGGCCAGCAGCGTCAGACCGAACATACTGCCGATGATTTTCCATACCTTGTTCAGCATATCCTCCAAGTAGGTGACGGCTTCGGGACGGGGTTTCCTGAACGCGAACGTCTTGAGCAGATAGAGCAGACACATGGCGGTCCAAAGGAACATGAAATCGGGGTTGCCCGTAAAATACACGGTGGCATAGACGGCGACGGAGGCCAAGAGGACCGTGTAGCCGTAAAACAGGAATTCGTTGAAGTCTTTTTTGATGACGTTGTTTTTGGTCTTATGAATCATTTCGGTAATGATTCGGAGACTGTCCTGTTCGTTGAACGTTTCGTTTTGCATAACTTTTTAGTTTAACTATTAGTAAAATAATGTTTTACAATAGCCTTTCGTGCGCACTTCCCGGCTTTGTATGATGCAAAGATAAAATAGTTTATTTTATAAACCAAATGCGAGCCCTGAATTTTTTGTCCGGAAGCGGCTTGGTTTTCTTCGGATGGTTCGGGGAAAGAGCCTCAGGCGCGTTGGGCGATCAGTTGCAGGACGATTTGCACGGCGTTGGTGGCCGCGCCTTTGCGGATATTGTCGGCCACAATCCAAAGGTTCAGCCCGTTTTCGATGCTTTCGTCCCGGCGGATGCGGCCCACGAACACTTCGTTTTTATCGTAGGCGAACAGCGGCATCGGGTAGAGCAGGCGCGCAGGGTCGTCCACAAGGCGCACGCCCGGCATCTGTTCCAACAGCCTCCGGATGTCGGCCAGTTCGAACGGCTGCCGCGTCTCTACGTTGACGGCTTCGGAATGGCCGCCGGAAACCGGCACGCGTACCACGGTCGCGGTAACGCCTATATTGGGGTCGGACAGAATCTTGCGCGTTTCGTTCAGCAGTTTGGTCTCTTCGGTCGTATAACCGTCGTTCTGAAAGTCGCCGCCGTGCGGGAACAGGTTGCGGTGAATCTGATACGGATAGGCCTTTTCGCCCGCCTCTCCGCGCTCTTCGTTTTCGAGTTGACGCAGGGCCTTGATGCCGGAACCGCTTACCGACTGATAGGTGGAGATGACCAGACGTTTGATGCCGTAGGCCTTGTGGATGGGGGCCAGCGCCATGACCATCTGAATCGTGGAGCAGTTGGGATTGGCGATAATGCGGTGTTCGGGCTTGATGGCCGCCATGTTGATTTCGGGCACGACGAGCGGCACGTTCGGATCCATGCGCCAGGCCGAGGAGTTATCGACTACGGTGCAACCCACTTCGGCAAAACGGGGCGCATAGGTGAGCGAGGTGGAACCGCCGGCCGAGAAAATGGCGTAGTGGGGATGCGCCGCAATGGCGTCTTCCACCGACATGACGCGGTGGCTTTGCGCCGCGAACCGCACTTCCTTGCCCACCGATTTGGCCGAGGCCGCCGGCAACAGTTCGATATTGGTCAAACCATATTCTTCCATGACCTGCAACATCTTGGAACCCACCAGGCCTGTGGCGCCCACAACGGCTATCTTCAGTTTTTCAGACATTTTCAAACTTTTTTTCATCTGTTTCCGACCCTCGGACGTATATTGTCAAACGGCTTTCGGGTCGGTGGCCGGTCTTTGTGCCGAACCCATCGGTAACGAAGCGCAAATGTAGTGAAAAATGATGAAAAAAGCAGGAAGATGGCGCGGACGGTGGCGGTATGCCCTTTTGTGCTGCGGATGGTGGGCGCTGAGCGGTTTGGGCGCCATAGGGGCGGGGCAGGCGCAGCAGCCCGTGTATTGGACGGAGGATTTTGAAGACGGATGGACGGATTGGACGGGGCAGACGAGCGCCTTTGTGGCGGAGAACGGCATGGCGCGAACCGACACTTCGGCCGCCAAGGCCGCATTGTGCCTCATGCGGCCCGTGTGGGGCGACGCCGCGCAATTGGATTCGGCCGGACTGGCCGCGTTTTGGGCGCAGGCCGAGCGGGAAGGTTTGTGCGGGCAGGGGGCGTTTTGGACCGGTTTCAATCCCTCGTCCACGAATTACTTCCGCTATTATGTGTGGCTGAGCGGCTGGGCGGGCGGCGATACGCTGTGGACGGACTCCACCGTGCAGGCGCTGTATTTCCAAATGGGCGAAAAGGGGAGCGAGAACCGCTGGCGGCTGTATCGGCAGCAAGGACGGGAACAGACGTTGCTGTGGTCGGGCGAAACCGTCTATAAGAAAAGCGGCGGGGCCGCCTATGCGCTCAGGTGGCGGGTGGCGGGAACGGATGCGGACGGGGCGGGGGAAGCGGCCTTTTGGGTGCGGCTGCCCGACAGCACCCGTTGGCAGACGGAGGGCGAGGGCTTGGCCTTGGATTGGGCGGCGTTTCTGCCGGACAGCCTGCGTCGCCGCCCGCTTTATACGGGCTTCTACGTCTATTACAGTACAGCCTCGCGGGCCACGAAGTTCGCCGTGGACGCGATGCGCTTGGGCGGCGGCGCGCCCGACCCGGAGCCGCC
>CAYTZG010000001.1:0-29891 GCA_964442435.1 uncultured Bacteroidaceae bacterium | reverse complement strand
GATACGCTTCCGCCCGTGACTGACCCAGACCCGCCGACTGAGCCCGACCCGCCGGCCGATACGCTGCCCCCCGCCGTGGATACGCTGCCCATAACCCCGCCCGCGCCCGGTCTCCCCGCATGGGGGCGGCCGCCCGTGCCGACGGCCTGGCTGTGGAGCGAAATCCTGTTTGACGTGGAGACTGGCGAGAGCAAGTTTGTGGAGCTCTACAACGCGTCGGACACAGCCCTGTGGCCTTACTACCTTTATGTAGGCGTTGTCAGCGGGGATGCCGTCGGCACGGCCGAAGGCGGAGGCGGCGCCAAAGTCAAATGGTCGCGGCTCTGCAAGGATACTGCGCTCATAGTGCCGCCGGGCGGCTACGTGGCTTGGTGCAAGGATGCGGAAAGCCTTTCGCCGCGCTATGCACCCTGTAGGGAACAGGTATATACCGCCTCCGCCTTCCCGACGCTCAACGCGTCGGGCGGCCGCCTCTTGTGGGCGTGGCTGTCGCCCACCGACACGGTGTATGGCGAAGAAGCCGTCTATGACAAGGCCATGCACCACGTGTTGCTACCGTCGGTCAAGGGCGTGTCGTTGGAGCGTATCGGCTTCAAGGTTCCGGCCTCGCGGGCCGACAACTGGCAGTCGGCTTCGATGGCGGAGGGCGGCGCCACGCCCGGCTGTCCCAATTCGCAGTACAACGGCGATTTGGAGGCCGAGGAACGCGCGTTTGGCCGTTATTTCGAATTCAGCACGCGGCTCATCACGCCCAACGGCGACGGGCGGAACGACTATACGGAAATAAGTTGGAACGAAGCCTTGCAGGGATTCGTCTGCAAGGCGGAACTCTACGACGCCTGTGGCCGCCGGATGAAACTGCTGGCGGCGGATGAAATCCTGTCGGCGCGAGGCCGCTGGATATACAAAGGCGAGGATGACAAGGGGCTGAGCCTAAGGGCGGGCGTCTATGTATGGCTTTTCAAGCTCGTGCATCCCGACGGCCGCCGCAAGACGGTGCGCTATGCGTTCGCCGTCGGGTAGTCGGCCTTGTCCACGCGATACACCTTGTCGCCCTTGCGCACGGGTTCGCTTACGGGTATCGAGCACGACTCGCCCTTGCGCGTCGTCTTCACCGGCACCAAGTCCACGCGGATTTCGGGTACCGTCGTTTCGTAGGCGCCCGTGTGCGGCCCAATCACCGTCAGCTCGTCGCCCACCGAAAACGCGCCGGCCTCCACCTTTATTTCGGCCACCTGCAGGCGGCTGAAATAGTTGGCCACGAGCCCCACATAGGTTTTCTTGCGGTCGGCCGACGAACCGTAGCGCGTGCTCCATTCGCCCGTCTTTTTCCCCATGTAGTAGCCCTCCCAAAAGCCACGGTGATAGACGTGGCCGAGCCGTTCGTTCCAGTGCGCGATTTTTTCGGGCCCGTAGCTGCCGTCGGCGCAGGCGGCCACGGCCTCCTTATAGACTTCGGTCACGGTCTTGACGTAGTCCGCCGCCCGTCCGCGCCCTTCTATCTTGAGCACGCGGATACCCGTGGCGATGAGGCGGTCGAGGAAATCCACCGTCTTGAGGTCTTTGGGCGAGAGCAGGTATCGGTTATCGACGTCTATCTCCGTAATCTCCTGTTCGGGTGTGTCGGCCACCTCCGAGAGCCGGTACGGGCGGCGGCAGAGCTGGAGGCAGCTGCCGCGGTTGGCCGAGCGGGCCAAATGGTCGAGGCTCAGGTAGCATTTGCCCGATACGGCCATGCAGAGCGCGCCGTGTACAAAAATCTCCACCTGCACCAACTCGCCCTTGGGGCCGCGGATGTCCCGCTCGCGGATTTGGTCAATCAGGCGCGTGAGCTGTTCGAGGCTCATCTCGCGCGAGGCCACCATCACGTCGGCATAGGCGGCGTAGTGGCGCACGGCGTCGATGTTCGTGATGTTGCACTGCGTGGAGATATGCACTTCGAGGCCGAGTTGCCGCGCGCGCGTAATGACGGCCCAGTCGGACGCGATAACGGCATCCACATGGTGCGTGGCGGCCAGTTCCAGCACGTGCGCGATTTGCGCCTGTTCTTCGTCATAGACAATCGTGTTGACGGTCAGATAGGCTTTTGCGCCCTGCGCATGGCACAGGGCCGTGATTTCGGGCAGGTCGGCTTCGGTAAAGTTCATGGCCGCCGTGGCGCGCATATTGAGTGAGCCGATGCCGAAATAGACGGCGTTTGCGCCCGCCTTGAGCGCGGCGTGCAGGGCCGCGAACGAGCCGGCCGGCGCCATGATTTCGATGTGCCGCGCCGCTTCGCGCACCGCCTCGGGAATGGAAAAATCATGTTGGTTCATTTTGATTTTCAGTGTTTTGATTTGGTTTAAAACCGCGCTCCATCGCCGCGTTCCACCCTCAAATATACGAAAACGACCGTACAAAATGCCGCCCGTTACGGTCCCAAAACTGCGTTTTCCTACGATTTTCGCCCTCAAAAAACTGCGTTTTCCGAAAGTTTTGTAAAAAGTCAGACATAGGGGCGAGGCGCAAGTGGGCCTCAAACCCTGTGAAAATATTGAGAAAAAGCCGTTTTGTTGAAAACTTTTTTGAAAAAAGTGGCCGAAAGATTTGGTGCTTTGCGATATATATATTATCTTGGCTACCGAAATAGGACGGATGATAGTGAAGTTTAAAGATATACGGCAATGAAAAAGTTAATATTGTGGACAGGATGGCTTTATGGGGTAGTCGTTTCGTTTATCGGCTTGCCGGTTATGGCCGCGGAAACGGCTTGCGACACGATTTCCCTGGCCTGGACGGCCGAGGCCGGGGAGAAAAATCCCTTGCGCGTCGGTGTCAGTTTTGGTGCAAATAGGCCTGCCGGTCAGGAGACATTCTGTGTGGATTGGGGTGATGGCACCTATTTATACGCTATGTCGTCCGATACGTCTTTTACCAAAACCTATGCCGAAAGCGGTAGTTATGCGGTTGTGGTTTACACCACGTTACCGGAAGTGCGCATCCATAGTTTCGCATGCGATAGACCATGGGATGAAACCAACGGCGTAACCTCGTTGGACGTTACGCGGAACTCGGAACTGCAAAGCTTGGATTGCAGCTATAACCAGTTGACCTCGTTGGACGTTACGCGGAACTCGGAACTGCAAAGCTTGGATTGCAGCTATAACCAGTTGACATCGTTGGACGTGTCGCAGAACTCGACCTTGCAACGTTTGTCTTGCTTTGATAACCAGTTGACCTCGTTGGATGTGTCGCGGAATCTAGCGTTGGAATATTTGGCGTGCTCTCGCAACCAGTTGACCTCGTTGGATGTTACGCAGAATCCGTTGTTGGTGCAATTGTATTGCTATGACAATATGCGGATAGTGGATTTAGATGTGGATAATGGATTGGAATTGGACATGTTGCCGGGTATGGATGTGTCGCGAATCGGTAGCGTGAGGGGGGGGCGTCTGTCCGGCACGCGTCTGTCTTTTGAGGCGGCTGCGGTATCGTATCGTTATGCCATTGGCTATAGTGGCGAGAATGAGGAAGTGTCCGATACGGTGGAATTCTACTTGTTTGCCGCCGTCTGCGACACGATCTTTATGACTTGGGAGGCTGGGGCTGGAGATGAGAAATCCCTGAGTATAGGGTTGCTGGATTTAGGAATATCTCAAGGGACCACGATTTTCAGCGTGGATTGGGGGGATGGCACGCGGTTGGAATCGTGTGCGACGGATACATCTTTTACCAAAACTTATTCGGCGGCCGGTAATTATGCGGTTGTGGTTTACACCACGTTACCGGAAGTGCTCATCGAGAGGTTCGAATGCAATGGTAATAATACATGGGATGGAACCAACGGTGTAACCTCGTTGGACGTATTGCGGAACGCGGGACTGAGGTATTTGAATTGCTATAATAACCAGTTGACCTCGTTGGACGTTACGCAGAATCCGTTGTTGGTGCATTTGTATTGCTCTGTTAATCAGTTGACATCGTTGGACGTTACGCAGAACGCGTATCTAAACAACTTATATTGCCAACATAACCAGTTGACGTCGTTGGACGTTACGCAGAACGCGTATCTATGGTGCTTGGTATGCGATAATAATCAGTTGACATCGTTGGACGTGACGCAGAATGCGGGATTGGTGCATTTGTATTGCTCTGTTAATCAGTTGACATCGTTGGACGTTACGCAGAACATGGCACTAGAGTTATTGCGTTGCTCTTCTAACCAGTTGCCATCGCTGGATGTTTCGCAGAATCTGGTATTGGAATATTTGTGGTGCGATCACAACCAGTTGACGTCGTTGGACATTACGCAAAATCCGTTGTTGGCGGATTTGCGGTGTTCTAATAATGTTAGGGTAGTGGAGTTGGATGATAATGTCTTTTTTGATTTGAGAACCTTGCCGGGCATGGATGTGTCGCGAATCGGTAGCGTGACAGGCGGTTATATAGATGGAACGCGCTTGTTCTTCAATGCGGATGAAGTCACTTATCGTTATGCGACTCATTTTTCCGGGGATATTTCCTTAGGGTTCGATACGGTTGAATTTAGATTGCTTACCGCCATCTGCGACACCATCTTTATGACTTGGACGGCCGAGGCAGGGGAAGAAAAGCCCTTGCGCATCGGTGTCAGTGTTGATGCAAATTGGCCTGCCGGTCGGGAGACATTCTGTGTGGATTGGGGGGACGGCACTTATTTATATGCTATGTCGTCCGATACGTCTTTTACCAAGACCTATGCCGAAGGCGGTAGTTATGCGGTTATGGTTTACACCACGGCACCGGAAGTGCGCATCAATAGTTTCTATTGCTCTGGTACATGGGAAAAATCCAACGGCGTAACCTCGTTGGACGTTACGCAGAACTCGGAACTGCAAGCTTTGTATTGCGGTTATAACCAGTTGACCTCGTTGGACGTTACGCGGAATCTGGCGTTGGTGGGATTGTATTGTTGGGATAATCAGTTGACGTCGTTGGACATTACGCAAAATCCGTTGTTGGCGGATTTGCGGTGTTCTAATAATGTTAGGGTAGTGGAGTTGGATGATAATGTCTTTTTTGATTTGAGAACCTTGCCGGGCATGGATGTGTCGCGAATCGGTAGCGTGACAGGCGGTTATATAGATGGAACGCGCTTGTTCTTCAATGCGGATGAAGTCACTTATCGTTATGCGACTCATTTTTCCGGGGATATTTCCTTAGGATTCGATACGGTTGAATTTATGTTGATGACCTCGGCACCGCTTACGCCACCTATTGACACCACGGCCAACGAGTCGGCCCTCTCTGCTGCGCCTTTCGCCTACGTGCAGGGTCGTACGGCTTACCTCGCGGATGGCCTCGGCGAAGTGGAGGCCTTTACGGTCACGGGGCAATGCGTGTATCGCGGTTTTGACCATACGATAGAACTCCTGCGCCCCGGCGTGTACGTCCTGTGCGTCGTCTCTGACGGCCGCTGCTGCAAAGTGGTGGTAAGGTAGCGGAAGAAAGGAATGCAACAACCGGCGGGCAGGTCGTAATGGCCTGCCCGTTTTTGTCTGTTTTTATTGCTTCTTGGTATATGATTCAAAGTCAATAATTCTTGGTAATGCAGCCGCTACGTCATTGAATAACTTTTCGGTTTCGTATTGGGCGATGCCCATTGGCTGTGTTATGCCGCGTAGAGCGAATTCTGCTTTCTTATTGTTTTTACTCCGGCATAAAAGAAGCCCGATAGAGGGATTGTCTGCCGGCGTTTTTACGTATTCGTCCACAGCGGAAATGTAAAAATTAAGTTTGCTTACGAATTCCGGCATAAACTCGACCGCTTTTAATTCGATAACGACATAGCAGTGCAAATGAAGATGGTACATGAGAATATCAATGTAATAATCATCCCCATCGATGGTAATGTTGTATTGTCGTCCTACGAAAGCGAATCCTTGTCCCATTTCCATGAGAAAATCGGTTATTCGGGAGGCGAGTTGTTTTTCTATGTCAAGTTCATGATGTAGCGCCATTGTGCCGATGAAACTGAAATTATAAGGGTCTTTGAACGCGTATTTCGCTAAATCAGAATCGAAACCGGAGAGCGCTGTCTCAAAATTATTGATCGATTTGCCCACGGCAGTCATATAGCCGTTGTCAATCTTACTCAGCATCGTATCACGGCTCCAGCCGTTGCGGGCGGTTTCCAAAATATAGAAGGCCAAATCCGCGCTGTTTTTAAGTTTGGGTTGGAGTGAAATATGGTGATACCAACTGATGGTTGTCAAAGGCACTTCTATTGTCTCTTTTCCGTTGGCCAGTTTTGCGAGTGCGGTTTGAGAAATCGGTTTGTCCTTAAATTTTGCAAGTCCCACTTGCAAAATTGGGAAGTCGGGATAAGTGGCTGCAAACCATTTCATATAGCTTAAATTGCGTGCGGAATAGCCCCTGTCGTCCGGAAATCTTGCCGACAAATCTTTGGCCAGTTGGCCGATGACTTGTGCGCCCCATCCATGATGTTTTTGTTTTGACAATATATGATGGCCTATATTCCAATAAAGTTGTAGCATATCGGCATTGACATGGAATGTCGCATTAAGTTTCGACGCCTTTATCAGTGTTTCGATGGTATTGCGCCATTCATTGTAATCCGATGGTAAGGTCGTTTTGTCGGTCTGTTTTATAGATTTCATAATGGTAAATTTTGCAAGTGATATTGGTCGTTTGTTATATTATACGTTCAAGTTTGAAAACATATGAAAAAAAGTTGGCGGCCCCCGTTGTATCCGATGGCAGACGGAGTAAAGTGGTGGTAAGGTAGCGGAAAAGGACACCAAGTCAAGCGGGCAGGTCGTAATGGCCTGCCCGTTTTTTATTCACTTTTTCGTATATTTGTGAATACAAATTGACAGACTTATGTCGGAGCAAACGAGGAAAGTGGCGCTGATAACCGGGGTAACCGGGCAGGACGGCGCGTATTTGAGTGAATTTCTGTTAAAGAAGGGCTATGAGGTGCATGGTGTCAAGCGGCGCGTATCGCTGTTCAACACCGACCGCATCGACCATCTGTACGAAGGCCCGCAACAGCAGGGGCGGCGGTTCATCCTGCATTACGGCGATATGACCGACAGCCTCAACCTGACGGACATCATCCAAAAGGTGCAACCCACCGAAATCTATAATCTGGCGGCGATGAGCCATGTCAAGGTCAGCTTCGACACGCCCGAATACGTGGCCAACGCCGACGGCGTCGGCACGCTCCGGCTGTTGGAGGCCGTGCGCCTGCTCGGCCTTACGGACAAGACGCGGCTCTATCAAGCTTCCACGTCCGAACTCTACGGGCTTGTGCGCGAGACGCCTCAGACCGAAAAAACGCCGTTTTATCCGCGCAGCCCGTATGCGGCGGCCAAACTCTACGCCTACTGGATTACGGTCAACTACCGCGAGGCCTACGGTATGCACGCCAGCAACGGCATCCTGTTCAACCATGAGTCGCCGGTGCGGGGCGAGACGTTCGTCACGCGAAAAATCACGCGGGCCGTGGCCAAGATGGCCTTGGGCCTGCAGGATAAGTTATATCTCGGCAACCTGTCGTCCAAGCGCGACTGGGGGCACGCCAAAGACTACGTGCGCGCGATGTGGCTCATTCTGCAACAGGAACGCCCCGACGACTATGTGATTGCGACGGGCACCACGACTTCCATCCGCGATTTCGTGCGCATGGCCATGGCGCATATCGGCGTCACCGTCGAGTTCAAGGGCGAGGGCATGAAGGAACAGGGGTTTGTGGCAGCCGTGGATAAGGCCGTGTTCGAAGCGAAGGTGGGCGCGGAACACTATGCGGCCTTTGCCAAGCGTATCGGCACGGCGGTGGTGGCCGTTGACCCGCAGTATTTCCGTCCCACCGAGGTGGAACTCCTGCTCGGCGACGCCAGCAAGGCGAAGCAAAAGCTCGGCTGGCAGCCGGAATACGACCTGCCGAAGTTGGTGAGCGAGATGACCGACAGCGACCTCAAGCTCATGCGGCGCGAAGAATACCTGCGGCAGGGCGGCTACCGCATCATGAATTATTTTGAATAGATGGAAAAGGACAGCAAGATTTATGTAGCGGGGCACCGCGGACTCGTCGGGTCAGCCATCTGGAAGACGTTGGAGGCCAAGGGCTACCGCAATCTCGTGGGCCGCACGCATGGCGAACTCGACCTGACCGATACGGCGGCCACGGCGCGTTTCTTTGAGGCGGAGCGTCCCGACTATGTGGTCGTGGCGTCGGCCAAGGTGGGCGGCATCCAGGCCAACAACACGTATCGGGCGCAGTTCATCTACGAGAACCTCATGATTGCCTGCAATACGATTCATCAATCGTATGCGCACGGCGTCAAGAAACTGCTTTTTCTCGGCAGCTCCTGCATCTATCCGCGCCTTGCGCCGCAACCCATGCCGGAAAACTGTCTGCTGACGTCCGAACTCGAATACACGAACGAACCCTATGCGCTCTCCAAAATCGCGGGGCTTAAGATGTGCGAGAGCTACAACCTGCAATACGGCACGGACTTCCTGTCGGTGATGCCGACAAACCTTTACGGCCCCAACGACAATTTCAATCTGGAGACCTCGCACGTGCTGCCGGCCATGATTCGCAAGATTCATTTGGGTAAATGCCTGATGGAAGGCGACGAGGCGGCGCTGCGGCGCGACCTGCGGGCGCGGCCCGTGGAGGGTGTGGACGGCGGGGCCGACTTTGCGGCCATCAAGCGCATCCTGGCCAAGTACGGCATCGAGGGAAACACCGTCACGCTGTGGGGCACGGGCAAGCCGCTAAGGGAGTTCCTTTGGAGCGAGGACATGGCCGAAGCCTGCGTCTATGTCATGGAACACATCTCGTTCAAAGACTTGGTCAAGCCGGGCGAAACGCAAATCCGCAACACGCATATCAACGTGGGCAGCGGCGAGGAGGCGAGCATCGCGCAGACGGCCGACTATGTGAAGCGGGCCGTTGGCTACGGCGGACGTTTGGTGTACGACGCGTCCAAGCCCGACGGCACGCCGCGCAAGCTGTTGGATATATCCAAGCTGTCGGACTTGGGCTGGCGGCCGAAAGTACGTTTGGAAGAAGGTATCGCGCGACTGTACGCGTGGTATATAAAATAAGGAGGACTTATGATAGCACCCGAAATCAAAAAGAAGGCGGAAGCTTGGATGCAAGCCCCGTATGACGAAGCCACGCGCAAGGCGGTGGCGGACCTGATGGCCAGGGAAGACGATTTGACCGAGGCCTTTTACAAGGATCTGGAATTCGGCACGGGCGGCCTGCGCGGCATTTTGGGCGTGGGCACCAACCGTATGAACAGCTATACGGTGGGCATGGCCACGCAGGGGTTCGCCAACTATCTGTCGGCGGCTTGCGGCAAGGAAGGCTGGGAAAAGCGCGTGGCGGTGGCCTACGATGTGCGGCACGGCAGCGCGCAGTTCGCGTTGGAAACGGCCAAAATTTTCGCGGCCAACGGTTTCGAGGTGTATATCTTTACGGGGATGCGGCCCACGCCCTTGCTCTCGTTTGCGGTGCGCTACAAGCATTGCTGCGGCGGGGTCATGGTCACGGCTTCGCACAACCCCAAGGAATACAACGGCTACAAGGCCTACGGCGCGGACGGCGGCCAGCTCGTGAGCCCGCACGACAAGGCGGTCATCGAGGAGGTGCGCAAAATCACGTCCTACGACCTCGTCAAGCGCGAGGGGGGCGCCGGCCTGATTCATTACGTGGATGCCGAGATAGAGGAAGCCTATATGCAGGCGTTGGAAGCCTTGCGCTCGCCGGAAGTGTCGGCGCAGGCACGGCGGAACGTCAAGATTGTATATACGCCTTTGCACGGCACCGGCATGACGATGGTGCCCAAGGCCTTGCGGGCATGGGGCTTCGAACAGGTTTGCGCCGTGCCGGAGCAGATGTGGCCGGACGGTGACTTTCCGTATGCGGCTTCGCCCAATCCGGAGGAAAAGCCCGCCATGTCGGCCGGTATGGCGTTGGCGGCCACGTTGAAGGCCGATATCGTGATGGCGACCGACCCGGACGCCGACCGTATCGGCATCGGTGTGCCGGACGGACAGGGCGGCTACCGCCTGTTGAACGGCAACCAGACGGCGGCTTTGGTAACCGACTATCTGTTGCGCCGTTCCGCGGCCAAGGCCAACCGCTATGTGGTCAAGACGATTGTGACGACCGAGATGCTCAAGGATATGGCCGAGGCGCAGGGGGCACGTTGCTACGATGTGCTGACGGGCTTCAAATATATCGCCGAGGTGCTGGGCGAGCAGGAGGGTAAGGCCTTCTTCGTCGGTGGCGGCGAGGAAAGCTACGGCTATCTGGCGGCCGACTTCGTGCGCGACAAGGACGCCGTGATGACGGCCTGCGTCATCGCCGAGATGGTGGCCGCGGCCGTGGCGGACGGCAAGAGCGTGATGCAGTTGCTCGAAGACACGTATCGCCGCTACGGGCTGTATGTGCAGGCTTTGGTGTCGCTCACCAAGAAGGGCCGCTCCGGCAGTGAGGAAATCCAGCGCATGATGGCCGGCTTCCGCGAAAACCCGCCCGCAAGCATCGGTGCGGAGACCGTCTGCGAGGTGCGCGACTACGCCAAGGGCTTCCAAGGCTTGCCGCCGGCCGATGTCCTGCAGTTCTTTACACAGCAGGGCGGCAAGGTGACGGTGCGTCCGTCGGGTACCGAGCCCAAAATCAAATTCTATTTCGAAGTCAAGGCGCCGTGGCGGGAAGGTTGTCCGCTGGCGGAGCAGGAAGCCGCGCTGAACCAACGCATCGACGCGTTGAAAGCGGCCTTGCAGTTGTAAGGTCGATAGATAAACCGAAAGGGGAACGGTGGTTGACGGCGGTCGGCCACCGTTTTTTTGTAAGCGGATGGCGGGGAACGTTACAGAATTTCCTTATAGAGTGCGATGAGCTGTGCCGTGACGGCGGCCCGGTCAAACCGGCGCACGTAGGCTTGGGATTCCGTCACGATACGGGCGCGGGCGTCGGCGTTTGACAGCAGGTCGGCGATGGCCTCCGCCCAGGCCGGCGCGTCGTCGGGGGCCATGTAGCGACAGGCCGGGCCGCCCGCCTCTTCGAGGCAGGAGCCGCTGGCGGCGATGACCGGCAGGCCGGCGTGAACCGCCTCCACAATCGGGATGCCGAAGCCTTCGTATCGCGAGGGATAGACAAAGATACGCGCGGCATGATAGAGCGCCCGCAGGTCTTCGTCGGGCACACCATGCAGACAGTGCAGCCGGTCGGACAGGCCGAGGGCGGCGGCGCGGGCTTCCACGCGGGCCGTATAGGGCGTCCGTTTGCCCACCGCCACGAGGTGCAGGGCGGGGTGGGTCTCGCGCAGGCGGGCCAGCGCTTCGATGACGATACCGAGGTTCTTGCGCTCCTCTATGCTACCCACAAACAGCAGGAAGTCTTCGGGCAGTCGGTAGCGCCGCCGCACGGCCGTCGTGGCCGACGGCCCCGGATTCTCGGCGTATTTGGGCTCGCAGCCTTGGTAGATGACGTGTATTTTGTCGGGGTCTATGCCGTAATACCGCACGATGTCGCGTTTCGTACACGCGCTTACGGCCAGAATCCGGTCGGCCTGCCGACAGGCGTGCCGCGCCTTGAAGTTATATATCAATCTGTCGATTGGCTTGTAGAACTGCGGATAGACAAGAAAAATAAGGTCGTGTACCGTTACCACGCTGCGGATGCCGCGTTGGGCGAGGCCCACGGGCAGTTCGTTGCTCAGGCCGTGGTACAGCCTTATGCCGGCTTGGGCAAGCGTGCGCCCCATGCCGTAACGCCGCCAGAGCGACGGCAGCCGTTTGGCCCAAAAGCCTTGGGGCGGCAGGGCGGCGAGCTGGCTCGGATAGCGTTCCAACAAGCGCTTGTAGGCGGCCGAAAGCGGCCTTTTGTTTTTGCGGGCCGCCGCAAGATAGAGCGTTTGCGGAAGGTCGGCCTCCGTATGCGCGGCCATCGCTTCCGCCAGGCCTTCTATCACAAAGCGGCTGTAGTTGCCCAGACCGGTGCCGTTGTAGGCCGCGCGTTTGGCGTCCAAGCCGATGGCCGGCCCGCCTTGCGTCTGTTTACGCTCCATAGCCTTGCGTCGTTATTTGGCCGGAATCGCCATCGGGGTCACGGTCGTGGACGGCGCGGGCAGGTTGAAGTCGCGTTCGGCCTTGCCCATCAGGTAGGCGAACAGAATCATGTTCTTTACGTTCTCGGTCAGCCGCAGGAACAGCAAACTGTTCTTGGTGCCGCTGTTGCCGCTCTTGATGCGCTTGATTTGCCGCTTGTCCAAAAAGTCGAACCACGAGATGGCCTTCAGGTGTTCGGCGTTCAAGTCCTCCAGCTGGGCGTAGTGGCCGTTGCGTATAATGAAAATCAGGTGGTCGAACAACTCGTGCAGCGTCTTGGAGCCGCTCCGAAGTTCGGAAATCTGCTCCGGCAACATCGGCTTGTGCCGGTTGTCGGTATGCTCGTAGCTGGCGTCGATGAGGAAGGAGGCCGAGTGCAGGATTTCGCGCAGGTAGTTCACGGCCTGCACGTAGAAGGCCGAGCCGGCCACGCCCTTGTCCTGCAACAGCGTCACCGTGTCGTTGAACTTGTTTTTCATCAACTGCGTATGCGTATCCAACTCCTGAAATACCCGTTTGGTGTTGCGCAGCAGCCGCAGGTCTTCGGCCTCCAAGCCGTTCAACACCTCGTCGTACAGGGCCGGAATCTGTTCCAGCAGCCCGATCATTTCGTTGTTGATGTTGCCCACCAGGCCTTCGTCTTCCGTCCATTGGCCGTACAGATAACCCGTCTGTTCCGCCTGCTGCATCGCTTTCCGTTTGGAGATGATGCGGCTGCGCAGCATGAGGAACACCACCAGGCCGATGACGGGGATGATGGCGAACACGCCGCCGAAGTGGAACAGGCTGGCGAGGCAGAACGCCAATAGCAACGCCACGAGCGCGGTCATGAACCAACCCGCGATAACGGTAAATACGCCGGTAACGCGGTAAACGGCGTTCTCACGGCCCCAGGCGCCGTCAGACAACGACGAGCCCATGGCCACCATAAACGTGATATAGGTGGTGGATAGCGGCAGCTTGAGCGAGGTACCGAACGCGATGAGCGAGGCGGCCACCATGAGGTTGACCGAGGCGCGTACCAAGTCGAACGCCAAGCCTTCCTCCTGTTCCTTGGCGGGCTTGAACCGCTTGGCAATCGCCTTCTTCAAGGCGGGCGGCAGGATGCGGTCGATGGCTTCGCTCATGCCCACGAACATCTTGACGACCGAACGCGACAGCGGCGTGGACGAGAAACGTTCCTCCTCGCTGTTCTGACTGCTCAGGTTGACCGTCGTTTTGAGCACGGTGCGGGCTTTTTTGGAGAACCACAGCGCACAGGCCATGATGACGCCGGCCATGAACAGGAAAATCGTGGCCGTGGGCGCGTCCTGTCCGGCCAAGGCTCCCATCGCCAACTGGTCGGGCGCGATGCCGCCCGCCTGTTGGAAAATCTCGAAAGAACTCAGGCCGGCCATCGAAACCCCGATAAAGTTGACGAGGTCGTTGCCGGCAAAGGCCATGGCCAACGCGAACGTGCCGGCCAGCACGATGACGCGCAGTGGGTTGTATTTGAACAGCAGTTGCACCGCCCACAGAATCAGCCCCGATACGGCGAACGTCAGGCCAAGGAATTCCATCGTGTGCTGTCCCAAAAATTCAATCCATTCGGGACGCAACAGCGTGGAGTCTTTCATGGCCTTGAAAATCAAGAAATAGGCAATCAACGCGATGCAGAGGCCGCCCCAAATGGCGCCGAAATACCGAATCGTGCGTTTGGTCTTGAAGCTGAACAGGCAACGGGCCAAAAACTGTACGACCATACCGAAGATAAAGCCGATGAACACCGAGGCCAAAATGCTGAACACGATGGCCGAAGCCTTGGACGTATTGATATAGGCGGGCAGTTGCGCGAGCGTTTCGCCGGCGTTGTGGTAAATCTTGATGACCGATATGGCGATGGAGGCGCCCAGCAGTTCGAACACCATCGACACCGTGGTGGAGGTCGGCAGGCCGAACGTATTGAACAAATCGAGCAAGAGAACGTCCGAAATCACGACGGCGAGGAAAATCAGCATGACCTCGTTGAAATAGAACTTGGCCGGATAGAAGATGCCGCTCCGCGCCACCTCCATCATGCCGCTGGAGAACGTCGCGCCCAGCAGGATGCCGATGCTGGCGATGATGAGCACGATGTAGAGCGGCGCCGCCTTGGAACCCGTGGCCGAGTTGAGGAAGTTGACCGCATCGTTGCTGACGCCGACGACGAGGTCGGAGCAGGCGAGGCTAAACAGCGTGATGATGAGCAGAAGGTAAATGATTTCGTAACTCATGACATAAGGGAGATTGATTCTTCATGGCGCGATGAACCGTCGGGACGGAAGTCGCAGGCGGTTGCTTCGGCGCATTTGCTTTGGAAACGTTCGTTCAACGTATTGAGTACGGGCCAAATCTTATAGGAAAGCGTCTCCATGGGCCGGAAAAGCAGCGAATGGTTGCGGATTTCGGGCTTGAGGATATGCTGTTGGCGGTCGATGCGGTTCCAGCAGAAAATGAGCAAGCCCACGACCAAGGCCGTCTTGAACAGCCCGATGACGAGGCCGCAGAAACGGTTCAGCAACCCCAGCGACAGCATCTTGACCAAGCCGTCAATGCACTTGCCGAGCAGGTAGGTGCCGATGAGAACGCCTAAAAACGTGATGATGAAGGAAATCGTGGCGGCGTATTCGCCCTTGATGCCCAGCTGTTGGCCGACCCAGGCCGAGAAACGGATGGCGATGTAGATGCCGGCGATGAGCGACAGGATGCTGACCAGTTCCATGACCAAGCCGTTTCGGAATCCTTTGTATCCGAACCAAATCAACGGAATGACAATCAGCAAATCGAGGAAGTTCATGCGTGCAACAGGCGTTTGGTCAGTTCGGAGGCTTCGAGGAAACGGCGCAGTTCGGCATCGTCCGCCTCTAAAATCGTATGTCGGTTTCCCGTCCACCAGCGTTTGCCCTCAAAAATGAAATGCACGATGTCGCCGTATTGCAGCACCGAGTTCATGTCGTGCGTGTTGATGACCGTCGTGGTGCGGTATTCCTCCGTAATTTCGGCAATCAGGGCGTCGATACGCGCCGAGGTCTGCGGATCCAGCCCCGAATTGGGCTCGTCGCAGAACAGGTATTTCGGGTTGTTGACGATGGCGCGGGCGATGGCGACGCGTTTCCGCATCCCGCCGCTCAGTTCCGACGGATAAAGCCGGTCCACGTCCTCCAGCCCCACGCGTTTGAGACAGTCGTGGGCGCGGTCGGCCTTTTCGGCACGCGTCATGCGGCTGAACATATCGAGCGGAAAAATCACGTTTTCCAGCACCGTCTGGGAGTCGAACAGCGCACCGCCTTGGAACACCATGCCGATGTCGCGCCGTATCTCGTTCACGGTCTTGGGGTCGTGCCGTTCGTCGAACCGGCGGTCGTCAAACAATATTTCGCCGTTTTCGGGCATCAGCAGGCCGGCCAGGCATTTCATGAGCACCGTTTTGCCGGAACCGCTCCGTCCGATAATCAGGTTGGCCTTGCCGGGCATCAAATCCATCGTGATGCCGAAAAGCACCTGACGGTCTCCGAAAAACTTGTCTATGGATTTGATGGATAGCATGGCGTTGCGGTTATGAAATCAACAATTGGGTCAAGAGCAGGTTCGACAGGATGATGGCGATGCTGCTGTGCACCACGGCTTTCGTGCTCGCCTTGCCCACTTCCAACGCGCCGCCTTGCACGTAATAGCCTTGAAATGACGAAATGGAGGAAATCAGGAACGCGAAGAACACCGTTTTGATAAGCGCGTAGGCCAAGTCGAAATTCTCCGGTTCGAACTGCATCCCGTAAAGGAATTCGTAAGTCGTCATGCCGCCCACGCTGACGCCTATGGTCCAGCTGCCGATGAGCGCCACCACGATGCTGAGCATAATCAAAACGGGGTTGAACAGCAGGGACGCGATGATTTTAGGCAGAATCAAGTAGTTGGCCGAATTGATACCCATCACCTCAATGGCGTCGATTTGTTCGGTGATGCGCATCGTGCCGAGTTGGGACGCGATTTGCGAACCCATTTTGCCGGCCAAAATCAGACTGATAATCGTGGGGGAGAATTCGAGGATAATGGCTTTGCGGGTGGCATAGCCGATGGCGTAAAGCGGCATCCAAGGGCTGTCGATGTTGAGGCGCATCTGAATCGTGACGGCGGCCCCTACGAAAAGCGATATAATGCTGACAATCAAAACGGAACTAATGCAGAGGTTGTAGATTTCATCGGATACCTGCCGCCAGAACAGACGGCGTTTGGTCGGTTTTGAGAACACCACCCCGAGAAGCATCAGATATTGTCCGAACCGCTTGAACATTAAGGTCTGTTTAGTAGTTTTATAGGTTACAAAGTTAGTATAAAACGCCGATATTCGCAAACCCGCTCAGGAAGCCTGTCTTTCGGCCTCCAGTTGGGCGCGCGACTTGCTTTGGGTTACGATATACACGCCGGTGAAGACCAAAACGGTGGCGATGACCTTAGGCCAGGTGAAATGATCCAGCCCCCAGATGAGCGCGATGGTCGTGGCCGTAATCGGCTGGGTGTAGTTATAAACGCTCAGCGTGGTGGGGCGCAGGCGTTGCTGGGCCACTGGAATGAGCAGATAGGTCAGGAACGTGGCCGCCGCCACGACATAGCCGATTTGCACATACGTAAGCGGTTGCCAAGCTTGGAAGTCAATGCGTTGCACATAGCGGAACGTGAGCGGGAACGAAAGGCAGGTACCGAACAGGAACATCCACTTCATGATGGTGATGGAGCGGTAACGTTGGATGACGGGCTTGAAGGCCGTCAGGTAAATGGCGTAGGAAAGGCCGCTGACAATGCAGAGCGTCAGGCCGATAAAGTGATTCGACGTGGCGGTGGCTTCGGCGGCGTCCGACGGCCGCGCGCTTGAAACAATCATATAGACCGCGCCCGAAAGGCCGAGCAATACGCCCAAGGCCTTTTTGAACGTTATCGGTTCTTTAAGGAACAGGGCCGACAGCAGCATCGTGAGGATGGGGGTAAACGTGACGACGATGGCGGCCTCGATGGGGCTGATGTATTCCAACCCCTTGACAAACAGCATCTGATTCATCAGAATGCCGAATATGGCCGCGAAGAACAGGCGGATGAGGTCGCGCAGGGGTACGCGCTCCCGTTGCACGAACAGCGAGGCGAGCCAAAACAGCGCCATCGCGCCGGCGGTTCGGAAAAACGCCATGGCGTAAGCCTCCATGTAGGCCGGCATTACGGCTTTGGCTATCGGGATGTTGGCGCCGAAGATGATGTTGGCGGCCAAAATGGCGAGATGCCCTTTGGCCACGCGGCGGGTGGATGGATTGGAAAGGAATCGGCTCATAAAACGTTGGCAAAAGTATGAAAAAAAACATAATTTTGTAACCCGTATGCAATGGCGCGGCCAGTCCGCGATATTTAACTAAAAGATTGAGGAATATGAACTTTTTCATGTCGATTATCGATTACAAAAGCGCGTTGATACGCAGTATCTTGGCTATTGCGGTCGGCGTATTGTTCTGTATTTTCCCCACGGAGGTGGCCCGTTGGTCGGTCATCGTCATCGGGGGTATCATCGTGCTCGGCGCCGTGGTGTCGTTTGCCGTCAAAGGCCTCGGCAAGAACCGCGCCCTGTCGTTCGGCGATGTGCTGCGGTTGGTGCTCATCGCGGCCTTCGGCATTTTCGTCATTTGGGAAAACGAATTCTTCGCGCGTTTCATCATGTGGTGCCTCGGTCTGCTACTTGCCATCGGCGGCGGCAGCCAGCTGTCGGTCGTTATCGGTTCGCGGCGGATGTTGAACGTGACCTTGCCGTTTACGGCCTATCTGATGCCGTTGGCCTTGATAGCGGTCGGGATTCTGATTTGCTTCAACCCGTTCGACAGCATCGAGGTGCTGTTCCGCATTTTCGGTATCGGCGCGGCCTTCTACGGCCTCAACGACCTGTACACGCAAATCCGTCTGCGGCGTAAACTCAAACAGATGGGCAAGGTTATCCGCCATGGCGACGTGGAGGACATTCCTTATGAAGAAGTGAAATAAATCTACAAATCTAAATTTTATAAAAGTCATGAAAAAAGTATGGATGTTGGCCGTTTGCCTGATTTTGGGCATCGGGGCGGCCATGGCCGACGAACGGCCGGTTTCGGTATCGGATTTGCCCAAGGGGGCGCAATCGTTCTTGAAGAAGTACTACCCGAAGGAAAAGAGCATGGCGGCTTCTATCAAGAGCGGTAAATACGCCACCTATTATGAGGTTAAGTTCAACAATACGGAAATCGAATTCACGGCCGAAGGCGAATGGAAGGAAGTGGAATGCAAGTACAGCGCGGTGCCGGATGGCATCGTTCCGAAGAATGTAGCGGCTGCCGCTAACGAACATTTCACCAATGTACCCATCGCCAAGATTGAACGCGACCGTCGCGGTTACGAAATCAGACTGGCGAACGGCGCTAAGATGACGTTCGACGTCAAAGGCAATGTCGTAGATATCGAAGACTAACCGGTTTTCGGTTTCGCCGAAAATAGAGCGGCGGGGCTTCCATCGTGGAGGTCCCGCCGTTTTTTTTATGTCTTTGTATAGCCGTCGCCGGGGCTTGCCTTAGCCCGCGATGCCTAAGGCGGTCATGAGCAGGACGCCCGTCAGCAGGGCCGATTCGTCCACCGTGAATTCGGGCGTGTGCAGGTTGGACTGCGTGCCCTTTTGGGCGGGATTGGCCGTGCCGAGCCGGAACAGACAGGCCGGTATCAGGTGCGAGTAGTAGGCGAAGTCTTCGGCCGTCATGCGCAACGGCAGTTCCTCCACGTTTTCGGGCGAGAAAAGCCGGCTGGCCAGGTCGCGCACCCGTTGGGTGGCCTCGGCGTCGTTGAGCACGAACGGATAGCCGTGGTCCACGGTCACGTCGCAGTCGCCGCCCATGGCGCGCGCCGTTTCTACGGCACAGCGCGTGATGTTTTCGTGCGCCCGTTTACGCCAGTCTTCGTTGAACGTGCGGATGGTGCCCTCTATATGTACCTCCGACGGGATGATGTTCGTGCGGCCCTCGCCGATGATGCGGCCGAACGACAGCACGGTGGGGATGTAGGGCGGCGCCTGGCGGCTCACGACCTGTTGCAGCGAGGTCAGGATGTTGGCCGCCACAATCACGGTGTCCACGTTCAGTTCGGGCGTGGCGGCGTGCCCGCCCTTGCCCTTGACGGTCAGGTACAGCTCATCGGTCGAAGCCATGTATTGCCCCGCCTTCATGCCCACTTTGCCGGCGGGCAGGTCGGGCAACACGTGCATCGCGTAGATGTGCTGCGGCTTGGGGTTCTCCAGCACGCCACCCGCAATCATCTGGGGCGCGCCGGAGCGGAAATCCTCTTCCGAGGGCTGGAAAATCAACTTGACGGTGCCCTTCCAAAGTGTCCGCGTCTCTTGCAACAGGCGGGCGGCGCCCAACAGACAGGCCATGTGGGCATCGTGGCCGCAGGCGTGCATGACGCCGGCGCGCTCGGAGGCGAACGTCAGACCGGTCTGTTCCGTAATGGGCAGCGCGTCCATGTCGGCGCGGAGCGCCACACAGCGGCTGTCGGGCTCTACACCCTTAATTGTGGCGCACAGCCCCGTGTCGGCCAAGCCGTCTTGATAGGGGATGCCCCATTGTTTAAGCTGTTGCGCGATATAGCGTCCCGTTTCGACCTCTTCGGTCGAAAGTTCGGGATGACGGTGCAGATGCCGCCGCATCGCCACGGTGTCGTCGTGGTAGCGTTCGGCCCGCTCTACGAGCAGGTTCAGCAGGGAATCGTCTAAAACCATGGAAAAGGATTTAGGTTAGGTTTTGCAGGCGCACCAGACGGGCATAGGCGCCGTCGAGGCGCATGAGTTCTTCGTGCGTGCCGGTTTCGGTTATATGGCCGTTGTCGAATACGAAAATACGGTCGGCATGGCGGATGGTGGAGAGGCGGTGGGCGATGACCACCGACGTGCGGCCCTGCATGAGTTCGCCCAAGGCCTGTTGCACGGCTTTTTCCGATTCGGTGTCGAGGGCCGACGTGGCTTCGTCGAGTACCAAAATCGGCGCGTTTTTGAGGATGGCGCGCGCGATGACGACCCGTTGGCGTTGACCGCCCGACAGGTTGCAGCCGCGGTCGCCCACCAGGCTCTGATAGCCCTCCGGCATCGCGCTGATGAATTCGTGGGCGTTCGCCTTCTTGGCGGCCGCCACGACCTCTTCCGTGCTGTAGTCGCCGCCGAAGCGGATGTTGTTCTCCACCGTGTCGTTCCAAACGAACGGGAACTGGCTGACCGTGCCCACGAGCCGGCGCAGGTCTTTCAGCCGCAAATCGCGCAGGTCGATGCCGTCCAAAAGGATGCGGCCGCCCGTCACGTCGTAGAAGCGGGAGAGCAGGTCGGCCGTCGTCGTCTTGCCGGAGCCGGAAGCCCCCACAAACGCATAGGTCTTGCCCTTTTCCAAACGTAGTTCCACTTGGTCGAGCACGTCGCCGCTCTGACCGGGTTCGGCGTCCGGATAGCGGAACGAGACGCACTCGTAGCGGATGTCGTGTTCGAAGTCGGCCTTGGCGCGGGCGTCGGGCTTCTCGCGCACCTGTTCCGGAATGTCGATGATTTCGTAAATGCGTTCCAAGGCCGCGCGGCCGTTCTGTAAGTTATAGTAGGCCGAGACCGTGGCTTTGGCCGGCGAAATCAGCTTGATGAACAGGATGATGAACAGAAACATCTTGTCGGGCGAGAAAGCCCCCTGCAACACTTGCCGGCCGCCGAACCACAGCACGACGATGGAGACGGCAATCAGCAGGATTTCCGTCAGCGGCTCGGACAGGTCGCGGCGGCGGTGTACGCGGTTGAGCAGACGGGCGTATTGGCGGTTCTTCTGTTTGAACACGTCCGCGATATACTCAATCAGATTGAACGATTTGACGACGCGCACGCCGCTGATGGCTTCTTCGATCAGGCTCAGCAGTTCGCCCATCATGGCCTGTCCCTTGCCCGAATCGGCCTTGAGCCGTTTGCCGATAAAGGCCGCCAGCCAGATGAAGGGCGGCATGAGGCAGATAATCAGCAGCGTCAGCGGCGCGCTGATGGTAAACAGGGCCACCAAAAACAGCAAGACGTTCAGCGGGTCTTTGAAGAAACTCTGTATGGAGGTCAGGATGGCCCAGTCGATGGCGTTGATGTCGGATGTCATGCGCGCGATGAGGTCGCCCTTGTGCTGTTGCGAGAACGTGGCGAGCGGCAGGCGGACGATGCGGCTGTAAAGGTCGTTGCGCAGGTCGCGGATCAGGCCGCTGCGGATGGGGCCCAAGAAAAACAGGCCGAGGTAGCGGAACAGGTTGGCCAGCACCGTAAAGACGAGGAACGCGGCGGCCACGTAAAGCAGGGCGGGAAAGGCCCCTTGGCTGTCGCGGATGCGGCCGATATAATAATAGGCGTATTGCAACAGCGTGTCGGTATCCAAACTCAGATGCTGCGGGGGCGTCTGCACGTCCGCGGTCAGGCCGAACAGCACCGAAAGGAAAGGCGCCAGCATACTCAGCGAGAACAGCGAAAAGCATACGAAGCCCACGTTGCTCAGCATATTGAGCAGCCAATAGCCCCAGTAATGCTTCAGATTCGAGAAAAAACGGTAAACCAACGTCGCAAGTCTTAGTTACGATGCAAATTTACTAAAATTCACATAAAAAAACGGACCCGCCCCGCAGGACGGATCCGCTTGTGCCGTATCGCCGCGCCCTTCCGCGCGCCCGCGTCAGGCTTGCTTCTCGGACTGATAGAACACGTACTTGCCTTCGAACACATCGATGCGGATGGGCTTCTCCTTGCTGAAGTCGTTGGAGAGCAGGCTCTTCGACAGCTCGTTCGTGATGTGCCGCTGAATGTAGCGTTTCAGCGGGCGCGCGCCGTACTGCGGGTCGTAGGCCTGTTGCGCGATGTCCTTGTACACGGCCTGGCTGATGGCGGCCGTATAGCCGTTGCGGGCGAGTACCGCTTCCAGCTGCCGCAACTGCAATTGGACGATTTGCAGGATTTCGTCGCGGTTCAGCGGTTTGAACACGATGATTTCGTCTATGCGGTTCAGGAATTCGGGCCGCATGCGCTGCCGCAGGGCTTCCAGCACCTGACGGCGGCTTTCGTCGTAGGCCTCGTCCTCCTTGCCCGGCGCCATGCGGTCGAACGCCTGTTGGATATACTCCGCGCCGAGGTTCGACGTCATGATGATAATCGTGTTCTTGAAGTCGGCCGTGCGCCCCTTGTTGTCGGTCAGCCGTCCGTTGTCCAATACCTGCAGCAGGATGTTGAACACGTCGGGATGCGCCTTTTCGATTTCGTCGAGCAGGATGACGGCATAGGGCTTGCGGCGTACCGCCTCGGTCAGCTGGCCGCTCTCGTCGTAGCCCACATAGCCCGGAGGCGCGCCCACGAGCCGCGATACCGTGTGCTTCTCTTGGTATTCGCTCATATCGATGCGGATCATCGCATTCTCGTCGTTGAACAGATATTCGGCCAAGGCGTTCGCCAACTCGGTCTTGCCCACGCCGGTGGTGCCCATAAAGATGAACGAGCCCACGGGACGTTTCTCGTCGCCCAAGCCGGCGCGGCTCCGGCGGATGGCGTCCGAAATGGCCGCGATGGCTTCATCCTGTCCCACCACCCGTTTGTGCAGCTCTTCCTCTATATGCAGCAGCTTCTCGCGTTCGCTCTGCAACATACGGCTCAACGGGATGCCCGTCCAGCGCGATACCACGTCCGCGATTTCCTCGCTGCCGATTTCCTCCTTGATCATCGCGCCGTCCTTTTGCAGTTCGTGCAGCTTGGCGCGGCCTTCCTCCACGGCCTTTTCCGCTTCCTTGATGCGGCCGTAGCGCAGTTCGGCCACCTTCTCGTAGTCGCCGGCGCGTTCGGCCTGCTGGGCTTCGAACTTGTAACGCTCAATGTCGTTCATCTGCGTCTGTACTTGGTCGGCCAAAGCCTTCTCGCTGCGCCACTGCGCGGTCATGCTGTCGCGCTCGGCCGACAGGTTGGCGATTTCCGCGCTCAACTCCGTCAGCTTGGCCGTCTCGTTCTCGCGCTTGATGGCTTCGCGTTCAATTTCCAACTGGCGGATTTTACGCTCCAGTTCGTCTATCTTCTCCGGCAACGAGTTCATCTCCAGCCGCAGTTTGGCGGCCGCCTCGTCCATCAGGTCGATGGCCTTGTCCGGCAGGAAGCGGTCGGTGATGTAGCGGTGCGAGAGTTCCACGGCCGCGATGATGGCTTCGTCCTTGATGCGGATATGGTGGTGCGTCTCGTAGCGTTCTTTCAGCCCCCGCAGAATCGAGATGCTGTCCTCTACCGACGGTTCGTCCACCATTACGATTTGGAAACGGCGTTCCAAAGCCTTGTCCTTTTCAAAATACTTCTGATATTCTTTCAGCGTCGTGGCTCCGATGGCGCGCAGTTCGCCGCGTGCCAGCGCCGGTTTGAGGATATTGGCCGCGTCCATCGCGCCCTCGCCGCCGCCCGCGCCCACGAGCGTATGGATTTCGTCTATAAACAGAATCACCTCGCCGTCCGACTGGATGACTTCCTTGACGACGCTTTTCAGCCTTTCCTCAAATTCGCCCTTGTATTTCGCGCCGGCCACAAGCGCCCCCATGTCGAGCGAGAACAGCTGTTTGCTTTTCAGGTCGTCGGGGATGTCGCCGCTCACGATGCGGTGCGCCAAGCCTTCGGCTATGGCCGTCTTGCCCACGCCCGGTTCGCCGATGAGAATCGGGTTGTTCTTCGTGCGGCGGCTCAGGATTTGCAGCACGCGGCGGATTTCGTCGTCGCGCCCGATGACCGGGTCTAACTTGCCGGCGCGCGCCAAATCGTTCAGGTTCTTGGCGTATTTGTTCAAAGCCTGATACGTGGATTCGGCGTTGGCGTCCTTGGCCGTCTGGCCCTTGCGCAATTCCTTGACGGCTTCGGTCGCCGTTTTGGCGTCCAACCCCTGCGCCTTGAGCAGGCGGCCGGCGGGCGTGTCGGTGTTGAGCATGGCCACCAACAGCAGTTCCAGCGTGATGTATTCGTCGCCGAACGATTTGAGCAGTTCCTGCGCCTTGTTGAATACCTGTTCCGCATCGGCGTTCAGGTAGGGCTGGGTACCCGTTGAACTCGGCAGCCGGTCCATTTCCTCGTTCAGTTTCTGTTGGATGTAAGCCGGATTCGCTTCCGCCTTTTTGAGCAGAAACGGCAAGATATGGTCGTCCGCCTGGAACATGCCGTGCAACAGGTGCAGGTCGGTCACGGCCTGGCTCTGATGGGAGGCCGCCGTTTGGATAGCCGTTTGCAGCGCCTCCTGTACTTTGATGGTCAGTTGGTTCGGATTCATAGTTTGATGTTTTTTCGTTTTTGTTTCGGGCCGCCCGGCGGTCGTCGGGTGGCGTCGCGGTGCATAGGGACAAAAACAACGCCAAGGGGAGGAATGGCCCGAAAGCTGCGCAAAATATGACTAAAAGTCAGAAAATAGGGCTTTGGAAGATGATTTTTAAGACAAAATGACGGATATGGCGTCCGAAAGGCGGCCTACCGATGGCGTGCGCCGCGCGCCGCGTCGGGGTTGCGGGCGATGACGTCTTCCACCGGATACCAGAAGGGCGCCTGAAAGACAAAGGCGTCGTAAACGCCGCCGGCCGGCACGAGGCGCGCGGCCGTTTGGTCGAGCGAGAGCGGGTCGTGCATCAGGCGGTCGCATACAATCATGTAGGCGGGCGTCTCTTTGGCCTTTTTGCCGTGGTAGCGGCGGTAAGTTTGGTAGTCGTAGCGCAGGATGAGGTCCGTGCGCGGGTTGTAGCGGAACACGATGCGGCGCATGGCCGGCGTCTGTCGGGCGGTCGGCGCGCCGATGGGGTTGTCGTCGGCCCCCTGCGGCTTGTAGCCGATGTAGGCGTTGGGGTAGGCGGCTTCCTGCGGCCGGTGGGGCGTCGCCCCCTTGTCGGTCGGTGCCACGCTCTGCGGCAAGGCCTCCCGTTTGAAAATCGGCGCGCCGAAGACCAGCGAACCGTCCGGCAGCAGTTGCAACACGTCGATGACCTTCTGCGCGTAGCGGTTCTGACTGTGGTTTACGCCTATGAGCGTCAGCCGCAGCGTGTCGCCCTGTCGGTGTTCGACGGCCTGGTAGTAATACGCGCCCCACCACTGCGCCGGCGTCAGCGTCAGCGCCTCCGGGTAGGGCTGGTAGGATGAGAAGTCCTGCAACGGATAAAAGAGGTAGGCGGCGCTGTCCGCCGTGGGGTGCTTTACCCAGGCCAAGCCGCCGTAAGACGACGTGCCGTTGATGTTCGGCACGCTCCAGTTGAGCAGTTGCAGCCGCCCGTCCGTGCTCTTGAAATACGTCAGCCCTTCGAGGCCTTCCCACAGGTAGGGGGCGGGTTCGGGGTGGCGGCGCACGAGGGTTTCAAGCGTTTGGCCGAACGCGCGGTGGTGCTGGCGGCTGCGTTCCACGGGGCCGTGGTAAATCAGTTGCAGCAGCGAGTCCGCCTGTTGCCGGAGCGCGTCGTTCGACAGGGCTTCAGCCGTGCCGGGCGCGGGCGTTGCCGCGAAGTCCGCCGGGGCCGGCGCGTGCTGCGCCGCCGCCAGCCCACAGGCCGCCAACCATAATAACCCTATGAAGCCGCTCCGGTACCGCATAAACTACGCCTGAACTTCGAACTGGTCTTTGCCCACGCCGCAGAGCGGGCAAATCCAATCGTCGGGCAGGGATTCAAACGGGGTGCCGGGCGCAATCCCCGAATCGGGGTCGCCGACGGCGGGGTCGTACACGTAGCCGCATACGACGCAAACGTACTTTTTCATATGGCTTCGGTTTTGACTTGTTTGAGATAATGGTTGATGACGTCGGCCATCTTGTCGGCGTTCTCACACGAGAGCACGTATTTGCGGCCGGATTTGAGCTTGACCAACACCAACTGGTCGAGTTTAGTGGCATAGACGAAGAAGTAGCCGAGCTCTTGGTTGCGGTACCAGCCCCAAAAGCCGAAAAAACCGCCTCCGCCGCAGAAACGGACGAAATTCATCGTGCGTTCGTAGCGTTCCACCGATTCGATGTCCGAAAGCGCGATTTCCTTCTTGCGCAATAGGCGTGTGATATAGAGGTGCGTATGGTTGACCTCTATGAACAGCGGACAGTAATAAACGCCGCAAATGACAAGAACCGGCAACAGGAAGCGCACTAAAAAGTGCAACCACGTGTCGCATTCCCTCGGCGAGTTGAAGCAGCCTAACAGCCCCACGAACCCAATCACGAGAACTGTCATGACAATCGAATAACTGCTCCATTTGCAAGTTTGACGATAGTTGGCCATGATTCTACGGATTAAATACAATACAAATATACGGTAAATCTGTGATACTTGTATTGAAATGCCTAAATTTGTCCGGCGGCGCCCCCGTGGCGCGGCCTTAACAAGCCCGATATCATGAAGAAATCTCAAGCCAATAGCCTGTTGCAACCTTGGCGCACGCCTTATGGCGCGCCCCCTTTCCATCTTTTCAACGATGCCGACTATCTGCCGGCCTTTGAGCAAGCCATCGCGTTGGCGCGGGCCGACATCGCGCGGATCAAGGCCGATACGGCGAAGCCGACGTTTTTCAATACGGTGGCGCCTCTGGATGTGGCGGGGCAACAGTTGGACCGTGTGGGCGGTGTGTTCTTCAATCTCTTGGAAACCGACCATACGGAGGCCTTGGAGCGTATCTCCGAACAGGTGTTGCCGTTGTTGACGCGCTACGAAAACGACCTGACGTTGGACAAGGCCTTGTTCGCGCGGGTGAAGCGCGTTTACGACGCGGCGGTGGCCGACCGGGGCGCGGCGGCCGGTTTGGATGAGGAGGCTTGGCAGCTGTTGGATAAAACCTACCGCTCGTTCGTGCGCAACGGCGCCTTGCTGTCGGCGGCCGACCGTAAGGCTTACCGCGCGTTGAGCGAGGAGTTGGCCGATTTGGGGCAACGGTTCGGTCATCATGTGTTGAAGGACAAGGCGGCCTATGTGTATGTGACGACCGACGGGGCCGAGACCGAAGGATTGTCGCAGGGGCTGTTGGCGGCCGCCCGCCGTAAGGCGGAGCGGCAGGGCAAGGCCGGCTGGCTGTTCGACCTGAGCGAGCCCTGTTATTTCCCGCTGATGAAGCAGGCGGCCTGCCGCGACCTGCGCCGCCGGATGTACGAGGCGCGGCAGCGGGTGGCCTTTCATTCCAACGATTGCAACAACGAGGCGGTCGTGCGGCGGATAGTCGCCCTGCGGGCGGAGTTGGCGCGCCTGTTGGGTTACGCGACCTATGCCGACTATGCGCTGGAGCACCGCATGGCCGGCACGCCCGCGCGTGTGCACGACTTCTTGGATACGCTCATACGCTCGGCCTTGCCGGCCGCGCGGGCGGAGCTGGCGGCTTTGGCCGATTTCGCGCGGCGGGACGGGCTGACCGGGCCGTTGCAGGCCTGGGACGTGGCGTTTTATGCCGAAAAATGGCGTATTCTACATTATAATATAGAAGAGGAGAAGTTACGGCGCTATTTCCCGTTGCCGGCCGTGCGCGCGGGCGTGTTTGCACTGGCGGAAAAACTCTACGGCCTGCGCTTCGAGCGCGTGACGGACGTGCCGCTGTATCATCCCGACGTGGCGGTCTATGCGGTGTATGACGGGGCGCGTTTCATGGGCTTGCTGTATTTGGACTGCTACGCGCGGCCGTCCAAGCAGGGCGGCGCTTGGATGACGGCGTTCCGCGGGCAGTCGCGGCCCGATGCCAAGACGGAGGTGCGGCCGCTCGTCCAGCTGGTGTTCAATTTCGAGCCGCCGCGTCCGGAGGGTGACAGCCTGTTGACGTTCTCGCAGTTGCAGACGTTCCTGCACGAGTTCGGTCACGGCCTGCACACGCTGTTGAGTGACTGCCGTTACGGCGGCTTGTCCGGCACGCAGGTGCCGCGCGACTTCGTGGAGTTGCCCTCGCAACTCATGGAGAACTGGGCGTTCGAGAAGCCGTTTTTGGATTTGTTCGCGCGGCACGAGGCCACGGGCAAACCCATTCCGGCCAAGACGGTGGAGCGGCTGCGGGCGGCGCGGCATTTTATGGCGGGCTACAACGCGGTGCGTCAGCTGTCGTTCGCCACGCTGGATATGGCTTGGCACACGTTGGCGGCGCCGGCGGAGGTCAAGGCCGTGGCCGCGTTCGAGCGCAAGGCGGTGGCGGCCTTGGAACTGTTTCCGCCCGTGCCTAAAACCAATATGAGCGTGCAGTTCTCGCATATTTTCAGCGGCGGTTATGCGGCCGGCTACTATGGCTACAAGTGGGCGGAGGTGCTGGATGCCGATGCGTTCGAGTTGTTTTTGGAAAACGGCCTGTTTGACGCGGCCACGGCCGCCCGCTTCCGTCAGGCCGTGCTATCCAAGGGCGGCGGCCGCAATCCGATGGATATGTACGTGGCGTTCCGGGGGCGGGAGCCCCGCTTGGACGCCTTGCTCCGGCGCGAAGGCCTGGTGGGGGCGCCGGCGGTCAAGCCGCGGGCCGTCGCCAAGCGGGCCGCCAAGCCCGCCGCGTCGTCGGTCGTCCGGGCGTTGGAGGCCGATTTTGCGGCCGCCGCCCGCGTCAACGGCCCCGAAAAACGGCGCGTCCTGCAGTCTTTCTTCAAGACCGGCCCCGGCGAATATGGCGCCGGCGACAGCTTTTACGGCGTTACGGTGCCGCAGACGCGCGCCCTCGCCAAGCGGTACGCCGCCCGTTGCAGCGAGGCCGATTGGGAAACGATGATGGCGCATCCGCAACACGAAATGCGCCTGTGCGCGCTGTTGATGCTCAAGGCGCGGATGCAGGCCGCGCTCAGAAAGCGGAACGGGGCCGATATAGAGGCTTGTTATGCGTTTTACCAAGCGCATACGGCCGGTATCAACAACTGGGATTTGGTCGATTTGTCGGCGCCGGATATCGTGGGCGCTTATGCGTTGCACAAAGGGCAGGCGGCTATTCTGTACGATTGGGCGCGGCGGCCCGACCTGTGGGAGCAGCGGATTGCCATCATCGCCACCTATGCGTTCATCCGGGCGGGGCAGGCCGAACCCACGTTCCGCATTGTCGATAAGTTTATGCAACATCCTCACGACCTGATACATAAGGCTTGCGGATGGATGCTGCGCGAGGTCGGGAAACGGGTATCGGAAGAGGTTGAAACGGCTTTTCTTGTTGAAAATGATAGATTTAAGCGGATGCCGCGCACGATGTTGCGTTATGCCATCGAGCGGTTTCCGGAAGCGAAACGGGTCGAAATTTTGCAAAAAAGCGCTTCGAAGCCGAAAAACGGCAAAAAAAAGTGAGCGAAGAAATGGCCTTGCAGTGTATTGTGAGGCCTTTTCTTAAAAAAGTAACAAAAAAAAGTTAAAAAAAGTTTGCAGTTCTTAAAAAAGGTTGTACCTTTGCACCCGTTTTCGAAACGACGAGCGCGATTCAGAAAACGAAAGTTCATTGACGAGACAAGGTGAAAAGAGAGGAACCGGAGAGAAGGACGCGAAAAAGTTTTTAAATTTTTTTTGCGAAATTTGGTGGTTCCGAAAAAAGGTTGTACCTTTGCAGTCCTTTTCGCCAAAACGGGCCGAAAGAGAAATCAGTCGGCAACGTCCGAACCTATCTTTATGATAGATTAAGTTCATTGACATTTTGTAAACCAAGCAATAGCGAAAATGATCGCTATAAGTTTGAAGGTAAGATTAATTTTTACCCGTTGAAATTTATAGAGAGGAACATCTTGCAGAGACAGTGAGAGCGCCTCGTAGGCCGATGG